>NZ_CALGPC010000007.1 GCF_937960835.1 uncultured Ferrovibrio sp.
TTGAGCGCCAGCAGATTGGTCTGGAAGGCGATCTCGTCGATCAGGCCGACGATGTCGGAAATCTTCTGCGCGCTGCCTTCAATCTCGCTCATCGCCCTGACGGCTTCGCTCACCACCTTGCCGCCGGCTTCCGCCGTGTTGCGCGCGCTCAAGGCCAGCTGGTTGGCAGCCTGCGCATTCTCAGCATTCTGCTTCACCGTGGCAGTGACTTCATGCATCGAGGCTGCGGTCTGCTCCAGCGCGGCCGCCTGGCTTTCGGTGCGTTGCGCCAGATCCTGGCTGCCGGCGGATATCTCCGCCGAGGCATCGCGCACCAGGCCTGCAGCTTCAGTCAGCCGCTTCATCGTCTCAGACAGGCGGTCGCTCACCTGATTGGCATCGCCCGCCAGCTTGGCGAACAGGCCCTGGTAATTGCCACGGATGCGATGGGTCAGATCGCCATCGGCCAGCTTATGTAGCATCTCGCCGATATCGCCCAAAGCGCGCTCCATCGTGCCCAGAAGCTGGTTCATGCCATCGCCCAGGCTGCGCATTACGCCTTCGATGCGGCTGGTGTCGATGCGCTGCGTCAGATCGCCGGCATTGGCGGCAGCGACGATCTCGCCCACTGCGCTTTGCAGCAGCGCTTCCTGTGCCTTGCGCTCGGCTTCGAAACGCTCGCGATCAGCCTCGATCTGCTGCTGCAGGCGGTCGGCTTCCTGGCCCTGCTCCTTGAACACCTGCACGGCGCGCGCCATGTCGCCGATCTCGTCGCTGCGATCGATGCCAACGACTTCCGCGCCCCAATCCTTCTTCGCCAACCGGTCCATGATACCGGTGGTGGCGACGATCGGATCGATGACGTTGCGGCCGATATAGAGCCAGCCGATCACCACGGCCGAGACTAGGCAGATCACCGCGATCACCGCCATCACCGACTGCGCGATGTTGATCGCAGTCATCGAGGCTTCGGCCGATGTCGTGGTTTCCTCGCGCGCCGCCGTCACCAGATGCTCGACCGCATCGGCCAGCGAGCTGGCGGCGGACCGGCTTTCGCCCAGGGCCGCCACGGCCTGGCGGGCCGCCGCCAGTTCCGTGAGGCGGATCTGCAGCAGGCCGGAATCGCCTTCGCCGATCGTGGCGAGCTTGTTGACCAGCTCTTCGATCTCCTTGTTGGGATAGACCGCCTGCATGGTTTCCAGGCTGCGCAGCATCTCGGCCTTGACGTTGATGTTGTCGACCGCCAGCAACTCGATCTGCTCGGGCGAGTCGCCCTGCGCGGCGACGGCCAGAAGACCAACCTCCTGGTTCACCTTGGCGACCAGATCCTGCATGGCGCGGGCGCCGGCCACCTGCTTGTCGAGAATGCTCTGGATCATCTCGCCGGTGCCGCTGCCGGTGCTGCGGCTGACCAGCTCGAATTCCATCGTCATGTCCATCACCGCCTGATCGACGGCGGGCTGCGCCAGCATCAGGAAATTGGCATGGCTCTCGGTCAGCGTCTTGGTCAGCGCCTGGCGCTTCTCATTCTGCGCCAGCTTTAACTTCACGGCGGAATCGATGCGCTGCAAGGCATCCGATAATTGCTTGACGCCGGACTCGACCGCTTCGCGCAGCTCGGTCGGCGCATCGGATTCCTTGACGTCCGCCAGAGTGCGCTCGATCTGCACCAGCTTGCCGGTCAGTTCAGCCATCGCATTCTTGCGCTCGCCTTCGCCGGCGGCATAGGCAAGGTTCGGGGCGGCGGCGGCGAGATCGGCGCTTTGCGAAGCCAGGGTCAGCGCGGAGATTACCGACGGCACGCTGCGTTCGGTCACCAGCCCCAGGGCGCTGCGCACCTGGCCGAAGAAGCCGAACGAGATCAGGCTGGAGACCACGGCCATCGCCGCGATTATGCCCACGGCGAGGAAAAGTTTCTGACGGATGCCGAGTCGCATTCTTGCGCCCCCCACTATTGTACTTGTACGAACTGCGCCCCTGTTGACGCAGGAATGCTCAAATGTGCGCCGCGGGTTCCTGCCACGCAACCCCTTTACGCAGGGCAGCCAGACTAGAGGCTAAGGGTTAATCCTTTACCTACCGCAACGGCTTACGAGGCCCAAAATAAGCGCTGGAGGATGCCCTGGCGGATTTCAGGCAATCCCAGCCTCCGCTGCGCCCGGGATTGTTTGTGCCAGAACATTTTCAGGCTCAGAACTCCTTCCAATCGTCATCGTCATCGACCGCGACGGACGGAACGGGCTTGGCCATCGCCGGCTTGGGCGGCAGCGCTTTCGCTGCGGGCACAGACGCAGGCACAGGTGCCGGTGCAGGTGCGGCCGGCGCAGCAGGCTTGCTGGCGGCCGGTTTGGCTTCGGCAGCCTTGGCTTCAGCCACCGGCCGGGGCGCGTATTTGGCAGCAGGCGCTGCGGCCGGCAGTGTTGAAGCAGCAAGTTGCGGCGCGGGCTTCGGGACGGCCGGCGCGATGGCCTCCTGCTGGGCGAGCTTGAAGAAGCCGACCAGTTCGGCGAGCGAGCGGCCCTGATCGGCCAGCGACTGCGCCGAGGCCGAGGTCTCTTCCACCAGCGCGCCGTTGCGCTGCGTGGTTTCGTCCATCTGGCTGACTGCGGTGTTGACCTGTTCCAGACCGGTGGCCTGCTCGCGGCTGGCGGCGGCGATCTCGGCTACGATATCGCTGACCTTTTTCACGGCGTTGACGATGTCGCGCAGGGATTCGCCAGTCTGGTTCACGAGGTTCGCGCCGGTCTTTACCTGCGCATTCGACTCCGTGATCAGCGCCTTGATGTCCTTCGAGGCATTGGCAGAGCGCTGCGCCAACGCACGCACTTCCTGCGCCACCACGGCAAAGCCTTTGCCCGCTTCGCCCGCACGCGCGGCTTCGACGCTCGCATTCAGCGCCAGCAGATTGGTCTGGAAGGCGATCTCGTCGATCAGCCCGACGATGTCGGAAATCTTCTGCGCGCTGTCCTCAATGCGGCTTACTGCTTCGACGGCTTCCTGCACGACGCTGCCGCCCTTTTCGGCGGTGTCGCGCGCCGCCATCGCCAGCTGGTTTGCAGCCTGTGCATTGTCGGCATTCTGCTTCACCGTGGTGGTGATCTCATGCATCGAGGCGGCCGTCTGTTCGATGCTGGCGGCCTGGCTTTCCGTGCGCTGCGCCAGATCCTGGCTGCCGGCAGAAATTTCGCCGGAGGCATCGCGCACCGTGCGCGCGGTATCCGACAGCCGCGTGGCGAAATCGCGCAGGCGGTCGCCCAGGGCCATGGTGCCGGATTTGAGCTGGCCGAAAATGCCCGGATAATCCTTGGTCAGGCGATGCGTCAGGTCGCCGCGCGCCATGGCGTCGATGGCCGCGGCGATCTCGCCGGTCATCGTCTGGCACTTGTCCGACATGGTGTTGATCGCCTGGCCCAGCGCCTTGATGAAGCCGCTGCGGTCGCGCACATCGACGCGTTCGGAAAAGCCCTTGTCGGTGGCGCTTTCGATCAGCGTCACCATCTCGTTGCCGATGCGCACCTCCTCGGTGCGGTCGGCCCATTCCACCACTGTGCCGATCCGTTCGCCGCGCGGATCCAGCGCCGGATTGGCGATCAGATCAAAAATGCGGCCGCCCACCGTGATACGCGCGCGGTGGGTGGTCTTCAGGTCGGCCAGCAGGCGCTTTTGATGCGCCGGATTCTTGTGAAACAGATCGACGCTCTTGCCGATCAGCTCGTCGGCATTGAAATGCGGCAGTTCCTTGCGGATGTCGTCCTGCGCGTTACGCAGCGTCGCCAGCACGCCTCTATTGCAATAGACGATGACGCCATCGAGATCGGCGATCATCACATTGGCGCTGACATGCTCAAGCCCACTTTCGGACCAGGCTGCCGTGAACGAGGTCTGCTTCAGCTTCTCCACCGCCCGCGCCATCGCGCCGATCTCGTCATGGCGCTCGCGATAGTCGATCGCGACCTTCATGTCATGCTGCGCCAGCCGCTCGGTGCAGTCGGCGATGCGCGAGATCGGCCGCAGCAAAGCGCGCGTGGTCAGTTGCGCGATGACGATGCCAAGCAGGATGGCAATGCCTGAGGCGAGCAGGATGCCGCTGCATATCTGGCTGGCAGTTTCGGCAGGCACCGCGGCACTGATATGCCAGATGGCGCCGCTGCCGACGGCAAGCGCTGTGAGCGCTACCAATAGGGTGACCAGCGAAGCGATTTTGGCGGCGAGCGAGAGACGGAACGGCATGGACACCTCACGACCGGATGACTGCTGGTAGTAGCAGAACACCACCCTAAGGGGGCGGTGCTGGATTACCGCAGGCTAACAATTCGCGCTTTTGCCGAGAAATAAATTTCTGGTTCGCATCCTTTTGTGGAAAATTGCGCGGTAATCCGGGATTGGCACACAACCAGATTGCATGCGCGAACACCAAACGCCTCTGCCGGTAACCGCCGGCCCGCTTTTGGCCGCTTGGTGTCATGCGCGCAACGGTTCTGCACGGCCCGTTAGCCGCTGTCTCAGGCAAAAATGTCGGGCTGGCTGCCGCCGGCGCGAACTCTGCCGTCAGTTGTCGACGCGGGTGTATTTGCCGCTTTGCGCCAGAACCTGCAGCGTAATCAGGCGCTCTTCGCCGCCGGGCTCCAGTTTGCGGATGGCTGCATGCTGCGGCAGGTTCGGCAGCGCCACGATGCGCTCCAGCCGCCAGCGCGGCCGGGCCTCGCTGGGCAGGAAGCGGGAATGCTCGATGAATACCGCGCCGATCGGAATTGCGGTTTCTGCCAGATGAGTCATGCCACCCCCCTGCTGCGGGCAGCCGCTGGAACGTCCAAGAACATTGTCATGCTCTTTCCCCCATTGCCTGCCTGGCGCGATGCACCAGTTGCCTCCCGGCAAGCCGGGCCCCCGCCCGACTTGCATACACGCAGCCAATCTCTAACCCCATGGTTAAAGTAGTCTAAAGTAAGGGATTGGAAAACCGGGTTTTTTGCCAGAATATCCACAGGGCAAATACAATTTTTCTGCGATTTCGGTGTTATCCACACTCTGTGGATAGCGGGAAAAAGCCGGGAGAATCAGGAAAGTTGCATCATCCTCCGGCAGCAGGCTTTGCACGCAGAAATCCACATGCCGAAGTCATGGCCGAGCGCGAAAATCGTCGCCGCAGATGCGGGGCGCAGAAAGATGCTGGGAAAATGGCTGCGGGGGCGGGGGAAGGCGGCGCGTGGTGGGCGGTACAAGGATCGAACTTGTGACCCCTACCATGTCAAGGTAGTGCTCTACCGCTGAGCTAACCGCCCATTCACGCCAAGGCCGTTCGGCCGAGATCCGGGGGCCGACCGGACCGGCAGGCTTTTAATCGCTGCGGTGTCGGTTGGCAAGCCCCGTCCGCCCGTTCAATAATCAACCTCCGCCCCTCCCGCCGCATTTTTGAAGAAACCCATGAGCGCACCGCTGCAAGCCCGCCAGTACCAGCCCGATCCGGAATTCCCGGTCGACCCGCCGATCCGGATCACTCAGCCCAGTCCGGGCAAGCTGACGGCGCTGGTGCTCTCCTCGCCGCATTCGGGCGACATCTATCCGGCCAGCTTCCGTGCCGCCTCCAAGCTCGATCCGCTGACCCTGCGCCGCTCGGAGGACGCGTTCATCCACGAGCTTTACGCCGCCGGCCCCTCGCTCGGCGCGCCGCTTTTGGAAGCTTTGTTCCCGCGCGCCTATTGCGATCCGAACCGCTCGGCCTACGAACTCGACCCGGCGATGTTCGATGCGCCGCTGCCGCCACATGTGGTCACCGAAAGCAGCAAGATCGGCGCAGGGCTTGGCACCATTGCCCGCGTCGTTGCCGGCGGACTGGAAATCTATCGCGACAAACTGCCCTTCACGGAAGCCGAGCGTCGCGTGGAAACCTGCTGGCGGCCCTATCACGATGCGCTGGAAAGCCTGCTGGCCGCCGCCAAGGCAAAGCATGGCATCGCGCTCTTGCTGGACTGCCATTCGATGCCGTCTGTCGGCGGCAGCAACCAGCCCGATGCGGGCCAGCGCCGCGCCGATATGGTGATCGGCGATTTCCATGGCGTGTCCTGTGCGCCACGCCTGGTCGACCGCGTCGAGGATTACCTGAAGTCCTGCGGCTTCTCGACCACGCGCAACAAGCCCTATGCCGGTGGCTACATCACCCAGCATTACAGCCGCCGCGACGAAGGCATCCATACGCTGCAGCTTGAGATCAACCGCGACCTCTACATGGACGAGGAACGCATCGTCAAAGCCGCGGGCTTTGAGCGCGTGCAGAAGGCGATGACCGGGCTGATCGAACTGCTTACCGCCTCGGCCACGCCAAAATTCCTCAACGGCTGATCGCCATGCGTCAAACGGCCAGCGCGCCTGTCAGCGCTGGCCGACATGATCCAGCGGCAATTGCGTCGTCTGCTTGATCCGGTGCAGCACGATGCTGGAGCGTACGCTGCGCACACCGGGAATGCGCAGCAGCTTCAGCTGCAGGAAGTCCGCAAAGGCTTTTAAGTCGGGCGCGACGATGCGCAGCACGAAATCCGCCTCTCCGGTTACCGAATAGCATTCGAGGATTTCGGCATGGCTGGCCACCGCGCTCTCAAAGCCATGCACCAATTCTTCCGCATGCCTCTCCAGCGACACGTTGGAAAAGGCGAGCACTGTCAGCCCCACGGCTTCGGGCTTCAGCAGCGCGGCATAGCGCTCCACCACGCCGGTCTCCTCCAATCGCGCCAGCCGCCGGCTCACCTGGCTGGCGCTCAGGCCGACATGCTCGGCCAGGGCCGCATTGGCGGCGCGGCCATCCTTCTGCAGATGCTGCAGCAGGCGCAGGTCGAAAACATCGAGGTCGGCCAGCATGGCAAGTTCCCGCAAGTTCGCCGCAAAATTCGTCCGATCATACACGATCCACGCATATTAGCGCCAATTTTGTCAGGAATTGCACGGCTCTTGCGTCGATGACGCGATAATCTTGCGACAAGTCGAGGCCAATCAGAACAGGGAGGCACGCCATGGCTGCACTTGCTTATGCCGATCAGCATTCGGCCGGTCTGCCACTGCGGCCCGATTACACCCTCGACCAGCCGCGCCAGCGCTACACGGCGGAGGACCATGCCGTCTGGCGCGCCCTGTTCCAGCGCCAGGCGGCTTTGCTGCCCGGCCGCGCCTGCGATGAATTCCTCGCCGGGCTGACGGGCCTGGGCGTCGCCGCCGACGGCGTGCCGGATTTCGGGCGCCTGTCGGATGTGCTGGAGAAGGCCACCGGCTGGCGCATCGTCGCCGTGCCGGGGCTGGTGCCGGATGATGTCTTCTTCGGCCATCTGGCCGAACGGCGCTTTCCGGTCACCTGGTGGATCCGCCGCCGCGATCAGATCGACTACATCCAGGAACCCGATGTCTTCCATGACATCTATGGCCATGTGCCGCTGCTGATGAATCCGGTCTTTGCCGATTACATGCAGGCCTATGGCCAAGGCGGGCTGAAGGCGGCGCGCCTGAATGCGCTGCACCGGCTGGCGCGGCTTTACTGGTACACGGTGGAATTCGGCCTGATCGAAACGCCGCAGGGCCTGCGCATCTATGGCTCCGGCATCCTGTCGTCAAAAAGCGAAAGCGTCTTCTGCCTGGAATCTGCCGCGCCCAACCGTATCCGCTTCGACCTGATGCGCGTGATGCGCACGCGCTACCGCATCGACACGTTTCAGAAAACCTATTTCGTGATCCGCAGCTTCGATGAGCTGTTTGAGGCGACGCAGCCGGATTTCGCTCCACTTTACCGCGCGCTCGAAGCCCTGCCCGATTACGGCGCCGCCGATCTCACGGCATCGGACGGCGTGATCAACCGCGGCACGCTGGATGCAAAGGAAGGCGGCTGGGGCGACACAGCCGACGCCTGACGCCTCATTTCTGCGCTAAGGACCGCTTCGTATCCCCTATCCTATTCTTCTTCGCGGCCCGGAGGGTGGCGTTTGCCGCTGGTAGCGGCTAAATACGGTCGAAATAGAAGCCGAGACTTTCCATCTCAAAGCGACTTTCCCGCGTATCCTCCTTCCCATGATCGATCGTCCCACCGTTGCGCAGCTGGTTGCAAGGGTCGCCCATGTGCGCGACCGCCACACGATGAAGCACGCCGACCTGACCGCGGTGATCAGCCGCATGCTCGCCGAGGCGCTGCAGCTCGACAGCGAGACGGTGCAGGATATCGGTGAGGCCGCCCTGCTGCACGACATCGGCAAGACCGCAATCGCCGATGGCATCCTGATGAAGCCCGGCCGCCTCGATCCGGCCGAGCGCGAGGTGATGGCGCTGCACACCCATCACGGCCACGATCTGCTGCGCGAGGCGCGCCATCCGGCGCTTGATCTCGCCGCCGCCGTGGCATTGAGCCATCACGAGCATTTCGACGGCAGCGGCTATCCGCAGGGACTGGCCGGCGAGGCCATTCCGCTGGCAGCCCGTATTGTGGCGGTCGCCGATGTCTACGAGGCGCTGCGGGCCATCCGGCCCTACAAGCACGGCCTCAGCCATGCCGAGGCGAGCCGCATCATCCTGCAGGGCGATGAGCGCACCTCGCCGGGCTTTTTCGATCCGGACGTGCTGGCCGCCTTCAGCCGCCGCGCGCCCGAAATCGAGCAGCTCGTCAACGCCGGCCGGAACTGACGGCAACACGCCAGGGCTACGGCTCGCACCGTCAAGTTCGGACTTAGTCCGAGCATCCATTCCTTTTGCCGCCGAGAAAGAACGCGCAGATGGCACGCCTGAAGCTATAGACCGACAGGCCCGGAAGTCAGTCGATTGCTGCTGTCCGCCTGGCGGTTCAGGCCGCGCTGCGGTCGAAAACGGGAATGCGCTTCAGCTTGTCGCCCAGTTCGCGCTTGCGCTTGAGCAGGTCGTAATCGTCCTGCAGGCCGAGGAAAAAGCCTTCCGACAGGCCGAAGAAACGCGCCAGCCGCAGATCCGTATCGGCAGTGACGGCGCGCTTGCCCAGGACGATTTCGTTGATCCGCCGCGGCGGCACCCCCAGCGCGCGTGCCAGCGCATTCTGGCTCAGGCCCAGCGGCTTGAGAAATTCCTCATTCAGGATGCGTCCCGGATGCGGGTTGGGAATCCGCTTAGTAGTAGTCGACGATTTCGACGTCATAGGCATTGCCATCCTTCCAGCCGAAGCAGATGCGCCATTGCTGATCGATGCGGATGCTATACTCTAAGCAGGGCATAATATTCTAATTTGTAAGGTGCCAAGATGAGGCTTCCACGAGCCTCTACTGTCTTCACTCCATCTTCACCATCACCCATTTCCGATAGCCCGGCCGCTCGGCAAGCCGCTTATGCCAGGCTTCGAGATGCGGCAGGCTGGGGCGCTGGATGGGGAAGCTGAGCCAGCGCTGCACCTGGCAGCCGACCGGAATGTCGCCGATGCTGAGGCTATCGCCGGCAATGAAAGGCCCGTGTTCGGCCAGCCAGGCATCGAGCCGCGCCCAGAGCTCGCCGCTCTGCTCCTCGGCGCGCAGCATCTCGTCGACCTTCGCATTCACCGGATCGCGCACGAGGCCCCAGAACAGCACACGCATCGGCTCATTGATGGTGGTCAGCGCCCAGTCCATCCAGCGGTCGGCCAGCGCGCGCCGTGCCGGATCGCGCGGCCAGAGCGGCGCTGCGCCAGAATTCGCATCACCCGCATTCGCATCATCCGCGCCATAGCGCGCTGCGAGATAGCGCACGATCGCATTGCTCTCCCACAGCACGACCTCCTCGCCCGTGCCGCTGCCGTCGCGGATGGTCGGGATCAGCCCGTTCGGGTTCATGGCGCGATAGGCCGCGTCGCTCAGCCCGCCGAATTTGCCGCCGGCATCGATACGCTCGTAAGCCAAGCCCAGCTCATCGGCCGTCCACAGCACCTTCTGCACATTCACCGAGCTCGCCCGGCCCCAGATGGTCAGCACCTCATCCTCCCTCGACAGCTTCACTGATCGATCGGTCCCCGGACCATAGCGTGGGCCTGATCCCCTGTCGCGATGTACTATATATGTTCTTCACCGCCATATGTGCTGCGGTCGCCCATCTTAAGCCCCATGCCTGCGAACCTGCGTGGAAGACGGGTACTCTTCAGTTTCGGCGTGGCTCCGTTGGCCGAGTTTCGCTCCGTTTGCTCCGCAAAGGAATCCTCCGGCCACAGAACGATCCTGGCCGATCCTGCCGGATCGCTCTTGCGGCGCTCTGGGCAAAGCCATATCAACGATTTGCTGATTCTGCTGGCTGCCGTGCGCCGTTCTGCCGGGGCCAAACCGCTGATCCACTGCCATGCGCACGCTCTACCATCTTTGGCTATCTCCCTATTCCCGCAAGGTGCGAATCCTGCTGAAGGAGAAGGGTCTGGAATTCGATCTCGAGGTCGAGAAGATCTGGGAGCGCCGCGAGGAATTCCTCGCCATGGATCCCACGGGCCAGGGCCCCGTGCTAATCGAGCATGACGGCCGCGTGCTGGCCGACAGCCAGGCGATCTGCGAATACCTCGACGAGGTCTATCCCAACAAGATGCTGATCGGCTTCGATCCGCCGAGCCGCGCCGAGACGCGCCGGCTGGTCGCCTGGTGGGATCACAAATTCGGCCGCGAGGCCAGTGAGCCTTTGATCTACGAGAAGGTGATGAAGCGCTTTCTCGGCATGGGCCATCCGGAATCCTCGGTGATCCGCATCGCCCACAGCAATCTGAAGATCCACCTCGATTACATCGCCTATCTCACCGAGCGGCGGAACTGGCTGGCCGGCGACGATTTCAGCCTGGCCGACATCACTGCGGCTGCGCATCTGAGCTGCCTCGATTATCTCGGCGACATCCTCTGGGAGGATCATCCCGGCGCCAAGGACTGGTATGCGCGGGTGAAGTCGCGGCCCAGCTTCCGGCCGCTGCTCGCCGACCACATCCCCGGCCTGCCACCGCCCAAGCATTACGCCGATCTGGATTTTTAACTACAAGACACAAGATCCTCGCGCCTGACGCGAGGATCTTGTGCAGAACGGAAAACAGATGCCCGGGTCAAGCCCGGGCATGACGTCTGAGAAACGAAGGAAGAGAAGGAGCATCCCCATGTCCATCCGCCGCATCGATGTCGGCCCCCGCATGAGCCAGGCCGTGGTCCATGGCAAGACGGTCTATCTGGCCGGCCAGGTCGCCAGCGACACCAGCGCCGATGTCTTCGGCCAGACCCAGCAGATACTCGCCCAGATCGACCGCCTGCTGAAGGAAGCCGGCACCGACAAGACCCGCATCCTTTCGGCCAATGTCTGGCTCGCCGATATCGGCACCTTCGCCGAGATGAACAAGGCCTGGGATGCCTGGGTGCCGCAGGGCAACACGCCGGCCCGCGCCACCGTGGAATCCAAGCTGGCGGCGCCGGCCTACAAGGTGGAGATCGCCTGCATTGCCGCACTCCCCGACTAAGCCGGTTCAGCAGGCAGAAGATAAGAAGGCGCGCATCCGGGCGCGCGCTTTCGAGGAAGGCTTCGATGCGGTCGGCTTCACGAATACCGGCCGCATCGGCCCGGAACTGGCCGAGCGGCTGGATCAGTTCATGGCGCTGCAGCGCCACGGCGAAATGCGCTGGCTGGAAGAGAAGGCCGAGCGCCGCCGGCATCCCAATGCGCTTTGGCCCGAGGCGAAAAGCATCGTTGCGCTCGGCCTCAATTACGCGCCGGAGAAGAGCCCGCTCGATGTGCTGGCGCAGCGCGAGCGCGCCGCGATTTCCGTCTATGCGCAGGGGCGCGACTATCACCTGGTGGTGAAGAAGAAGCTGAAGGCGCTTGCCGGCTGGATGCATCGCGAATGGGGTGACGAGGTCAAGGTCTTCGTCGATACCGCGCCGCTGATGGAAAAGCCGCTCAGCGCTGCCGCCGGGATCGGCTGGCAGGGCAAGCATACCAATCTGGTCTCGCGCGATTTCGGCTCCTGGCTGTTCCTCGGCATCATTCTCACGACGCTCGAGATCGAACCCGATGCGCCCGAGGCCGATCATTGCGGCTCCTGCCGCAACTGCCTTGATGCCTGTCCGACCAATGCCTTTCCCGCGCCCTATCAGCTCGACGCGCGGCGCTGCATCTCGTATCTGACCATCGAATATGACGGCAGCATCCCGGAGGAATTCCGCACTGCGATGGGCAACCGCATCTATGGCTGCGACGATTGCCTGGCCGTCTGCCCGTGGAACAAGTTCGCTAAATTGGCGCGGGAAATCTCGTTCCATGCGCGGCCTGAGCTTGATGCGCCGCTGCTGATCGAACTGGCCGGGCTGGATGACGCCGCGTTCCGCGAACGCTTCTCGACCAATCCGGTAAAGCGCATCGGCCGCGACCGTTTCGTGCGCAATGTCTGCATCGCGCTCGGCAACAGCGGCGATCCGGCCGCGATCGCGGTGCTGCAGAAACTATCCGCCGATCAAAGCGGCATCGTGCGCGAGCATGCCGCATGGGCCCTGCGGCGCCTTAATCGGCCTTGACGTCCATCTCTTCGATATAGCGGCCTGCTGCCACCGCAGCGGGACTGTCCGGCGCGATCAGCCGCACCTGAATGAGGTCGGCCCGCGCGCCTTTGCGGTCACCGATGTTCAGCCGCAGGATGCCGCGCTCCAGCAGTGCCTCCGGCAGGCGCGGCTCCAGCGCCAAAGCCGTCTCGGCATCTTCCAGCGCGCCCGCAGGATCGTTCAGCTGCCGCCTTGCGCTGGCGCGCAGCGCATAGGCATCGGCGCGCGTCGGCTCCAGGCTCAGCGCGCGGTCCAGATCGGCGCGGGCCGCCGCATGATCGTCGAGTGCCGCCAGCGCAATGGCGCGGTCGATCAGGATGTCGGATTGATGCGGCGCGGCATTCACCGCGATATCGAGCAATTGCCGCGCCCGCTGCGGCTGCTCGGCCAGCAGCCAGGCATTGGCCGCCTGATCAAGAATTGCCACCGTCAGATGCGGCGCCTGCTTCTCGGCGAGCGGCAGCAGCAGCTCCAGCCGGTCGGCGGCATCGGCGTAATGCTTCAGCTCCACCAGCGCCAGCGCGCCGCAATGCGCTGCCGCCAATCCGCCGCCGGTCGATTGCCAGACCTGCGCCTGGGCAAATCCTTCTTCCGGATTCCTGCGCACCAGGCTCAGGCAATCCTGATAGGCGATATCCTCCAGCGCGCGCGACTGCGACGTCTGGGCAATAGAGCCCATCGACAGAAGGGCAAGGCTGGCGAATGCGGCACAAGACGCTATCTTGAAGATCGGCATGGCGCGGAGAGTGGCCTCCGCCCATGGCAAAAGCAAGGCGCGCATCGGAATGCGACGAGGTTTATCTCCGTGACCGGCACATTGTTCTGCTTCGGCCTTGGCTTCACCGCGCAGGCTCTGGCCATGCGTCTGCATGCCAAAGGCTGGGGCATCATCGCCACCAGCCGCAGCCTGGAGAAAGCCGCCGATATCGCAGCAGTCGGCTATGACAGCCATGTCTTTGATGGTACGGCACCGCTGGCCGATGCGTCCGTGCTGGCGCCGGCGACGCATATCCTCGTTTCGGTGCCGGCGGATGATGCAGCCGATGCCGTCCTGCGCTGGCATGGCGCCGACATTGCCGCTTTGCCGAATTTGAGATGGCTCGGCTATCTCTCCACCACCGGCGTCTATGGCGATACCGGCGGCGCATGGGTGGATGAGCAAAGCCCGGTGCGTCCCGATCAGCCGCGCAGCAAGCGTCGCGCCGAAGCCGAAGCGGGCTGGCTGGAGCTTTGGAAATCCCGCGGCGTGCCGGTGCATGTCTTTCGCCTCGCCGGCATCTACGGACCGGGCCGCAACCAGCTCGAAGGCCTGCGGCGCGGCACCGCGCATCGCATCGTCAAGCCAGGCCAGGTCTTCTGCCGCATCCATGTGGAAGATATCGCCGCCGTGCTGGAAGCCTCGATGCGCAAGCCCAATCCCGGCGCGATCTACAATGTTGCCGATGACGAACCCGCGCCGCCGCAGGATGTGGTCGCCTACGCCGCCAAGCTGCTCGGCATGGAGCCGCCGCCGGAAATTCCGTTCGAACAGGCGCAGCTTTCGCCGATGGCCGCCAGCTTCTATGCCGACAATCGCCGCGTGAAGAATGACCGCATCAAGCGTGAGCTGGGCGTGAACCTGAAATACCCGACCTATCGCGAGGGATTGACGGCGCTGTGGCAATCCATGGCGTAGAAGTCGGCTGCTTCCTCGCGCTCGCGCGCAGGCACGTAATGCATCTGCCGTCCGATGAACTGCATGCCGAGTTTCTTCAGCAGGGCAACTGAAGCCGCATTCGTCGCCTGCACACCGGCCTCCAGCCGCTCAATCTGCAGGGCGCTGATCGCAGCCTGAACGAACGGCATCAGCGCTTCGCTGAGATAGCCCTGCCGGTGAAAGGCAGTCCCCAGCCAGTAGCCTAAGCTGCCGGTGCGCGGCGCATCATTCACCAGTGCGACCACCAGCCAGCCCATCGGCGTACCATCCTCGCGCTGCGTGATGAGGCGGGCAAAGCTGCGATGGGCACGCTCGGCGGCGATGACTTCCCGCAGCTTCGCTTCGGCTGCCGCCTCGCTGAGCGGATAGGGCCAGGATGCCGTGCGGTGGCTGACCTCTTTTGTCATCAGCCGCGAAAGCACTGCTGCATCCCCCGGCACCGGCGGCCGCAGCAGCAGCCTCGCGGTCGAGACGATCAACGGATCAGGCTCCAGGCTGTCTCGATCAGCAGGTCGATATCCTGCGGCCGCGACAGGCGGTGATCGCCATCCTTGATCAGGGTCAGGCGGGTATCGTCGCCTCTGAACGCATCGATCGTCTTCAGCGCATGCTGCCAGGGCACATCCGGATCGCGCATGCCCTGCAGGATGCGCACCGGCTTGTCGAAAACGATGCCGGCCTTCATCAGGCAGTGGGTTCGTCCATCGGTGATGAGCTGCAGCGTATATTCATAAGGCTCTTCGGAATAGTCCGACGGCTCGCGCAGCACGCCGTCACGCAGCAGCGTGGCGCGCTGCTCCTCCGTCATCTGCGCCCACATCAGATCTTCGGTGAAATCCAGGGCCGGCGCGATCAGCACAAGGCCGATCACCTTCTCCGGCCGCGCCAGCGCCGCCAGCGTCGCCAGCCAGCCGCCCATGCTGGAACCGACGATCACCTGCGGTCCCTGGCAGACCTGATCGAGAATCGCCAGCGTATCCTCCTTCCAGCGGCCGATGGTGCCGTCGATGAAGCGGCCATCCGACTGGCCATGGCCGAAGTAATCGAAACGCGTGAAGGCCGTGCCGCGTGCCCTGGCCGCAGCTTCCAGCGCCACGGCCTTGGTTCCGGTCATGTCGGATTTGAACCCGCCGCAGAACAGCACGCCCGGCTGGCGGCCCGGAATGCTGCAATAGGCGAGGCGTGTTTGGTCGGGGCGGGTGAGAAATTGCGTCTCGGACACGGAAAAACTCCTGCAATCTTGTGGGGTCCGGGCATTTCCGGCGGATCGCGGCGCCTTTATAGTGCCGCGAATCGCGTTACCCTTTGATGCCAGACGATCCGAACCTCACTATGACCGCAGCGCCCGCCGAACGTCCAGAAGGCGGCCGTCCTCCCGCTGTGCTGCAGGTGCTACCTGCGCTTGTCACCGGGGGGGTGGAGCGCGGCACGGTTGATACCGCCAAGGCTCTGGCCAGGGCTGGCTGGGTATCCTACGTGGTCTCCGAGGGCGGCCCGATGGTGCGCGAGCTGGAGCGCGCCGGTGCCAAGCATTTCACGCTGCCTGTCGCGAGCAAGAATCCCCTCGTCATGCGTCGGAATACCGACCGGCTGGAAGAGCTGATCCGCAGCCTGCCGGTCGATCTGGTTCATGTGCGCTCGCGCGCTCCGGCCTGGTCTGCGCGCGCCGCCGCCCGGCGCTGCGGCGTGCCGCTGGTGACGACCTTTCACAACGCCTACAAGGCGCATAACTGGTTCAAGCGCTTCTGGGCCGGGCCGATGGCCAAGGGCGACCGCGTGGTGGCAATCTCCGATTTCGTCGGCGAGTATGCGCATAAGACCTTCGGCGTGCCGCGGTCGCTGATCACTGTCATTGCGCGCGGCACGGATCTGGCGAAATTCGATCCCTCCCGTGTCTATCCCGACCGCATCGCGAAGTTGCAGCAGCAATGGCGGCTGGTCGACGGCCTGCCGGTGATCCTGCTGCCGGGCCGGCTGACGCGCTGGAAGGGTCATGCGGTGCTGCTGCGCGCGCTGGCCGAGTTGACCAGGCGCCGCGGCAAGCAGGATTTCATCGCCGTACTGGTCGGCGATCATCAGGGCCGCGAGACATACCGCGCCGAACTGGAAGGCATGATCGTGCAGCTCGGGCTTGATCGCTGCGTGCGCATGCCGGGCGACTGCAAGGACATGCCGGCGGCCTACATGCTGGCCGATGTGGTGGTCTCCGCCAGCATCGAGCCGGAGGGCTTCGGCCGCATCGCTGTGGAAGGCCAGGCGATGGGCAAGCCGGTGATCGCCACCAATCATGGCGGCGCCCGCGAAACCGTGCTGCCTGGAGAAACCGGCTGGCTGGTGCCGCCGAATGATGCGATTGCGCTGGCGGATGCGCTGGAGGAAGCGCTGAAGCTGACGCCTGAGCGGCGGATGGCGATTGCCGAACGGGCGCGCCGCCATGTGGCCGAGCATTTCACCGTCGATACGATGTGCGCGGCCTATATCAGGGTCTATACGGATTTGCTGTTCCCCGAACATGCGTGACGGCGCCCGTGGCGCCGTCACAACGTCTTGCAGTTCTGGGATATTACAGTTTTCAGGCTTCTGATCAGCGGAACGGGATGGCGTACATCAGGCCACCCCTGGTCCACAGATCGTTCAGGCCGCGGTCCAGCTTGATCGGGCTGCCCTTGCCGACATTGCGCTCGAAGCTTTCACCATAGTTGCCGACCTGCTTGACGATTTCATAGGCCCATTTTTCGTCCAGGCCGATGCCCTTGCCAAAGCCGGGCGTGACACCGAGGAAGCGCTTGATGCCGGGATCCTCGCTCTTGAGCATCTGGTCGACGTTCTGCGAGGTGATGCCAAGTTCCTCGGCTTCCTTCATCGCCATCAGGGTCCATTTGACGACCTGATACCATTGCTCATCGCCCTGGCGCACCATCGGTCCCAGCGGTTCCTTGGAAATGAGCTCGGGCAGAATGATGTAGTCGTCGGGATTGCTCAGCGCCGTCACGCGGATCGCAGCCAGCTGCGAAGCGTCGGTGGTGTAGACGTCACAGCGTCCCGAGGAGAAGGCGGCGATGTTTTCATCCACTTTCTCGATCACCACGGCCTTGTAGGTCATGCCTGCCTTGCGGAAGTAATCGGCAAGATTCAGCTCCGTGGTGGTGCCGGGCTGCACGCAGATCGTGGCGCCGCCGAGTTCCTTGGCGGATTTGACGCCGAGCTTCTTCGACACCAGGAAGCCCTGGCCGTCATAGAAGTTCACACCGGCCTCACGCAGACCCAGCGAGACATCGCGCATCAAGGTCTGCGTTGCGTTGCGGGTCAGCACATCGATTTCGCCCGATTGCAACGCCACGAAACGCTGCTGCGCGGTTGTTGGCGTGAAGCGCACTTTGGAGGCATCGCCAAACATTGCCGCCGCGATGGCCTTGCAGAGGTCGATGTCGATACCCTTCCACTGGCCCTGCGAATCCGGCGCGCTGAAGCCGGCAACGCTGCCGTTGACACCGCATTGCACGAAACCCTTGGCCTTGACCGCATCGAAGGTCGGGCCGGCAGCGGCGTTCTGCGCCAATGCCATGCCGGCAACAGCGCCGATGGCGGTAAGCATCCCTTTAAAGCTTTTTTTCATCCACATGGATTCCCCCGTTTGTTCAACCGGATTACGCTACTCACATCCCCAGCCAGTTGCCAATGCCGAATGGCAATGAACTATGCAAATTTGGCATAAGGGGAGGGTGCGGCTATTTTTGGCAGCCTGATCAGGGGTTAAGCAGAATCTTTCTGTTCGGCTTGCCGGCAGACCAGCGACCAGACTTCTTCCATCTTCGGCCGCCCCAGATCGCCGGTGCGATAGAGCCGGATTTCCATGCTGCGGTTCCAGCTTTCATCGCCGGCAGGAACGAGGTCCCCCGTCTTGAGTTCGCGTTTAATGGAGCTTGCCGGCAGCCATGCGATGCCCTGTCCTTCCACCGCCATCGCCTTCAGTGCCTCGGCCATTGAATTCTCGTAGATGACGGACAGGTGCGGTCCGCGCTGCCGGCCGGTAGTAATCGCCACCTCGACGATGCGGCCAAGAAAGGTGTCCGGCGAATAGGCAAGATAAGGCAGCGGCGCCCGCGCGGTACCAGGCAGGGAATAAAGCGGCTTGCGCTCCGGGCCTGGCGCACAGACCGGCAGGATTTTATCTTCGGCAAGCACGACGGATGGATAGCGGCGCGGGTCGAGCAGCAGCGGTACGCCCGGATGCGCATAGGTGAGCAAGAAGTCGCAGGTGCCCGTGACCAAAGCCTGCATGCAATCGTGCATGTTGTCGGCCATCATGGTGGTGTTCAGCCGGCCTACGCCCTCGCTGATGCGCCGCAGCCAGGCGGGAAAGAAGGTCAGCGACAGGGTATGCAGCGCTGCAAAGCGGATGGTGCTGCGCGCCTGATGTTCGGCCTGGCGCAGTTCGTCACGCAGCTGGTAGATCTGCCGCAGCATGCTTTCCGCCACATCCCGAAAGGCGCGGCCAGCGGGCGTCAGCACGGTCGGATAGGTGCTGCGGTCCACAAGCGGCGCGCCGAGCCAGAATTCCAGCGCTTTGATGCGGCGGCTGAAGGCGGGCTGGGTCACATTGCGCTCCTCGGCCGAGCGCGAGAAGCTGCCGGTATTGGCAAGACTGATGAAATCTTCCAGCCACTTCAGTTCCATGCCGGTATCTTTGCATGCCCTAAACGGCTTCGGCCAGCGTTGCAGCTGCCAGCGTTGCAGCTGCCAGCGTTGTAGCTGTCTGTGCCGGGACGGCGGAAACGCTCACGGCCAGGCTGCGGGCGATGCAGGCCTGAGCCAGCGCTTCGGTCGCATCGATCCGCGCCACATCCAGGCGCCAGTCGGTCTGTGGCAGGGCAAGCGGGATTTCGGTGCAGCCCAGAATCACCGCCCTGGCGCCAGCCGCCGCCAGATCGGCGGCAGCCGATTGCAGCAGGCCATGCGCCTGCGAAAGGCGGCCGGCCTTCACTGCGCGAATGCCCGCCATGACGAGGTCTTCCTGCTGGCGCGCGCCGGGCAGGATCAGACTGTAGCCGCGCCCGGCCAGGCGACTGCCATAGATATCGGCGCGGATGGTGCCGGTGGTGGCCAGCAGGCCCACTGGACATGCCGCCACATTCTGGCGGAGGAGCGCATCGGCGACGGTGTCGACGATATGCAGGAATTCGGCCCCGGTTTGACGGCAAAGCGGGTCGTACCAGTAATGCGCCGTGTTGCAGGGCATGGCGATAATCTCCGCCCCCGCGGCTTCCAGGCAGCGCAATCCGGCCAGCATGGCGGGCAGCGGCGAGGCGCCCCGGCCTTCGATGCAGCTCGAGCGGTCGGGAATCTGGGGCACCGAGTACACGATGAGGGGCACATGCTCCTGATCGCAGGCGGCAGGGGTCAGTTCGATCAGCTTGCGCAGGAAATCGGCGGTGGCGAGCGGCCCCATGCCGCCCAGCACGCCTAATAGCCGCCGCCGCAAAGGGACGGCGGCAGTGACCGGCGGCATGGTGATCGCTTGATGCTGACCCATGGCTGCAGACCATGACAAAGCCGGCTACGTCCGGCCAATGCCAAGTCGGGCAGGGGTTATGCGGAAGCGGAATAACTATCTGGCCACCCTGGCCCGCCCGCCTTGACAGGGGGGGCCAGACGGCTAGGCTGCGCCCCCTTGGAGGTTCATAAACCATGTCCAGTTCTGCCGTTTCCGCCGCCGAAATCCGCGTCACGCTGCCCGATGGCAGCGTCCGAACTTACGCGGCCGGCACGACGGGAACGGAAGTGGCCGCTTCGATCGGCGCGGGCCTGGCCAAGGCGGCCCTGGCGATCCGGCTGGACGGTGTGCTGAAGGATCTGGCCACCCCGATCACCCGGGACGCCAGGCTTGAGATCGTCACGCTGAAGGACAAGAACGAGGCTGAAGTCCTTGAGCTGATCCGCCATGACGGCGCCCATGTCCTGGCCCAGGCGGTGCAAGAGCTTTATCCCGGCACCCAGATCACCTTCGGCCCCGCCACCGAAGACGGCTTCTATTACGATTTCGTCCGCGACGAGCCCTTCACGCCCGACGACTTTGCCAAGATCGAGCAGCGCATGCGCGAGATCGTGCAGCGTGACCTGCCGATCAAGCGCGAGGAATGGTCGCCGGAAAAGGCGGTCGAGTATTTCAAGTCCATCGGCGAGACCTACAAGGCCGAATGGGTGGCCGAGATCGCCAAGCGCGGCGAGCCGATCTCGATCTATCGCCAGGGCGATACCTGGCTCGATCTCTGCGTCGGCCCGCATCTGCCCTCCACCGGCAAGCTGCCGCCGGTTTTCAAGCTGATGAAGGTCTCGGGCGCCTACTGGCGCGGCGATGCCAAAAACCGCCAGCTGCAGCGCATCTATGCGACGGCCTGGCGCGATCAGAAGGAACTCGACGCCTATCTGAAGCGGCTGGAAGAGGCCGAAAAGCGCGACCATCGCCGGCTTGGCAAGGAGATGGGCCTGTTCCATCAGCAGGAAGAAGCCGCCGGCATGGTGTTCTGGCACCCGAAGGGCTGGACGCTGTACCGCACGCTGGAGCGCTACATGCGCAACCGGCTGGAAAAGGCGAAGTATGTCGAGGTGCGCACGCCGCAGCTCGTCGACCGCAAGCTCTGGGAGGCTTCGGGCCACTGGGAGAAGTTCCGCGAGAACATGTATCTGGCGGAGAACGAGCAGGGCATCCGCGAATACGGCAGCGATCCCAACGAGCGGGTCTTCGCGCTGAAGCCGATGAACTGCCCCTGCCATGTGCAGATCTTCAATCAGGGGCTCAAGTCCTATCGCGATCTGCCCCTGCGCATGGCCGAGTTCGGCTCCTGCCACCGCTTCGAGCCGGGCGGCGCGCTGCACGGCATCATGCGGGTGCGCAACTTCACCCAGGACGATGCGCATATCTTCTGCACCGAGGATCAGATCATCTCGGAGAGCAAGCAGTTCTGCGAACTGCTGAAGAGCATCTACCACGACATGGGCTTTACCGACATCCGGGTGAAATTCTCCGACCGGCCGGAAAAGCGCGCCGGTTCGGATGCCACCTGGGACAAGGCCGAGAGCGCGCTGAAGGAAGCCTGCGTCGCCGCCGGCCTCGACTACACCCTCAATCCCGGCGAGGGTGCCTTCTATGGCCCGAAGCTGGAATTCGTGCTGCGCGACACCATCGGCCGCGACTGGCAATGCGGCACCCTGCAGGTCGACTTCGTGCTGCCCGAGCGGCTGGGCGCGGAATATGTCGGCGCCGATGGCCAGCGCCACCGCCCGGTGATGCTGCACCGAGCCATCCTCGGCAGCTTCGAGCGCTTCATCGGCATCCTGCTGGAGCATTATGCGGGCAAGCTGCCGCTCTGGATGGCGCCGGTCCAGGCGGTGGTGGCGCCGATCGTGTCGGATTGCGACGACTATGCCCGCCAGGTGGCGGACCAGCTCGATGCCGCGGGCCTGCGGGCCGATACCGATCTGCGCAACGAGAAGATCAACTACAAGATCCGCGAGCTGAGCCTCGCCAAGATCCCGGTCATCATCGTGGTCGGCAAGAAGGAGGCCGAGCAGGGCACTGTGACCCTGCGGCGCCTGGGCGAAGAGCGTCAGGAAACCATTGCTTTAGCCGAAGCGATTGCTAGATTGACCGCCGAAGCCCGCATGCCGCAGGCCTGAGCCAGGCATGCCTTCGGCTAACCCACTGATTTTGCTGAAACGACTATAGGAGCGCGTCATAGCCCGTCCCCCGTTTAATGCCCCGCCGCAGCCGAAAACCGACGGCCCGCGGGTCAATTTTGAAATCGACGTCCCCAGCGTTCGACTGATCGATGCCTCCGGCGAGAACCGCGGCGTCGTTCCGATCCGCGAAGCTCTCCGGATCGCCGAAGAGGCCGGCCTCGACCTGGTGGAAATTTCGCCGACTGCACAGCCCCCCGTCGCCAAGGTCCTCGATTACGGCAAGTACAAGTACGAGGCCCAGAAGAAGGCGGCCGAGGCGCGCAAGAAGCAGAAGGTCATCGAGATCAAGGAAATCAAGCTGCGCCCGATGATCGACACGCATGACTATGACGTGAAGATGAAGGCGATGCAGCGCTTCCTCGAAGAGGGTGACAAGGTCAAGGTCACGCTTCGCTTCCGCGGCCGCGAGATGGCGCATCAGGAACTCGGCATGAAGCTGCTGGACCGGGTGCGCGAGGATCTCAACGACAAGGCCAAGGTCGAGCAGACGCCCAAGATGGAAGGGCGGCAGATGACGATGGTGATGGCTCCCAAATAAGCAGGAGCTGGCATGGCGCCGGATGTTTCGTCCGGCGCCATTTCTTTATCCAAAAAACCAGATCCAGAACCAGACGATAGGGAGCGAACGATGTCGGCAGCGGCCAGCGTGAAGGCAATGGTATGCGAGGCCTGGGGCGGGCCGGAAAGCCTGCAGCTCAAGGAGCTTGCCCTGCCCGCGCTGGGGCCGAAGGACGTGCGCATCAAGGTGCATGCCGCCGGGCTGAACTTCCCCGACACGCTGATGATCGCCGGCAAGTATCAGTTCAAGCCAAGCTTTCCCTTCGCGCCGGGCATGGAATGCGCAGGCGAAATCGCCGCCGTGGGCGAAAACGTCCGCGACCTGAAAGTCGGCGACCGCGTGATGGCGACCACCGGCCATGGCGCCTTTGCCACCGAGGTGAACTGCCCCGCCGCCAATGTGTTCAAGATCCCGGCTTCGATGCCTTACGAGATTGCCGCCGGTTTCCCGATCACCTACGGCACGACCTACCACGCGCTGGTGGACCGCGGCCGTCTGAAGAAGGGCGAGGTGCTGCTGGTGCATGGCGCGGCCGGCGGCGTCGGCCTCAATGCTGTCGAGCTCGGCCGCGAACTTGGCGCCACCGTAATCGGCACCGTCGGCTCGGACGAGAAGGCGGCGATCGTGAAGGCATACGGCGCTGCCCATGTGATCAATTACAACAAGGAAAGCATCAAGGACCGGGTCAAGGAACTCACCGGCGGCAACGGCGCCGATGTGATCTACGATGCGGTCGGCGGCGATGCTTTCGACCAGTCGTTGCGCTGCATCAACTGGGATGGCCGCCTGCTGGTGATCGGCTTCGCTTCGGGCCGCATTCCGGAAGCGCCGGCCAATCTGGCGCTGATCAAGGGCTGCAGCATTGTCGGCGTCTTCTGGGGCGCCTTCGCCGCGCGCGAGCCGCAGAAGAACCGCGCCAATTTCGCTGCCCTGCTGGCGCTGTATGAACAGGGCCGGCTGAAGCCGCATGTCTCGGCCACATTTTCGCTGGATCAGGTGCCGCAGGCGATGCAGGCCCTGCTGTCGCGCAAGACCACCGGCAAGGTCGTCATCAAGGTCGCGTAAATGCCATTGCTGCCGCGGCCGGGAAACCTAGTTTGGTTTCCATGGCCCCGGCAGGACCCTCGGCGGCATCGCCAGCAATATCTCTTGCGCGCCAACCGGAACTGACCCTTCGGGCCATCCTCACCGGGGTGGTCATCGGCGCGATCCTCACCCCCTGCAATGTCTACAGCGGCCTGAAGATCGGCTGGGCCTTCAACATGGCGATCGCTGCCGTGCTGCTGGGCTTCGGCTTCTGGCAGGTCAATCGCGCTCTGATCGGCACGCGGTCCTGGGGCATTTTGGAAAACAACACCAATCAGATGGTGGCGTCGTCCGCTGCCTCGAACATCTCCGGCGGCCTGGTGGCGCCATTGCCGGCGCTGACCTTGCTGACCGGCCAGGTGCTGCCCTGGTACTGGCTGATCTTCTGGGTCGCCATCGTCAGCATTCTTGGCGTCATTGTCGCTGCCGGTCTGCGCAATCAGATGCTACTGCGCGAGAAGCTGAGCTTTCCCGCCGGCATCGCTACCGCCGAGACGATGACGCGCATCCACGATCGCGGCGATGATGCGGTTTCGCGTCTCAAACTGCTGCTCAGCGCGGCTGCCGTCTCGGGCGCCATCAAGGCTTTCCACGATCTTGTCATCGCGATGCCGCGTGTCGGTCCTGGCCTGAAGCTGCCGGGCAGTGCCGCAGCGCCGACCTTGAGCAATTTAGGCTTCACGCTCGATCCGTCGCTGCTGATGCTCGGCTTCGGCGCGATCATCGGCCTGCGTGCGGGATTGTCGATTCTGCTGGGTGCCGTAGTCGCCTGGGGCCTTCTTGCGCCGTATGTCCTCGCACAGGGCTGGGCCGAGCCGGGGGCAATTGAGCCACAAGCTTCCTGGTTCGCGCCGCTCGTCACATGGCTGCTCTGGCCCGGCGCCACGCTGATGGTGGTGGCATCGCTGGTTTCCTTCGGCATCTCGCTGCTGCGCCTCTACGGCGGCAAGAAGAAGCCGAAGTCCTCGCGATGGGCGAGGGGGCTTGGCTGGCGCGGCCATGCTTTCGCGCTCAGCGCCATCGCCGTGCTGATTGCGCTCACATCAGCGCATCTCTTCGGCATCGGTTTCTGGACTGCTATCGGCGCGGTGGGGGTGAGTTACATCCTTGCCATCGTCGCCACGCGGGCGACGGGCGAAACCGGCATCACACCGATCGGCGCCATGGGACAGGTGACGCAGCTTGCCTACAGCATCCTCGCCCCCGGCCAGATCGGCACCAATCTGATGACGGCAAACATCACCGGCGGCGCGGCGGGGCAATGCGCCGATCTGATGCAGGATCTGAAAACCGGCATGCTGATCGGGGCGACCTTCCGCTTTCAGATCCTGGCGCAGTTCTTCGGCGTCATCGTCGGCAGCGTCGTCGGCTCGATTGTCTATCTGCTGCTGATCCCCGATCCGCGCAGCATGCTGATCACGCCGGAATGGCCGGCCCCGGCAGTGGCGACCTGGAAAGCGGTGGCGGAAGTGCTGACGGCTGGGCTGGCTTCGATCCCGACCGGCGCGTTGCCGGCCATGGCAGTCGCAGCCGTGCTGGGCGTGATCCTTGCGCTGGCCGAACAGATGCTGCCGCCGCGCCATGCGCGCTGGCTGCCGAGTGCGCCGGCGATTGGCCTGGCTTTCGTGGTGCCGGCCTGGAATGCGATCTCGCTCTTCCTGGGTGCGGCAGCGGCGGCGCTGATTGCGCGTATCGCGCCGCAATGGGCGGAGCGGCATGTGGTTGGACTGGCCGCCGGACTGGTGGCCGGCGAGAGCCTGATCGGCGTGGCGACGCTGGCCTTGCGCGCGCTGGACTAGCCAGCTTTGCGCTGTCGCAGCGCGGTTGCGCTCAACGGATTGAGCTTTGACTTCAGCAGCAGGAAGCATGGCGGCTGCAGGCTGGCGAGCGCGGCCGCCTCATGCTGCGGCAGGCGCCAGCGATTCATATAGCGGCCGGCCAGGCTTTGCGGCGCGGTCAGGTTATGGCCGGGGCGGTCGAGCACGGCAATCGGCATGCTGCGCGCGATGTCCTCCCAGCGGTCCCAGTAGCGGATCTGGTTGAGATTGTCGGCCCCCATCAGCCAGACGAAGCGCAGATTCGGATAGTGGCGCCGCAGATGCTCCAGCGTATCGGCGGTATAGCGGGTGCCGAGCCGCGTCTCGATGGCGGTGACCTTGATGCGCGGATGCGCGGCGACCTGCGCCGCGCCGGCCAGGCGCTCGGCCAGCGGCGCCATGCCGTCGGCTGTCTTGAGCGGATTCTGCGGGCTGACCAGCCACCAGACCTGATCGAGCTTCAGCCGGTGCAATGCGATCAGGCTGATCTCGCGATGCGCGGCATGGGCGGGATTGAACGAGCCGCCCAGCAATCCAATCCGCAATGACAGGCGCGAACCGAAGGATGGGATCATGGATGGATCGCGCTGCCGTTTCAAAAAAGGATGGGTTTAGTCGGGCCGAACCTGACCGTTACCGTGCACGAGATACTTGAAGGTCGTCAACTGCTCGACGCCGACCGGTCCGCGGGCATGCATCTTGCCGGTGGCAATGCCGATCTCCGCCCCCATGCCGAACTCGCCGCCATCGGCAAACTGCGTGGAGGCGTTATGCAGCAGGATGGCGCTGTCCAGCCGGTTCATGAAGGTGGCAGCATGGCCGGTATCCCCGGTGAGAATCGCTTCGGTGTGATGCGAGCCATAGGTGGAGATATGCCGGATGGCATCATCCAGGCCATCGACCACCTTGGCGGCGATGATGGCATCGAGATACTCGGTCGCCCAATCCTCTTCGGTGGCGGGCTTCACGCGGGCGTCGGCTGCCTGCACCTCGGCATCGCCGCGCACTTCGCAGCCTTTGTCCAGCAGGGCTTTCACGAGCCGGGGCAGCAGGGTTTTGGCAGCGCTGCGTTCCACCAGCAATGTCTCGGCCGCTCCGCAGACGCCGGTGCGCCGCAGCTTGGCATTCACCACCACGCGCTCGGCCATGTCGGGATCGGCGCTTTCCTCGACATAGATATGGCAGTTGCCTTCGAGATGCGCGAAGACCGGCACGCGGCTTTCCGACTGCACGCGCGCCACCAGCGACTTGCCGCCGCGGGGCACGATGACATCCAGCCATTGCGGCGAGGTCAGCATGGCGCCGACCATGGCGCGGTCGGTGGTGGGCACAAGCTGGATCGCCGCTTCCGGCAATTTGGCGCTCTTCAATCCTTCCACCAGGCAGGCATGGATGGCGCGGCTGGACCTAAAGCTTTCAGAGCCGCCGCGCAAAATGCAGGCATTGCCCGCCTTCAGGCAGAGCCCACCGGCATCGGCGGTGACATTGGGGCGGCTTTCGAAGATCACGCCGATCACGCCGAGCGGCGTGCGCACGCGCTGAATCTTCAAACCATTCGGCCGCGTCCATTCGGCGATCACGCCGCCGACCGGATCGGGCAGGGCGGCGATCTCTTCCAGACCTTGCGCGATCCCGGCAATCCGTTTGCTGTTCAGCATCAAACGATCCAGCAGGGCCGCGCTCAGGCCCTTCTGCCTGCCAGCTGCCATATCTTCAGCGTTGGCAGCAAGAATCTCTGCCTCGCGCGTTTGCAAGGCCTGAGCGGCGGCGCGCAGCGCGGCGTTCTTCTGTCCAGTCGAGGCGGTGGCCAGAATGGCGGCGGCGGCTTTCGCGTCGCGGCCCATCTGATCCATCAGGGCGGCAATGGAAGCGGTCGTGTCGGAGATCGTCGCATGCGCGGTCATCGGTATCGTCCTTAACGCAGAACCAGATCGTCGCGGTGGATCATCTCGTCACGGCCACCGTAGCCGAGAATCTCCGCGATGTCGCCGGATTTATGGCCTTTGATGCGGCGCGCATCTTCATCGGCATAGGCGCTTAAGCCCACCGCGATCTCGATGCCCTCGGGATCGAGCACGCGCACCAAATCGCCGCGCTGGAAGCGGCCTTCGACATCGGTCACGCCAGCGGGCAGCAGCGAGCGGCCCTGCTTCAGCGCCTTCACCGCGCCGGCATCGACGGTGATCGAGCCCTGCGGGTTGAGATGGCCGGCGATCCATTGCTTGCGCGCCGCGCTTGGCGTTCCTTCCGCCAGGAACCAGCTGCAGCGTCCGCCATCGCGGATCGATTTTACCGGATGCATCACCTTGCCGTTGGCGATCACCATGGCGCAGCCCGCACCCACTGCGATCTTGGCCGCGAGAATCTTGGTGATCATGCCGCCGCGGCCAAGGCCGGAGCGCGACACGCCGGCCATCGCTTCGATTTCGGGCGTAATCTGCTCGATCACAGGGAAGAATTTGGCATTGGGATCGAGGCCGGGATCGGCCGAATAAAGGCCGTCGATATCGGACAGCAGCACCAGGCAGTCGGCCGAGATCATCTGCGCGACGCGGGCCGCCAGGCGGTCGTTGTCGCCGAAGCGGATTTCCGCCGTCGCCACCGTGTCGTTCTCGTTGATCACGGGAACGACGCCGAGCTTGAGGAGCGTGTGCACGGTTTCGCGAGCGTTGAGGTAATGCCGCCGCGATTCCGTATCGCCCAAGGTAAGCAGGATCTGCGCGGTCTTCAGATCATGCCGCGCCAGCGCTTCCTGCCAGGCCGCCGACAGACGGATCTGCCCGGCCGCCGCCGCCGCCTGGCTTTCATCCAGACGCAGGGTTTTGCCCGGCAGGCCGAGAATGCGGCGGCCAAGCGCAATCGCGCCGGAGGAAACCACCAGCACGTCCTTGCCCTCTTCACGCAGGGCAGCGATGTCATCGACCAGCGCATTCAGCCATGCGGCCCGCAGGGTGCCCTTCTCGCTGTCGACCAGCAGGGACGAGCCGACCTTGACGACAACGCGTTTTGCTTTCTTCAAAGCATCAGTCATAGCGAACTCGATACAAAAACAGCCGTCATGCCACGGCCAGGCGGTGGCATGACGTCAGGGGAGTAGAGCGCCGATCACGCATTTTCCGCCTCCGCCTTCTCCGCGGCGCGCGCTTCGGCGATCACCTCGTAGAGCTTGGCGACGACTTCATCCACGCCCGCGCCGGAGACGCCGGACAGCGCAAAGACCGGCCGTTTGGCCGAGCGCCTGAGCTTGGTCAGCTTTTCCTTCACTTCCTCTTCGCTCAGGGCGTCGATCTTGTTGAGGCCGATGATCTCGGGCTTCTTGTCCAGCCCGGCGCCGTAGGCCTTCAGTTCCTTGCGGATGAGTTTCCAGTTGGCGACCGGATCTTCCGCCGTGCCGTCCAGCAGATGCAGGATGACGGCGCAGCGCTCGACATGGCCTAGAAAGCGATGGCCAAGACCAGCGCCGTCCGCCGCGCCTTCGATCAGGCCGGGCAGGTCGGCCAGCACGAATTCGCGGTCATTGGTTTTCACCACGCCAAGCTGGGGCTTCAGCGTGGTGAAGGGATAATCGGCGATCTTGGGCTTGGCGCGGGAAACGCGCGACAGGAAGGTTGACTTGCCGGCATTGGGCAGGCCGACCAGACCGGCATCGGCGATCAGCTTGAGCCGCAGCCAGATCCACTTCTCCTCACCGGGCCAGCCGGGATCGGCGCGGCGCGGCGCCCGGTTGGTGGAAGACTTGTAATGCTCGTTGCCGAAGCCGCCATCGCCGCCCTTGGCCAGCAGCACGCGCTGGCCCACTTCCGTCAGATCGGCGATCAGCGTTTCGTTGTCCTCGGCGAAGATCTGCGTACCCTTGGGCACTTTCAGCACCACGTCGGGCGCATTGGCCCCGGACCGCTGGCGGCCCATGCCATGGCCGCCGCGGGCGGCGCGGAAATGCTGCTGATAGCGGTAGTCGATCAGCGTGTTCAGGCCGTCGACGCATTCGGCCCAGACGTCGCCGCCCTTGCCGCCATTGCCGCCGTCTGGTCCGCCGAACTCGATGAACTTTTCGCGGCGGAAGCTGACGGCGCCGGCGCCGCCATGCCCGCTTTCGATATAGACCTTGGCCTGATCGAGGAATTTCATTGTGCTGCTGCTATGTCGTCAAAACGAAAAAGGGGAATGGCCTGCGCCATTCCCCTTGATCGATTTGCTATGCTCTCGGGAAAGGCGCGTGAGATCACGCCTCCGGCGGCAGCACCGACACGAAAGTACGGCCATTCTTGCCGTCATGGAACTTCACCTTGCCGTCCACGAGGGCGAACAGGGTGTGATCCTTGCCGATGCCGACATTCTTGCCCGGATGCATCTTGGTGCCGCGCTGGCGGACCAGGATGTTGCCGGCGACGACGGCTTCCGAACCGAACTTCTTGACGCCGAGGCGTTTGGACTCGGAGTCGCGGCCGTTGCGCGAGGAGCCGCCAGCTTTTTTGTGTGCCATGGAACTGTCTCCTTAAACTCTATGCGCCGATCAGGCGGCGATCTCGAGGATCTTCACCGCCGTGTACTGCTGGCGATGACCGTTCTTGCGGCGCGAATTCTGCCGGCGGCGCTTCTTGAAGACGATCAGCTTCGGACCGCGGGTGCGGCCGATCACCTCGGCCTTCACCTTGGCGGCGCCAACCGCCTTGCCGGCCTTCAGATCGGCACCCTTGCCGACGGCCAGAACCTGATCGAATTCGATCTTGTCACCGGCCTCACCGGCCAACAGCTCGACCTCGAGCACGTCGCCCGCCGCCACCTTGTACTGCTTACCGCCGGTCTTGATCACTGCGAACATATTGGTTTTCCATAAGAAAATGGCAGCGCCAGCCTTCCGGCGCCACCCGAATTCCGAGGTCGCGCACTATAACTGCCGCTAAGGGGCTGTCAACCCCGGATTCTGGCCCGTCTGCGGGCCTATATGGCGCCGCCTTTGCCGCCGCCATTCCCAGGCGGGCTGGGCCTCGCCGGCCCAGAAGCCGCGGCCGCCGATCTGAGCCTCCCGTTCGGCATCCTCATAGTCGCGGGCATAGTCGGTATAGGCCCAGGCCAGGCCGGCGCGGACCATCTCCCGGTTCAGCTCGATCCGGCCGGCCCAGCAGATCGCAACGATGCGGCCATAGCGGTCGCGGTCCTTTTCCCGGCAGCGGACCTGGCGGTTGCCGATCAGGCGGCGCAGATAGGCCGCCGCCTCCTGCCCGCACAGCCAGTCGACGCCGTTTTTCCTGCAAATCTGGTCTTTTTCCGGAGCGTCGATGCCATAGAAGCGATAGGTGACCGTACCGATCTGCAGCGTGTCGCCGTCCACAACCTTGACCGGGCCGGCGGCCATGGCCGGGGCGGCCAGAAAGAGCAGGAAGAGGTGCCAGAGAATCGGATGCCACCGCATTCTGCCTGCATAGCATACAATAATATGTGCACGCTTCGGGGTGAGGAGATCGCGCCGCCCGCCCGGGCAGGGCCGGGCATAAAACCGTCCTTAACCGGGCGGAGCAAATCTGCTATCCGGGCCCGCATGCCTGTGTCGCAGCGCCGCCGCCTGCTGGTGATCTACAACCCGGCCGCGGGATCCGGCCGGCTGAACCCGCGCAGGCGCGCCCGGCTGCAAGCCTGGCTCGATTTATTGAAAGACGCCGGCTGTGCGGCTGAGTTCCGCCCGACCACCCGGCGCGGCGATGCGGAACGCTTTGCCGCCGAGGCGCTTGCTGCGCGCTACGATGCCGTGGTCGCGGCCGGCGGCGACGGCACCATCGGCGAAATCGCCAACGGCCTGCCCGAGGATGCGGCCCCGCTTGGCATCCTTCCTCTGGGCACTGCCAATGTGCTGGCGCTGGAAATCGGATTGCCGCTTGGTCCTTCTGCCGCGACGCAGGCCTTGCTGCATGGACCGGTGGCGCGGATCTGGCCCGGCTATGTGAATGACCGCCTGTTCACCATCATGGCCGGGATCGGCTTCGATGCCCATGTCGTCGCGGCCCTGTCGCCGCGACAAAAATTCTGGCTCGGCAAGGGCGCCTATGTGATTGAAACCCTGCGGCAGTTCATCCGCTATGACGGGCCGGGATTCCGGCTGGCGATCGATGGCGTGGATTACGCTTGTGCTTCGGCCGTCATCGCCAAGGGGCATTTCTATGGCGGCAAATTCGTCTGCGCGCCGCATGCGCGACTGAACGATCCCGCCTTTGAGGTCTGCCTGTTCAGGAAAAGCGGGCGCGCCGGCGTCCTGCGCGCGGCGGCGGCGCTGATGCTGGGGCGGTTGCACAGATTGCCGGAGATCGAACTGGTGCGCGGCCATCGCATCGACATTTTCGGCCCAAAGACGGAGCCCGTGCAGGCCGATGGTGATATCGTGACCTACCTGCCGGCAAAAGTGAGGATCGGCGCGCGGGCGATAAAGTTGATCGTGCCGCCTGGCAGCGCATTGGCGCAGCCCATGGCTGCAAGCGCCGGCGAAGCCGTCGCCTAGGCCAGATCGAATTCGCCGCCACGCACCAAGGCGGCGGTCTCGCGCACCATCTGCCGCAGGCGTTCAAGACCGTCTTCCGGTGCGCCATTGCCGATGGCCATGAAGACGCTTTCGACGCCGCTGCAAAAATGCCGCGGCGCCAGAGTGAACCCGTCGGCCTGGGCGACGGCATTCTTCTCGTTCAGCAGATATTCGCCGTTCAACGCGAACAGCACCTGGCAGAGGCAGGATACGCAGCGGAAGACGCAGCCGGAAAGATAACAGAGATCGCCGCGATGCAGGCTCTTTTCGGCATTGCTCAGGGCGAATTCGGCTTCCCATTGGAAGGCCTGCGGCAAAGCCTCACGCAGTGCATCGGGATAGGGCGTTGTCAGCCGCTTCAGGGCGGCGAAGGCATTGGTCGGATCCCACAGCGCACGGCCATGAGCGACTCCGCCCATATAGATGGCGGAGACGAAGCCATGCGGATGGCCGGGCTGGTAATGCGTGGTGACGCGGCCCATGCAGCAATCGTCGATCACCATGCGCACCTTGTAGAGATCGCGATACAGAAGATCGACGCGCTGGCCATCGACCGTCAGCCAGCCGCCGCCGTTGATCCAGGGTCCCCAGCCGGCGATGGGCGTCAGCGATGCGTCTTCATCCAGAGCGGAAACGGCCGCTTGCAGCGCAGCCAGGTCAAAGACATGGCGGGGATCGTAATAGAGGCCGATGTCGTAATCGGATTCCGTCGATGCTACGCCGCGCGCGCGTAAGCCGCCGAGCGTGATGACGTCGATGCCCGGGATCGGAGAGAGCGCATCAACGATGCGCCGCAGAAGGATGTCCTGACCATTGCTGCGCATCGCCGCTCAATCGCGGCTACTCCGCCGGCACGAGGGCAGCGGCGCGCTTGTAGCGGGCGCGCGCCCCGCGCTCGATGGCGGCGGCATGCAGACGTTCCACGCCGATCTCATGGCGCAGCATTTCCAGCCAGCGCAATTCTTCCTGCCGGCCGTGGCCGTCGACCGCGACGATATCGCAGGCCAGCGCATAGGCCGTCTCGCGCCAATCCGGCGGCAGCGCTTCCTTGACGAGGCCGAGCGCGGCATCGATGCCGTCTTCCTCATCCAGCAATGCAACGCAGTCGCCGGTCGCGACGCGCATGGCATCGAGTGAATAGTCCTGGAAGATCGGCAGATGACGCACTGCCACTTCGATTGCGGCCACTTCCGATTCCTTCAATTTTCCATCCGCCACGGCAGCGATCACCATGGCATAGATCAAGGCGTTGTGCGGTGTGATGGTAGACATGATCCGGCTGCTGATTGAGGTGGAGTTCTGCCGACTATGAGAGCATGTCGGAGCGACTGCAAGTGCAGAAAAATTCATCATCCGCCGCCGCCATAGGCCACATTTTTGCCATCACAACAGGCTTTCCTTTTTCACTTGGGCAAAGCAAGCTTGGGGATCATGCGCGCCGTTGTTCGCTACGTGATCCTGCCCGGTCTCGGCACCTTGCTCTTCGCGGTTGCCGTCGTGGCCGCAGCGATCGTGTGGGGAAGCGCGCCGCCACCGCCGCCATTAACCGCTGTCAACGAGCTGGTTGCGCAGCAGAATATTACCGCCTTGCCTGAACGGCGGTTCATCCGCGCCCGTGACGGAACTGCTTTGGCCTATCGCGCTTATTCCGGTGCGATCGCGCGGGCTGTTATTCTCGTGCATGGATCGACGGCGCAGGCGGAAAGCATGCATGCGTTGGCGCGGGCGCTGCACGCCATGCCTGATCCGCCCAGTGTCTTTGCCATCGACATCCGCGGCCATGGCCAGAGCGGACGGCGCGGCGATATCGATTATGTCGGCCAGCTCGAAGACGACTTGGAGGATTTCCTGGCGGCGCAATCCACCACGCATCCGGCGGCGCAATGGACATTGATCGGCTTTTCATCCGGTGGCGGCTTCACGCTGCGGATTGCCGGATCGCATCTGTCGGAGAAATTCCGCCGCTACATCCTGCTGGCGCCGATGCTGCATCACGACGCGCCGACCTATCGTCCGCAAGGCGGCGGCTGGGCGACGGCGTACATTCCGCGCCTGATCGGTTTGTCCGTGCTCGACAAGCTCGGCTTGCCCTGGTTTCAGGATTTGCCGGTGCTGGCTTTCGCGCGTGAGGATGCCGAGGGTCAGCCTTATGCCTATTCCTACCGGCTATGGCGCAATTTCAAGGCGCATGAAGACTACGCCGCCGACTTCCGCAAGATGCCGGTGCCGCCTGTGGTGCTGGTCGGCGCAAATGACGAGCTCTTCGTCGCCGAGGCCTTTCCGCCCTTGATCAAGGAGATCCGCTCCGATGCGCAGATCACGGTTCTGCCGGGGCTTGGGCATATGGACATGATCTTTGCCGACGCGGCGCATCAGGCGGTCGTCACCGCGCTCGAGCAGCAATAATCAGGCAGCATTGATCTAGGCCTGCTGGGCTGCGCCGCTGTCCAGCCGCATCTGCGCGAGGAAGCTGCGCGTCTCGGCGACGGCTTCGGCGATGCCGACACGCCGCACATCCACGCTGGCCGGAAAAGCCGAAAGCAGGCGTGACGGCAGCTGCGCATCGAGTACGACGAACACACCGTAATCATCCGCCCGGCGCAGCAGACGGCCATAAGCCTGTTTCAGTTTCAGGCGCGTCAGCAGATCGTCATAGGCCTGACCGCCGAAGGCAGCCCGGCGCGCCTTGTGCAGCAGATCCGGCCGCGGCCAGGGCACGCGGTCGAAAACCACCAGCCGCAAGGACGCGCCCGGCACGTCGACGCCGTCACGCATCGCATCGGTTCCAAGCAGGCAGGCATGTTCCTCGCTGCGGAAGATGTCAACAAGCGTCGCATTGTCCAGCGGATCGACATGCTGGGCGAATAACGGCAGGCCCGCGTCCGCCAGCGGCTTGAGAATGCGCTTCTGCACCGCCCGCAGACGGAAGATCGCCGTGAACAGCCCCAGCCCGCCGCCGCCTGCAGCCAGAAACAGCTCGCGATAGGCGGCTGCCACCTGATCCATGGCATCGCGGCGCACATCGGTGACCACCAGCACACGGGTACGTCCGGCATAATCGAAGGGCGAGGGGAAAGCGGCGCGGCGCGCCGGCTGCGGCAGATGGCGCGCGCCCGTACGTATTTCGGCGCTGACCCAGGCCTGTTCCGGCGCCGCATCGGCCTTGGCCGGTGCAAGGTCGCGCAAGGTGGCCGAGGTGATCGCCACGCCATGGGCCGGCTTCAGCACGGCGGCGGCAAAAGGCAGCATCGGATCGAGATGATGGCGGTACAGGCCGAGATCGAAATCGCGGCCATCGATGCGTTCCAGCGCAAACCAATCCACAAAGCTCGGCGGCGTTTCCGTCTCAAGATCGAGCAGCATGCTGCGCCAGGCTTCCAGGGTCAGCTTGCGACGCAGCAGGCCGCGCAGCGCGCCTTCCATGCGGGCGCGCGTTGCTGTGTCCAGTTCGGCCGTTTCATCCGCCAGCATGTCGGACAGGCATTTCACCAGCCTGTTCATCGGCTCAAGAATGCGCATCATGGCGGCGGCAAAGCCATGCGCTGTATCGACAAGACCGTCCACCGGTTCCTTGGTGGGGCATTCAAGGCCATATGGACTATCGGGCTGCGGCGCGCGGGCGAGGATCTGCTGGCGCACCTTGGCGAGGAACTTCTCGCCGCTATTGGCCGGCACGCCATCACTCAGACGGCCCAGCCAGCCATCGGCGGGCAGGGCGCGCGCGGCTTCGACGATTTCTTCCAGCGCGACGCGGCCTTTTTCGTTTTCGACGACCAGATCGCCGATGCGGTTGGCCAGTCCTCGCGCGCGGCTGCGCCGGCCGCCTTCCGGACCGCGCAGCCAGCGGCGCAGCTCGACGCTTTCCTGGCCGGTCAGATGCGCGGCAAAGGCGCTGTCGGCGGCGTCGAAGAGATGATGGCCTTCATCGAAGACGTAGCGCAGCGGCTTCTGGCTGTCGTCTTCGCCCAACGCAGCCTGGATCATCACCAGCGCATGATTGGCGATCACCATCTCCGCCTTGCGCGATTTGCGCACGGCGCGCTCGATGAAGCATTTTCGATAATGCGGACAGCCGGCATGAATGCATTCGCCGCGCTGGTCGGTCAGTCCCAGCGTGCGGTTGCGGCCATGCAGGTCGACCGCCCAGGCGGGAAAGTCGCCGCCGGCCAGATCTCCGTCCCGCGTTGCACCGGCCCAGCGCGCAATCAGCGCCAGCGGAACCATGTCCTGCGGCCGCGCCGCGCCGCCCTGCAGCGCGTCTTCAAGATTAAGCAGGCAGAGATAATTCTCGCGACCCTTGCGGATGACAACTTTCGCGGCCTTCTCGGCGGGATCGGGGAACAGCCGATCGAGTTCGCGGTCCAGCTGCCGCTGCAGATTCTTCGTATAGGTCGACAGCCACACCGTGCCGCCATTCTTCTCGGCCCAGACGCTGGCCGGGGCGATATAGCCCAGCGTCTTGCCGATGCCGGTGCCGGCTTCGGTCAGAACGATTTCCGGCATGCCGATCATCTCGCGCGGCGCGAAGGCCTGCGCCGTGGTGGCGGCATAGTCGGCCTGGGCATCGCGCATCTCGGCCGCCCCGCCTTCGCCTCTTTGGCCCAGCAGGCGCGCCAGACGCTCGCGCGCCTCCATCGGCGTCACCGATTGCGTATCGGGCGGCGGCGGCGGCGCGTAATCGACCCAATCGGGCAATTCCTGCCAGATGTCGAAGCCGCCGAAACCGCCTGCCGGTGCGGCCGCCTGTTCCGGACCGAGCGCGGCGAGAATATAGGGCGCCCAGGGCCAGCCGGCTTTTTGCAGCGACTGCGCAAGCCTCGCAACGCGGCGCAGGCTGCGTGGCGATTGCCGCGGCAGTTCCTGCAGCAAGGTCAGCGCAGCTTCGCGAAGATACTGGACTGCTTCCTCGTCGTCGGCGGCGTCGAGGCCGATGCGTTGCAGCAGACCGTGCGGCGTCGGCAGGCAGAATTTTGCCGGCCGCACGAAGGCGAAAAGATCGAGCAAATCGAAAGCAGCAAAATTCGGCTCCACGCCCAGCCGCGCCGCCGTGGCCTTGGCATGCACCAGCAGCGGCGGTGTCGCGCGGGTACGTCTTGCTGCTGCATCCGGCGACAGCTTCTCGACAGCACCCGGGGCATCAGAATCCGCCCACCAGGCCACGCCGCCGCCAGCCACCAGGGCCGGCAGCCGCGCAAGAAGAGAGGAGAGGGGCGGGACGCTCATCGATCTGCCCTGGTTACACGATCCAGCCGCGCCGTTACAGGATGCAGCATGGAATTCGTCACGCGGCATGCCGCGTTCTGCGAACCACCTGGTTTCTCCCAGAAGGGAGACGCGCTTGCCGACTGACTGTTATGCGCTGATTACGGCGCAGATTACTGGTCTGCGCCGTTACTGCCGCGCCCAGACGATCCGCGCCATCCAGGCCAGCTCATGCACGTCGAAGCTGCGATCCGGATGCGCGGGGTTGAAAGACGTCAGTTCGACGCGGGTCAGCGTGCGGCGGGCCAGGATCTTGCACATCACTTCGCCCTGCACGGTCTTGGCGATCACGCGGTCGCCGCGCCGGATGCTGGCGGCAGGCGACACGATCACCACATCGCCGTCGCGATAGACCGGCAGCATGCTGTCGCCGCTGATCTCCAGCGCATAAGCCTGCGGATCGTCCATCTCGGGAAACGGCAGTTTTTCCCAGCCCTCGCCGGTCGGAAAGCCGGCATCGTCGAAATAGCCGGCCGCGCCCGCCTGTGCCAAGCCGATCAGCGGAATGCGCGCAATCGGCCGCGATGCGCCGTTGCTGACGAGGAAGCTCATGAATTCCTCGACGCTGGCTCCGGTCGCCTCGATCACCTTGGAGATCGATTCCGTCGACGGCCAGCGCTGCTTGCCGTCGCGCGAGACGCGTTTGCTGCGGTTGAAGGTCGTGGGATCGAGGCCGGCCTTGCGAGCCAAGCCGGATGCGGTGAGGCCGTAACGTTCGGCTAGGCCGTCGATCGCGGCCCAAATCGCCTTATGGGTAAGCATGGGAACATCGTCTTACAAATCGGCCGATTTGGCTACAGGAATATTCTCAATATGCGGGTTTGGCTAAGGAACTCAATGGGACTATATATCTATATATAGCTTATTTATTCTATTTGTTCTCGTTGCCTTATGGGACATTTGTAGAACAAATGGCTCCAGAATCGGCTTTCTCGCCCTTTATACCGCCCCTTCAAGCGCTCAAGGTGCTGGCCTGGAGCATACGCGGCAGATCGAGCCGACCGGGCGGTGGCAGCCTTTGTCAAAAAAAACCAGCTTGCCAGACTGCGGTGGCGGGGAAAGCCCGCCTTGTCAGCATCATGCCCATATGTACAGCCCGCAAGGCTGGCCGGATCGGTGCCGATCTCTCATGCATCACCTGGAAATCCGCAGTTTTATGACTGGTCCAGAAATGCTGATCCGGGCGCGCGCCTGCGCGGGCTCCGCCGGTGCACCGTCACGGTTCCGGTTTTTTTCAGCTGCCGCGCCGGCTGATGCCGCCGCTGCCTTTTTCCTGCATCGGGACGGTTGCATGGCTGATCAGCCTGCATAGCAGCGAATAAGAACTTATTAGGAAATTCTTCTTTGTATGCGGAAAATATCCCTTGACAATACCCCCTGTATGTTCCGAACATAGACCCTGTGGGAACGAAGCGCGGCCATGCGCAGGCGGTGACTCGGGCGCCAGAGCCTGCGCCGGGAGAAGCCAAGAGCCTCATCCGCAAGCGATCGAGTCTTTGGGCTTTGCGACCACAGATTGTCGAGCCCGAAAGGAAGGAGACACGCCATGACTGGAACGATGACCTTCGACTTGATGTGGTGGCTCAGCGCCGTCGAACTGCCGGCTTTGGCGGGCTTGCTCTGGCTCACGCAGAGCCAGCGCGATCGCCTGGAGCAGACGATCGCGCAAATGCAAAGCGAGCATCGCGCGGCGATTGCGGCAACGCGGGCGGCCTTGGCCGACTACAGGCTTGAAGTGGCGCAGAACTATGCGTCGCTCAGCCATATGAAAGATGCGGAGACCCGCCTGACCGAGCACCTGCTGCGGGTCGAAGCCAAACTCGATCAAGGCGTGCCGTCCTCGCCGCTGGCCTGGAGCGCGCGATGATCTCGTCAGCTCTGCCGGCGCGCGCCGCCGGTTACATTGATCAGGCTTTCCCGCTGGATGTCTGGCGCGCGGGGGCGATGCGCGCGGCGACGCTGAACAAGATCGTCGCGCTGCCCGTTATCTCTTTGATCGAGGCGATTGAGAATATCTTAGACGCGCTCTTCACATCGGCGCTCTTCACATCGAAGGAGGAGCGTCTTCAGGCGCAGGCCGTGCGGAAAAGCTGCGCCAGCGTCCGAACGAGCTTCAGGTCGAACTGACACTCGTCGAGGCTTTGCATCGCTCGGTCTTTGTCGCCCGATGGCGTCCGGCCGCCGGCTGGATCTGTGCGCTGGGTGTCGGCTGGACCTCATCTCGGCCATCCGCTTTTTTGAATGGGCCGCTGCGCCTTGGGCGGACCGGACGAGGTGACGCTCAACCGGGCTTCGGCTATACCTGCGCCATGACCTTCCCCCCAACCACCATCTACCGCATCGTCGCCAGGTCCGATTGGAAGGCGGCCCAGGCCGCCGGTGCCTTTGCTGGCACGGCGCATGATATCCGCGATGGTTTCATCCACTTTTCCACGGCCGCCCAGGCAGCGGAAACGGCGGCCAAGCATTATGCGGGCTTGGCCGACCTGCTGCTGCTTTATGTTGATGCGGCCAGGCTCACCGCGCCGCTGAAATGGGAAGTCTCGCGCAACAACGATCTCTTCCCGCATCTTTACGGCGCTCTTCCCGTCGATGCCGTCTATCGTGTGACCGATTTGCCGCTGGGCGCGGATGGCCGTCATGTCTTTCCGGACGACATGCCATGACGGATGCTTTTCTTGGCGATCCGCTCTGGGCCAGGCCGGTTTTGTCCTACACGCTGGCCAGCTTTGCATCGGACGGCTTTCAGCAGCAGGTGGCCAGGATTCTGTCCAGGATCGCTGAGATTGCAGGCGGGCCGGATCACCTGCATCTGCCGCCACTGCCCACGTTGCATGCCTCGCTTTATGGCATTGCTCCGGTGCGCTCAAACTTCGACAAGGAAGCCTATTGGCAGGCGCACGGCCCGCGCGCTTTGGCCGAGCTTGTTGAATTCTGCGCCGGGCAGCGTGCCTTTGCACTTCGTTTGCGCAGGCTGCGGGCAACGCCCACGGCGGTGATCGCCGTGGCCGAACCGGAGGAGGCCGTCTGGGCGTTGCGCCGCCGCATGGCGGAAGCCTTGCCGCCGCCGCCCGGCGGCGCCGTGCGCTATGATCTGATCCACGTCACCTTAGCCCGTTACGCGCAGCCGGAAAAACTGCCGGCCGATTTCGCTATGCGGATCGCGGCCTGCACCATCGACCTGAGCTTTCCTATCGAAACGATCGTTGTCATGCATGAAACCGTTTATCCGTCGCTTGCTTACGACACGGTTGCCGCGCAGTCCCTGATGACGGCGGAGTTCGTGTCATGAGCCTTTATCGCAGCCTTGTCTGGCCTTTCATCCGCCATGTGGATGCCGAAAAAGCCCATCGGCTGACCCTGACGCTGCTCAAGTCCGGATTGACCCCATTTTTGCGACATATCGACGATCCGGTGCTGGCGACCCGGCTCTTCGGTAAAAGGATCGGCAATCCGGTCGGCCTTGCAGCCGGTTTCGACAAGAACGCCGAAGTGCCGGATGCGATGCTGCGGCTTGGCTTCGGCTTTGTCGAAGTCGGCGGCGTGACGCCGCGGCCACAGCCCGGCAATCCGCAGCCGCGCCTTTTCCGCCTGGAGGAAGATCGCGCGGTGATCAACCGCATGGGCTTCAACAATGAAGGCCTGGCCATCATGGCGCGTCGGCTGGAGCAGCGGCGCGGCAGCCCGTCTGCCCCGCAGGGTTTGGTCGGCGTCAATCTCGGCGTCAACAAGGACAGCACAGACCGGCCAGGTGATTATGCCGCATCGTATGAAAAGCTGGCGCCGCTGGTCGATTTCGCGGTCGTCAACGTCTCCTCGCCGAATACGCCGGGCCTGCGCAATCTGCAGGGCCGCGAGGAATTGTCGGCGCTGCTGACGCGGATTCAGCCGCTGCATCGCCAGCTCAAAACGCCGCTGCTGGTCAAAATCGGGCCCGATCTGGCCGATGAGGATATCGACGCCATCGCGCAGCTTGCCTTGAACTTCGAACTGGATGGCATCGTGGCGACCAACACCACCATCGCCCGCCCGGCGAGCCTGCGCAGCGGCAATTCCAAGCAAACGGGCGGGCTGTCCGGTGCCCCGTTATTCGAACGCTCCACCGAAGTCCTGCGCCAGCTTTACCGGCAGGTCGGTGGCAAGATGACCCTGATCGGTGTGGGCGGCATCTCCTCGGGCGCCCAGGCTTATGCCAAGATCCGCGCCGGCGCCAATGCCGTGCAGCTTTATTCCGCGCTGGTCTATGAGGGCCCGGGTCTGGTCGCGCGGATCAAGTCCGAACTTGCTGCGCTGTTGAAGAAAGACGGCTTCAGCAGCATTGCCGACGCGGTTGGCGCCGATCATCGGTGACTCTCACCGGCCGGTGAGAAAATGCAAGATGAAAAAAGCGCGGCGTCTTTTCCAACGCCGCGCTTTGCAGGACAGAAAGGATGGATCGCCTACGCCGCCTTGATGGGATTGCGCAGCAGGCCGACCTTGCTGATCTCGACCTCGACCACGTCGCCATCCTTCATGTAGACCGGCGGGTTGCGCTTGGTGCCGACGCCGCCCGGCGTGCCGGTGGCGATCACGTCGCCGGGCTTCAGCGGCATCCAGGTGGTGATGTAGCGGATGATCTTGCGCACGTTGAAGGTCATCAGGTCGGTGCCGGACTTCTGCATCACCTGGCCGTTCAGGCGGGTCTCCAGCATCAGGTCCTGCGGATCGGGGATCTCGTCCGCCGTCACCATCCACGGGCCGAAGCTGCCGGTGGCGACGAAATTCTTGCCGGGAGCGAACTGGCTGGTATGGGTCTGCCAGTCGCGCACCGAGCCGTCCATGTAGCAGCTATAGCCGGCGATGATGTCCAGCGCCTTGTCCTCGGACAGCTTATAGCCTTCCTTGCCGATGATGACGGCCAGCTCGCCTTCGTAATCCAGCTTGTCGGATTCGGCGGGCTTGATCACCGGCTGGCCATGGGCGACCTGGCTTTCCGGCCAGCGCGGGAAGATGGTCGGATGGCCCGGCGGCTCGCGGCCCATTTCGCGGCGATGCTCATCGTAGTTGACGCCGACGCAGACGATCTTGCCGGGATTCGGCACCACCGGCAGCAGGGTCGTGCCTTCAAAAGGCACATCCGCGGCAGCGCCCTTTGCGGCGGCTTCGACTTCCGCCAGGGCGCCGGCCTTGAGCACGCTCACCAGATCGGGATATTTGGAGCCCAGCTTGGCGCCGACATCCACGATGCCGTCGTTATTGGGGCCAACCACCACGCCATACGAGCTCTTGCCATTGCGGACGAAGCTCACCACTTTCATCGGAACGCTCCCTTGCCGGATTGGGAAATAGTTTGGGGGGCAAACAATACGCTTGGCTTTGCCGCTTGATCAAGTGGCGTCGCACAAGCGCTGCTGCATTCGCGTCCTTATATTAATTGTCCCGCCTCCCGACCACTACGCCCGACCAGCTCCGAACCGCCATGGCCAGCTTGAAAAATTCTCTCGCGCAGTCGTTTTTGCCTCGACTCTGGCCAGCCGACCGCCCCGATCTGCGGCTGCGAGTCGTCATCGCCATGGTTTTCCTGGTGGCCGCTAAGCTGGTCAATGTTGCGGTGCCATATCTGTTCAAGCGCGCCGTCGATCTGCTGGAAAGCGGCGTCTCAGCGGGCCAGCTTGCCGTCGGCGCGATCTTGGCGCTGGTGCTGGCCTACGGCGTTGCGCGTGTCGGCGCCCAGGCCTTCGGCGAACTGCGCGATGCCGTCTTTGCGAAAGTGGCCCAGGCGGCGATCCGCGATCTGGCGCTGCAGGTCTTCAATCATCTGCATGCGCTGTCGCTGCGCTTCCATCTTGAGCGCCAGACCGGCGGTCTCAGCCGCGTCATCGAACGCGGCACCAAGGGAATCCAGTTCGTCCTGCAGTTCATGACCTTCAACATCCTGCCGACCATCGTCGAGATCGGCCTGGTCGGCGGCATTCTGTGGTGGCTTTACGGCTGGATCTTCGCCGCCATCACCGTGGTCACCATCGGCGGCTATATCGTCTACACGCTGCTGATCACCGAATGGCGGACCAAATACCGCCGGCAGATGAACGACGAGGACCAGCGCGCCAATACGCGCGCCATCGACAGCCTGCTGAATTACGAGACGGTGAAGTATTTCACCAACGAGGCTCATGAGGCGCGCCGCTACGACGAGGCGCTGGAACGCTACGAAAAGGCCGCGGTGAAAAGCCAGACGACGCTGGCCATGCTCAATCTCGGCCAGGGCGCCATCATCGCGGTCGGCCTGATCGGCGTGATGAGCTTCGCCGTGCTTGGCGTGCGCGACGGCACCATGACGCTGGGCGATGTGGTGATGGTCAACGCCTATCTGATCCAGCTTTATTTGCCGCTCAACTTTCTCGGTTTCGCCTATCGCGAGATCAAGCAGGGCCTGATCGACATGGAGCAGATGTTCAAGCTGCTCGACGTGCCGCAGGAGGTGCAGGACAAGCCGAATGCTCCGGCCTTGCAGATCATGCAGGGCGAGATTGTCTTCGAGGATGTGCGCTTCGCCTACGACCCGCGCCGCGAAATCCTCAAAGGCGTCAGTTTCCGTATCCCGCCCGGCGCCAAGGTGGCGGTGGTCGGCGCTTCGGGTGCCGGCAAGTCGACCCTGTCGCGGCTGCTCTATCGCTTCTACGACATCACCGGCGGCAGCATTCGCATCGATGGTCAGGATATCCGCGATGTGACGCAGCTCAGCGTACGCAAGGCCATCGGCATCGTGCCGCAGGATACCGTGCTGTTCAACGACACAATCCTCTACAACATCCGCTACGGCCGGGTGGAGGCAAGCGATGCCGAAGTGGCCGAAGCGGCCCGGCTCGCGCAGCTCGATCAGCTTATCAGCCGCCTGCCCGATGGCATGCAGACCATGGTAGGCGAACGCGGCCTGAAGCTTTCGGGCGGCGAGAAGCAGCGCGTTGCCATTGCCCGCGCCCTTTTGAAGCAGCCCAAGATCATGGTCTTCGACGAGGCCACCTCGGCACTGGATACGCATACCGAGCGCGAGATCCAGGCCGCTTTGGAGCGCGCAGCAGAAGGCTGCACGACGCTCGTCATCGCGCATCGCCTCTCCACCGTGGTGGATGCCGACGAGATCATTGTGCTGGACGATGGCCGCATCGCCGAACGCGGCCGCCATCATGCCCTGCTGGCGCAGAACGGCCTCTATGCAGCCTTGTGGCAGAAGCAGCAGGAAGCCCGCGAAGCCGGCGAGGAGATCGCCTCCGAACGCCCCAACGCAGCGCCCGTATCCCGCCCGGCAACGAAGGCGGAAGTGGCGGAGTGAAGCATTGCGGAGCGAGGTATCAATACATCACCCGCAGGCTTGACCCGCGGGTCCTGCGCAGGCGGCCAGAAATCCCTGGGTCAAAGCCAGGGCATGACGGATTGCGGCGATGGCAGCGCGGCTGCGGAATGCGGCCTTCCGCCAGCCAGAACCTTTACCTCCGCCCCTTTATATAACCGCTGGCAATCACTAGATTAGCCCGTCATCCCGTTCACAGGCTGGGGCAATATGGACACGATCCGTTCCGTTCTGGTGCCGATTCACCAGGAAGGCTACAAGTTCATCGCGATCTTCGCGGCGGCGACGCTGATTCTCTTCTTCATCGCCGAGCCGCTTGGCTGGGCGGGCGTGGTGCTGACCTTGTGGTGCGCCTATTTCTTCCGCGATCCGCCGCGCGTCACCCCGGTGCGCGAGGGGCTTTTGATTTCGCCGGCCGATGGCGTCGTGCAGATGATCGAGCGTGCGGTGCCGCCGGAAGAGCTCGGCATGGGCCTCGATCCGCGCCAGCGCATCTCGATCTTCATGAATGTCTTCGACGTGCATGTGAACCGCAGCCCGGTTGACGGTGTTGTCACGGCGACGGCCTATCGTCCGGGCAGCTTCGTTAATGCAGCCCTGGACAAGGCCAGCGTCGATAACGAGCGTCAGGCGCTGAAGATCAAGCTGAAGAACGGCAAGGAGATCGCCGTCGTCCAGATCGCCGGCCTGGTGGCTCGCCGCATCCTGTGCAATGTGCGCGAAGGCCAGGAACTGAAGGCGGGCCAGCGTTTCGGCATGATCCGCTTCGGCAGCCGCGTCGACATCTATCTCGATGACGGCATGGTGCCGCTGGTGATCGTCGGCCAGCGTGCGGTGGCCGGCGAAACGGTGGTCGCCGAGGACAACAGCGACGAACAGCCTCGCGTCGGCGAGGTCCGTTAAGACGGCGTCAACGCCGGGTGTGTTAGGAGGCTTAAAGGGTTCATGCGACAGGAGGAGCGGATGCCGCTGAAGCTCATCGTCCCGCCGAAGCGGGTGGGTAAGCTGCCGCTGAACACGCTTGCCCCGAATATCCTGACCATCGTCGCGCTCTGTTCGGGTCTGACCGCGATCCGCTTTGCCCTGGTCGGGCAGTGGAAATTCGCCATCGGCGCGATTGCGGTCGCCGCCCTGTTCGACATGCTGGATGGCCGCGTGGCGCGGCTGCTCAAAGGCGCGTCGAAATTCGGCGCAGAACTCGACTCGCTGTCTGACTTCCTGTGTTTCGGCGTCGCGCCGGCGATCATCCTGTATTTCTGGAGCCTGCATGAGCTTGGCAGCGGCAATACCGGCTGGCTGGTCGTGCTGGCCTTCTCCGTCTGTACGGCGTTGCGTCTGGCGCGCTTCAACACGGCGCTGGACGATCCCGACAAGCCGCAATGGACCGGCAGCTTCTTCACCGGCGTTCCGGCGCCGGCTGGCGCTGGCCTGGCGCTGGTCTTCCTGATCCTCAGCCAGGAAATCGACAGCGACGTCTTCCGCTCGCCAGCGCTGAATGCACTGTGGCTGCTGCTGATCGGCGGCCTGATGATCAGCCGCGTGCCGACATTTTCGTTCAAGCGCGTCCGCGTCGGCCGCGAATATGTCGGCCTCATCCTGCTGGCCACGGGCCTCTTGGTTGCCGGGCTGCTGAACCAGCCCTGGTATACTTTGGGCGCCATGCTGCTGGCTTATCTGATCTCGATTCCGTTTTCGGTCCGCGCCCATGAGCGCCTGCGCCGCGGCGACAGCGCCAAGGCCGCGGAGCCCGAGGCTGCCGTTCCTTCGACGGCATCCCACGATAAGCCGGACGAGCCGCGTACCCTTCTGCATTAAGCTGCTCTATCTTCCTTCGCGATGGACCGTCTTCGCGAAATGGAGATTTTTGCCGCCGTGGCGATTGCCGGCAGCCTGTCGGCGGCGGCGCGCCGGCTCAACCTCTCCATTGCTGTGGTCAGCAAGCAGCTATCGCAGCTTGAACGCCGCCTCGGCGCACGGCTGGTTAATCGCACCACGCGCAAACTGACGCTTACCGAGGAAGGCCTGACCTTTCTTGAGCGCTGCCGCGAGATCTTAAACAGCGTCGCCGATGCCGAGCAGGCCGTGTCGGGCCGCGATGGCGTGCTGACCGGCACGATCCGCATCAGCGCGCCAGTGGCCTTCGGCCGCAAGCGGCTGGCGCCGCTGATCGCCAGCTTCGCGGCCAGGCATCCGCGCGTGCGTCTTCATCTGCATCTCAACGACAGCATCGTCGATCTGCTGACCGAGAATATCGACGTCGCCTTCCGCTTCGGCGACCTGCCGGAATCGAGTCTTGTGACGCGGCGGCTGGTGGCGGCACAGCGTGTGATCTGCGCCGCGCCGTCATATCTGAAGGTGCGCGGCATACCGCAGGCCTTAAGCGATCTCGCCCATCACGACTGCATCGCCGTCTGCGCGGGCCAGGGCCCGGGCGTTCAGATCTGGCGCTTCACCAGTCCCGAGGGTGAGCAAAGCCTGCGCATCGATGGCCGACTGGCGGCCAATAACGGCGAGGTCGCGCATGCCTGGGCGCTGGCGGGACTGGGACTGGCGCAGAAATCGGTCTGGGATGTGGCAGAAGATATTGCCGCCGGCCGGCTGCAGGTCGTGCTGCCGCAATACCGCCGCGAGGAAAGCCTGCATGCGGTCTTTCCGCCGGGTCGCCAGATTCCGCGGCGCATCCGTGCCTTCGTCGATTACGTCGCCGCGGAATTGCAGGCGCTGGAACGCAAGCTGCCCGACCCCATGAAGAAACCAGGTTCCATGAAGCCGGGCAGCGCGCGCAGGCGTTCACTCAGCCGTCGCTGAAGCAGCCAGCGAGGCCGACCGCCGGCGGTCGGCAGCCAGCCCCAAAGCGGCGGCGCCAAGCCCGATCAAGGCCATCGCCGCGCCGCCGAGTGCCGTGGAGGCGATTCCGAAGCCGCCATCGATCAGCGCGCCGCCCAGCCAGGCGCCCAGCGCATTGCCCAGATTGAAAGCGCCGATATTCAAGGTCGCCGCCAGCGCCGCCGCATCGCCCGCCTTGTCCAGCACGCGGGTCTGCAGGCCCGGCGCGGTGGCGAAGCCGAAGATGCCGACCAGGGTTACCAGGATGAGGGTCGGGACCAGCTGTGCGGCGAAGAGATACTGCGCCAGCAGCACGACGATCAGGATCGCCAGGATGCCCATCAGGCCCGGGATCAGGCTGCGATCCGCGATCTTGCCGCCCAGCATGTTGCCGATGGTTACGCCGATTCCGAACAAGAGAAGGGCCAGCGTCACCATCGTCTGAGTCGAACGTGTGACTTCCAGCAATAGCGGCGCGACATAGGTGAAGGCTGCAAACACGCCGCCAAAGCCGAAAACGGTGGTGGTCAGCGCCAGCAGAACGGACGGCTTCATCGCGCCCCGCAACTCGCCCAGGAAGCTTGTTTCCTGATGGCGCGCGATGCGCGGCACGAGCACTGCAATCGCGGTCATCGCAATCACGCCAAGGCCCGTCACCGCCCAGAAGGTCGAGCGCCAGCCAAAGGCATCGCCCAGCACCTTGCCGAACGGCACGCCGACGATGGTGGCGATGGTTATGCCGCTGAACATCAGGGCCACGGCGCCGGCGCGCCGGTCGGGCGGCACCAGGCCGGCCGCCACCACCGATCCGACGCCGAAGAAACTGCCATGGGCAAAGCTGGTCACCACGCGCGCCGTCATCAGCAGCTCGTATGACGGCGCAGTCGCGCAGAGCAGATTGCCGATGGTGAACAGGCCCATGAGGCCCAGCAGCAGGGTCTTGCGCGGGATGCGGCCGGTAATCGCCGCCAGCAGCGGCGCGCCCACCGCCACGCCCAGGGCATAGCCGGTGACCAAAAGACCGGCCTGCGGGACGGATACGGAAAAATCCTCGCTGAGCTGCGGCAGCAGGCCCATGATCACGAATTCTGTGGTGCCGATGCCGAAGGCGCTGATCGCCAGCGCAGCTATGGCAAAGGAAGGCGGTAGTCGTCGCATGATGATGATCTCCAAGTCTGGGTTGTTTTTTAGGGGATGATTTTGCGCTGGCGCAGATCGGCGAAGATGCCGAGAAACATCGCCTCGGTATCGACGAAGTCATGCAAGCCGAAGCGGCGCGCCTTGCTGCCATCGGCGAGGAAGTCGTATTCCCAAGAGAAGACGAAATCGCCGAAGCGCCAGGCAGCGAGATCCTCATATGGGATCGGCGCCAGACCATGCTTCTGCACCATCGCCTGCCAGAGCGGCGCCTTGTCGGCCATCACCGTTTCAAGCGGTATCGGCAGCGGCGGTGCAACATCGAGATCGAAGAAGCGCGCGATCTTCGGCCACAGGTCGTTCCAGCGGAACAGATCCCCATTGGCGATATTGAAGGCCTGGTTGGCGCAGCGCGGCTCGGTTGCGGCCCAGATCGTGGCGCGTGCCAGCAGGCCGGCATCGGTCACTTCCATCAGCGTGTTGTAAGCGCCGGGCTTGCCGGGAAAGCGCAAGGGCAGGCCAAGCTCCTTCGAGATCGCGGCATAGACCGCGATCACCATCGCAAGGTTCATCGGATTGCCCAGAGCAAAGCCGCAGACCACCGATGGCCTGATCGCCGACCAGGTCCAGGACTTGTTGCGCTGACGCGCCTCCAGGAAGCGCTGCTGATCCATGTTGAAGTCCGGCGGCATATGCCGGCCGGCATCCTCTTCGCGCGCCGGCGTCTTGAAGGGGCCAAGATGCGCGCCATAGACCTTGTAGCCCTGCATGAGGCTGACATGCCGCAGGTTGCGCGCAGCAGGCTCAATGGCATCGATCACGTTGACCAGCATGGCGAGATTGGGGGCGACCAGCTCGGCCCAGCCTGGCCGGTCCTGATAGGCGGCATAGAAGACATGCGTCACGTTGCGCAGTCCGCCGAGCTGGTCGCGGCTGTCCTCAGGATCGAGCAGATCGACGGCGATATGGCGCAAACGGCCGTTGGCCGCGCCGCCGCGCCGGGAAAGCCCGATCACCTCCCAATCTTCCAGGCGCGCCAGATGCGCCGCCAGATTGCGGCCGATCACACCCTGGGCACCGACGATGAGGGCAACTTTTTTATCCGTAGACATGAATGGCTCCGACATGGAGCCATCACTTTGGGCAGGCCTGGCGCCGCGGGTAGTCGGCGCGCGCGCGAATCAGTTTTTCCATTTTGTGAAAAATCGCCGCGGGCAATTACAGCGCGGCGAGCAATTCGGCGGTGGTGACGATGGTTGCGTATTCGCCGGCGAGATTGGCAAGCGACAGCGCATGCATGTCATCGGCCTTCATCACCCGGCCATCCAGCAATAGCTTGTCTACCGCCCAGGTAGCATCGGCGGCGACGTAAGTGTCGAAACCGAGATTGCCGGCCATGCGCGCGGTGGTCTCGACCGAATTGTGCACCAGCACGCCGCAGATCACCACCGTCGTCTGCCCGGCGTCGCGCAGACGCTTCTCCAGGTCCGTGCCGATGAAGGCGCTGTTGGTGTGCTTGCCGATCACGGTCTCGCCCGGCAGCGGCATCGCTTCCGCCTTGAAGTCGTGAGTGGGCTCGCCGGGGCGATAGGCGGAACTGGGCTCGGTCGAGTCATGCCGGATGTGATAAATCGGCCGGCCGCTCGACCGCCATCCCTGGATCAGGGCTGCGATGTTGCGCTCGCCATCCGGGTTGTTGCGCGGGCCCCAATAGGGCGCGTCGATGGCCCGCTGGACATCGATCACCAGCAGGGCGGCATGGCGGGGCAGGGGCGTCATGGTCAACGACTGCGGCGTTAAATGGCTGCGGCGTCAATGGCTGCGGCGTTTCTGTTCTTCCAGCTTGGCCTTCAGCTTGGCGGCAAAATCGCCGCCATCCTTGCGCTGTGCCAGAAAAAGCTCGATCGCGAGCTGGGCGCGCTCCTGGTCCGTGGTCGGCGGGCCCTTCTTGGCGATCTTCTCCGCCAGACGCAGCAGCCGGGGGTCCAGCTTGGCCCGTATCGTCTTGATCTGCTGGGCCAATTGGGTGCGCAGCCGCAGCTTTTCGGCTTCCGTCTTGGCCGGCCCGTGATAGCGCCGCTCGGGCTTCGGCGCGGGCGCAGGCTTGCCGAAGAGCCGGCTTAACAGGCCGGGTTTGGCGGCAGGCTTGGGGGCGGGTTTGGCCAAGACGGCCTCCTTAAACGGGCAATGGATGATTCGGGGATACCAGCGATGGAAAAATAAGGGCTTGTCAAGGCTTTGTCACACTACTACATGTGAAATATGAGCTTGTTCGTCCCCCCCGTGACGGTTCTGCCCCAGGCCCAGGCCAATCCGGCCCAGGGGCTGGCGCAGCAGAGCCAAGCCCCCAACGCAGCCCAGGCGGCTGCGGCGGTGACGGCTATTCCGGTGCGGGCCGACAGCCGCATGGCCACCACCGCCTCGGGCCAGTCGAGCGATTCTGACCGCGCCAAGAAGGACAAGGGCAAGAACAGCGATTCCGAGGCCAATGCGGCGGAAACGAAAACCGCGCATTACCGGCCGCGCGGCATGGGCCGGAATACCGATCTCAGCGTCTGATCCGATCTTAGCGTCTGATTAAGGACGCTTGCGCTTTCCCATTAACCAAACATTGCATCGAGCCGGGCCACGCCACGGTCACCGCTGGCTTGCTGTTTCGCCGCTATTGTCCGCCTGCAGCAGGCAGGAGAGGGCCGTGACGCCAGGACATCCGCTTTTCGACAAACCGGGGCTGCGGACCCCAGGCATGCCGGCCATGGTGCTGGGAGCGCAGGTTTTCTTCCTCCGGGACGTGCAGCCCCTGGTGCTGCAGGCCTGCCGCCATCATGGCGTCAGCCTGGATCTGCTGGCGCGCCGCTTGGGCATGTCGCGCGCGGCGCTGACGCTGATCCTGCGCGGCCATGATCCGGTGCCGCGCACGCTTCTGCTGGCGATTGATGCTTTCGTGGCCGACACGCCCGCGCCAGCCGGCTTCTGATTTTGGTCCTGGACGAACCGTCTTTGGCCTCTTGAAACCGCCACCGGTTTTGCCAAATTTCTGGTGCCGGTCCGGGCAGGGGCCCGGCACTGGAGACGGTGCATAGCGATAGGGTGAAAGGAGGCATCGCCGTGAGCCGCTTGGAAACCAGGGGATATGGCGCGAAGACATTCTTTGCCCGCGATGTGCAGCCGCTGGTGCTGCAGGCCTGCCGCCAGCATGGGATCAGCTTCGAAGACTATGCCGCCAAGCTCGGCATGAACCGCGCCGCGCTGGTGCTGATCCTCAAAGGGCATGATCCCGTGCCCCGGCATGTGCTGGACAGCATCCGCAGTTTCGTCGAATCGTCGCAACCGGCCACGGCTGCCTAAGGGCAGGCGCGCAGGTAAGGCGGAAATCCGGCTTTCCCGCCTCAGATTTTATTAACCATCCTCCCCCACTCTCGCTCCCATCATGAGCGATTCGTTTGAGGGGGAGAAAGATATGCCGGCCCGGATACGGCACCTGCGCGCTATTTTGGCTTCGATCAATGAGCAGTTGCAGCAGAACGACTTGCGTCCCGATGCGCGCGCCTATCTCGAGCGCACGGCCGAGGCCTGCCGTGTCGCGATCCGCGATCTCGCCAGGCAGCTTTAGCGGTTAACGTTGCCCCTTGTCCGAAAGGGCGGGTCGGAAAAATCGGCCCGACAGGATTGGCACTGGGCTCGGCGTGTGCCGCCAGCGACGGAATATTGTCGCCATACATTTCCTGCAACTGGCATTGACCGGTGCGGCGGCTAATCTGCCGGCATGACAAAGCCGCAGATCCTTCCCAGCCAGCGCCATCTCTTCGACATCCCGGCCGATGTCGCCTATCTGAACTGCGCCTATATGTCGCCGCTCAGCCGCGCCGCCGTGGCGGCAGGCGAAGCGGGAATGCGCCGCAAGGCAAGGCCTTGGGAGGTTACGCCGCAGGATTTCTTCACCGATTCCGAAAGAGTGCGCGCCCTCTTCGCGCAGATCATCAATGCCACGGCTGATGACATCGCGCTGGTGCCGGCAGCCTCCTATGGCATCGCGGTGGCCGCCCAGGCCCTGCCATTGCAGGCAGGCCAAAGCGTGCTGACCCTGGCCGAGCAGTTTCCTTCCAACGTCTATCGCTGGATGGAAAAGGCGCGCGCCGCCAATGCACGCTATGTTACCGTGCCGCGGCCCGCCGATGACGACTGGACCGCTGCGGTGCTGTCGCATATCGACCGATCCACCGCCATCGTCGCTCTGCCGCATTGCCACTGGACCGATGGCGGGCTGCTCGATCTCATCGCCATCCGCAAGGCGTGTAACGCCGTGGGCGCGGCGCTGTGCATCGATGCGACGCAGTCGCTCGGCGCGCTGCCGTTTGACGTGGCCGAGATCGATCCCGATTTCCTCGCCGTCGGCGGCTATAAATGGCTGATGGGGCCCTATTCCTTCGGCTATCTCTATGTGGCCAGGCGCTGGCAGCAGGCGGTGCCGCTGGAGCAGAACTGGATCGCGCGGAAAGATTCAGAGAATTTCGCCGGTCTGGTCGATTACAAAAGCGAATACCAGCCGGGCGCGCGCCGCTTCGATGTGGGTGAGCGCAGCAATTTCGCGCTGACACCGGCCGCCATCGCAGCGCTGCAGATGCTGCTCGACTGGGGCATTGAGAATATCCAGGCCACTTTGGCGGCGCGCAATGCGGCAATTGCCGAACGCGCCGAGGCCGAACTGGGCTTAAGCAGCGCACCGGCGCATCGCCGCGCCGGACATTTTCTGGGCCTGCGCTTCGGCGGCGAGGTGCCGGTCGATCTGCCGGCCAGGCTTGCGGCAAAGAAGGTCTATGTCTCGGTGCGCGGCCGTTCCATGCGCGTCACGCCGCATCTCTACAATAGCGATGAGGATGTCGAGCGCCTGTTCAGCGTGATGAAGACGGCGCTGAAGCGGTGACGGCTGTTGGCGGTTAAGCCGCAGCCGAGGGTATCGTGTACCAGTAATTCGCTTCCACGCTGGATTCCAGGCTGCTTTTGCCCTGATCGGCGGGATCCTTGAGCTGCGTGGCGCCGAGCAGATGACGGATGCGGCCGTCCGCGTCGGCCAGCGGCAAAGCGATGCGGTCGAAGAAAGCCGGATCACGCCATGCTGGCGCGTTGGTGCGCATGCGCTGATAGCCGATGCTGGGCGCATCGATCACGCGGCGCGACAGGTCATGCAGGATGGGCAGAACGGCCGGAGCGAACAGCTCTTCATAACAGCGGCCCTTCGGATTGAAGCCGTACCATTCCTTCATGGCCTCACCCGCCAGCCGCACGCGGAAGCGGCCATCAGCTTCGGCATCGATGATCCAGCAATCGGCCAGTGCTTTGGGAAAGCGCAGCGGATCGATGCGCGACAGCGGCGGCACCGTCCGGCCGCTCTCCTCATAGAGCAACAGCCAATGCTCGGCCATCTGCCGATGACCGGGCAGGCGCAGATCGGAAAGCAGGGAGCTCAGCGGGCGGTCCATGGAAGATCCAGGCCGCGCGGCCAAACTCAGCCTTCGCCGTTGCCGTTCGTGCCGTTGCCGTTCAGATCGGCCGGGTTGGGCATGCCGAGCACATGGAAGCCGCTATCGACATGGATCACCTCGCCGGTGACGCCCGAGCCGCAATCGGAAAGCAGGAACAAGGCCGCACCGCCGACCTCATCGAGCGACGCATTGCGGCGCAGCGGGCTATGGGTGGCGGTGAACTTGAAGGTGGCGCGCGCCGAACCGATTGCTGAGCCGGCCAGTGTGCGCATCGGGCCGGGCGAGATGGCGTTGACGCGGATGTTCTGCGGGCCGAGATCGACGGCAAGATAGCGCACGGATGCCTCCAGCGCGGCCTTGGCGACGCCCATCACGTTGTAGTTCGGCATCACCCGCGTCGAGCCTTCATAGGTCAGCGTCACCAGCGCGCCGCCATTGGTCATGTACGGCATGGCCAGCCGCGCGACCTCGGTGAAGGAATAGCAGGAGATCGCCATCGAGCGGGTGAAGTTGCTCTTGGTCGTATTGAGATAGCGGCCCTTCAGCTCTTCCTTGTCGGAATAGGCAATGGCATGCACGACGAAGTCGAAGCTGCCGCCGAACGCCTTGCCCACCGTGTCGAAAGCGGTGTGCATGCTGGTCTCGTCCTCGACATCGCAGGGCACGACGGCCTTGGCATTGACGCTTTCGGCCAGCGGGCGCACGCGCCGCTCGAAACCCAGCCCCTGATAGGTGAAGGCCAGTTCGGCGCCATGGGCGGCCAGGGTGCGGGCGATGCCCCATGCGATCGAATGGTCGTTGGCGACGCCCATGATGAGGCCGCGCTTGCCACTCATCAATGCATGCGAATTGGTCATGGTGTAATCCAGAAATGTTTAATGGTGAGGTCGCAGAAATCCGGCGCCGCGTTAAGCGTCGTAGCGCTGGAAGATCAGAGACGCATTGGTGCCGCCGAAGCCGAAGGAATTCGACATCACGCGATTGAGGGTAACGTTGTCTTTGCGCTCGCGGATGATCGGGAAGCCCTCGGCGCCAGGATCGAGATTTTCAATATTGGCGGACGCGGCCAGGAAACCGTCGCGCATCATCAGCAGGGAATAGATCGATTCATGCACGCCGGCAGCGCCCAGCGAATGGCCGGTGAGCGACTTGGTCGAGCTGATCGGCGGAATTTCCTCGCCGAAGACTTCCCTGATCGCGTTCAGCTCGGTGATGTCGCCGGCCGGCGTCGAGGTACCGTGCGTGTTGATGTAGTCGATCGGCGCATTGTGGCCATGGCCGTTGCGGGCGGCATCGGCCAGCGCCAGCTTCATGCAGCGCACCGCGCCTTCGCCCGAGGGCGCGACCATGTCGGCACCGTCCGAAGTGGCGCCATAGCCGACGAGTTCGGCATAGATCTTGGCGCCGCGCGCCTTGGCATGCTCCAGCTCTTCCATCACCAGGATGCCGCCGCCGCCGGCGATTACGAAACCGTCGCGGTCGCGGTCATAGGCGCGCGAGGCCTTCTCCGGCGTGTCGTTGAAGGCCGAGCTCATCGCCGGCATGGCGTCGAACAGCACGCTTAAGGTCCAGTCCAGTTCCTCGCCGCCGCCGGCGAAGATGATGTCCTGCTTGCCGAGCTGGATCAGTTCGGCGGCGTTGCCGATGCAATGCGCCGAGGTCGAGCAGGCAGACGTGATCGAATAGTTGACGCCCTTGATCTTGAAGGCGGTCGACAGCACCGCCGAGCAGGTGGACGACATCACGCGCGGCACCATGAAGGGGCCGATCTTCTTGGGGCCCTTCTCACGGGTGATATCGGCGGCCTGCACCAGGTTGCGGGTCGAAGCGCCGCCCGAGCCGACGATCAGGCCGGTGCGCTCGTTGACGACGTCGTTCTGCTCCAGGCCGGCATCCTTGATCGCCTGTTCCATGGCGAGATAGGCATAGGCCGCGCCGTCGCCCATGAAACGCCGCTGGCGGCGGTCGATCACGGCGTCGAGATCGATCTTCACCGTGCCATGCACCTGGCTGCGGAAGCCGAGCTTGGCGTATTCTTCAGCAAAGACGATGCCGGAGCGTCCGGCCTTCAGGCTGTCTGCCACTTCCTCTGCGTTGTTTCCGATGGAGGAAGTGATGCCGAGACCGGTAACGACGACACGACGCATATTTTACGCTCCTGCTCCGGCGGCAGCGACGCCATCGGGGAAAACGCCGACCCGCATGTCCTTGCACTCATAGGCCGGCTTGCCGTCGATATACATGGTGCCATCGGCCACGGCGATGCCGAACTTGCGCATCAGCACCTTCTTGATGTCGATATGGAAGGTGATCTTCTTGGCAGCCGGCGTGACCATGTCGGAGAACTTCACCTCGCCGACGCTCAGCGCGCGGCCGCGGCCCGGCGCCTTCATCCAGCCGAGGAAGAAGCCGACCAGCTGCCACATCGCATCGAGGCCAAGGCAGCCTGGCATGACGGGATCGTTTTCGAAATGGCAGGGGAAGAACCACAGGTTGGGTTTGATGTCGAGTTCAGCCTCGATTTCACCCTTGCCGTATTTGCCGCCCACATCTGCGATCTTGAGAATCCGGTCGAGCATCAGCATGGGCGGAAGCGGCAGCCGGGCATTGCCCTCGCCGAACAGCTTGCCATGCGCGCAAGCCAACAGATCTTCGTAGGTATAGCTCGACTTTCGTTCCACGTGCGGAACCCTCAACCCCAATGTTGCGCCTGGAAAGCGGATCGCCCTTCAAGATGGCCTGTTTCCCGCTCCAGCCGGACCTTGGGTCTGAACCATCTGGGGTCTGAACCATCTGGTCTGGCCGGCAGGGAGGGGCCCTTAAGTCTCGGACTTGTTTCCGCCTTCCGCGGACAATGTAGTGATCCAGGGGCCAGTCGCAACAGTTTCGTTGCAGTTTGTTACAATTGCACTATTTGTCGGCCCCGCTCGGGTGCTATATATCCACAGCCATGAGCAAGGTGATCGAGCCACGGTTTCAGGCGGCCGCCGAACAGCTGCGCGCCGCGGGTCTGCGCACGACCCGCCAACGCCTGGTCCTGGCTGAGATCCTGTTCGGCCGGGGCCATCGCCATGTGACGGCGGAAAGCCTGTTCAACGAGGCGGCCGGTCATGGCGCCAAGCTGTCGCTGGCCACCGTCTATAACTGCCTGCATCAGTTCACCGCCGCCGGATTGCTCCGTATGGTGACGGTTGACGCGGGCCGGGCCTATTTCGATACCAATCTTTCCCCGCATCACCATTTCTATTACGAAAAAACCGGGGAATTGCGCGATATTCCGGAATCGGATATTGCGGTCGCCCGGCTGCCGCAGGCGCCGGAAGGCGCCAAGATCGCGCGGGTGGATGTCATCGTCCGGTTGCAGGACTGATGACCCGGGCGAGGAACTTGCCCGTCATTAGCGACCCTCGACTAAATTAGAATCGTTCAAAACAACCTTGACAGGCCAGGGGCCGGGGTCATAATCCGGACCATCCCGAATCTCTGTCCCGCAGCTGCCCCATTCGAAGCTTCGCGGTGCCGGTTGCGGGATATTCGCCGCCCAGAAGCCATCCGGATGCCCATCATCCGGTGACCCGGCGCGTGGGCGGCATGGGAGAGAAAAAACGGACAGGAGGACCAGCCATGCCTGCATTGAAGAACACCAAGACCCATCAGAACCTGAAGGAAGCCTTCGCCGGCGAGAGCCAGGCGAACCGCCGCTATCTGTATTTCGCCCAGAAGGCCGACGTGGAAGGCTATAACGACGTCGCCGCCGTGTTCCGCTCCACCGCGGAAGGCGAGACCGGCCATGCCCATGGCCATCTGGAATTCCTCGCTGAGGTCGGCGATCCGGCCACCGGCGAGCCGATCGGCGACACCGTCAAGAATCTGAAGGCGGCGATCGCGGGCGAAACCCACGAATACACCGACATGTATCCCGGCATGGCGAAGACCGCCCGCGAGGAAGGCTTCGACGAAATCGCCGAATGGTTCGAGACGCTGGCCAAGGCTGAAAAGAGCCATGCCGGCCGTTTCCAGAAAGCGCTCGACACGCTGGCGTAAGCCCGCTGTCCAGGTGACGTGATAAACCGGAAGGCCGCCGAAGCGGCCTTCCGGATGCATTTGCGTTAGGCGCACCATAACGCCCGGCAGTCCGGGCATGCGGGGAAGTATCATGCGCGAAGGCAGCCTTGAAGCGCCCACCCGCCATCCGCTGGATTGGCAGAATCCCGATTTCTACGACATGGAGAAGATCGACGCGGAGATGCGTCGCATCTTCGATATCTGTCACGGCTGTCGCCGCTGCTTCAATCTGTGCGACAGCTTCCCGCGTCTGTTCGACCTGATCGATGCCGCGCCCACCGGCGAGCTGGATTCGGTCGACTCCAAGGATTTCAAGCCGGTCGTCGATGCCTGCACGCTCTGCGACCTGTGCTACATGACCAAATGCCCCTATGTGCCGCCGCACGAGTTCAATCTCGATTTTCCGCATCTGATGCTGCGCTATCGCGCCGCCGAGCGGAAACGCGGCCATAAGGATGCCATCGGCGACCAGCTCTCGCAGACTGATCGCAACGGCAAGCTGGCAAGGCTTGCGGCGCCGATCGCCAACTGGGCGTCCGACCGCAAGAACAGCTTCACCCGCAATCTGATGGAGAAGGTGGCCGACATCCATCACGATGCCGAGCTGCCGAAGTTCCACGCCAAGACCTTCGTCGCCAGGGCCAGGAGCGATGCGCCGGCCGTGAACAAGGCGGCGCCGGCCTACGGCAAGCGCAAGGCGGCGATCTATGCCACCTGCTTTGGCAATTACAACAATCCCGATATCGGCGTGGCGGCGCAGAAGATCCTCGCGCATAACGGCGTGGAGCTGCGCGTCGAATATCCGGGCTGCTGCGGCATGCCGCGGCTGGAGCAGGGCGATATTGACGACGTGGCCGCCAAGGCCCGTTCCGTATCGCAGCATTTCTCCGCGCTGATCGACGAAGGCTACGATATCGTGGCGCTGGTGCCGTCCTGCGCCCTGATGCTGAAATTCGAATGGCCGCTGATCCTGCCGGATGATCCGCTGGTGAAGAAGCTGAGCCAGGCGACCTTCGATATTTCCGAATACATCGTCGATATCGCCAAGAGGCATGGCCTGGCGGAAGGGCTGAAGCCGCTGGACGGCGGCGTGACGCTGCACCTCGCCTGCCATGCCCGCGCACAGAATATGGGCGCCAAGGCGACCGAGATGCTGCGGCTGATCCCCGGCCTCGACAAGGGCAGCGATCTTGCAGTGATCGAGCGCTGCGCCGGCCATGGCGGCTCGTGGGGCGTGCGCAAGGAGTTCTTTGAAGTCGGCATGAAGGTGGGCAAGCCGGTGGCGCGCACCGCCGTGAAGGAGAACAAGGCGCATATCGCCTCGGAATGCCCGCTGGCGGCGATCCATATCCGTCAGGGCATGGAGCGCGAAGGCAAGGACAAGGAAGGCTTCACCCTGCCGGTCAAGGCCGAGCATCCGGTGGAGCTGTTTGCCAAAGCTTATGGGTTGATATGATGACCGCGAAAACCACGATCACCCGCGCCGACATTCTTTCGCTCGATGAATTCGCCCGGGTGCGCAAGGAAAAGCGCGCCGAAGTGGTGGCGGTGAAGAAGAACCGCCGCGTCGGCGTTGGCCCCTTCACCACCTTCTATTTCGAGAACTACATCACCATGTGGTGGCAGATCCACGAGATGCTGTTCATCGAGAAGGGCGGCGAGGAGCAGATCGCCGACGAGCTGGCGGCCTATGCGCCGCTGGTGCCCAAGGGCCGCGAGTTGGTTGCGACCTTCATGATCGAGATCGACGATCCCGTGCGCCGCCAGGCAATGCTGGCCAAGCTCGGCGGCATCGACGAAGCGATCTTCCTGGAATTCGGCAGCCACAAGATCAAGGCCGTCCCCGAAGACGATACCGAGCGCACCCGCGAGGACGGCAAGACCTCGTCGGTGCATTTCCTGCGCTTCCCCTTCACGGATGAGCAGGTCGCCGCCTTCAAGACGCCGGGCAGCCGCGTCGTCATCGGCGTCGAGCATCCCGAATACGGCCATCTCGCCGTGATGCCCGAGGCGGTGCGCGAAAGTCTGTCCCAGGATTTCGTGTAACCCAGCTCCACGCAATCGCTCTGAGGGCGATGTGCCTTTTCGGTACATACCCGATTCCTTCCCCAATACAAGCGGAAATGGGGCCGCTGTGCGCGTATTTTTGTGTGACTGCGGTACGTGGTACCGCTGCTCGGCTAGCAGAGGCGTTTAAACTGCTTAACGGGCTTCTGAGTTATTATTTACCAATCAGTGGGTTTTGTGATTGGACCGATCGTGTTTTGAACGATCGGAGGAAACAGGCTGTTCTTCAAGGCCTGTTCACTGATGCGCTTTACAAAGGTAGCCGTGTCTCTCTTGGTGAGTTCGCGGCTAGGATGGCGTTTTTTGTTGTTATGGAGCAGGGGCAGCATAACGCCCACTTTTAATCCCAGCTCGTCTTTCACCATGCGGATAGGGGTGGCAAGATCCGAGTCATTGCTAATTACAACGGCAACTTTGTAACGGCCCTTGATGCCGTCGATAAGCATGTGAGCGGCCAAATTAACGTCGCTCCCCTTCTCCTCAGTTTTCATCACCTCGACGGTTCTTGGGCCGCCAGGCAATGGATTCGTTAACGGCATCCGGGTTGGGTGAGAGAGGAAATGGCCGCGAATAATCTCCACATCCGGGAGAGTGGCCAGAGCTCGAAGATACGCCTGCTGATCGGTGTGTTGTTGAGGATTGCCTGGCCGAGGAGTCACGTTTGCGGTGAAATACTTCGCCTGGACGATATTGTTATTCGGCAACAAGTTCCGCGCTAATGCGGAGAGGTTCAGCCAGCGGTATGGTGATTTACGCAGGCAACAGTAATACAGATTGAAACCGTCAATATAGACGATCGTATCCAATCGTTTTCTCGGCCCCAGAAATGCAGAAGCCGCCTAGCGGCGGCTTCGCGCCAGCCTCCGAAGAGGACTGGGTGGTAACTTGTGATGCATTCTATAAAGGAGCGCTTCCAATAGCGCAACAATTCTCTTTTGTAAACTACAACGATATGCTAGCAACAACAAGACAACTTGTTGTTGCTAGCATATCGTTGAGCAAGTGTCAAGCTATGCTGGCAATTGAAAACGCTGCATTTTTTTCAAAGGTACTTCTCTCTCTTTGTTGCAAAATAGGTCTCCGCAACATGACGTCAACCCCTCCCGTAAATCCTTTGGAAGTCAAGCTTCTTCAAGAGCTTAGCCGAATTGAAGCTCGTATTGCTGAGTTGGAGTCGGAGAAGCGTGTGTTGCAGAAACTCCTAGTGAAAGTTCGTCAGGAAGATCTTCTGAACAAAGATGTGGCCCGAAAAAACAGCTATGAGCGGATCGTTGTCGAGAACAGCATCTTACAACAGTTGAAGAGCGCCGGCCGTCCTTTACATGCAAGTACCCTATTCCAAGAGGCCAAAGACGTCTCATACGCTCTGAAGGACAGTACCTTCCGATCGTACCTGCACCGCTTGAAGTTAAGAGGCCAGATTGTGTCTGCAGGTCGTGGAATTTGGCAGCTACCGGAAACGGCTGCGGCTGCACAGGTTACCCACTCTAAGGTGCAGGCCGCTTAACCCGGTATAGTTGTCTAGCGCGCTTTGTATTTCTCTAGCAAATCGGTAAGCGCTTCCCGGAGAAGCTCTTGCTTAGTGACACCTCGTTCTGCGGCCAGGATATTCCAGCGTCGTGCCAATTCGCTTTCGAAATGTCCGCCGATCAGAACCCGCCCTGCCCGGTCGGGACGACCAGCCTTACTTGGTTCCTGTGCACCGGAGCGAAGGGGTTTATTAGCCACAGGCTTCTCCGGTGCGGGGGGGGATCGGAAGAGCG
>NZ_CALGPC010000008.1 GCF_937960835.1 uncultured Ferrovibrio sp.
GCCTCCAACGCGCAAGTGAAGTCGGGCGCGGCGCTGGTCAATCAGGCCGGCGACAGCCTCAGCGAGATCGTCACCGCCGTGAAGAAGGTGTCGGATATCGTCGCTGAGATTGCGGCGGCCTCTGCCGAACAGGCGCGCGGCCTGGAAGAGGTCAACGGCGCCGTGGTCAACATGGACGAGATGACCCAGCGCAACGGCGCCCTCGTCGAAGAGACCAATGCCTCGGCACAGGCGATGGCAAACCAAGCGCGGCAGCTTGCCGAGCTGGTCGGCCATTTCCGCATCGACAGCAGCGCGGACGCAAACGATGCCCTGCAAGAAGCGGCTGCTCCGCAGCAGGCTGAAACCCATGTGGAGGATGCGGCGGACTGAATCATCCGCCGCGCCACACGGTTCAGCTTCTCAGCGCCTGCTTCTCAACGCTTGGGCGTTGCGCGCTCCATCGCATCGGCCAGACGTAAATTGTCCTCGCCGCCCTCCTTGCGCAGGGCGGCGGCCACCAGCGCAATATCTGCAGGCCGGTTCTGGCTGAGCTTAAACTTGCCTTCCAGCCGGGAGATTGCGATCTCCACGCCGACGATGCCGCGCAGCATCGCATCCACAAAATTGTCCGGCTCGTCATCCAGACGCCAGCCGCCCTCTTCCGGCTCGTAGACCTTTGACAGACGGTCCACGATGCCGCGCAGGCGCGTCGCATCGCGGATCACCGTCGCGCGGCCATAGGCATGCACCGCCATGTAGTTCCAGGTTGGTACTGCAGGCTTCTTGGCGTACCAGCGCGGCGAGATATAACCATGCGGTCCCTGGAAGACGCAGAGCACGTCGGCGCCATCCAAAGCTGCCGCCTGCGGATTGGCAGCCGCAAGATGGCAGACCAGCCTGCCCGGTCCGCCATCTTCGCGTTCCAGCAGAAAAGGAATGTGGCTGCCGATCAGATCCGCGCCGCCGCCGGACAGCAGCAGGCCGAAGGCATTTGCGGCGATGAAGCCCTGCAGCAGCGCCTGATCACGCGCGGCGAAATGAGCCGGGATATACATGGGCATTCGCTTCCTTGTTTGCGGCGTCATAAAAGGCCGGTTCGGGCAGCGCCGCAACGGAAGAATTGTCCCGATCTTGTCTGCTTAGGGCTGCGTGAGCCGAGTGAAGGTATCTTGTTGCAGCCATGGCGGCGCAAAGCCGGACGGCTGCCGAGCCGCTCGTAATAAGCCGCCACGGCGGAGAAAGCTAAATGATCCAGCGGCGTCATGAACCAGCGGTTCACCGACCGGCCGATGGGAATATCGGCGGCCGTAGAGTATGCCCCCGCGACAGAGGCGCCGGTAGCCCTCCAGCTGACGATCCAGCACCGCGATCCTGGCCGTTCAGTCGGCGATCGAGACCGGATGGAGACAACCACCCGGTTGTCTCCATCTTGTTTCGATCTTTAGACGGCTTGCTTACAGCTTGCGGATATAGCCGAGGAAGTCGCCAACCTGGCGGCCAAGCTGTGCGGCCTGTTCGTTGAGGCTGTTGGCCGCATTGCTGACGCTTGCGGCCGCCTCGCCGGTGGTCGCCGCCGCCTCGGAAATCTCCTGGACGTGATCGGAGACGCTTTCGATGCCGGCCGCCGCTTCGTGGATGTTGTTGCTGATATGGGCGGTGGCGTCGGCCTGCTCGCCCACCGAATCCGCAATTGTGCCGACGCGCTGGTTCAGGGTGTCGGCATGGCCCTTGATCACGTCGATGGCCGAGATCGTATTCTCGGACGCATGCTGAATCGCGGCAATCTGATCGGCGATGCTCTTGGCAGCTTCGGCGGTCTTCTGCGCGAGGTTGCGCACTTCCTGGGCCACCACGGCAAAGCCCTTGCCCGCCTCGCCGGCGCGCGCCGCTTCGACGCTTGCGTTCAGCGCCAGCAGATTGGTCTGGAAGGCGACACTTTTGATGAACTCCACCACCTCGTCGATCTTGGCATTGGCAACCGCCAATTCCTGCACTGCAGCGCTGGCGCGCGCGACTTCATCGGCCACCGACTGGCTGGCGGCGCGGGAATCGCGCACCTGATGGCCGATCTCGACCACGGAAGCATTAAGCTCTTCGGCTGCCGATGCGACCGCCTGCGTATTGGCACTGGATTGCCGCGCGGCGGCGGCGACCGAACTCGTCTTCTCATGCACGGCCCGGACTTCGCTGGCCATGGTATCGGCATTGGAGAGCAAGGTGCCGGCGGAGGACTGCACCGCCGAGACGATCGACATCACTTCGCGCTCGAACTGGTCGGCAAGCTGCTGCCGCTCGGCGCGGGCCCGGGCTTCCATCTCCGCGCGCTGTTCGGCCATTTCCGCCTCCAGCCGCGCGGTGGCCTCGGCCTTGGCCTGCATGGAGCTGCGCGCCGTGTTGATGACCTGCGCGCCGCGGCGGAATTCGCCGAGCATGCCGCGCAGCATGAAAGTGCGGAAGAACTTGCCTTCCGAGGCATAGGTGAGCGAGGCGGTGGCCTCGCGGATGAAGGCCTCGGTACGATCGAGCAGACGGTTCAGCGATTGCAGAATCGGCGCCAGTTCACCGTGGCTTTCGGTATCGACGACACGCACGCCGAGATCGCCGGCGGCCGCGCGCTCGCAAACAACAGCGATCTCGTCCAGCGCTCGCTGGCGACGATCCTTACCAAAAAAACGCATACCCTTCCTCCACACCCCTTTCGCCGGTTTAGGCAACCAGCGAAAACACGAATTGCTCGTAGGAAACCTGATTCTTGTTCAGGATATCGTGCAGCATCGCCACGCCGGCGGCCTGGCCCTGCTTGCGGTCATGATGACGCTGCTCTTCCTCCAGCAGCGCGCGATACAGCGGCTCGACCTTGGCGATGACGCCCGGCTCGGGCTTGCGGCGGCTGGAATGGTAGCTGACGATCTTGCCTGAAATGTCGAAGCTCGGCGTCACATGGGCGAAGACCCAGTAGTAATCGCCATTGCGCGCCATGTTCTTGACATAGGCAAAGATCTCGTTGCCGGAGCTGATGGTGTCCCACAGCAACTGGAAGACACAGCGCGGCATGTCGGGATGCCGCACGATGCTGTGCGGCTGGCCGACGAGATCATGCTCGGAATAACCGGCGACGCGGCAGAAGACCTCGTTGGCATAGGTGATACGGCCGCGCGTGTCGGTCTTGCTGACAATGATCTCGTCCTCGCCGAACGTGCGCTCGACCTGGGTAGGCGTGGGACGCTTCATGGATGGCCTCGGGTCACGGAAATGACGGTTACGATCGGGCAGCGGACGCGTTTGGCGGGCGGACGGACGGTTATAATTCTAGGTAGCAAAGGCCATCAGATTTTGATGGGTGTCAAGTTTCCAAACGGTTACATAATCTCCGGAAAACCGGGTGAATCGGAGGAAATCTCCACCCAGTGTGCGTAAATTAATGACGAAGGTTTAACCCTAGGGAATGGCCATGCCGCTGGCGGCCGCGCCGTCCGTAATCTTGCTGGTCGAAGCCCTGATCGCCACCGACTTGCCCACCAGCCTTTGGCGAACCTGCTGTCGGAGCCGGACATCCTGATTCAGGACCTGATTCAAGACGAGGCGCTGTCTCTGGGGTTAATATGGTGTCTTTTCAAGAAGATAAATCAAAAGTGCCAGCCGTCTGCTGCCGCGGCACGCCCATATACAACAAAATACAGATGTATTATTAAATAATTTACGTCGTTAATTAGCATAGATTTGTTGACGCCCGCGCTATCTGTGTAGAAACTTCCGCCACAGACACTGCAGGCATTTCTTCATGGCGATCGACATCCAGGACATCCACAAGCAGTTCGGCAAGGTGCCGGTACTGCGCGGTATCGATCTGCAGATCGCGGATGGCGAACTGATCGCCCTGCTCGGCGCCTCAGGATCGGGCAAGACGACGCTGCTGCGCATTCTCGCCGGCCTTGACTGGCCCAATACCGGCTCCGTCAGCGTCGATGGCACCGACTGGCTGGCGCTGGAAGCGCAGCGCCGCGGCGTCGGCTTCGTTTTCCAGCATTATGCGCTGTTCCAGCATATGTCGGTCTTCGAGAACATCGCCTTCGGCCTGCGCGTGCAGCCCAGGGACAGGCGCCCGGCAGAAGACGAAATCCGCAGCCGTGTTGAGGAACTGATCCGGCTGGTGCAAATCGAAGGCTTAGGCGAGCGCTATCCGGCGCAGCTTTCGGGCGGCCAGCGCCAGCGTGTCGCCCTGGCGCGCGCGCTCGCCATCCGGCCGAAGGTGCTGCTGCTTGACGAGCCTTTCGGCGCGCTGGATGCCCGCATCCGCAAGGATCTGCGCCGCTGGCTGCGCGACCTGCATGACCAGCTCGGCATGACCACCATTTTTGTTACCCATGACCAGGAAGAGGCCTTCGAACTGGCCGACCGCGTGGTGCTGATGGGCGAGGGCCGGATCGAACAGGTCGGCACACCCGATGAAATCTACGAACATCCGGCCAGCCCCTTCGTGGCCCGCTTCCTCGGCGGCGTGAATGAATTGCCGGCGGAACTGCACAATGGCCGACTGGTGCTGCCCCATGCCGATACTTCCGCGGTCGAGCGTGTTGCCGCCGGCGATGGCGCGGTAACGCTGTTCGTGCGGCCGCATGAGATCGAACTCATTGCCGATGCCACATCCGGCGCGCGGATCAGCGATGTGGCCTCCAATGGCCCAAGCTTCCGGTTCGACATTGCCCTGCCCGGCATCGACAAGCCGGTCGAGGTCGAGCTGACGCGCGAGGCCGTGCGCGGCCGCAACCTGAAACGCGGCGATGCCGTGCGGCTGAAAATCCTGCGCGGACGCATCTTCGAGCCGGCGCAGCGCCCGGCCGCGGCCGCGGCTGAGAAACGCGCTGCCAGCGCCTGATTTCCCGTTTTCATTTCACTTAAGGACAACGCCAGATGAAACGCATCGCATCGCTTGCCGCCGCCGCCGTGCTGGCGGCCGCTTCACCGTCTTTCGCGCAGGACAAGGGCCCGTCCGACATCCTGAACGTCTCCTATGACGTCTCCCGCGAATTGTTCGCCCAGATCAATCCGGTCTTCGCCGCCGAATGGAAGGCCAAGACCGGACAGGTGCTGGAAATCAAGCAGTCGCATGCCGGCACCTCGCGCCAGGCCCGCTCGATCCTGGAAGGCCTGCAGGCCGATGTGGTCACCTTCAACCAGTTCCTCGATATCCAGATGCTGGCCGACAAGGGTTTCGTCGCCAAGGACTGGCAGAAGAAATTCCCCAACAACGCCTCGCCCTTCTATTCGCTGCCGGCCTTCCTGGTTCGCAAGGGCAATCCGAAGAATGTGAAGGACTGGAGCGATCTGATCCGTCCGGATGTGAAGTCGGTCTTCCCCAATCCGAAGACCTCGGGCAATGCGCGCTACACCTATCTGGCCGCCTATGCCTTCGCGCTGGAGCAGAACAAGGGCGACCATGCCAAGGCGAAGGAGTTCGTGAAGACGCTGCTGGCCAATGTGCCTGTCTTCGACACCGGCGGCCGCGGCTCGACCACTACCTTCGTCGAGCGCGAGATCGGCGATGTGCTGATCACCTTTGAATCCGAGACCAATGGCATCCGCCGCGAATATGGCGACAAGGGCTTCGACCTTGTCACCCCGTCGCTCAGCCTGCTCGCCGAATTCCCGGTTGCCGTGGTCGACCGCGTCGCCATCAAGCGCGGCAGCCAGCAGGTCTCGCAGGCCTATCTGAACTTCCTCTACAGCGAGGCCGGCCAGGAGATTCTGGCGAAAAACTTCAACCGCGTGCACGATCCGAAGGTGAAGGAGAAGTACAAGGTGCAGTTCCCGGAGGTGAGGCTGGTGACGGTGGAGCAGGTTTTTGGCGGCTGGGAAAAGGCCAACAAGGATCATTTCGCCGAAGGCGGCATCCTCGAACAGGTCTTTGTGAACCGCTGACCTGAACTGTTGGGTCCATCGTGACAGCTGTCGCTATCAGCAATGCAAGCACGCGCCGGGTGAAAGCCCGGCGCGTTCTGCCTGGCTTCGGCCTCGCGCTGGGCGGCACGCTGCTCTATCTCGCCATCATCGTGCTGCTGCCGCTGGCAGCTTTGCTGCTGAAATCCGCCGAGATCGGGCCTGAGGGTTTCCTGCGACTTCTGTCGAGTCCGCGCGTGCTGGCTTCGCTGCAGATCACGGTGACGGCCGCGGCCCTGGCGACGCTGTTCAATGCCGGCTACGGCCTGCTGATGGCCTGGATTCTTGTGCGCTACGACTTTCCCGGCAAACGCATCCTCGATGCGCTGATCGATCTGCCGTTTGCCCTGCCCACCGCCGTGGCCGGCGTTGCGCTCACCGCGCTTTACGCCGGCAATGGCTGGTATGGCCAGGTGATCGAAGGCATGGCCGGAATCAAGGTTGCCTATACGGTGATCGGCGTCGCCATCGCCATGGCCTTCACGGCAGCGCCTTTCGTGGTGCGCACGGTGCAGCCGGTGCTGGAGGATATTCAGCCCGATGTGGAAGAGGCGGCGGCGACGCTTGGCGCCTATCCGGGCCTGATCTTCCGCAAGATTGTCTTTCCCGCCATCTTCCCGGCCTATCTCACCGGCTGCGCGCTGGCCTTCGCCCGCTGCCTCGGCGAATTCGGCGCGGTGATCTTCATCGCCGGCAACCTGCCTTTCAAGACCGAGATCGCGGCCCTGCTGATTTTCATCCGGCTGGAGGAATACGACTATCCGGCGGCAGCGGCGCTCGCCGTGGTGCTGCTGGCCGGCGCCTTCTGCATCCTTCTGCTGGTCAATGCAATCCAGGCCTGGCAGATGCGCTATAAGGTGAAAAACTGATGGCCGCCGATGCTGCATTCCACGCCGCGCCTGCCGCCGTCGGCAGAAGCCCCTCGCGCCTGCCGCTGATCCTGATCCTGCTCGGCACGGTGCTGACGCTGCTGTTCATCGTTGCACCCGTCATTGTGATTTTTGTTCAGGCACTTTCGAAGGGCTGGAGCATGTATGCCGCCAGCATCCTGCAGCCCGATACGCTTCATGCCGTACTGCTCACCATTGTGGTCACGCTTGCCGTGGTGCCGATCAATCTGGTCTTCGGCGTCGCTGCCGCCTGGCTGATCGCCAAATTCGACTTTCCCGGCAAGAAGCTGCTGCTGACCCTGATCGAGATTCCCTTCTCGATCTCGCCGATCGTTGCCGGCGTCACCTATATCCTGCTCTATGGCGGGCAGGGCCTGCTTGGGGATTTTCTGGTCGAGCACGATATCCAGATCATGTTCGCTTTACCGGCGATCATCCTGGTCACGCTGTTCGTCACCAGCCCCTTCGTGGCACGTGAGCTGATCCCGCTGATGCAGGCCCAGGGCAGTGAGCAGGAAGAAGCGGCGACCACGCTGGGCGCCGCCGGCTGGCAGATTTTCTGGCGCGTGACCTTGCCCAATATCCGCTGGGCCCTGCTCTACGGCACCATCCTCTGCGCGGCCCGCGCCATTGGCGAATTCGGCGCCGTTTCGGTGGTGTCGGGCAATGTACGCGGCGAGACCAACACGCTGCCGCTGCAGATCGAACTGCTCTATCACGACTATAACGCGGTCGGCGCCTTCGCCGCCGCCAGCACGCTCACTGTACTGGCACTGCTGACGCTTGTCGTGAAAGCCTGGCTGGAGCGCCGCATCCGGCACTGAGGCGGAAGCGCTTCCGACCGCCCGGCCGGTCTAATACGATTTCCTGATGCCTGGCCCAGTTTGGGATGATTTAACGGGAGAGCTTCGCTCGATTGGAGCAGCCAACTTCTTTTCCCTGCTGCTACCGGGAATGGTGCCGGCGGAGGGATTTGAACCCCCGACCTCCACTTTACGAAAGTCTTGCTCTACCGCTGAGCTACGCAGACAACCGGGCCCTGCGTACCCAAAAACCTACGTAACTCAATGCGTTAGCTTATAGCGCAGATTCAGCCGCCGTGGCCATCATTCTGCTCTTCAGAAGCAGACTAATGATGCCGCACGATGTGTCGAAATGCGTAATAGTCGTTGCTCGGATTTAGCCACAAGTTGTAGTTTTACCAGAGAAGATCACCGTTGGAGCTGACGACCGGGGGAAGGGGGGATATGGCTGGAAAGTTCCAGGATTGGAATCATCGCCAACGCCTTCAGCATTTACAAGAATTGCAGAGAGCCCGCTTTGACGCCAAGCGGAAGTTAGCCCAGCAGCGGCCTACAGAAAGGGAGGGAGCCGTCGGAGCCGTAATAGAAACGGTGCCGACGGGATATAATAGTCTTGGTCTTTTCAGGCCAATATCTGGGCGGGCCCGTTATGAACGAACCTCCAAAGCCAACGATACGTTGGTGTTAGTGGAGGGCCAGCCCATCATCACCTCTGTTCATCAATCTATGGATGATCGTGCCGATCGCATCGTGCAGACTTGGCCGAGCAAGCCCGAAAACGTTTTCATCATTGCGGCGCTCTCGATCCTTGAAGGGCGTCTCCATGGAAAGCTGGGGCATGCTAGTGTCGGTGTGTGGCCATGGCGTCCAAGCCTCACGGCGGCGGCGCGCTCAATCCTAGTCGAGCCCAAAGAACTAGTGGAAGCTGCCCGCACGGTTATCAATGATATAAGGGAACGCCGAGATTGGATCCATCCGAGGATCGCTATGGAGGAGTATCAGCTGCTCCTCATGCGTTTACAAGACCTGCGTCCGAGGACGGGTTTTACTGTACGGCGTCCAACGCTTTTAGAGATTACGCCAGTTTTCGCCCCTTCAAATGAACACTTACGAACCCAGGGGCGCCACCCCATCTACCCAGCCACGCCCGACCAATTCCTAAACCGCATCCAAAATTACACCTTGATTGGCAAGATGGCTGATAACGCTCGTCAGAAGGTGGAGCGGATTGGAGACCCAACGGTTTCACCTTATGCGATATTTGGCCTTCCAACCGACATGCGTACTCTCAGTGCATGTCTCAAGTTTGAACGATTCCGTAACCTTGGGCTGGATGTAGTGGTGGCAGATCTTACCCGCCCGGCCAGAGAATTGATGGGGCGTCGTTGGGAGAAGTCACTAAAAATATTAGTGGAATCTATGGCAAACCTGGGGCGAGCGCGTCCTGGCATTGTCGCCATCTGCGATGATTCCTTCGCAGCCAGAAAGGCTCATGAGCTTTTTAAGATTAGAAAGACCCCGCATCGATTTCCCGAGCGACGCGGAGTGTTTCTACCATCATCAAGTCTCCTAAATAGCGCTACCCGTTTTAAAACAACACCCCAGTCACTTCCTCCCATAAAGTGGGAAATTGATCTTAAGGATGGTTCCCTGGTCGATCTAAGGGACAAGTTGATTTCCTTGGCTCGAAAATTAGAAGACGCTGGGCTCGATGAGCATGCCTGGGCTGTTAGAGTAGGGTTGCAGTTCGTTCGCAGGATTGTCGCTTTGCCTGTCGGCTTCACGGAAGCTAGAGAGATCATCGAAATTCTCCATCCTGGGGATGATGAGCGTGATGAGCTGATGAGGGGACGTTACTTTTGTGACCATGCGCTTCATCCGCTCAGTCAGGCCATCGCCAACAATAGCGTGTTTACGGGAGAGCTGAAGGACGCCTATGCCGCGATTTTAAGAACGGTCGACCGGTGGGCCGATGCGACGCCTATTTCCCTGAAACTCCGCTCCATTCTGGGAGCGATTCAAAATCCGGACGATCAGCTCCTCGTTTTTCCATACAAAAGTGACTGCGACATCTATCAGTCGGCTGACGCTTGGTTGACATGTCGCGTGCCAGTGGTTCATGCCAAAGCGCTAAGATATGTACTTGACGCTCATCGCCGACAGCGGCTGATTCTGGTGCAACCGGATGTCGATACTATCCGCACCCTACTGGTACACCCCAATACCCCCTCATCAGTAGTGATAATAGGCGATGCCTCGGGAGCCCGCTTGTTGGCGGGTGAACTCCGTCCTCTTGTCAATCTAGAAGGGTTTTCGGCTGTCCGTGATCGAGCCAAGCCTCTGCTGGATGCAATCGGTAAAAGCGCGGCTGAGCTCGCTGGCGAGGATTCAGATCTCGAAATCGTTATGCCGAAAGATTACCGGAACTTGGACTTTACCCAAGAGGATGAGGGTGAAAAAAAGTATTCTGGTGCTATCATAAGAATTCGCACCTCGGGCGGCTACACGATTAAATACCGGTCGAATGCCTGGGTGCTGCGTAGCACCCCTAATGAATTACGAGCCTTTGAAAAAGTGCAAGCCAATACACTTGTCGAAGGCGATGCTATTCTTGTTATGTCTCGCCCATTAATGGTGTTGTTGCGCGAACATTTTGCTCGAATGCCAAAAACATTAGAAAATCTGCGTCAGTATCACAAAGCGGTGGCATCGCGAGTGTCAGATATTCCAGGCAATAACATCGCTGAGAAAGCTCGCGAAATACTGCGTCGCATCCAATCAGTCGATCCAAGATTCGAGGATAGTGAGGTCACTAACATCAAGCGCTGGCTAAGCGTTCAGGAAAATACTGTCGATGATCCGGCGGCCATGCCATTCGCCCCCAAAACCTCCCGACGATACAAGCTATTTATGGGTGCTCTTGGCATTCCTATGCCGCTTGCTGAGGCGTACTGGAATCTGGGGATTAGGCCGACACGCGCCTATCGTATCCGAGAAGGCTTACTTTTCCATGAACGAGCAGTCGATTTTGTAATCGACCCGGAAAGCACTCTTATTAGAGATCGCGATGGTGCGTTGACCGAACTTTGGCAAACCATCATCCAAAACGTTGATGTAATCGAGAAAGCGGAGACGTTCAGTGTCAGCACCGCGCCTAGCGCCCTCAGTTCAGCCATATGATCTTGAAAAAGCGGAACTGCCTCACGATGACCTCCAAGAACTGAAAGAGGCAGTGTGCGATGCTCTAATAGAACGAACTCGCCGCGCCGTATCTGGTGAAGATGAGTTCGGCGAACTGATCCTGGGCGCAAAACCGTCGAAGACATTAGTCAGCGGATTCTTGCTTCCCGGCATCAACAAAAGTGACGACGAGGTCGTCAGTGACATTTCAATCTCTATGCATGGCATGGACATCAGAATAGATGGCCGCCAGGCTGGTGAGATAATTGTTCGTCCCTCCTTCAATATGTATGTGCGTATCCTGCCCGAGGCGGTGGATGTCTTCGATCCCCGCTTTGGATTGCGTCCAATGCCTCGCCTGAAAAAGGAGATACAAGACGAAATCAATGCAGAGAGAAGGAGACGGTATAAAAACGAAATACCGCAGGATCTGTCATCTAGAGAGAGTAATTATCTGCGAGATACGATTATTCGAGAAATCTATTTGAAGCACGGTATTGATCTGAAGCCTGAGCAAATCGGGAAAGAGGAAAAGCCTGGCGAATTGCCAGATCAAGACGGAGAACAGGTCGAAGCAATAAGAGATAATCAGGTGCTTGTTCCGGACGACAAAGGAATGCCGGAGGATATTCCTGAGGCGTGGCTCCGGCTGCCTGTTGATGTCCCCGCACTGATGCTTCCTCTTCCTTATAAAGAGGATGAATGGAAGAACGCGGTTGATACACACCGAATTCTTCTGAATAAGTCAATTCACCAAGCCTTCTACGAGTGGATTAATACGGAAGTCGGCGTGGCTCGTGCTTGGCGCCCCCGCAAGGCACCGCCATCGGCTTTCTGGACTCCCGAGAATTGGACTAAGTTTCTCAACGAGGTGAGACAGAGCAAGGTAGAGCCCAAACATATTATACCTCGTGTCGAGGTAGCTCTGGTCGTAGATGTCCTGAGAGATCCTTTCGTCGAAGGGCATCTGACTATCAGGCTTGCAATCGAAAACCGCAAGGAGAAACAGGACAATACAGAGAATGGCCTGTTTCAAGTCAATCTTACCGTAGAACTGCCTAAAGCTGTCCTGCAGTCAATGCGCTTGGAGCGTGTAAAGCCCTCTTATCACCTCTCGGGATTCCTCGATATGCCAGCGATAGGGGTGAACGGGGGGGTAACTTATCGAGATTTGGGAGAGATGATCGAATTGCGGAGCACTTGGGCTCCGCGCTTTGTTTTGCCCCGCATCCGACCAACAAAAATACACAAGGTACCAGTTGAGTACTCACATCTTTCCAATCCTGACCTAGACATTCAAGAGCTTGTGAAATTGCCCGATGAGATGCTTCTTTGGATCAAATCTGTTGAGAATCACATCGAAGAAAACGGTCTTTTTGATGCAGGAGCTACCCCCGGTCCCGAGGAAGTCAGCAGAGAGGAAATGCGTTACCACGGTGACTTGATCGCATGGAACGAAGAGCAGAATAGAATACGACTTGGTATCCAGCTGCTGCAGGAGAGTCAGGTAGCGTACCGGAAGAATAGGGATTGCCGTGAAGGCATCGCATACAGAGCCTGGTTAGCGACAAACAAATCTTTCCTAGAAGCGGCCAAGATTGAAAATCCTGGCTGGCGTCTATTTCAACTGGCTTTCATTCTTGCGCACATTCCCACCATCGCATCGCGAGTACCAGAATTCGAAAAGTACTTTTGCGAGGACTACGATGAGAGTAAGGCGACTCTGTTATATATGAGTACGGGCGGGGGAAAATCCGAGGCGTTCTTTGGTATTCTGATATTCACGCTTTTCTTTGATCGGCTGCGTGGCAAGCATCGCGGCGTCAGTGCGATGATACATTATCCGCTCCGCCTGCTGACTCTTCAACAAGCGCAGCGGCTGATGCGTCTACTAGCGCGGGCGGAAATGATCCGACGCAGGATGAAGCTTGATGGAGCGCCATTTGAGATAGGATTTTGGGTTGGATCGAGCAATACTCCAAACCATGTCACCGATGGTGATGACAGCAATAAGATTAAGAGTGCTCTTCAAGACATACCGCTGTGGAGCGACGTACCTCCTGAAAAAGAAGATGAACTGCAGAAACAGAATGCTGGATACGTCGGCCGAAATAACGCTTGGAATAAGCTACCTCGGTGTCCTTTCTGCGACAGCGAGCGTCCTACTGTTTTGAGGATTATTCCCGAGCAGCAGCATCGACTGGGAATCCTCTGCGTCAATCAAAAGTGCGACTGGAATAGGGCTCATGACCAGAGCTATCCAGCGCCATTACCATTTATTCTAGTCGACGCCGATATTTATCGGCGGGCACCATCTATTCTGCTTGGTACAATCGACAAATTGGCGTTGATCGGCAATCACCCCTCAACCATCGACAAGGTGGCGGGGATGTTCGGAATGGCGCGTGCCATTGATCCCGAAAACAATCTCTTATTCTCGCCGCATGCTGAGGATTTAGTTAAAGCTAAGGAAAAGGGGCGATTGCCCATCGCTCCTGCGGTCGCAGGCGGAAAGGAGGTATTTCTCGATCCTCTCCCTAGCCTGATCATTCAGGACGAGATGCATTTACTCGAAGAGTCTCTTGGTACCTTCGGTGGCCTATTCGAGACAACTTTATTCACATGGTTTAAGGAGCTGGCCAAGCTTTTAGGGCACCGAGCATGCCGGATTCCTGGCACTAGTATTCCGCGTATGCCCAAGATCATCGCGGCCACGGCTACAATATCGGACCCAGATCGCCAGATCGATGCCCTTTACCAGAGGAAGGTCCTCCGGTTTCCACATCCAGGCCCTCAAATCTATCGCACTTTTTACGGGGCGCCAGCCAGTTTCGAAACCAAGGAGGCTCAAGCTGATCGGCCAGTTGCTTCTGGAGTATCGCCGCGCCAGGAGGAGATCAATGCTCCGTGGGCTCGCGTTTATATATCCTTGCTGACAAATGGCCGCCCTCATACCGCAACAACTGTGGCGGTACTCAGTGCTTTCGCCGTTAATGTGACCTATTACCTACGGGCTCTCACTGGAGCGTCCATTACCAATCGTGCGAATGCGGTCGCGGATATACTAAAGAGACTCTCGAATAATCCACTGCAAAACCGACATCGTCGCGTAGTCGAGAAGTATCAAAATAGTCATGAAATTCTGGCCAACTTGGTGGACCTTCACCGCATTGCACTGACTTATGTAACTAATAAGAAAGGTGGCGACCAAGTAATGTCGGCGTTGCATAGCCAGACCATCAAGGATCACGATCGTGCAGCGCCCAATGGAGTTCTAAAGATTCGAGACTTTCAAATTGATTTAATAAGTGGTGGTGTTGACGTTAAAGGCATCCAGGCTGTTATCCAGAAGGCCGAATCGAGGTTCGTTTTTGGCTCTATGGACATTTCTGATACCTTGCGCTGCATAGTAGCAACCTCCGCGATTTCTCATGGTGTCGATGTGGAGAAGTTCAACTCCATGTTTTTTGCAGGCATGCCATCTGACATCGCTGAATATATTCAAGCATCGTCGCGTGTGGGTCGTACCCACGTTGGTTTCTCCATGCTGATTCCAACACCACAAAATCGTCGGGATCGATTTATCGTGGAGGTTCATGAAAGTTTTCATCGTTTGCTAGAGCGCATGATTTCGCCTCCCGCAATAGAGCGGTGGGCAGATAGGGCGTTGGAACGCGTTATTCCTTCACTGTTCCAGACTTATTTTGCTGGTGTTTTGTATCAGCAGGATTGGGTGCGCAATGGAACTGCAAGATTTCCCGGCACAGCACGAGCATTAAATTCAGAGCTATCCAGTCGCCGTGCAGAGGAAGTTATCAAGGCCTGCCATGACTTCGTGGCTCGGGCTCTTGGTGTGGAGGGGCTTAGGGACGAGAGTCAGCTAAATTATGCAAAGGACCTAGTTGCCAAGCAAGTCAATGCTATCCAGGGCATTCTGAAGTCCGGTGATTATACAGCTGAACTATCCAAATTCTGGGTCGACCAGCGCAATAACCTTCATCGTCCCATGACCAGCCTACGTGACGTGGATGAAGTTGGTAAGATAACGGCCGCACTTCACACCACCAGAGATACCACGACGCTCGATAAGTTTGGTGCCGCTATGGCGTTCATCCGTAAGCGACGGGTAAGCGCGTCATTACCTGTCAGCGAGATGGACATCGAGATCGATGAAAACTGAGGTGTGCTGTGAGGAAGAAGCAGTCGTTTATAGGCGCGAAGCAGAAGACCGACGCGCCACCTACTATGCAGAGATCTCGGAGTCAGCTGGCGACCGCCTACGCCCCTGGAGCACTCTTTACTTTCGAGGGTGGACAAGGCGCTTGTATGTCAGTGTCTACACGCAATGATGAGGCTCAAATTAATCAGTCAGTCAGGCATCAAATCTACGAGCAAATACGAGAATATGTGGAGGCTTGGGTTGTCCGAGCGAGTAATATTAAGAATCTGGACCATCCTCCTGAGATAGAGCTGTGCGTCGATCAGGCGTTGCTAAATGGTAAAGACGTTGAGGTTAGTATCGACAAGTTTGCATTCATGAATGCAACTCTGATGGGATATGTTCCCTTTCCTCTCGCCTTTATCTGCACGCGCTGTGGATTGCATAGAGTTTCCAGTGATGTAAGTCGTGTGGACAGTCAGGCGCGCAAGTTTCGTGATCATTGCCCTAGCGGTACAAGCAAATGCGTCGATGAGTGGGAGCAGCTGGATGTTGTGATGGTTCACTGGTCGGGCCACGTCGAGCCACTCACTCCATCGACTCGCTTCTGGCACCCGGATCGAGGGGTGGTGTCCACCGACAACTGTCGATCCTGCGGTCACTACGCCTTCTCGTTGGTGAGAAGATCTGCATCATTCTCTGACTGGTACTTCGTGTGTGCGAAGTGCGGCATGAAGAGGGAAATTCTTCAGAAGGATGAATTTACACTGCAGCGCCTTACACCGTACCTAGTTTCCAAGAAGGTCCAAATGGTAGAAGTAAACATGGAGCCGGTATCATATCGCGCATCCGCCGTTTTCTATCCCCATGGTGATCGTCTAATCATTTTTAGCAAAGGTGATCACTTGGAGCTTCTACAGCGTGGCCGAGAGGAAGACCTCATCCAATTCCTAGGGAAGCAATACAATTACCCCGGCAAACAACTCACTGATTCGGAAAAAGAGGAGAAGTTACGCGCTGTAGGGTTGGAGGCAGATTGGAGGACCTACTGTGTAAGTCGAGAGACGTTGACGCTTATGGAGAGTATGCCTGATGTTCCATTGGCGGGGATTGCAGAGATACGCAAGATAATCGAGCAATATGAGGAGCGTTGGGCTCCATATCTTCTCGAAGGTGATCGTGCCTCGCCGAACTTGCGACAGAGGGTATACGAACGCTCGGATTATATCCGGCGCTACGATCCAATTCGAATGGCTATTGAACACAAGGCGCTCACTGAAGAGAAGCTACTTAGTACTGTCTTCGTTGGTGGAAAGAGTGTGTGTGTACGGGTAATGGCACCCGATGCCCATCTGATGCCTACTCTTGCAGCTGTCGATAAACAGGCGGCTCTCAGAGAGATCGGACGTAGGCTTGACCTTCTTGGCATCGAAGATATGCGGCTGATTCGTAACTTGGAACTCTGTGAATATACTTTCGGATATACCCGCGTGTCTGCACTTCCTCTGGTAGAGCGGGAGAAGACCAAGGGGAATAAAGTTGAAATGCCAGTTCGTCTGAACCTATTTGGCCGTACCGATAGCGGCCAAGGTTATGCTAGGCATCCAATCTACTGTATTAAGCAAGAGAATGAGGCCTTCTACGTCAAACTGAAGGAGAAGGCCGTTGTAGAGTGGCTGCGTGTCAATGGCATAAACGTGGATCTCGGCACTCCGCCAATTAGCTTGGGGGGTAAGCTCATTGAGGACTTCCCTGCCAGCACGTTCTCTCGCTTTCTCGATGACTATCGTAAAGAAAAGAGCGTTACCAGAGCGCCATATCCCTATGTCTATACACTTCTGCATACAATCGCGCATCAACTGATCGGCATAATGTCTGAGCTATCTGGTCTCGATCTTGGTTCTTTTGGAGAGCATCTCTTTGTGCCTGATACGGCGTTTTTGGTTTATCGCCGAGGGACAACGATGGATTTAGGTAACCTATCATCCATGTGGCGAAATTATACGGATCCTGTTTACGGCAATCAGGTCCTGGAGAAGATGGTACGGCCGGAGAACCTCAGGTGTGGCTCAGAAACCATCTGTCAGATGCGAGGAGGCGCCTGCCCTGACTGCATTCTGCTTCCTGAAACCTCATGCTTAACTAGGAACGAGCTTTTATCTAGATCGGTCTTAACGGGGCGAGGGTCGCCATCCTGGGACGATCAAATAACCCCGTTGAGTGAAGGTTTCTACGAAGTTTCAAGAAGGCTTGCCACAGCTTCATGAGTCACGTCTCGCAAGACCTCGGGCGGCAGTTGGTAACAATACTCGAACAAGATTGTGCTACAGCCTCCGCTGTGGCCATATTTCTGCGTGCTAATGAGCGACAACGCTTCTATACAAACGATTTAATAGGCAAGAACGGAATTACTTCGTCAGAAATGGGGGCTGTTCATCGTTCGCTAGAGTGTTTCTGCGATTATGACTGGTGTCGTCAGGCTGGTGATTTTTGGATTTCACAAGGCGCGAGGATGCCCGGCTGGATTCCCCCCTTTCTGCTGGGAGCCGCAATTATGAGGCGGTATGGTAGGCCAGAGAGTGCGGTTGAGGCAGTTGTCACTCTCCCGGCACAGCCAAGTAGAATCGAGCAAAGCCTCCCCATTCACGGGATCGCCTACGTTCGATTAATGGAAACCGACAATGCCTTCTTGAGAATCGCTAGGAATGCGGTTCGCCGTCTAACGGTGATGTCGCCATTCTTGAACGAAGAGGGAAGTGAATGGATTCTCGGTTTATTTGAGGCTACAAAGGCGCCAGAGAAGTTGCTAATCGTGCGTCGACACCAAAAAGTTGCGCCGTTATTGGGGCATCACGCGGACAATTTTCGACGTCTTGGAGTGCGAGTAGTCGACTATTTTATTGCTTTAGATGCGGGCTATGAAACTTTCCACTGCAAGGTGGTAATGGCCGACGAAGACTTGGCTTATGTTGGTAGCGCCAATCTTTTAGTCTACAGCCGGCGATCCATGGAGCTCGGCGTCTTAATTGAAGGGGCTGTGGTCAAACCAATCGCAAACCTACTGCACGCAGTAGAATCAATTTCCTCTGATGTCCGTATATAAAAATCAAAGAAAGGCGGAGGCTGTGCGAGCGGATGACCCATATAAGAAACTTTCGAGCGTTATTCGGCAGGCTCGACAAAATATCTCCCAGAAGGTGATGCCTGGCGCGCTCTGTCTCAGGCTCATTAACGGCGATGGGCCAACACAGCTGCAGAGGTTGATCAATGGCTTGGCTCCCGAAGATCGGGATCATGCAATTGCTAATATCTATACATTGCTGCTGGATCAGCGACGGCGCAGAGAGCTGGGAGCCTATTTCACCCCACCGCATCTAGTGAACCATCTTCTCTCCCGCCTTCAACAATTCGGTTTGGACATTAGAAAGCATCGTATTCATGATCCAGCAGCTGGTGGTGCAGCCTTCATAGTGCCAATAGCACGGCGCTTAGTAATTCACCTTAAGGCTGAAGGTTTTTCGGATGAGAATATTCTCTCTGATCTGCGCGGACGCTTATCGGGTATGGAGATCGACAGAGGTCTCGCTGTCGTTGCTAACGCCTTAGTGCGGCGGATGCTGAGGGGGGAGTTTGGTCTGAAGTTAGAGAGAGAGTTTTCTTTGATCTCTCAAGGTAACAGTCTCAAGAGCGAGGACGATGAAAAAGTCGATGCTATTATCGGAAACCCCCCATATGGGAAGGTTGGTGCAGAAGGTAATAAACAGTGGCGGGAAAAGTTTTCCGACATTGCTGGCGGACAACTGAATTTATACTCCATGTTCGTTCGGCAAGGTCTGGATAGGCTGAAGCCAGGGGGGCTATTAGGTTTTATTGTTCCGATGTCTTTCATCGGAGGGCCGGAGTTTTCTTTGTTCAGAAAAAGAATCACAGAGATGGCCGATGTTTTGGCCATTGATCTAATCGAGAAAAGAGTTGATGTGTTCCTTGACGTTGTGCAAGACGCCACAATTGTCGTATTGCAGCGCAAATTTGATGCTCCAAAGAGCATTGTGCCAACGTGCGCTATGGTGCAAGCAGATGCATCGATTAAGAATTTAGGAGTGCCGATAGTAACGAACGATGGAAAACCGTGGAGGTTGCCATCAACCGGGCTCTTGGAGGGCGGCTTCCGATTGAGTGACTACGGATACACGGCGACGGTGGGACATCTTGTCGCCAATCGACAGTCCGATAGACTTCGGAAGAAGAAGAATAAGGGGGATTGGCCGTTAATTTGGGCTAAAGCTATTACTTCCAACGGAAAATTTGATCACAAACGCGGTTTAGAACACACAGATAAAATCTGGGTCACTGCGCCCGAAAATGCCCCGTACATTATTAGGAAAGCTTGTGTGGTGCTGCAGCGCACCTCAAATCGTAAGCAGAAACGTCGTCTTAATGCAGCGGCTATTCCCAAATCATTTATTAAACGGCATGGCGGCGTGGTCGGGGAGAACCATGTAATCTTTCTCATAGCAGGGGAAAAACCACGTATCACCCCACAACGTTTGGCCATTTTGATGAATTCTGATTCTGTAAACCGGCGCTTCGAAAGTATGAGCGGGACTGTCAGCGTCTCCGCTAAACTTTTAGGTGAAATCGATTTGCCTGATCCGGCATTACTGGGGAATATGAACCGGAGTAATGCAGAGTATGTAATTGCAACCGCGTATGCTAAAAGTTTTTTCGGACAGCAAGTTAAGCAAAGTTCTTCTCCTAACGATATAACTGAGCCCACTATGCAAAATAGAGGGGCGAAGGGAGAAGAAAGTCTTGGATCAGTCAAACGTTTATACAAAGCTGGACGAGAAACAGGTGGGGCTGGGTACATGCAGTCGAGCAAGCTCTACGCTCTGTGCGGTACTTTTAATCAAATTCGGTAATGATGATGCCTTATGAGAGGTATTCTTGACCTGAAGCATGCTTATCAGATCTCCGACTCCGTCATCCAAGATGGAATATCTTGCTTAGCACGCAGGATACGCCAAACATCAATATGGTCATCGCCTTCTATATAGAAGACAAGCCAAGGATGGCTCGGCAACGGCCAGCAGCGGAGATCAGGTAGGTTAAGCTCTCAGGTAGGTTAAGCTCGTGGATATACCGTGATGATCCAGAGCCGGCATATCTCCGATATGGCCGTATGCCTGCTCTAGATCATCAATACAACTGAGCGCAGCCGGGTAGCCACCTTCGCCTAAGTAAAAGGCTATCGCATTGTTGATATCCCGGTTGGCCTGCTCACGTGGAATGACAGGCTTCATCCTCATAGTTTTTGGACGCGCTGGGCAGTTTCGCGGACACGTTGCCGCAGATTGTCGAAGTAGTCTGGCCCAGTTCCTGTAGTCCGCGCCGAAGTAGCACCGGCCAGTAGAGCCCTCTCAGCCGCATCTGGTCCTGGTCCCTGCGGATTAGTTCCCGCGGCCGGTAATGCCGGCTCGTTTGTAGAGCCGGACCCAGGCTAGCCGCAGGGCATTTTCCGCGACCGGGAAGACAGGTTGCTCGGCGCTGATGGAGAGTGGCTCCCCGCTCCTACACCCCGTCCATTCAAGCAAGAGCCGGCGGCCCTGAGGCGTCAGCGGGGATGATCCTGGGATGCCCATTCTTCGTCACCGGGAAGCGGGTGGTATTGCGCTCCCGGTTCACGTCACCCCATCGCATGGCCAGCAGTTCACCCTGCCGCACGGCGGTTGTAAGCGCTCGGTGACGACGCCTTGCGGTTTGCAGGGGTTAATCGGTTAGTTCTGTAAGTAGTGCTGGTCGTACTACTGGGAGCAAGCCGATGAGTGAGGTCATCAGGGTGGAGCGGCGGCGACGCTGGAGTGCTGCCGACAAGCTTCGGATCGTTGCGGAGAGTCGGCAGCCCGGGTCGAGCGTTGCGGCCGTTGCGCAACGCTATGGCCTGCATCACAGCCAGCTGTTTTCCTGGCGCAAGGCCGCTCGTGATGGATGTTTCAGTACCGAGGCGCCGGGTTTTGCATCGGTCGTCGTGCAGGATGCGCCCGGGCAGCTTGCTGCCGATCACCGGGCGCTGACGGACGGCAAGGACTGCACCGGGCAGATCGAGATCCGGCTGGAGCGCGGCCATATCACGGTGAGCGGTCGTGCCGATCCGGTGAGCTTGCGCTGTGTGCTTGAGGCGCTGTCGGCGCGATGATAGCGCCTCCACAGGGCGCGCGGATCTGGCTGGCCCTGGGCCATACCGACATGCGCAAGGGCTTCGATGGTCTGGCCATGCTGGCCCAGGAGCTGCTTGAGCTTGATCCATTCGCAGGACATCTGGTGGTCTATCGTGGCCGGCGCGGCGATCGCATCAAGGTGCTGTGGTATGACGGTCAGGGCTTATGCCTGTTCGCCAAGCGGCTGGAGCGCGGCCGCTTCGTGTGGCCGGCGGCAAGCCAGGGCAAGGTGATGCTTTCGCCGGCCCAGCTCAGCATGCTGCTGGAGGGGATCGACTGGCGGATGCCGGAGCGGACATGGCGGCCAGGCAGGGCTGGATGAGTGCGGCTTTTTGACTCAGTGGGCGTGATTTTCCCCGCATTCCATGCGGGTTTTGCTAGACTCATGGCATGTCGTTCGACCCGGCCAGCCTGCCCGACGATATCGCCGCCCTGAAGCAGATCATCCAGGGCCTGCAGCAGACCCTGACCTTTGCAAATACCCGGATCGCCAAGCTCGAAGCGCAGATCCACAAGCTCAGGCGCCTGCAGTTCGGGCGATCGTCGGAGAAGCGCGCCGCCGAGCTCGAGCAGCTGCAGCTCGCCCTGGAAGAGGCCGAGGCTGAGCGGGCCATGCTGGTGGCAGCCATGCCGCCGCTGGTGCGCGATATCATCGAGGCCAAGCCAGCCCGGCGGCCCCTGCCGGAGCATCTGCCGCGCGAGGAGGTCCATCACGAGGCGCCCTGCGCCTGCCCGGCCTGCGGCGGGGATCTGCGCCCGATCGGCACAGCCGTGACCGAGACGCTGGAGTATGTGCCGGGGCAGTTCAAGGTGATCCGCCACAGCCGGGACAAGCTCTCCTGCCGGGCCTGCGACACGGTGGTCGAAGCACCGGTTCCAGATCACGCGATCTCGCGCGGCCGCGCCGGTGCTGCCCTTTTGTCCCATCTGCTGGTCTCCAAATACGCCGACCACCTGCCGCTCTACCGCCAGGCCGAGATCTACGCGCGCGCCGGCGTGGAGCTGGAGACCTCCACGCTCAGCGGCTGGGTCGGCGCCAGCGAGGAAGCCCTGCGGCCGCTCACCGAGGCGCTCAAGGCCGAGGTCATGGCCAGCGAGACGCTGCATGGCGATGACACCACCGTACCCGTACTCTCGCCGGGTCTTGGCCGCACCCGGACCGGCCGGCTCTGGGTCTATGTCCGCGACGAGCGGCCTCATGGCGGCGCCCGGCCGCCCGCGGCGATCTACTTCTACTCGCCAGACCGCAAGGCCGAGCGGCCGATGAGCCATCTCGCCAGCTTTGCCGGCATCCTGCATGCCGACGGCTATACCGGCTATAATGGGCTGTTCAGGGCTGAGCGCATCATGGAAGCTGCCTGCTGGGCCCATGCCCGGCGCTATTTCTTCGATGAGCATGCCCAAACCGGGTCCGCCATTGCCAAAGCGGCGCTGGACCGCATCGCGCAGCTCTACGCGATTGAAGCCCAGATCCGCGGCCAGCCGCCCGATGAGCGAAGGCGGATCAGGCAAAGCAGCAGCCGTCCCATTCTGGAGGATTTCGCCGCGTGGTCAGAAGCGACCCTGACTACCCTGTCCAGCAAATCCGATCTGGCCGGTGCCTTCCGTTACGTCCGCAACCGATGGGCGGCGCTGACCCGCTACATCGACGATGGCCGCATCGAGATCGATAACAATGCAGCTGAACGCGCCCTGCGCGGCGTCGTTCTGGGCCGCAAGAATTATCTCTTTGCCGGTTCAGATCGTGGTGGCGAGCGCGCCGCCGCCATCTACAGCCTGATCGAAACCGCCAAACTCAACGGCGTCGATCCACAAGCCTGGCTGACCGACGTGCTCAGCCGCATCGCCAGCCATCCCGCCAAACGCATCGCCGACCTTCTGCCCTGGAACTGGCATCCCGCCGAGCAGAAGGTCGCCGCCTGATCAAGGCGTCCTCACCGAGCGCTTACCGGCGGTTTCCAGCGCCGTCAGGATCAGTGGCGCCCAGATAGGGCGTCCGGGCGGAGCATGCATCCGGAAGCCGGTCCAGTTCGCCAGTGCCCTGCCGCCGTTCCCGTGGGGCACCATAGCTAGGTTGGCGAAACTGCTTCACAGGGTTCGCCGGGATTGGCAGGCCCCAGTCCCGGCGCGCAACCTCATACGCATACTGACGATAACGAGCATGCGGGAAACGGTACTCGGCACCGCTTCAGCCAGCCTCTCGTCACGGTAAGCCGCAAAATCCTCGGGCCGGATAGCTGCCAGCGACTTGCCGGCAACACTGTGCCGGAGAAAGCCATTGATCCAGCGCTGCTCCATCTCGCGGAGCGCTTCCGGCTACTCACCTCGTTCCGATACCGGACAGAAGGTCCCGCAACGTCGTTCCCTTTAGCGCACTCGTGGAAACCGGCAGTTCACCCCGATCCAGCGCGACTTCCTGCTGCCTTGCCCAAGTTTCGGCGTCTCGTTTTGTGGTGAAACTGCGGGCTGACTGGCCATAGCCCTTACGCCGCACGATCGCCTGCCACTTGTCTCCGCGCTGCCGAACAACCGCCATCCCGCATCTCCGAGTGACGCAGGAGTGACAAGGGATGGATGGACGGGAGAGCTTCGCTCGACCAGAGCAGCTAAACGCTTGTTATCGCTGTCCGGAGAATGGTGCCGGCGGAGGGATTTGAACCCCCGACCTCGACTTTACGAAAGTCTTGCTCTACCGCTGAGCTACGCCGGCAACGGCGGAAAACCGCGCCCCCGCCTTGACTTGACCAGGGCGAAGGGCGCGCGGAAAATACGGTCCGCAGGGCCGGTTGGCAAGCCGCAACTCGGGAAAATCAGGGAGGTTAATCAGTCATATGCCGGCGGCATACACCTTCTACGGCAATTTCCTCTCTTCCCATTGCTACAAGGTCGGGCTGATGCTGGCCTTATGCGGCGAGAAATTCGACTACCGACATGTCGACTTGGCCAAAAAGCAGCAGAAATCTCCCGAATTTCTGGCGATCAACCGCTTCGGCCAAGTGCCGGCGATGGTCCATAACGGCTTCAACCTCTGCCAGTCGGACACCATCTTGCAATATCTGGCCGAGCAGACCGGCAAGTTCGGCGGCGCCACTCCGGAAGAGCGCCAGCGCATCCGCGAATGGCTGGCCTGGGAGGCCGACCGGCTGGAGCCCGGGGTTGGCCGCACCCGGCTGTATGAGCGCTTCGCCAAGCCCGATGCAGCGGTGATCGACTACATGCGCGATGCGGCCGAGGCCGGGCTGGACCAGCTCAACGATCTTTTGGAGGGCAGGCGCTTCCTGGTCGGCGACCGGCCGACGATTGCCGATATCGGCGTGTTCGGCGCCATCGCACATATGGCGGAAGGCAAGCTCGACCGGAACAACTGGCCGAATATCAGCGCCTGGTGGGACCGCATCGTCGCCCTGCCCGGCTTCCAATGGCCTTACGATTTGCTGCCCAAGACAGACAGGGACGCGGATTAGCCGTCCCGTAGCCGGGTCTATTTGCGATCTTCCAATGCCAGCAGCGGCCGCGGCGTCACGGCAAGCGGCGCGGCTTGGCCTAAGCGGGTAGGATCGAGTGCATCAAAGCCGCCGCAATGACTGCACAGCGGCGCCCAGACGGCATGGCCGGTGCCGCAGGCCGTGCATTGCCAGAGATCGGCCGCGCCAGTGATCTTCGTGCGCCAGCGGTCCGCCGCCACCGCATCGCCATCACCTTCCTCGGCAAGCTGCGCCTGCAGGCGCGCCGCCCAGGGCCCGGCATGGCCGATGTCATCCAGCATGGCGCGCGCAGCAGCAAAGTCATGTGCCTGTAAAGCAGCAGCAGCGACGAGCAGGCGGCTTTCCAGCGCAGTTTCCTGGCCAGCGACGAAATCCTGCGCGCGGCGCGTCAGCGTTTCGCTGGCCAGGTTCTGCTGCAGCGCCAGCCAGGCTTCGGCATAGACTTCGGCGGGCTGGCGCTGCCAGGCGCGTTGCAGGCTTTGCAGCGCCGCTTCGCGCGCAGCGTGGTTGGCGGGATCCTTTGCGGCAGCCGCAGCCAGCAGCAGCGGCGGCACCGGATGATCGGGCAGTTCGCGCGCTGCATGCTGCACCAGACGGCGGGCCTGCTGCGCCTCGCCCTGCTGCAGGGCGGCCAGTGCGCGGGCGAGATCGAGCCGTGCCGCCAGTTGCGCCGCGGCGGCTTTCGATACGGCCTTGCGCTTGCGGGCCTGCTCCAGCCGCGCCTGCGCCGCTTCCCACTGGCCGGTCTCCACCAGCAACTGCAATTCGGCTTCGGCCGCGAAAGGCGAGGCGGGGCGCAGGGCGGAAGCGCGTTCGGCATAGGTCAGCGCCGCCTGACGGTCGCCGCGGGCGCGCGCATCGGCAAGCAGACCGCGATAGCCAAGGAAGGCCGTGCCGGGATCGCGGCTGAGCGCGGCAAAGGCCTTGCGCGCATCGTCCTGTCGCCCGCCAAGCTGCGCCGCATGGGCCGCCAGAAGCCGCGCCAGGGCCGGATCATCCAGCAGGCGATGCGCCTGCGCTGCCAGCTTGGCGGCGCGGTCCGCTTCGCCGGCGGCTACCGCCACCATGCCGGCGGCGAATTGCGCATAGCCTTTCGCCTGACGCTTCAGGCGGCGGCGTTCGGGCAGAGCCGCGGCCCAGGCAATGATCCAGGTGAGCACAAAGATCGCCGCCGCTAGCAGCACCACAGCCAAGGCCAGCAGAGGCGCCGGCGCTTCGATCGCATAGCCGAACCAGTTGAGCCGCAGGCGGCCGGGCTGATCGGCGAGCCAAGCGGCGAAACCCGCCAGCGCCATCAGCACGATCAGGATCAGGCCGGTCCGCAGCAAGCGCAGCATGGTTCTAAGCCTCGCCCGTCATCGCTGCGCCATCGCAGCCTGCAAGGCGGCGCCATAGGCATCGAGCGCGGCATCAAGCTTAAGCCGCGCCTGCACCTGATCGCGCCACTCCGCCAGTTCAGGCGTGAGCTGCATATCGGCCAGGGCCGACTGCGCGGCATCGAGATCGCCCTGCTGCAGCGCGGCCTCGGCCATGGCGAGTTTTCCTTCCGGCGTTGCCGTATCGGTCTCGCCGACGCGTCTAATGCTGATCAGGCCGGTGACTTTGTCCCACGCGCGCTGCCACCAGGGTTTAGCCGCGGCATCCGCACCGGCCGATGCTGCGGGCACGGCTTCGCGCTGCGCTTCGGTCAGAGCGGCAAAGCGCGCCGCAAGCTTTACGGCAGCGGGCGGCGGCGCATCGGCGAAGGAGCGCAAGGCCGCCAGGGCCTGCTGCATCTCACGGCCTTGCGCTTCGTCTTCCTGTGCGTTGCCTGCCTGTGTATTGCCAGCTTGGGCCACTCGCTCGAACTCATCGCGGAAGGCAGCGCCGCGCCGGGCTTTTTCACGCAGTTCGCTCCAGGCCAATACCTGCAGCAGCGGCGCGCGCATCGCGGCGATGCGGCCTTCGCTGAGCGCTGCAAACCGCGCCTGCAACTCAGCAACCTGCTGCGTGAGCAGATCGCGCTGCGCGGCCTGAGTGTTGTCGGCTTGGCGGAGCGCAGCGATGGCCTGCTCCAGTTCTTCCAGCTTCTGATCATCGGCGCCGGAAGCCGTCGGCAATTGCTGCAGGCGTTCGATGCTGGCGGTCAATGCGGACAGGCGCTTCTCCTGCTCGTCGAGACGCTGCAGCAGTTCGGTATTATCGGCCATCGGCGCAGCGGGCGCCTGCGGCGCAGGCAGCGGTGACGGCGTGGATGCAGGCGGCGATACCGGCACGCTGGTCTGCAACGTCGGCGCAATGCTGCGGCCGGCAAAAAGATTGTCGAGCCGCCCGGTGCTGGCGAGCTGATAGACGACCGCAACAGCAACGCTGATCAGGATCGCGGCCACCAGAAAAATGGCAACGCGCAGGCCGCGGGATCGCCTGGTCTTCGCCAGAGGTTCAACCTCGGCATCGATGATCGGATCGCCGGCAGTGTTTCGATCGGTTCTGGGCTTGTCGCTCATGGTGCGTCCGGTTGTCCTACCAGGTCGATCAGGTCGTCTTCGCGCGGCTGCGCGGCAATGCGCGTGCTGCGCCAGGGCAACGGCGCCACCGCCGCGGCCACATTCCTGCTCAGACACAGAGCATCGGCGAAAGCGGCGCCGCCGGCAATGCCGGCCGTCTGGCTCAGGCTAACAAAAGTTGCCGCCGTACGGGGAGAGAAAAACATCGCCGCATCATAACCGCCTGCGGCAAATCGTTCTGCAACATCCTGCGGCAGGCTTTCCGCGGTCACAGCTTCATAAAGCGTGGCGCGCCTCACATCGTAGCCATCGGCCTGCAGCATTTTCTGCAAATCGCCCGCCAGCACGGTGCCGGCCGCGTGCAGCAAAGGTCCATCCTGCGGATTCCATTCCCGGCGCACGAGAGAGGCAAGACTTTCGACATCGCCGCCCGCAGGCGTGACCTGCTGAAATCCCACCGACCTGGCCGCCTGCGCGCTGGCCTCGCCTACGGCGAAGACGGCAAAATCACGGCGTTCGGCATTGGCGGCAAAGGCGCGCACGCCATTGGCGGAGGTGAACAGCAGTGCGCGCACGCCATTGAGCGGCAGATCGATATTGCGATGGATGCAAATCGACAGCATCGGCGCGCAATCCGCGGCATGGCCCATCTGCGCCAGGCGCTGCTGCAAGGCAGCGGCTTCGGGCGCGGGCCGCGTGATCAGAATCCGTCGCTGCGGCTGCGGCGTCATCACGCCTCGAAGAAATCCGGTCCGATGCGGCCTTTCAGGTCGGCGCCCGCATCCCGTCCCATCGCCACGCCGTCTTTCGCAGCCCCGCGGCGTTCGATCTCGATCAGGTCCGTGCCATCGGGCCGCGCGATGGCGCCGCGCAGCCGCATCTCATCGCCATTCAGCTCGGCAAGCGCCGCAATCGGCGTGCGGCAGGAACCGTCCAGCACGGCCAGCAGCGCGCGTTCGGCTTCGACGCGCATCTGCGTCGGCGCATCGTTCAGCGGCGCAAGATAATCCAGCACGCGGGCATCGCCATCGCGGCATTCGATGCCGATGGCGCCTTGCGCGACAGCGGGCAGCATCTCTTCCGGTTCCAGCACCTGCATGCCGGACGGCGCGATGTTGAGCCGATGCAGTCCGGCCAGTGCAAGGAACGTGGCAGCGACCACGCCTTCCTCCAGTTTGCGCAGCCGCGTTTGCACATTGCCACGGAAGGTAACGACCTGAAGATCGGGACGGCGCGCCAGCAGAAAGGCTTTGCGGCGCAGCGATGCCGTGCCGACCGTGGCACCCTGCGGCAGATCAGCCAGCCGCATCGGACGCGTGCTGAGCAAGACGTCGCGCACATCCTCGCGCGGCAGATAGGCCGCCATGATCAGGCCGGCGGGGAGCTGGGTCGGCATGTCCTTCATGGAATGCACGGCGAGATCGATGCTGCCGTCGAGCAGCGCTTCCTCGATCTCCTTGGTGAACAGCCCCTTGCCGCCCGCTTCGGCCAGCGCGCGATCCTGGATTTTGTCGCCGGTGGTCTTGATGATGCGGATGGCGACCTGCGCCTCGCTCAACCCTGGATGGGCCGCCAGCAGACGCTGCCGCGTTTCATGGGCCTGGGCCAACGCCAGCGGCGAGCCGCGCGTACCGATGGTCAGAACCGGCGTTCCTGGTTTCACGCGGCGCCCATTCTCTTGCTGGCTAGGTGTCATAATGTTAATGCCTACTCTATCTTATTTCCGCATCGCGAACATCGCCCGGCACCCTTTGTTATGCTCGTTCTAGGCATCGAGACCAGCTGCGACGAAACCGCCTGCGCCATCGTCCAGGATGACGGGCCGGCGGCGGCGGATCCTGCCCGCCGCATCGTCAGTCATAGCCTGTTCTCGCAATTGAGGGAACACGCGCCCTATGGCGGCGTGGTGCCCGAAATCGCCTCGCGCGCGCATATCGAGCATCTGGACGGCCTGATCGCCGAATGCCTGCATCGCGCGGGCCTGAAGCTGCAGGATGTCGATGCCATCGCCGCCACCGCCGGGCCGGGCCTGATCGGCGGCGTCATGGTCGGCCTGACCACGGCAAAGACCCTGGCCTATGCGGCGCAGAAGCCGCTGATCGCGGTCAATCATCTGGAAGGCCATGCGCTGTCGGTACGTTTGAGTGATGACGTGCCGTTTCCGTATCTGCTGCTGCTGGTCTCAGGCGGCCATTGCCAGTTTCTGATCGTCGAGGATATCGGCCGCTATCGCCGTCTGGGCACGACCATCGACGATGCCGCCGGCGAAGCGTTCGATAAAACCGCCAAGATGCTCGGCCTGGGCTATCCCGGCGGGCCGGCGATCGAGAAGCTGGCGGCGCGCGGCGATGCGGCGCGCTTCAATCTGCCGCGGCCGCTGAAAGGCAAGCCGGGCTGCGATTTCAGCTTCTCCGGCCTGAAGACGGCGGTGCGGCTGGCACTGGAAAGCTGCGGCGATGCGCCGACCGAGCAGGACAAAGCCGATCTCGCCGCCGGATTCCAGGCCGCCGTGATGGATGTGATCCTCGATCGCGCAAAACATGCCATTGCCGCATTCGACGCGCAGCATGGCGCCAGCGGCAAGCATTTTGTTGTGGCCGGCGGCGTCGCCGCCAACAAGGCGCTGCGGGCCGGACTGGTTGCGCTGAGTGAGAAGAACGGCATGCGCTTCACCGCGCCACCGATGAATCTGTGCACCGATAATGGCGCGATGATCGCCTGGGCCGGGCTGGAACGCGCCAGGCGCGGCATGATCGACAGCCTGGATGCGCCGGCGCGGGCGCGCTGGCCGCTTGATCCCGGCGCCGAAGCCAGGCCCTTTGCCGGAGCCAAGGCTTGAAGATCGGCATTATCGGAGGCGGCGCCTGGGGCACGGCGCTTGCGGCGCTTGCCGCCGAGCAGGGCGAGGCGATCCTCTGGGCGCGCAACCCGGAGGTGGTCGGCAGCATCAATGCCGAGCATGCCAATCCTCTGTATCTGCCCGGCGTGACGCTGCCGGCGAATCTGACGGCGACGCAGGATCTGGCCGCGCTGCATGACTGCGCAGCGCTGATCCTCGCCGTGCCGGCGCAGACCTTGCGCCAGTTCGCAACCGAGATCGCAACCAGGCTGTCCGGCAATGCGGCCATCATCATCGCTTCGAAAGGCATCGAGATCAGCACCGGCCTGCTGCCCTCTGATGTGGTGCATGACGTTTTGCCTGAGCGCACCATTGCCATTCTGACCGGGCCGACTTTTGCCATCGAAATGGCGCGCGGTCTGCCCACGGCGGCGACGTTGGCCTGCGCCGATGACAGACTGGGTGCCGAACTGGTGCAGCGGCTGGGACGCCCGACATTTCGGCCTTATCTTTCCGACGACGTGATCGGCGCGCAGATCGGCGGCGCGGTGAAGAATGTGCTGGCGATTGCCTGCGGCATCGTGATCGGCCGCGCGCTGGGCGACAATGCGCGCGCGGCGCTGATCACCCGCGGCCTTGCCGAGATGACGCGGCTGGGCCTAAGCCTCGGCGGCCGGCGCGAAACGCTGATGGGCCTGTCGGGCCTGGGCGATCTGGTGCTGACCTGTTCGGGGCATCAGTCACGCAACCTGTCGCTGGGTGTGGCTTTGGGCGAGGGCAAGAGCCTGGCCGAGATCATGGGCGCGCGCCGCACCGTGGCGGAAGGCGTGCATACCGCCCGCGCCATCGAGGCGCTGGCGCTGCGGCAGAAGATCGAGATGCCGATCTGCGCCGCGGTGGATGCCGTGCTGCACAAACAGGCAAGCATCGACGAGATGCTGGCGGCGCTGCTGGCGCGGCCGTTTCGAGCTGAGGAAGAAAGATGAAATACTGGCTGATGAAGTCCGAGCCTTCCGCCTGGTCGTGGGAGCAGCAGGTCAGGAAGAAGGTCGAAAGCTGGAACGGCGTGCGCAATTACCAGGCCGCCAACAACATGAAGGCGATGAGCCTGGGCGACCGCGCCTTCTTTTATCATTCGGTGGATGAGAAGCGGATCGTCGGCATCGTCGAGGTCGTGAAGCTCTACTATCCCGATCCGACCGACGAAACCGGCAGGTTCGGCATGGTGGATGTGAAGGCGCTGATGCCGCTGAAGACGCCGGTCACGCTCGCACAGATCAAGGCCGAGCCGAAACTGCAGCATCTGCCGCTGATCAGGCAGTCGCGGCTCTCGGTCCTGCCGGTGGATGCGGCGAGCTGGAAGCTGATCTGCAAGATGGGCGGCGTGGAAGCGTGATGGTTATTCGCGCAGCCATACGTTCATTTTAAAACAACACGTGGATGCCACGGCCGGGCCGTGGCATGACGGCTATACTATGACCCCTCGACCCAACCAGCCTGCGCCCGGCACGCGTCTGATCGCCCTTGCCGAGATCCCGGAACCCGGCGCCAAGGGTTTCACCTTCGGCGCGGGCAAGGAGCGTTTCGAGTGCTTCGTCGTGCGCTGGCAGGGCGGCGTGTTCGGCTATGTCAACGAATGCCCGCATGCGCGCACCTCGCTGGACTGGAAGCCGGATGCGTTTTTCAACCGCGACCAGACGGCGCTGATGTGCGGCACTCATGGCGCATTGTTTGCGCCGGAAAGCGGCCAGTGCTTTCTCGGCCCCTGCAAAGGCAAGAGCCTGATTCCGTTTTTCGTCCGGCTCGACGACGAAGGCTGGATTCTCGCCGGTTAAGGCGGGCGGTCTGAAACAAATCGGCGCCGGCGTGGTTAATGCGGCATGCCGATTGTCATCATCATCCTGCTCGCTTTTCTCGTCGCCCAGTTCGGTTTCTGGGACACGTTCACCGGAATCCTCGGCGGCATCGGCGTCCTCATCCTGGTCGGACTGACCTTCCTCGCGCTGGCAGCCGCCGCCGGCATGCTGGCGCTGCGGCGCCTGCGCGGACGCTAAACGCCACTCAGACGTCGTCAGGTGGCGCGCATTACTTGGTCAGGATCAGCTTGCCGCTGGCGGTCAGCCTCAGACGATAATCCGCCCCATCATGGGCGATGATCACTTCGCGCGCGGTGCGGAAGAGGGTGCGGCTGTCCAGCCGCGTGACGGCAGGCATGCCGCTGCGATCGGACACCGCCTGCTGCTGCGCCGGCTGCGACGCCGCTGGTCGTTTATTCTCCTGCATTGTCGACTCTTCTGTGCGGGCCGGCACTCCACCTGCCGCCAGGTTGCCCCTACCGGTCCGCGGTGGCGGCACGGTACGGATTCCGCAGCATCAATGCAAGTAAGAATGAGTATCACCTCATCGCCGTATTTGGCAGGCCGAAAAACGACACCGCCCGCGCTCTGGGCGCGGGCGTTTCTAGGGATGTTCGTGATGGGGTGTCAGTCGGTCAGATAGACGATCAGATAGACTGGGGGGACCGTGTCAGTCGTTGCCGTCGGTGCGGCGGCGCTGGCGCAGCCGCTCGGCCAGCCGGTGCACCTCGGACGCCTGCACGCCGTCGCGATGCATCAGGCGCTGGATGATCGGATCGGACAGCATGTCCGAGAGCGTCGGTTCGTTATGCACCCAGCGCATATGCGCCTGAGAGGCAGCAGACACGCGGATATGCGGCATATCGCGGAAGTCTTCCATTTCTGCCTCCCTGTTGTGCGTTTCCAGACTCGTGCGCTGCAGCGGACCCCTTAGCAGTTGCGAAAAGAGACAGCTTCTAGCACCTTTGCGATAAAACCAGTCTACACCGGCAATGATGCTGGGGACGTGACGAGACTGTGGTAATTTCGTGACGGCTGACACGTTGCAACTTGCATGCGGCCTTCGCATGCAAGTTGCCGCAGATCTTCCGCCTACGACGCCACGAAGTCGCGATAGGCCGTTGCCAGTTCGGGCGTGACGGCTTCCACGATGGTCTTGCCATGGGCGGCCGAGGCCAGCGCCGGGTTGGAGCCGATGCGGCCATCGGCAAAGCGCCGGCGGTAATCGGCTGCATCCGTGAAGCTGCCCGAGGGCGCGACCTCCGGGGCCATCGCCGCGACGGCCTTCACCGCCTCGGGATAGGCGTGATAGGTGACCGACACTTCGCTGGGCGTGGCGTGGCTGCCTTCGACGCCGGGGAACAGGCTTTGCGACAGCCGCCTGGCCGAGGGCGCTTCCCACCAGTTCTTCAGCATACAGCGCACCGGCGTGCCGTTGCTCAGGCCGGCCTGCAGGCTGGTCTCGGCATAGATTTCGGAGAAGGCGGCTGTCGTGGTGGCGACATTGCCGCCATGGCCGTTGAGGAAGAAGAAGCGGGTGAAGCCATGCCGGCTGAGCGAGGCCACCATGTCGCGGATCACCGCGATCAGGGTGGAGGGGCGCAGCGTCATGCTACCGGGAAAAGCGAGGTGATGCTGCGCCATGCCGACGCTGATCGTCGGCGCGACCATCGCATCGGCCTGCTTGCCGACTTCACGGGCGAAGACCTCGGCACAGATCGCATCGGTGCCGATCAGGCCGTTCGGGCCGTGCTGCTCGGTAGAGCCGATCGGGATGATGATGCCGGTCGAACGCTTCAGATAGGCTTCGACTTCCTGCCAGGTGCATAGCGCCAGTTGCATGGATTCCTCAAGCTGGATGGGGCGACGGTTGTTGGGCTGACGGACTGCCGCCATGGACAACATCAGGGCCATCTATGGCGGCAGAGCCGGAAAAACGAAGTCCGGACAAGCCGGGCTTTGCAAGGCGTGAAAAAGCCGCCGATTACCTGGAGGAGCGCGGCGTGTGCGGCGTCTTCTTCAGCACGGAGATGAAATAGCCGTTATGCCAGTCGCTCTGCTTGTCATGGACCGGCGCATGCGTGTCGTCCTGCGTCGTGCGCACCTCGATCTTGTAGAGGATATCGAGGTTGAGATTGCGGATGACGTCGTAGGTGCCCTGGCGGACCGGCGTCCAGTTCCAGTCGTCGACGATGAAGACGAATTCCTCGGTCAGCGCGTCCAGCGCGACGGCGAGGCCGTCATACTGATCCTGATATTCGTGCGGACCGTCGAACAGATAGACGTTGAAGACGCCGAGTGCCCTGAAATCCACCTTGCGGAAATCGTCGCAGATCACCGTCGGGATCGCGGTGCGCGAGCAGCAATTGGCGACATTGGCGAAGAAGAGCGGCGCGGGACCGCCGAACTGCGACCAGTTGTCGACCGCAACGGCGCGCAGGTTGTTGCCGTAGATCGCCGAGCAGAGCGTCGAGCCGGCCCAGGAGCCGACTTCGAGATAGCGGGGGTTATCGATCCGCTCCATCAGGTTGTTGATGAAGTAGCGGTATTTCCGCCCCGACATGCCGTCGATGTTCAGCACGTAATCGTTGAGCTTGCCCTTGTATTCCAGGGCATCGGTAAAGCAGGACCGGACCAGATCGCGCAGATCCGGGCGGCGCCATTCGCCCATCAGGACCTGGGGCGGAGCGGCCTGCGCCGTCTCGGTCACCTCTGCCGCCACGGCCGCTTCGGCCTGCGCGGCAGGCTGAGCCTTCGCCGACGCGCTCTTAGTCTTTGCAGCTTTCGCTCCCACCTTACCCTCCGGAAATGGCCGCCCGCCGGACCAGCCTATGAGACCTGCCGTATTCCACCGGAGAACGCTTAAAGATCACTTAAAGGCGAGATGGCGGCATAGAACAAATATTCGCGGTAAACGGCGATATTCTCCGGCAGATGCCAACCGGATGCGGCAAAGGGTGCCCCGTCGGCGCCGGCCGGGTGCGGCGGGCCGTAAAGCTGGCGCCACGCTTGGGCTGCCGGGCTACCGGCCTGCTGAAACCCTTGCAGAATCCCGGCTTGACGCGCAGGGCGTCATCCGTATGATGCGCGCGCCCTCCCCGCGCCCCTCACGCGGGGTCGATGGGCATTCCTTGCATGGACGGTTTGTCGTGGCTGCCGGACCCCCATGCGCATACTAGGAAGTACGAATGACCAAGCGTGCAGAGTCCAAATACAAGATTAACCGCCGGCTGGGCGAAAACCTGTGGGGTCGTGCCAAGAGCCCGATCAACAAGCGGGAATACGGCCCGGGCCAGCATGGTCAGAAGCGCAAGAAGCCGACCGACTATGGCGTGCAGCTGATGGCCAAGCAGCGGTTGAAGGGCTACTACGGCAACATCACCGAGAAGCAGTTCCGCCGCACCTATGACGAGGCGAACCGCCGCCGTGGCGACACCTCGGAGAACCTGATCGGCCTGCTGGAGCGTCGCCTGGATGCGGTGGTCTACCGCATGAAGGTGGTGCCGACCCCGTTCGCCGCGCGTCAGTTCATCAACCATGGCCATATCCTGGTCAACGGCAAGCGCGTCAACATCCCGAGCTATCAGGTGAAGGTTGGCGACGTGATCGAAGTCCGCGGCAAGGCGAAGGATTATCCCTTCGTTCTGGAGTCGCTGAAGTCGACCGAGCGCGACATCCCCGATTACATCGAGATGGACGAGAGCAAGCTGCGCGCGACCTTCAAGCGCGTGCCGATGCTGGCCGACGTGCCCTATCCGGTGAAGATGGAACCGAACCAGGTGGTCGAGTTCTACTCGCGCTAATCCGGATATCGGCATTTCGATTACAAAAGGCCGCTCGCAGGAGCGGCCTTTTGCTTTATTCCGCGAATGCAGCCGTCACACCGCGCCCATGGCGTGGTCAATGATGTAGCGCCAGCTGCCGTCAGCCTGACGGCGCACGATTTCGGCGCTGCGGCCCGATGCCACGACGGCGCCATTCTCCTCTGCGATTGTCCAGTCGGCGCGCAGCAGGGCGATGTCAGGCCGCTCGATGCAGAAAACGTTGCGGGACTGCATGCGGCCGGGCATAGCCAGCAGCGCCTGAAGCGCCTCGGCAATCTGCTTCCGCCCCGTGATGGTTGCGCCATCCGCATCGGCGCGCAGGCAGGCATCTTCCTCATACAGCGCTAGAAGATCATCCAGGCTGCGGCGATTGAAAGCATCGGCAAAGGCTGCGTTGATCGCGGCGGGATGCGTGATCCGCTGAATTTCTTTTTGCATGCTCTGCTCCATATGAATTGCGGGTGAATTGTGGAGCTTTGCTATAGAGCACATGGCCACGACGCTATCCAAACGGGAAGGAACGCGCGGCCGGATCGACAGGGAGCATGGAGGAGGGCATGAGCGAGACTCTGCATGTCGCTGCACCGCAACTCAGCAGTGCACAGCTCGCCAGGTCGGCACCGCTTGATAAGCCCGTGCCCAGACGGCCGGATGCCTGTCCGGTGGAAGACTGGCTCAGTTTCCTAGGTCATCGCTGGAATGCGCTGGTGCTGTGGCATCTCCAGCATGGCCCGCTGCGCCACCAGCAGCTGATGGCCCGCCTGCCCGGGATCACGGCGAAGGTGCTGGCCGAGCGCCTGGCCGGACTGGCGCGGCGCGGCCTGATCGAACGCGAGATCATCGGCGGCTTCCCCCGCACGGTGCTCTATCGCCTTAGCGCGCGCGGCCAAACCATCGTGCCCATCCTCGACCAGATCGAACTTTGGTCGAAAGCAGCACACTGAATATTTCGCCAGGAACCTCCCCCTGGAGGACAGGTCAGATTTTCCGCGAAATTCTCTTGGTTCTGCCGGGCAATACCGGCTAGAAATACGCCCAGGTGGGGATTGCTTCAGGGGGTGGCCACGCCCGGTGTCGGAGACGATGCCGGGTGGCCAAGGGTCGTTGAGTAATCCATCCGTCTTGCGCATGCGGACCTCCACCGTCGAGTGGAACGCCAATCCGCGGGCTCTGGCCATTCAGTTTGCCGTAGTGGCCTGCATCTGCGCCCTGGCCATCGGCATCATCGCCTATCTCTACAACAGGGAACGCGACAGCCTGCTGCAGGAGGGACTGGGCGCGGCGCAAGGGCATGTCGCCCGCATCAATCAGCAGATCGAGCGCCGTTTCGACTCCCTGCTGATCGCCGGCACGATGCTGCGCGACGTCGCGCGCCAGCTGCATGACAAGGACGATCTGACGGCGCTGTTCATTCCGGTCGCCAGCGCGTTGCTGGAGCGCACACCGATGGTGAGCCGGATCTATATCGGCTATCCGGACGGCTCCTACCATGGCGCGGAAGCAACCGCCGGCACGGTCAGCATCGCCGCAGCAGGCCAGGAGGATTTCCGCCAGCAGGCCTGGTTCCGCCAGGCCACCGAACGCCGCGATCCGATCTGGATTCCGCCGCACGTGATCCGCAGCGATGCCGAGCCGCAGATCACCTATGCCGTGCCGCTGCTCGATCAGACCGGCCAGGTGAAGGCCGTGGTCGGCCTCGATATCGGGCTTGGCACCGTGTCGCATCTTTTGCAGCCGGAAATCGAGCGGTTTCGCGGCAAGGTCTTCATCGCCGACCGCAATGGCGAAGTGCTGTGGCATCCCGCGCTGGAAGCACGGCTGAAACCGGGCACCGCTCCCCTGCAGGTGGACGATCTCGGCGATGACGACGCGCTGGCGATGTATGCCGAGCTGGGCGACGCCATGCCGGCCCGCGGCATTGCGCGGCAGCGCGGCGGCCTGCTGATTGCCGCCACCAGCGGCGCGATCAGCCAGGCCTGGCCGTTCAGCGCCTATGTCGGCCTGCCCGAGACCGTGGTGGTGGCGCCGGCCAACACGCATCTGCAGAACAATCTCGTCATCGCCTTCATGGTCACGCTCGCGCTGATCGTCGGCGTGATCTACACCGCGCGGCTGCGCAGCGAAGTCGCCGCCCGCCGCGAAACCGAAGCCGAACTGCGCGTCGCCCGCGATCTGGCCGAGGCCGCGACCGAAGCCAAGTCGACCTTCCTCGCCACCATGAGCCACGAGATCCGCACGCCGATGAATGGCGTGATGTCGATGGCCGAGATGCTGGAACTGACGCCGCTGGATGCCGATCAGCATCGCATGGCGAAGGTGATCCGCGATTCCACCGAAGCCCTGCTGACGGTGATCAACGATATCCTCGATTTCTCCAAGATCGAAGCAGGCAAGCTCGATATCGAGCGGGTGCCGTTCAACCTGACCGATCTGGTCGGCGGCGTCGGCGAGTTGCTGGCGCCGAAAGCCGACAACAGCGGCCTGGAATTCATCCTCGATATCGATCCCTCGATCCCCGAGCAGCGCATCGGCGATCCGACGCGCATCCGCCAGATCCTGCTGAACCTCGGCAGCAATGCGGTGAAGTTCACCGAGAAGGGCCAGGTGACCATCCGCGTGCGCAGCATAGAAAATGGCCTGCGCTTCGAGGTCGAGGATACCGGCATCGGCCTGACGCCCGAGCAGCTCGACAAGCTGTTCCAGCCCTTTGTGCAGGCGGACTCCTCCACCGCGCGCAAGTTCGGCGGCACCGGCCTTGGCCTGTCGATCTGCCGCCGCCTGTGCGAGATGATGGATGGCCGCATCGACGCCTCCAGCGTGCCGGGCAAGAGCACCGTCTTCTGGTTCGAGCTGCCCCTGCCGCCGGCCGAAGAAAACCCGCAGGCGCCGCAGCCTGCCGATCCGATCAGCCGCGCCCGCGTTCTGCTGCTTGGCCTGCCGGCGGCGCAGGCAGAGGTCGCGCGGCGCTATTTCTTTGCCGGCGGCGTCGAAGATGTCACTGTCGCAGCCAGCCATGCTGCGGCCGAGGCGCTGAAGAGCAGGGATTTCGATCTGGTGCTGGTCGATCCGCGCTGCCCCGATCTGCCGAGCCTGCGGCTGTCGCAGCAATTCGGCGAGAATGCCTGCTATGCCGTGATCGCACCGCGCAACCTGATCTCGACCCTCGATGCCGCCCAGCGCGCGCATTTCCGCATTGCACTGACCTATCCGATCCTGCGGCCGGTGCTGTGGCGCAGCGCCGCCGTCTCGCTGGGTCTGCTGCCCGCCACGCAGTTCCAGATTCAGAATGTCGAGCGCGAGGACATGGCCTTCGCGCCGCCGCCGCTGGAAGAAGCGCGCGCGGCTGGCGCCGCAATTCTGGTGGCCGAGGACAACCTGACCAACCAGACCGTCATCGCGCAGATGCTGTCGCGGCTTGGCTATGCCTGCGAGATCGCCGAGAACGGCACGGCTGCGCTGGCATTGTATAAGGCGGCGCAGGAAAGCGGGCAGCAATACGGCCTGCTGCTGACCGACTTCCACATGCCCGAGATGGACGGCTTCGAGCTGACCCATCGCATCCGCGAGCTCGAAGCCGCTTCGGGCACGGGGGCGCGGATACCGATCATCGCGCTGACCGCCGATGCGCTGACCGGCATTCGGCAGCGCTGCCTCGATGCCGGCATGGACGAGTATCTCACCAAGCCGATCAATTCGCGGCATCTGGGAGAGACGCTGGCGCATTTCCTGCCGCAGGCTTTGCCGCTGCGCCGGCCGGCCAACAGCAACCGCGGCGCGGTGCAGCCCGCAGCGCCAGGCCCGGCGCCGAGCTGGGATACCGACATTTTCGATCCGCAGGTGCTGCGCGACAGCTTCGGCAGCTTCGATCAGAAGGTGAAGGAACTGCTGCAGGATTTCATCGCCGACACGGCCGAGAAGATCAAGGCCATCGAGCAGGCGGCCGGCATTCCCGATATCGCCGGTACGCGCCGCACCGCGCATGCGCTGAAGGGCGCGGCGCGCTCGATCGGCGCCAACCGGCTGGGGCAGGTGGCCGCCGATCTTCAGGATGCCTGCGACGCCCAGGATGCCGACATGGTCAAGATCATGGCCCGGCTGCTGGCGCCGACCTACGAAGAATTGCGCGGCCTGATGCCGGCGATCCTTGCGAGCTGAATGAAGGACTAAAGACGGAGTACGCGTTTTGGCCAATCAGGATAAGAAACTCGTTTACGAAAAAGTCCGCATCTTGGTGATCGAGGACGAGCGCCACACGCGACAGATCGTGTGCGGCATGCTGCGCCAGCTCGGCTTCGAGAAGGTCGACGAAGCCGCCGATGGCGAAGCGGGATTCAACGAGCTGTTGCGCACCCGGCCCTCCGTCGTGCTGTGCGACATTCATATGGAACCGATGGGAGGCCTCGATTTCCTGGCCAAGCTGCGCGCCCTGGCCAATCCCTCGATTGCCGAGACCCCGGTCATCTTCCTGACCGCCGACCATCATCAGGAAACCGTGCTGGAGGCCAAGAAAACCGGCGCGGATGCCTATCTGGCCAAGCCGGTCTCGCCCGCCATGCTGCAGCAGCGGCTGGACGTCATCCTGCGGAAACTGGGCTTCCTGTAACCGGCGCTGTCCGGAGGAGTTGATCCGGGATGCAACTCAGCAGTGAAACAGCGGCGCCATACTTACCAAATCATCACTTTAGGTGATCGAATCTTAAGTACCGGTCTTCTTCTCGCTCCGCTACCAAGGCGGCCTGCCGAGGGGAAAGAGTCGGAATGGCAAGAGAAGAGAGACTGGCGGCCCGCTTCGCCACGGAGCTGGAGCTGGATCACAAGCTGCTGCGGGATGCGCTGCGGCTGTGGGACTCCAAGCGCAGCGATGGCACGCCGCCCAGCCGGGCCGCCTTTGCCGCCGCCGAACTGAAGCCCTTCCTGCCCAATCTGATGATCGTCGAATACGAAACGGAAAGCGGCCGTTACCGCTTCCGCCTGATCGGCACGGCGATCACCGAAACCTTCAAGCGCGACGCCACCGGCCAGTATCTGGACGAAATCTATGCCGGCCACAAACTGCAGAGCCTGCGCGAAGGCTTCGATGCCGCCCGGCTGACCCGCTATCCGAAGGCGTTGTTCGGCACGCTGCGCTCGCCGCGCCGCGCCAGCCTGTCGGTGGAAGGCCTGCTGATGCCGCTGGACGTCGCAGCGGGGCAGAATCCGCAGATGCTGATCGCGATCTATTTCCGCTATGCCGAGGATGTCGCCTATAGCGATGTCGAGTTCAACTGGGCGGCGGTCAATCCGGCCTCGGCGTAAGCCTCCTTACTATTCCGCGGCCTTGGCTTCTTCGAAGCGGCCCTGTTCATCCTCCGCCTGCCAGCGCAGCGCGATATCCTTCAGCGCATCCAGCATCGGGCTGAGTTCGGCGCCGCGCGGCGCCAGGCTGTAGGTCACCTGCGGCGGGATGGTGGCGACATAGTCGCGATGCACCAGGCGCGCTTCCTCCAGCATGCGCAGACGCTCGGTGAGGACTTTTGCCGAAATACCGCCGACCTCGCGCTTCAGCTCGCCGAAGCGGCGCGGCCCCTGCGTGCGCAGAACATAAAGGATGTAGGTCGTCCACGGCCCCATCAGCAAACGCAGCACGGCGTCCACGGGGCAGCCGTTCTTTCCCTCGGACGTTTGACAGAGCGAACTGGCCATTCGGTTTCTCCCAGAAGCGCGATCGTGACGACCGTCACTTAGTTACTTAAAGGTATCTACTTTACCCGCGAAATCAATACCCCATAATGGTGATTACCTGAAGTAACGAGATTGCTTTAGGTAATTGCACTGCCTCAACTGTAAAACCTTCATTCGGATAGGAAAAAACCATGACCAACGTCGCCGTCGTCTATCACAGCGGTTACGGCCATACCGAAAGACAGGCCCAGGCGGTCGCCGAGGGCGTCCGCGATGTGGCCGGGGCCAAGGCTGTTCTGATCCCGGTCGCCGAAGCCGTGGACCGGGTCGAGGAGCTGAACGCCGCCGACGCCATCGTCTTCGGCTCACCGACCTATATGGGCAGCGTGTCCGGCCCCTTCAAAACCTGGATGGACACGACCTCGAAGGTCTGGGGCAAGTGGAACGGCAAGCTGGCCGCCGGCTTCACCAATTCGGCCTCGCAATCGGGCGACAAGCTGAACACGCTGCAGCAGATTTCGATCTTCGCCGCGCAGCATGGCATGATCTGGGTCAGCCTCGGCCTGATGCCCGGCAACAACAATTCCAAGGGCAGCGTGAACGACCTCAACCGGCTGGGCAGCTTCCTGGGCGCGATGGCGCAATCCAACGCCGATCAGGGCCCGGAGCATGGTCCGATCCCCAGCGACCTGGAAACGGCGAAGCATCTGGGCAAGCGCGTTGCGACCTTCGCCAAGCAGTTCGCGAATGCCAAGCGCGAGCTTGAGGCGGCTTAAACAAACGCCATCCGCATGCTAAAGCCTCCGGTCCCACGCAGCGAAGCACGGGACCGGAGGGTAGTGTCTCAGTTTGAATTTAGGAAGATGTTCTACAAGTCAGGGGCGGAAAGCTCTTTTCTACGATACCACTGCTGGCATAAGGTCGCGGGGTGGGGGAAATTCGATTTCCATATGCGCCAAGAACACCGTGGCCGGATGACTATCCGCCGGTAGTGGCCCATGCACCTTATCAGAGGCTTGTCCACCACGATGCTTACGAGGCCGCTAAGCGCGGTTCGAGCTCAGAATCAGCCCTCCGGCTTGTGTACGATCTGGTAACCGACCAAGCTATTGATAAAATTAGAAAAATCATCAAGAACGGACAGCCACGCATAGTTGCGGTTCATGCACAAGAATCGCAGGGCAAGAACAAGATACCAATGGCTTATGCGGAAGTTTTGGCAGCGATTTTAAAGACTTACACCGACCCAGGAATAGTGCAATCTGTTGTCGCAGACCATACCAATGCCGCGTCATTTTACCACAGGATGGTCTCGCCACCGACTTTTGATGGCTATGTAGAGTCTGGTGCTGAGTATTTCATTGTAGATGACACATGCACCGCAGGTGGAACGTTGGCAAACTTGCGGGGTTACATTGAGTCTAGAGGTGGAATTGTGGTCGGAATATCGACATTAGCACTTCCGACACCAAATCTTGAGTACGATATTTCGCTTGCGCAGCATACATTAGCGCGGCTTAAATACCGGCATCCAGAGTTGGACAATCTCTGCAGGCAGGAGTTCAACCATGGAATTGAATGTCTCACGGAAGGCGAAGCGGGCCACTTCTATGCAGCCCCGTCCACTGACACAATCCGAAATCGTCTCGCTGAGGCAAGACGCGATCTCAACATCAGCAGAAATGAAGAAGCTGATGCTGGAACGCCATGCCCAACAGAAGAAGACTATACGGGCGCTAGTCACGCCTCCGAAATATCAAATGGCGGCTGAATAATTTTTATTCGACCAGCGCCGCAATCTCTTCAAGTGTCCAAACGTGATCTGCGACGCCTGCCTGCATGGCAGGTGTGACGCGCAGGCTCTTATGGATGCGCCCGAAATTGTAAAACATAAAATGCAGTGCAATCGCGTGGCCGTGGTTCTCGACCTTCTTTGAGAATGCATTGGTCAGGCGCGTGAACCGGCGCATGGACATACGCATGGTCAGGTTCTGCCGCTCGGAAATGGTGGTGCTGACGTGCTGCATATCCGGCGCGCCTTCAACAGCGTGGCGCTTTGCACCAGTACAACGCGGCGGGCTATAGCGGCGCTGGCCTTCAATGGTCTGCGTGTACGACTTCACAAGCTGGCCGTAATCCACATCACCCTTAAACACGATATCAACCGCGCCCGCGTAGGCCGTATGGCCGTCGCTGGTAAGCTGGATGCTGTCAGCCATGCGGCTATGCAGATCCGTAAGAAACTCGATAGCGGCTTCCTGCGTGCGATCTGAGACCAGCCAGGACGGCACCAGCTTGGTTTCCGGGTCAATGGCGGTCCACGTCCACACGTCGCCGGAACCGATAGGGGCGGCCTTTGCAGACGGCAGGCTGCGCTGCTTCGCGTAGACGAAGCTCCAAATTTCATCGACCTGAATACTCTTGCAGGTGAGGCTGCGGAAAGCTTCGTCCTGATAGCGAGCGCAGGCCGCGCCCACGTCCACCAGCAGCTTCGTCACCGTATTGATCGACACGTCAGCCAGTCGGGACGTGGCACGGAGGCTGTTGCCTTCAATGAGGAGGCCGAGGATTTGGGCACGCTTCCTGATGTCCAGCCTGTTCATACTGAACAATATGCTTGAGCGGTTTTGCATTGTCAATACGAATTTGCGTAATACGCAAACGAATGCAAAATCCCATGCGAAGAGAAAAGAATTGTAAGCGAAATCAATAATTTGATAGGGTCGTGGCCATGGACAGGTAGTCACCCTGTCCATGGCCACGGAAGCCCTTACTTATAATGTACGGGCCATACGCCACATGGCCTTCCTCCTAGCGGGGCCTAGCCCCCGTTGGATGGTTCTGCGGATTGACCAAATCCGCACTCGACAAACGGGATCGGCTAGAGATACTCGCAACGTCCTCCTAGCCGGTCCCAATTTCGTTATCCGTCCTTTTTCTGCTGCGCCGCGATAACCTGCGCTATGCCGCTGAAAAACGAGGCAATGCGATCCGCGGGCCAAGTCGAAATCTGCGCCATATCTACGCTGACGCTGATCTGGAAATTTATGGCGCCCGCTTTCATTGCGTCAGCCATGCTTGCGGGAGGCGGCGATTGGGCAGGCTGTGCAGGTGCCTGCAAAACTTGGGGACGCTCGGGTTCCGCTGGGCCAGTGGGTGCTGCATGAATGGCAACCAACGCGCCATTTTCGCGGCGAATAAGACCTCCGGCTTCCATGTAATCAATGATGAGCCGCAAAGACAGTTTAGCATCCGGCCCGGCGTTGCACGCAGAAGCGAGGTGCTCAATTGCCTCGTCCTCAGGCATGGCCCGGAAGGACAAGCGATGCATAAGAACCTGGGCGAACCAAGTTTCACGTAGCAGCGGCGCTAGCTTTTGCGCGGCGGTTTCCGGGTTCCAGGAATATGCTCGGTTAAATTCCAGCACCGCAGGGTGGGGGATATAGCCGTTCCCCTGCTTCTCGATGAAGCCGTTATCCAAGAAAAATGGGTTCATCGACGAGACGTTGCTCTCGTGCATTTTTATGGTTTCGCCAACCTTCGGATAGCGCACCGGCAACGAGCCATTGCTGCTAAGAAGCGCATAGGCTCGAAGGGCGTCCATTTGTTTGCTGAAACCGGCGCGAGTAGTGGGCAGCTTTCTAGTCGGCTGCGGGCCTCGCGCTTCCGCCATGGCCGAAGCTGTATTGTCGCTCATTTTTCGTCCTCAGTGACACTCGCAGACCGATATTTACCCGGGCCTACGCGAAAGCGTCAATGAGGATTCCGCTTTTTGCGCGAAGAAAATTAATTCTTCTTCACAATCAATTGCTTAGACCAGCGTTTCTTTGCAGCCAATTTGGCTACTTCCTTGCGCCGCTCCGGGGTCATTGCCTCGGATCGTGCTTTGCCACCTTTCAAGCCACCGAGTCTGCCTAACGCCACAGCAGCTGGGTTCTTGCCATTCGCGGGGCTGCCCGGCGTTTCGCCGGCCTCACCTGTAGCCAAGTCAGTAATGAGCTTGGCAAGCTGGTTTGGGTCGCGGGGTCTTTTCGGGGTCTTAGCCATACCGGCTAATATATAGCGGTTCCGGCTAAGATGCATCACCGGTCAAGCATCCCATTGATAAGCAATGGCTTCAAACTGAGACACTACCGACCGGAGCGCAGCATGACTGAGCCTTCTTCTGTTAATCCGTATCCCAAAGTCGGCATCGGCGTGATGATCCGACGCGGCGACAGGATCCTGCTGGGCCGGCGCCGCAACAGCCATGGCGATGGCAGCTATTCCTGGTGCGGCGGCCATCTGGAATATGGCGAAAGCTTCGAGGAATGCGCGATCCGCGAAGTGCGCGAGGAAAGTGGCCTGATCGTGCGGCGCCTGAGCTTCCTCTGCCTGCACAACATTCTCGCCTATGACCGGCATTACGTGGACATCCAGTTCATTGCCGACGAAGTCGAGCCCGGCGAGCCGCAGGTGCTGGAGCCGCACAAGATCGCGGAATGGGGCTGGTACAGCCTCGATGCACTGCCGCAGCCGCTTTTCAAGCCGGTGGAACTCGCGCTGGCGGCGTGGAAAGCCGGGCGGCATTACACGCCGCCCTGATCATACCTTCTGCTTCGCCTGCCATTCGGCTTTGCGGCGCTCCATCTCCTCGGGCGACAGCACCTTCTGGAAGGTGGCAAGATACCAGTTGTTGCCGCACATATCCTGCACACCCGCGCCGCGCTCGCCGTAATACATATCGGCCGGCTCAAACAGCGACTTCGCGCCGGCCGCCAGGGCCCGGCAATAGGTAGCGTCCACATCGGGCACATAGATATGGATCGCGCCCGGCATCGGCCCCCATTGTTCGGTCGCATCCGACAGCTCCACCACGCCTTCGGCAATCCGCACCGCCGCATGGGTGATGCGGCCATTGTCGCGGACATCGTCGATCACCTCGGCATCGAAGACCGTTTTCAGGAAATCCAGCAGGCGATCCGCGCCGGAGACGGTGAGATAGGGGCTGAGGCTGTTGTAGCGGGGCGGAATATGTCTGGCGGTCATCGGTTCTCCTCCTTTTGCCGCCAACTCGTCGCGCAGGCTGATGACGATCTGCACCGTGCCGCTGGGCAGCACACGTTCCTGCTTATGCGCGGCCTTACCGCCTTCATAGGACCAGAAGCAGTCCACGAAGGCATCGAGCGGCGGACTGCGCCGGCAGTGATGGAAAAACATCGCCCGGCATCAAAGCGCAGGCGATGAGGCGGCTCAAGCTCAAAGCTTGATGGCGGTGACTTCGAGCGAAGGCTTGTCCTGCCCGTCCCAGTCCTTGCGGGTAAAGACTTCGGTTTCTTCGCGTGCTGCTTTCAAAGCGGCAAAATCAAGCTCCGCATGAATCCAGCCCGGCTGGCTCAGTTCGCCGCGCGCGATCACGCCATCATCGGGGAAACCGCGATCCGGCGTCGCCAGGATGCTGGCCCAGCCGACATTCACATCCACCGCCAGCGACCATTCCGCCAGGCCCACGGTGGGCGAGACGGCGACATAGACCTGGTTTTCCAGGGCGCGGGCGCGGGCGCCAACCTGCACGCGGTTGGCGCCCGCCATCGTATCCGTGCAGCTTGGCGCCAGGATCAGATCGGCGCCGGCCGCCGACATGGCATGGGCGATCAGCGGGAATTCGATGTCGTAGCAGATCGCGATGCCGATGCGGACATTGCCGGTCTTGCCCGCAATGTCGAACACCTTCAGCTCGTCGCCGCCATAAATGCCCCAGACTTCGCGCTCGAAGCGCGTCATCTGGCGCTTCTCCTGAAAGCCGATGGCGCCATTGGGGCTGAGCAGATAGGCGCGGTTGCGCACCTGATTGCCGACCGCGACCGGCAGGCTGGGTGCGACGATATGCACGTCATGACGCTTGGCCAGCTCGGCGAAGGTGGCGACGAAATCCTGGTGATAATCCTGTAGCGCCGAAATCTGCGCCGTAAGATCGCGCTGCAGCGCTTCGGGCAGCATGGAGGCAAGCTCCATCGCGCCGTATTCGGGAAACAGCAAAAGCTCCGCACCCTGGCCCGCCGCGCCAGCCACCCAGTCGGCAACATGGGCATGCCAGGCAGCGAAGCTGTCGAAGCGGCCGATCGGATATTGCGCGCTGGCAATGCGCAGGCTGCTCAAGACTGCAACTCCTTCATCCAATAGACCATCGGCTTGGCGGTTTCTTTTGTCTCGCCGATATCCTGCCAGGTAAAGGTCGAAACCAGATCCGGCCGCTTGCGATAGCCGCGCCTGGTCCAGAAATCATCGAGCGGCTGGTAATCCTTCGGCTTCAGCGGATGATCGTCCGGCCGCTGCACCGCGCAGAAGCAGCAGACCGGATAGCCGAAGCCTTTCGCGGCCGCTTCGCGCTCGGTGAAGAACGTCACGCCGATGCCATGGCCGCGATATTGCGGCAGCAGTACGGACTCGCCGAAATAGAAGATCTTCGAAATATCCATACCGGCCTGGCGGAACGGCGCCTGGACGAAATCGGCCTCTTCCTCCAGCGCCAGCGCCGTGGAAGCGCCGACGATGGTTTCGCCGTCCATCGCGACCACGATGGTGCCGGTGCGGGCCGCGGCATAGCGCGCCAGATAATGGCGCTCGTAATCCAGCGAGCCTTCATAGAGGTAAGGCCAGGCACGGAAAACCTCGATACGCAGCCGTGCCAGATCGTCCAGCCGTGCCCGCATCTCGTCGCCGGTGAAGCGGGCGACGCGGAGGGCCGTCCCGGTCATCCGCTGACCTGCTTCAGCCAGTCGTTCAGATTGTAGTTGTTGGAAATCCGCGCCACCTTTCCGTCGCGGATCTCGAAGAAGGCTCCGGCCGGCAGGGTGTAGCGCTGGCCTTCCGCCGGCGGCAGTCCTTCGTCGGTTTCCAGATAGACGCCAAGCACGGTGAATTCGGCGGCGGCGCGGCTGCCGTCTTCATTGGTCATGACGAAGATGTCAACAATCTTCTCCTCATAGGAGCGGTTCATGCGCTCCAGAAAGGCGCGGAACTTCTCCTTGCCGATCTCGCGGCCACCCTGATTGATGTCGTGCACCACATCGTCGGTGAGCAGGCTGAGAAAGCCCTCGATATCCTTGCGGTTGAAGGCATCGTAATAGGCATGGATCAGCTTTTCGGCAGCGGTGTGCGGCATGGCGGCCCTCGGCAGTCAACGACAGTCAATCAATGACAGGCAATCAATGACAGGGGAGACTTACTTCAGCCATGCCCTGCAACTCAACCCAATTTCTCCGGCTTATTTCACGACTTAATGCATCGGGCATCAGAAATCGGGCATCAGAAACAGACATGCCGCTGCCGGTGAAGGCAGCGGCATATCGATGACAGATTCAAAGCAGTATCCGGCAATGACGCCGTCCACCCATCAGGCTTCCTGATAGGCGATACCCTTCTGCTTGAGATAATCCTGCAGCTCGCCGGAGGTGTACATCTCGCGCACGATGTCGCAGCCGCCGACAAACTCGCCCTTCACGTAAAGCTGCGGGAAGGTCGGCCAGTCGGAGAATTCCTTCAGATAGGTGCGCAGGGCGGGGTCGGCGAGAATGTCGATGCCCTTGAACTTCACGCCAAGGCGCGACAGCACCTGCACCACCGTTGCCGAGAAGCCGCATTGCGGGAAAACCGGCGTGCCCTTCATGAACAGCACGATGTCGGAGCTGGCCAGCTCCTCGCGGATACGTTCGAATGTCTGTTCCTTCTCGCTCATGGCGATCGGTCCTCTGGTCGGAGTTTAAGGAGTTTGCGTGGTCAGGGACAGGGCATGCAGCTGGCCGCCCATGCGCCCTTTGAGCGCGGCATAGACCATCTGGTGCTGCTGCACCCGGGTCTTGCCCGCGAACGCCGCCGAGATCACGGTGGCGGCGTAATGATCACCGTCGCCGCGCAGATCGTCGATGCGGACCTGCGCATCCGGCAGGGCTTCCTTGATCATCTTCTCGATTTCGGTGGCATCCATTGCCATCGGTGTTAATCCCTCGTCAGCGAGCCGTCTTTGTCTTTTCGCAAGTTGTCTTGTCGCCAGTCGTGGCCTTAGAGCTCTCCGGCCATGTAGCGCGGCAGCCAGTCTTCATGGGCCTGGCGCAACGCCTGGACCGATATGGTGCCCTGGCCGGCAAAGGTCAACGCATCGCCGCCGGTCAGGCCGAGCCTGACCACCGGGGCGCCGGCGGCTTCGGCGGCGGCCAGAACGGCTTCCGCCTTGTCGGAGGGGCAGGTGACGACATAGCGCGCCTGATCCTCGCCAAAAGCGATCTCGAAGGCATCGCCCGGCGGCAGCGTGACCTCGGCGCCCATGCCGCCCGCCATGGCCATTTCCGCCAAGGCGACGGCGAGGCCGCCATCGGAGCAGTCATGCACGGCCGATACCATGCCCTTCTGGATCAGCATGCGCACGGCATCGCCATTGATGCGCTCGGCCTTGAGATCGACCGGCGGAGGCGGGCCGGCTTCCTGGCCGCAGATCTCGCGCAGGTAGATCGACTGGCCAAGATGGCCGCGGGTTTGGCCGATCAGCAGGATCGTCTCGCCCGGCAGCTTGAAGGCCAGCGTCGCCATCTGCGCGACATCGTCGAGCACGCCGACGCCGCCAATCGCCGGGGTCGGCAGGATGCCCTTGCCGTTGGTCTCGTTGTAGAGCGACACATTGCCCGAGACGACCGGGTAATCCAGCGCCAGGCAGGCTTCGCGGATGCCTTCGACCGCGCCGACGAACTGCCCCATAATGTCGGGGCGTTCGGGATTGCCGAAATTCATGTTGTCGGTGATCGCCAGCGGACGGGCGCCGACAGCGGTGAGGTTGCGCCAGGTTTCGGCCACCGCCTGCTTGCCGCCTTCGACCGGATCGGCGAAGCAGTAGCGCGGCGTGCAGTCGACCGTCATCGCCAGCGCCTTCTTCGGGTGATCCTCGACGCGCACCACGGCCGCATCGCCGCCGGGAACCTGCGCCGTATCGCCACGCACCAGATAGTCGTACTGCTCCCAGATCCAGCGGCGCGAGCACATGTCGGGGCTGCCGACGATCTTGAGCAGTGCCTCGGTGAGCGGCAGCGGATGATTGACCTTGCCGAGCGGCTTCTGCGGCGGGGTCTTCACCCAGGGACGGTCGTATTCGGGCGAAGCCTGCGCCAGCGGATCAATCGGCAGATCGCCGACCTTCTCGCCCTTGAAGCGCAGCACCATGCGGCCGGTATCGGTCAGATGGCCGATGACGGCGAAATCGAGCTCCCATTTGCGGAAGATGTCTTCCGCGAGCTTTTCGCTGCCGGGCTTGAGCACCATCAGCATGCGCTCCTGGCTTTCGGAGAGCATGAATTCGAACGGCGTCATGCCGGCTTCGCGGGCTGGCACCTTGTCGAGATCGATCTCGATGCCCATGCCGCCCTTCGACGCCATCTCAAAAGACGACGAGGTCAGGCCGGCCGCGCCCATATCCTGGATCGCGACGATGGCGTCGGTGGCCATCAGTTCCAGGCAGGCTTCGATCAGCAGCTTCTCGGTAAAGGGATCGCCGACCTGCACGGTGGGGCGCTTCTCTTCCGAGTCATCGGTAAACTCAGCCGAGGCCATGGTGGCGCCATGGATGCCGTCGCGTCCCGTCTTGGAGCCGACATAGACGACCGGATTGCCTAAGCCCGCGGCGGCCGAATAGAAGATCTTGTCTTTCTTCGCCAGACCAACGGTCATGGCGTTGACCAGGATGTTGCCGTTGTAGCTCGGGTGGAAATTCACCTCGCCGGCCACGGTCGGCACGCCGACGCAGTTGCCGTAGCCGCCGATGCCATGCACCACACCGGAGACCAGATGCCGGGTCTTCGGATGATCAGGCGAGCCGAAGCGCAGCGCATTCAGGTTGGCGACGGGACGCGCGCCCATGGTGAAGACGTCGCGCAGGATGCCGCCGACGCCGGTCGCCGCACCCTGATAGGGTTCGATGAAGGACGGATGGTTGTGGCTTTCCATCTTGAAGATGGCGGCCAGCCCGTCGCCGATATCGATCACGCCGGCATTCTCGCCCGGCCCCTGAATCACCCAGGGCGCCTTGGTCGGCAGGGTCTTGAGCCACTTCTTCGAGGATTTGTAGGAGCAATGCTCCGACCACATCACCGAGAAGATGCCAAGCTCGACCTGGTTGGGCTCGCGGCCCATGATCTCCAGAACGCGGTCGTATTCCTCGCGCGTCAGACCCATCAGGTCGTCGGGATATTTCACGGCTGATTTCTTGGCCTCGCTCACGCCAAACTCTCCGCAATCGATTCAAACAGGCCCATGCCGTCGGTGCCGCCGCAAAGCGGATCGGTGGCGTCTTCCGGATGCGGCATCAGGCCGAGCACCGTCTTCTTTTCGTTATAGACGCCGGCGATGTTGCGCACCGAGCCGTTCAGATTGGTCTCCGGCGCGACATTGCCGAGCGCATCGGCATAGCGGAAGGCGATGCGATCCTGATCTTCCAGCTTTTTCAGCGTGTCTTCGTCGGCGGTGTAGTTGCCGTCGTGATGCGCCACCGGCACGCGGATCGTCTGGCCCTTGCGGTATTTGCGGGTGAAGTCGCTTGCGGTCGTTTCGACGCGCAGGTTCACTTCCTTGCAGATGAATTTCAGGCTGGCATTGGTGATCAGCGTGCCGGGCAGCAGGCCGGCCTCGCAGGCGATCTGGAAGCCGTTGCATACCGCCAGCACGCGCACGCCCTGATCGGCGCGCTTCTTGACCTCGCGCATGATCGGCGAATGCGCCGCCATGGCGCCGCAGCGCAGATAGTCGCCGTAGGAAAATCCGCCGGGCAGCACGATCAGATCAATGCCGGGCGGCAGATCGGCATCGCCATGCCAGACATCGATCGGCGGCTTGCCGTTATTGGCCTTGGTCAGCGCAAGCCGCATGTCGCGCTCGCGGTTCGAACCGGGGAAGGTGATGAGGGCGGCTTTCATGGGAGCTGCTCCTTCGTCGCTCCCGCAACCGCGGGAGCCCAGGCGGCCACATCCAGCGCCTGGAATCTGGATGCCCGCTTGCGCGGGCACGACGATAAAAGTCGCATCGCTAGCCGACCAGCTCCACCGAGTAATTCTCGATCACGGTGTTGGCGAGCAGCTTCTGCGCCATTTCCTTCACGGCCGCTTCGATCTCGGCCTTGGGCTTGGCGGCCAGCGCGCCGGTCAGTTCCAGCTCGATCAGCTTGCCCTGGCGAACCTCGCCCACATCGGCGAAGCCGAGCGAATGCAGCGCCTGGCCGATCGCCTTGCCCTGCGGATCGAGGACGCCATTCTTCAGGCTGACATGAACGCGGGCTTTCATGGAGTGTACAATCCTTCCTTCAAATGAAAGCGGCGGCCGGTGATGAGGCGGCCGCCGCGTATCTCACGGCGCTTGCGGCGCCTTACTGCATGGTGTCGGGGCCCTTGATGTCGCGCGGGCCGCCTTCCGGCAGGATGCCGAGGCGGCGGGCCACTTCCTGATAGGCCTCGGCGACATTGCCGAGATCGCGGCGGAAGCGGTCCTTGTCCATCTTTTCGTTGGTCTTCAGATCCCACAGCCGCGCACTGTCCGGGCTGATCTCGTCGGCCAGGATGATGCGCATCTCGTCGTTCTGCCACCAGCGGCCGAATTCCAGCTTGAAGTCGACCAGACGGATGCCGATGCCGAGGAACAGACCGGACAGGAAATCGTTGATGCGGAGCGCGAGATGCATGATCTCGTCGATCTCCTGGGGATTGGCCCAGCCGAAGCAGGTGATGTGCTCTTCCGAAACCATCGGATCGCCGAGCTCGTCGTTCTTGTAATAGAACTCGACGATGGAGCGCGGCAGCATGGTGCCTTCGGCAACACCCAGCCGGGTCGCCAGCGAGCCGGCGGCGACATTGCGCACCACCACTTCGAGCGGGATGATCTCGACTTCCTTGATCAGCTGCTCGCGCATGTTGAGGCGCCGCACGAAATGGGTCGGAATGCCCACCTCGCCCAGCCGGATCATCAGGTATTCGGAAATCCGGTTGTTCAGCACCCCCTTGCCGGTGATGGTGCCTTTCTTCTTGTTGTTGAACGCGGTCGCGTCGTCCTTGAAATACTGAACCAGAGTGCCAGGTTCCGGCCCTTCGAACAGGACCTTCGCCTTGCCCTCATAGACCTGTCTGCGGCGCGTCATGGCACACCCGTAGCCTGTTTGGGGGAAGCGCGGAATTGCTGGCCTCTAGATAGCGCAAGGGGGGCTGCGCCGCAATCGGCCCAGGGCCTCCGACGGCCCCGAAAAGCGCCGGGGTCCCGCCAGGCCAAAGGGCGGTTTTCCGCGACGAAATGCCGCGAGACCGGGCAGGGCCACCGAGACTTGCGGCAAACCCCGCCGGACCACTATATAACGGGCCACCTGACTTCAGATTGACGCGAGGCCCGGATGACCACCTTCGATGACCGCAAGGATGCCTTCGAGAAGAAGCATGCCCATGACGAGGAGCTGGCGTTTAAGGCGACCGCGCGACGCAACAAGCTGCTGGGCCTGTGGGTGGCCGAGCAGCTCGGCCTGACCGGCGACGCCGCCGAGGCCTATGCCAAGGAGGTCGTGGCGGCCGATCTTGAGGAAGCCGGCGATGACGATGTGGTCCGCAAGGTGATGGGCGATCTGAAAGCCAAGAACGTGGACATCTCGGAGCATCGCGTCCGCACCAAGCTGGCGGAATTCCTGGAGACCGCCAAGCAGCAGCTCTCGGCGTAAAAGCGCCGATTTTTGCTCAAAAGATTCAAAAAACCGGCCAGCTCTGGCCGGTTTTTTTTATGCGCTGGCGCTCCGGGCCTTTGGCCGATGGGCCAGCCACAGGCCGGCAAGCACCAGCAGCAGACCCGCCGCCAGCGGCATGGTGAAGGGCTCGTCCAGCAAAAGCGTGCCGAGCAGAGCGGCCGTGACGGGGCTGAGCCCTAGGAAGATCGTCACCCGGGTCGGCGAGGTATGGCGCAGGGCCCACAGCCAGATGAAATAGAAGAGGCCGCTGCTGATCCCGATGAAGATGACGGCCGCCCAGCCCGGGGCCGAATAGCCGCTCCAGGTGGTGAAGGCGCCCTCATAAGCGGCCAGCAGCGCCAGGAAGCCGACGCTGGCCAGCATGGCGAAGGCGCCGACCGGCAAGGTCGGGTAGCGCTGCAGATAAGGCCGGTACAGCACGCTGCAGACCGCGCCGCAGAGCGCCGCCAGCAGAACGGCTGCTTCGCCGATCCAGTGATCGGCGCTGGCGGCGGCAAAGACCTTCTCGCCCAGCGCCAGCGCGACGCCGGCAATGGTCAGCAGCACACCCGCCGTCTTCGCCCAGGTCAGGCTTTCGCGGCCCAGCAGGGCAGCGACGATCATGGTAAGCAGCGGAAAGCAGGCAAAGAGCAGGGCGGCGCGCGCCGCCGAAACATGCGAAAGCCCGTAATTGAGCAGCGCGATCAGCACGCCGAACTGCACGATGCCAAGCCCCGCGATCGGCAGGATGTCGCGCCGGGCGAAGCGCATCGGCTGCTTCTGCCAGTGCAACAGCGGCAGCAGGCAGAGCGCACCGATGGCATAGCGCATCATTGCAAGCGTAGCCGGACCGCTTTCGCCGACAACGAAGCGCGTCGCCACCATCGCCGCGCCGACCTGAATGCCGACCGAGGCGGCGGCCAAAGGTGCGATCTTCATAAGGCCAGTTCCCAGGTCTCGCCGACCAGGTCCTTGCCGAAGCTGTGGTGCTTCTCGCTTTTGACCAGTGTGAAGCCGGCCTTCCTGTAGATGTTGCGGGCGGCGGTCAGCACCGAATTGGTCCACAGCGTAATCTTGGAATAGCCGGCCTGGCGCGCAAACTGGATGCATTCGTTGACCAGCGCGCGGCCCACGCCCAGGCCCCTGGCTTTCGGATCGACCAGCAGTACGCGCAGCTTGGCGACAGTTGCGGATTTGCGGATCAGAAAGACGCAGCCGACCCGCTCGCCGTCGACCTCGGCCATCCAGGCGCGTTCGCAAGCCGGGTCGAATTTGCGCAGGAATTCTGCGCCGACTTCCGCCGCAAGGGCTTCGAAGCTGCTGTCCCAGCCATATTCCTGGGCGTAGATCTCGCCATGCTTCTGCACCATCCAGCCGATATCGCCGGCCCGGTGCGGGCGCAGGATGAAGGCTTTCGGCGCGCGAGCATCGCCCAGCAGGCTTTCGATCGTCTCCATCGCAGCGATGACGCGGGCGCGGTCGGACTCGCTCAAGCGCTCCAGCAGCGGCCGCAGAACGCGGCGCGATGCTTCTTCCAGCGGCGCGAAGGTCTTGCGGCCGGCAGGCGTCAGCGTGAGCAGACTCTGGCGCGCATCCTTCTTATCCGGCTTCTTGGCAATCAGCCCCTTCTTGGCGAAGCCGCGCAGCATGCGGCTGAGATAGCCGGCATCGAGGCCAAGATCGCGAACGAGATCGCTGGCCGTGACGCGCTCGCGATGCGCCAGCTCGTAGAGGATGCGGGTTTCGGTCAGCGAGAAGGAGGCATAGAGCTTTTGGTCCTCCAGCACGCCGATCTTCTGCGTATAGAACCGGTTGAAGCGGCGCATGCGCTCGATCTGCGCTGCGATGTCCGCTGTTTCCGGTTGCTTCTGGGGTGTGCGGTTTTTTGCCGGCATGATCCCCTCCCAGCTTTAATTGTTGCTATCGTCAACAGATTAGTTGCTTTTGTCAACTAATATGCCGAGGGAGGAAGTCGTCAATTAAGCGTTGAACGGGTCAGGCCTGCAGGGCTTTGAGGAAGCTTTCGCGCCAGTGAGTAATGGTATTGGCGCGCAGGACGTCCATGTTGTACTGCCAGCGCTGCCGCCGCTCGTCCAGCGGCATGCTCAGCGCCCGCACAAGGGCTTCGGCCACCTGCTCTGGATCGTAGGGATTGACGATCACCGCGCCGCCCATCTCGCGCACCGCGCCGGCAAAGCGCGACAGGATCAGCACGCCGGGATCTTCCGGGTTCTGCGCGGCGACATATTCCTTGGCCACCAGATTCATGCCGTCGCGCAGCGGCGTGACCAGGCCGACGGCGGCGATGCGGTAGAAGGCGGCGAGCTGGTTGCGCGGAAAGGACTTGTTCAAGTACCGCACCGGCGCCCAGTCGAATTCGGCGAATTTGCCGTTGATGCGGCCGGTGAGCGCATCAAGCTCGCCGCGCAGCTTGCGGTATTGCGTCACCTCGCCGCGCGAAATCGGCGCGATCTGCATGAAGGTGACCTTGCCCCGCCATTCCGGATGCTTGCTGAGCATGTTGTAGAAGGCATCGAAACGCTGCGGGATGCCTTTGGAATAATCGAGCCGGTCGACGCCCAGCACCAGCTTGCGGTCGCCGAGGCTGTCGCGCAGGCGCTGGGCATCGAGACTGTTCTGCGCCTGCTCGCCCAGCCGCGCGAAATCCTCGGTGTCGATGCCGATGGGAAAGGCGCCCACCCTCAGGCTGCGGCCGAAAGCCAGCACATGGCCATCGTCGCCCACCTGCCCATTGGCTTCGTGGAGGATGTATTCGGTCAGCGCCCGCATGTCGGTCTTGGTCTGGAAGCCGACCAGATCATAGGCGCAGAGATCGCGCACCAGGCGCTCGTGTCCCGGCAAGGCCGCCAGCACTTCCGGCGCCGGAAAAGGGATATGCAGAAAGAAGCCGATCTTGTTGGCCAGCCCCCGGCGCCGCAAGGCGGCTGCCAGCGGGATGAAATGATAATCGTGCACCCAGACGATGTCGTCAGGACGCAGCAGCTTGCTGAGCACTTCCGCGAAACGGTCATTGACGGCGAGATAGCCGTCCCAGGCGGCGCGGCGGAAATCGATCAGGCCGAGCCGGTAGTGGCAAAGCGGCCAGAGGATCGAATTGGCGAATTCGAGATAGAATTGCTGATGCTCTTCCGGGCTGAGATCGATCACCGCGAAATCGACCTTGCCCTGGCGGGCGCGGCGCGGCTCGTTGCTCGGCTCGGCGACGGTCTCGCCGCTCCAGCCGAACCACAGGCCGCCATACTGATTCAGCGCCTCGCGCAGCGCGACCGCCAGACCGCCCGCGCGGGACAGACGCTCGCGCGGCATCGACACCCGGTTGGAAACGATTACGAGCCGCGCCAAAACGATTCCTCCCAGGATTTGGACAAGCGCATGGCGCAGACGATCAGTCCCACCATCGAATAGGTCTGCGGGAAATTGCCCCACAACGTGCCGTCGCGCGGATCGATATCCTCCGACAGCATGCCAAGATGATTGCGCGAGGCCAGCAGCGTCTCAAAGATCGCCCGCGCCTCGTCACGCCGCCCGCAGGCGGCCAGCGCGTCGATATACCAGAATGTGCAGATGGTAAAGGCGGTATGCGGCTGCCCGAAATCGTCGGGTGCCACATAGCGCATCAGATGATTGCCGCGGCGAAGCTCCTGCGTGATCGCATCGAGCGTGCCAATGAAACGCGGATCGTCGGCCGCGACAAAGCCGATTTCCTGCAGCAGCAGCAGCGAGGCATCGAGATCCTGTCCGCCGAAGCTTTCGACGAAGCTGTTGCGATGCGGATTCCAGGCCTGCTCCAGAATCGCCTTGCGGATGCGGTCGGCATGTTCGCGCCAATAGGCGCCGCGATCCTCAAGTCCCAGCACGCCGGCAATCTTGGCAAGCCGGCGGCAGGCCGCCCAGCACATCGCGGCGGAATGCGTATGCACCCGTTCGCGGCCGCGGAATTCCCACAGGCCCGCATCGGGCACCAGCGCCAGCGCCGCCGCCTTCTCGCCCAGGCCTTCCAGCTGGCGGAACAGCGCGGCATCGCCGCGATGCGGCAGGCGGTGATCGAAGAACATCTGCGCTGCCGCCAGCACGATGCTGCCATAGGTATCGTTCTGGCGCTGGGCGAAGGCGGCATTGCCGACCCGCACCGGTCCCATGCCGCGATAGCCGCGCAGGCTCGTGATCGTGCGTTCTTCCATCGAGGAGCCCGGCACGATGCCATAGACCGGCTGCAGCTCCTCGCCCGGATGCTGCGCCACCACGGTGGTGATGTAGCGCAGGAAATCCTCCATCGTCTTGGTGGCGCCGAGCCGGTTCAGCGCCTGCACGACGAAATAGGCATCGCGCATCCAGCAATAGCGATAATCCCAGGTGCGCGGCGTGTTCGCCGCTTCGGGGATCGAGGTGGTGAGCGCCGCAACGATGGCGCCGGTCTCTTCGCAGGAACAGAGCTTGAGGGTGATCGCCGCGCGGATCACCGCATCCTGATATTCGAACGGCACCGAGAGATAGCGCACCCAGTCTTCCACCCAGTATTCGATGGTGCGCTCCAGAAACTCGCGGCTGATGTGCTGCACCGAGGCCGTGAAGCTCTCATCCGGCCCGAGGATCAGCGTCACCGGATGGGTGAGGACGAATTCGCTTTCGCTGTCGACGAAGGCGATCGGCGCGTCGGTGGTCAGGCGGATCGCAGCGCCAGGCGCCGTGAAGCGGATATGGTTGCTGCCCAGGGTGCGGCTGGCCTGAAGCGAGCCGTAATCGAAAAGCGGCCGCACCCGGATGCGGATCACCGGCGCGCCGGCTACCGGCTCAATGCGGCGCATCAGCATCGCCGGGCGATACATGCGGTCGTACTGCTTGAAGCGCGGCGCGAAATCGATGATGCGGATGCAGCCGCCCTGCGCATCGGTCAGTTCGGTGGTCAGAACCGCCGTGTTGTCGATATAGCGCTGCTTGGACTCCACCATGCCGCGCAGTTCCACCGACATGACGCCGTCATCTTCGAATTTCGGCTCGAGCAGACGGCACAGCACCGGATCGCCGTCCATGCGCGGCACGCAATGCCAGACGATATTGGCATGGCGGTCGATCAGCGCGGCAACCACGGAATTGCCGATCACGCCGAGATTGAGATCGCTTTGCAAACGGGTGGCATGGGACTGGCTGGCGGCGTCGGGGGCGGAACGGCGTTCGGTCATCGATCGGCTCCGGCAGCAGATGAAGCAAACTCGGCAAGCCAGGCACGCACCGCGGCGGCATCGGTGAAGCCCGGCCGGCCCGGCTGGATCAGCGCGCCCACCGGCAGGGCCATCCCGCCCATAGCCTCTACGGCGCGGAAGCCGTCGACATCGGTGGTGTCGTCGCCGATGAAAACCGGGATGCGGCCGGCAAAGCGGGGCTCCGCCATGAAACGCTCGACCGCGGTGCCTTTCGACTGGGCGGCATCCTTGACTTCCCAGACCAGCTTGCCGGGCAACAGGATCAGACCTTCGATGCCATACAGCGCATGTTCCAGCCGCGCGCCGATATCCGGGCCGAGCGATGGCGCATGGCGGTAATGCACCGCGAGCGCGTGGCTTTTCTGTTCGACGATGATGCCAGGATCGAGATCGCGCAGGGATTCCGCCGCCTGGCGGAGCCGTTCTGGAATGGTGCGGCGGGCGACGACTTCGCGCGGCAGGTGCGGCTGGGGCCGCCATTCGCCGCCATGCTGGCCCGAAGCCGGCAGCCGCAAAGGATCGAACAGCCGGTCGAGATCATCCAGCGGCCGGCCGGAGACAAGCGCCAGCGCGCCGTCCAGAACCTGTTCAAGCAGGGCGAGATGCTCGCGCAGCCCCGGCGGCACGGTCACCGCACTGGGATGGGCGGCGATATCGAGAAGGGTGCCGTCGACATCCAGGAACAGCGCCCAGTTCCGATGCGGCGCGGGCGGCGGCGCGGGCAAATTCCCGGTCCGGTGGGGGGACGCATTCTCAATCATCAGCCTACTTTGATCCGCCTGGAGGGGACAGGATGGTGGGGTAATTGCCAAATTTCTCGGTTTTCCGAGAAAACATAGGTGGCCCTTCTCCGAATACAACCCCAAAACAGGGGAAAAGTAAGGCGATTCCTATTCGACGAGGGCGATTTTTTCCCCACGACCCTTAGGGGAGGTTGCAGCGGCGTCACCCGGCGGCATCCTCCAACACCCGCCATGTGGCGGACCGCTACAGGCAAGCTTTACGGAATTCGTCAGCCGAAATGTTTTCGCTGCAATGAGCGGTCCTACCGGTGTTGCAAACCGATGCGGGCTCAGTCTCGCCTGATGGTCGGCGTCAACACTGAGCCCGCATCCATGGCTTAAGCCGCGATCTTGTCCGCGGCGAAGAAGCGGTAGCGCTGCGCCAGCGGGCTGGCCGGCTTAACGCGCAGCCGTTCAGCCGCCAGGGCGCGCACCAGCGCCACGTCATTGGCGCGCCGCGCCGCCTCGATCAGGGTCAGCTCCAGCAGATCGCGCTGTGCATGGCTGCCGCCGAAGCGATGCGCAATCGCGCGCACCGGCCGCAACCGGCTGATCGTCTGCGCATAGCGGCCTTCGGCGAAGGCGATCAGCGCTTCCGCCACCGGCAGGCCGACCTGCGCCGCCATCGCCGCGTTGCTGCCCTTTCCTTCGATGGCTGAACGCTGCAGGCTCGCCATCTGCTGCTCGACCAGATCCTTGCGGCCTGCGCCGAGGAAGCTGATCAGGCCATGCACGTCGTTGAAGGCATAGAAGCCGTCCTGCACTAGCGGCGCCCAGGCATCGGCGATCTCGGCCCAGCGCGCCGCGCCGACCTCGATGCCGCGCAGATGCAGGCGCCACAGCATTGCCGACGCATCGATCATGTCGAGCACCACGGTCGATTTGCCGCCACGGATGCTCTGGTCGTAAAGCTCCAGCACCGTGTCGATCTCGTCGCGCTCGAGATGATACAGTGCCAGATGCCACCAGTTATGCACCGCCATCATGTTGTCCGGCGCCCAGTCGGCCATGCGGTCGCGCGCCCAGCGGATGCCCTCGTCGACACGCCCCCGCATCTCCATTACATGGCAGACCGCATGATGTGCCCAGGCATCCTTGGGATTGAGTTCGCAGGCGCGGCGACCGGCCTCTTCGGCCTTGCCGTATTCGCCGCATTCCTCAAGGCCGAAAGCCAGCATCCCGAGCACCGCATGATAGTTCGGCAAATCCGCCGACCAGTTCGGCAACACGCGCACGATGCGGTCGCGCAGGTTGCGGGCATCGCCGCGATAGAAGTCGAACAGATGCGCCATCTGCAGCGCCAGCGCATCGCGCGGATAGGCCAGCAGGATATCCTCGAACTTCTCCGCAGCCTCCTCATAGCGGCCATCGGCCAAGGCCGTCGCGGCGGCGACATGCAGATATTCGCGGTCGGTGCGGGCGCAGCGCCTGGCGGCGTCGATCGCCTCCCGCGCCGGCGCAAGCCCGGCCGCCTCGGTGCCGGACAGGAACAGATGCGCGCGCATGGCATGGGCCATGGCGAAATCCGGTGCGGCGGCAATCGCCGCATCCAGCGGCTCGAACGGATTGCCGTGATAGCAATGGAAGCCCGACAGGGCCTGCTCGAATAACGCGACCGCTTCACGGCTCGCGCCGCTGACCGTGTCGCCGCGGTTGTCCTTCATCATCGTTACGCCCTCCTGACCAGATGTTTTGACTGTTTGCTCACGGGGTTGCGCCATACGGCGCTCAAGCTCCTTGGAATCGTTCCAATAAACATACCGACTGGTTGGTATGTTTAGCGGCGCAGGGGGTATATGGATTCCAGGGTCGCCGGTCAAGGTATTAGTAAACCCGGATTTCGTCCGGACTCTTCCCTTTTCTGATTGATTGCCCTAGATTTTCGCGAAGAGGCAGGAGGCCGGGCGGATTGCGATCACGAAATTGTTATACCGACCGGTCAGTAGATTATAGGGATTCATATGGCTCGTGACGCCGCCGCCACCCGCACCGCCATCATGGATGCCGCCCAGGAACTCATCCTGCAGGCCGGCTTCTCGGCCACCTCGGTCGACACCGTGATCGCCAAGGCGGGTCTGACCAAGGGCGCATTCTTCTATCATTTCAAAAGCAAGGCCGAGCTCGCCCATGCCCTGGTGCTGCGCGATGCGGAGCGCGACGCGGCGCATCTGGAAGAACTGCTCGCCCGCGCCGAGACGCTGAGCCGCGACCCTTTGCAGCAGGTGCTGATCTGCATCGGTTTGTATGAAGAGGAAATGGCCAAGCTGACCGCGCCTTTCCCCGGCTGCCTCTATGCCTCCTATTGCTACGAGGCGCAGCTTTTCGACGACACCACGATGGATATCGTGCGCCGCGCCTTCAGCGACTGGGCCGGGCGCGTGGCGGGCAAGCTGAGGCAGGTGATCGCGCTGTATCCCCCGCGCCTGCCCGTTACCGCCGATGGCCTGGCGGAAATGGGACTGGCGGTGATCGAGGGCGCCTATATCCTGTCGAAAGTGAACCGCGATCCCAAAGCCGTTGCCGCGCAGTTCCGCCATTACCGCAACTATCTGGAGCTGCTGTTCGCGCCGGATCTGCAGCAGCGGAAGCTGGACGGACAAACCGCAGCCGCCTAGGCTGCGGCATGGCCGCCGCACCAGGCGCCAAAGGCGCAAACTGGAAGCAGATCTACAGCCGGACCAAGCTTGCTTCCGGCCTGGTGCTGTTCACGTTTCTCATCACGCATCTGCTCAACCATGCGCTGGGCCTGATCAGCCTGGACGCGATGAATGCCGGCAACCGGCTTTACGGCGCGCTGTGGCATACCTGGCCGGCGACCATCCTGCTCTATGGCGCAGCCGTGCTGCATCCGCTGCTTGCCGGCTTCAGCTGGCTGCGCCGCGGCCATTACCGCCGCATCCACTGGCAGGGCTGGACGCAATTGCTGCTCGGCCTGTGCATTCCGCCTTTGGTGGTCGAGCATATCTTCGGCACGCGGGCGAGCGAGGCAGCTCTGGGGCTTAATGTCTCTTACGCCTATGTGCTGATCGTGCTGTTCGTCGAGCAGCCTCTGCTGGGCCTGAAACAGAACCTGCTGGTGCTGATCGCCTGGGGCCATGGCTGCATCGGCGTCTATTACTGGCTGCGCATGAAGCCATTCTATCAGCGCGGCTGGCCATTTCTCTATGCTGCCGCTTTGCTGCTGCCGGCACTGGCGATGCTGGGCTTCGTATCGGGCGGACGCGAGGTTGCGCATCTGATGCAGCAGCCCGCATGGCTTGAGCAGTTCCGCCGCGAGCTGAACTGGCCGGGACCGGTTGCCGGCGAATTCACCGCTGCCTTCACGCAGAGCGCCTACTGGACCATGACGGCTTTGCTGGCCATCGGCCTCGCCTGGCGTCTGGCGAAGCTGCTGCTTCAGCGGCGCGGTGGCAGCCTTGCGATTTCCTATCCGGACGGCCGACGCTATCGCGGTGCGGGCGGCAGCGTCAGCATTCTGGAGGCAAGCCGCGCAATCGGTTATCCGCATGCCTCCATCTGCGACGGACAGGGCCGCTGTTCGACCTGCCGTGTGCGCATCTTCGGTCCTGGCGCTGCGTTATTGCCGCCGCCCGATGCAGCGGAGGCACGTGTGCTGGAGCGCGTGCAGGCCGCGCCCGGCGTGCGGCTGGCCTGCCAGATCCGCCCGCGCGGCGACATTGCCGTGGTGCCTCTGCTGCCCGCCGGCGTGCTGCCGAAGATCGCCTATGGCGCCGCCAGCCATGCCCAGGGTTCCGAGCGGCGCATCGCCATCCTGTTCGCCGATCTGCGCGGCTTCACCAAGCTATCCGAAGGCCGCCTGCCTTACGATGTGGTGTTTTTGCTGAATCAGTATTTCAAGGCGATGGGCGAAGCGGTCGACGCCGCCGGCGGTCGGCTCGACAAATTCATCGGCGACGGCGTGATGGCCCTGTTCGGCATCGATGAAGGCGCCGATGAAGGCTGCCGCCGCGCACTGAATGCCGCGCGCCGCATGGCGGCGGCTTTGAGTAAGCTGAACGAAGCGCTAAAGGGCGATCTCGGCCAGAGCCTGAAGCTCGGGATCGGCATTCACTGCGGCCCGGCCATCGTCGGCGAGATGGGTCATGGCGCAGCCTTGCATCTGACAGCAGTCGGCGATGCGGTGAATACCGCCAGCCGCCTTGAAAGCGCGACAAAGGAATTCGGCGCCGAGCTTGTCATTTCCGAAGAGGTGGCCGAGCGCGCCGGCATTGCCGATGCAAAGACGGCGGGCTGGCAGCAGGCCACAATCACCATTCGCGGCAAATCCGAGCCGCTGCGCGTTCTGGTCGGCACAGAGGTCGCCGCTTTGCGCTTCTAGCGAAGACCTGCGGCGAATTTCCGGACAGAAGTGTGGACAACCGGTGCTGCAATTGACATCGGTCAAATCCGCCCCTAGGGCCAGACTGTTACAGTGCCGGGTTCCATAAAAACGAAAAAGACATGTTGAAGCTCAAGCGCATCGCCATCGACACCCATCGCGAAAGCATCGCCTATCTGTCCCGCGATTGCGGTCTGTACCGGGCCGAGGAATTCCAGGCACTTGCCAAGATCGAGGTCACCGCCGACGGCATCCGCGTGCCGGCAACCTTGAACATCGTCGACGATCCCAGCCTGCTGGAGCCCGACGAGCTAGGCCTGTCGGAAGAAGCCTTCCGGCTGTTCGGCAAAGCGCCGGGCACGCGCGTTGCCATCGATCATCCGCGGCCGGTGGAAAGCCTGGAGGCCGTGCGCGGCAAGATCCAGGGCCGCATTCTCAGCGAAGACGAATACAAGTCGGTGATCCGCGACATCGCCGCCCAGCGCTATTCCAAGATGGAGATCGCTGCCTTCCTGGTGGCCTGCGCCAGCTTCATGACGGCCGAAGAGGTGCTGAGCCTCACCCGCGCCATGGCCTGCGTCGGCCATCGGCTGGATTGGGGCGACAAGCTGGTGGTCGACAAGCATTGCATCGGCGGCATCCCCGGCAATCGCACCTCGATGATCGTGGTGCCGATTGTCATGGCGCATGGCCTGACGATTCCGAAGACGTCTTCACGCGCGATTACCTCGCCGGCCGGCACGGCGGATACGATGGAGGTGCTGGCCCGCGTCGATATCGGCACCGACGAGATGCGCGCCATCGTGGAAAAGATCGGCGGCTGCCTGGTCTGGGGCGGCCGGGTGAACCTGTCGCCCGCCGATGACGTGATGATCACCGTCGAGCGACCCCTGGGCATCGATACGCGCGAGCAGATGGTCGCCTCGATCCTGTCGAAGAAGATCACCGCCGGCGCGCGTCATCTGGTGCTCGACATTCCGGTCGGGCCGACCGCGAAGGTGCGCAGCCGCAACGAGGCGGTGCGCCTGCGCAAGCTGTTCGAATATGTCTCCGGCGCGCTGGGCCTGCCGATCGACATCGTGCTCACCGATGGCAGCCAGCCGGTCGGCTACGGCGTCGGCCCGATGCTGGAAGCGCGCGACGTGCTGGCCGTGTTGCGCAACGATCCCGCGGCGCCGGCCGATCTGCGCGATCGCGCGCTGCTGGTGGCAGGCGCGCTGATCGATACCGATCCTGCAATCCGCGGCGGCCGCGGAATTCATCGCGCCCGCGAATTGCTGGATTCCGGCGCCGCCATGCGCGCGATGGAAAAGCTGATCGAGGCACAGGGCCCGAGCGGAATGACGATTGCGCCAAGCAGCCTGGCTTACGAGGTGCTGGCGCCGCGCGACGGGCTGGTCTGCGGCATCGATTGCCTGCGCATCGCCCGCATCGCCCGCCTGGCCGGCGCGCCTGCCTTCAAGGGCGCGGGCGTCGATCTGCTGAAGAAAACCGGCGACGCTGTGCGCAAGGGCGAGCCGCTTTATCGCGTCCATGCGGGGCTGGCCACCGATCTGGCCTTTGCCGCGGAGCTTGCCGAGCGCGATAGTGGATATGTGCTGAACGGCACGGAAACGATTTGAGCCGGCGATCCGTTGACACAAGCGGCACGTTGACTGAGTGAAAGAAGCGACAGCATGTCTTGCACCCTGACCTTCCATGGCGCCGCGGGAACCGTGACCGGTTCCTGCTACCGGCTCGATCTCGGCGAGCGCTCGATCCTGATCGATTGCGGCATGTATCAGGGCGATAAGACGCTGAAGGAGCTGAACTACAAGCCCTGGCCGTTCGATCCGCGCAGCGTGGATGCCGTGCTGCTGACGCATGCGCATATCGACCATAGCGGTCTGATCCCGAAGCTGATCAAGGCGGGCTATCGCGGGCCGGTGATCTGCACCGAAGGCAGCCGCGACCTGCTGCGCTTCATGCTGCCCGATTCCGGCGGCATCCAGGAAATGGAAGTCGAGCGGCTGAACCGCCGCAATCAGCGGCGCGGCCGCGGCATCGTGCAGCCGATCTATACCGAACAGGAAGCGCAGGACTCGCTGAAGCAGCTTGTGCCGCGCGATTACGAAACCTGGTTCGAGGTGGTAGCGGGCCTGAAGGCGCGGTTCTGGAATGCCGGGCATATCCTCGGCTCGGCCTCGATCGAATTCCACATCGCCGATGCCGGCGGCGGCGAGCCGCTGAAGCTTCTGTTCTCCGGCGATATCGGGCCGGATCACAAGGCGCTGCAGCGCGAACCGGAAGCGCCGCGCGATCTCGATGTGGTGGTGATGGAAGCCACCTATGGCGGCCGTCCGCGGCCCAAGCTGGATGCCGCGCAGCGCCGCGGCGTGCTGGCCGAGGAGATCAACACCGCGCTGGCCGCAGGCGGCAATCTGGTCATTCCCGCTTTTGCCGTGGAACGCACCCAGGAATTGCTGGCCGACATTGCGCGGCTGATGGCAGACGGCAAGGTCAGGCGCGTGCCGGTGATCGTGGACTCACCGCTGGCGCTCAACATCACCAATGTCTTCGCCAAGTATCTGCATGAGGAAAACGGCGTGCAGACAACCACCCGCAATCCCTTCGAGGGCGGGTCGCTGCGGTTCACCCGCAGCGTCGAGGAAAGCATGCAGATCGAGCAGATCAGCGGCGGCGCCATCATCATCGCCGCCAGCGGCATGTGCGAGGCGGGCCGCATCCGCCATCACCTGAAGAACAATCTCTGGCGTCCCAATGCGACCGTTTTGCTGGTCGGCTATCAGGCGCCGGGCACGCTCGGCCGCTTTCTGGAGGATGGCGAGCGCGCCGTGCGCATCCAGGGCGACGAGGTGCTGGTGCGGGCGCGCATCCGCAAGCTGGAAGTCTATTCCGGCCATGCCGACCATGAGGAATTGCTGGACTGGCTGCGCGAGCGGCTGCCGGTGCGGCGCGGCGTGATGCTGACCCATGGCGATCTTGATGCCATCGGCGCGCTGCGCGCCTCCATCGCGCAATGGAAGGAAGAGGCGCCGCATGTCACGGTGCCGCGGCTGGACGAGACCTATAACCTGCGCGCACCGCATCCGAAGCTGATCAAGACGCCGAAGCCCACACCGCCGCGGCTCGACCGCTATGCCCAGGCCGAGGCGCTGGCCGGCCATGACTGGCATAACGACTATGCCCGGCTGATGCTGCAGGTGCAGCAGCAACTGCGCGCGGCCAAGACCGATGCCGAGCGCCGCCGCCTGCTCAAGAAGATGCAGCGGGTGCTTGGCCGCTGAGGATTTCGCCAAGGGCTTTCATAAGCCCATCTGGAAAATGATAGCAGTGCTATCACTGCTATCAAAACGGCACTTTCTGGTCCGTTTGAACCGTTTGGGTTCGTTCGTGACCGTTCCGGGCCGTTGAGCCCGTCTAGGCTCCATTCGGGTCCGTCTGGCGCCGCGGCAGTCAATACGAACCAGACCGGTTTCGCGGCACTGATTTAAGCTGCCGCGCCGGAAAACAAATCCGCTTTCCGATCTAAGTTCGCGCAAGCGGAAATGAAGGCGCTCACTTCGCAAGCTGCGCATCGAGCGCTGACGCCAGGGCGAAGAAGCGTTTGCGCACGTCTGGCGCATAGGGATTGCTGCGCTCGATCGCCTCAAACACTTCCGGCGCATCGTGGCGCACCATGCCGACGGCGGCAGCGAGCAGATCGAAGCTGCGCGTGGTCAGGCGCGTGGGCAAAGGCTCCATCTGCACCAGCACCTTGGCGATCAGATGCGTCAGGCCCTGCACCGTGGCGGCATCGCGGTCATGCTCTTCCGGGGTGGTCACGATCACCTGCAGGCCAAGCTGCCGGCGCAGGAAGGCGGCCAGACGCAGGCAGCGCCGGCCGCGGATCGGGCAGACGGCGATCTTCAGCCCCTTGATGCCCTCACGCGCTGATTGCGGACCGAAAAGCGGATGCGTCGCCGCAATCTGCACATGACCGGGCAGGCCGCGTTGCATGATTTCAGTTGGCACGACCTTCACCGATCCGACATCGAGCACCAGCGCGCCCGGCTGCACATGCGGCGCGATGGCAGCAACGGCCTCTTCCATGCGGCCGACCGGCAGGGCCAGCACCACCACAAAGCAGCGCGCGGCAGCTTCAAGGCTGGTGAGCGTTACATGATGCTGCGCGGCGGCGGGCTGAAGCCCAGGTGCGGGATCGAAGGCGCGGATGTCGAAATGGGGATGCAGATGCTGCGCGATCAGTTGACCGAAAGCGCCGAAGCCGATCAGGCCCAGCGTTGTCGACTTAAACGGAATCTCACCATCCTCTGACGAGAAGGGCGCAGTGGTATCTGATGAAGCGGCGTTTGGCACGGCAAACCTCTTCGGGGCCGCATGGCCAGAGGTCTTTTGCCGGAATGCAACCGCTGGCCAATGCAGCGGTTGAACACATGACAAAGCCCGCCGCTATGAAAGCGACGGATAATACAGGCCGGCGATGAACGGTGCCTTTGTCATGAGGCTGGTGGTAAGCCTCTCATCGGCACGAGTCAATCGCCGGTTCTGTGACTGGGCGGCAGGTTACCGCATTTAAACGGCGGCTTTCAGATCCGTATCGGCGGGCGCCGGTTCGGCTGCGTATTGCGCAAGGCCGTTGCCCATCGACCAGTTCTCGGGCAGCACCTCGACCAGATTGATGAACACATCTTCGGGCCGGATGCCGGGATTGCGCCCGAGCTTTTCGACGATGCTGCGGTAGAGCGCCTTCTTCTGCGCCATCGTGCGCGTGTTGCTGACGGTCAGCTGGATGATGACGAGATCGTCGCTGCGCGCCACGCCGACATAATCCGGGCTGTACCAGAAATCCTCCGCGTCATGCTGGGTGACCAGCATGAAGTAGTCGGATTCCGGCACGTTGAAGGTTTCGCGCATTGCCTGATAGAGGCCATCCAGAATGGCCTGGCGGTAGGCGGCGGGCTTGCCCCGGCGCAGAAAGACACGGCTGAGCGGCATGGGTGATCCTCCAGGTCTGGTCCATCGACCCGGTAGAGGCTAATGCCCGGTTGATCATTCGAAAATCATATGAAATCATATTTCAATGATTGAAATTTATAATGATAGACGGCCATGAGGGCGCTGGATATCCAGGCCGTGCAGGCTTTCGTGCTGGTTGCCGACCTCGCCAGCTTCACCCGCGCGGCCGAGGCGATGGAGGCGACCCAGTCGGCGGTGAGCCTGAAGATCAAGAAGCTGGAAGACGATCTGGGCCGCCGCCTGTTCGAGCGCACGCCACGCCGGGTGCGGCTGACGGCAGCCGGACAGCTTTTCCTCGACCGCGCGCGCCAACTGATCGATGCCCATGGCAGCGCGCTGGAAGCTTTCGCGACCGAACGGCGGCGCCTCGCCGTCGGGATCAGCGATCATGCAGTGGGCGCGGAGCTGCCGCAGGTGCTGCAGCGGGTGAAGCGCGCCGATCCCGGCCTTGTGCTGGAAATGCATGTCGGCAGCTCGCGCGATCTGCTGGCCGCTTTCGACAATGGCGCGCTGGATGCCGTCATCGCCATGGGCCAGGAAGCCGGGCGGCGCGGCGGCGAAGTGCTGCGCACGGAAACATTCGGCTGGATGGCGGCGCCGGATTTCGTTGTGAGGCCGGGCGATCCGCTGCCGCTGGCGGCGCATTCGGAATCCTGCGGCATGCGCAGCATGGGCGTGACGGCGCTGGATGCAGCCGGCATCGCCTGGACGGAAGTCTTCGTCGGCGGCGGCGTCGGCACCATAGCAGCGGCGGTTTCGGCGGGGCTGGCGGTGGCCGTGCTCAGCCGGCGCGTGGCTCCGCCGGGCCTGATCGATATCGGCCCGGCTTTGGGCCTGCCGGCATTGCCGACGCGCGATCTGGTGCTCTACGCGAGTCTTGCCGATCCGGCGGCGCGGCAATCGGTGAAGACTTTAGCCGCCGCCATCCGCGCAACCGGCAACTGAGCCGGATTCTTTAAACCCTTATCCGGCGAAGCCGCCTTCATCGAGAAAACGCTGCTCTTCCTCGGTCATGCGGCGGCCGAGGACCGGATTGCGATGCGGGAAGCGGCGGAAGCGGCGCACGATGCTGCAATGGCGCTGGGCATGCGACAGGGCCGGCTCGCCCAGGCGGCGGTTGAGCATCACCGCGCGTTCCTGATCGGCAAGATTCTCCGAATGGCTGAAAGGCAGATAGAAGAACACCGCCAGCTCGTCCGGCACCGCGCGGTCATGGCCGGCGCGGATGGCGGTATCGGCCATGCGCCGCGCCATCGCATCGGTGGCATACATCTTTGGCGTGCCGCGGAAGGCATTGCGCGGAAACTGATCCAGCAGCAGCAGCAAAGCGAGCGAGCCTTTCGGCGTTTCCAGCCAGTCGATCAGATCGCCGCGCGCCGCCGCCAGATAGAGCATCAGGAAGCGATCGCAAAAACGGCGGTCGAAATCGTCATCCTTGGCGAACCAGAGCTGCGGCCCGGCTTCGATCCAGAAATCCACGACAGAAAGAGCGGCGGGAGGAGTAACAGGTTTCTGCGGCGCATGGCCGGTTTCGAGTTCAAGCAGGGTGGTTGAGTTCTGTTCGGCCAGGCTTGTCTTTGTTGCGGTTTGACCGGTGAAGTCTTGGTGAGGGGTCGGCGGCATGCAACGCTCCGGGGGGACTGGGGATGACGCGATCGGACTGGGGCCGGGCAAGATCGTATCCGGTCAGATGACCTTGGGCATCTGCTGAATCCAATGATATGATTTCAGCAACATGCTGAATGAAATTGATCTCTCCAGAACCGATCTCAACCTGCTGGTGCTGTTTGACGTGGTGCTGCAGGAGCGCCATGTCGGCCATGCGGCGGCACGGCTCAATCTGACGCCTTCGGCAATCAGCCATGGCCTGGGCCGCCTGCGGCGGCTGATGCAGGATCCGCTTTTCCTCAAGACGCCGAAGGGCGTGGTGCCCACACAGCGCGCGCTGGAACTGGCGGCCCCGGTGGCGGAAATCCTTGCGCGGGTGAAAAGCGTCATCGCCACCGCTGAGCCCTTCGATCCGGCGGCCTCGACGCGGCGCTTCAGCATCGCCGCCCCCGACGCCATCATCGCCGTGTTCCTAACGCCGTTACTGGCCGCCCTGCGCAGCCAGGCGCCGCAGATCGATGTCAGCATACGCCAGCTTCTGCCCGCGCAGGCCGGCCTGCCCGTCCGCGCCTGGGAGCCGTCGCTGGACGATTTGGAGGCGCGCAGCGTCGATATCATTGTCGGGCCGCTGGACGAGATTCCGCCGCGCTTTGCCAGGCAGGTGCTGTTTGACGAGGATTTCGTCATCGCCGCGCGCAGGAACCATCCCTTCCTGCGCAAGCCGAGCCTGCGGCGCTACTGCGAGATGGAGCATCTGGTGGTGTCGCAGACCGGCGATGCGCAGGGTTTTGTCGATCTTGCCTTGACGAAGCGCGGCCTGAAGCGGCGGGTCGCCCTGACGGTGCCGAATTTCATGATGGCGCTGTCGCTGATTGCCGAAAGCGACCTGATCGGCGCGGTGCCGCGCCGCTTCGTCGCCGCCCATGGCGCGCGCTTCGGCGTGACCGGCATCGATGTGCCGCTGCCCTTGCCGCGTTCGCGCATCCGGGCGATCACGCCGAAGGTCGCGCTGATGGATGCGGGCCTGGCCTGGCTTTTCAGCCTGCTGCGCGAGGTCGTGCCAGGTGAGGCTCTAGGCCGGGGACGCGGCCATCGCTAGCTGCGCCGGACCTCACTCCTCCCAGAAGGGCTTATTGGTTTCCTTGGCGATATCGGCGCGGCTTAAGCCCACATCGCGAAGCTGATGGTCGGTGAGTTCGGCCAGTTCGCCGCGGCTGCGGGCCCGGCGCTGCCATTTTAGCAGGAGGTAAACGCCCTGCAGCACGGCCTCCTGCAGCACGGCGAGGCCCGACTGGGGGGTAGGCGCGCGGTCCGCAGCCGTTGAGCAGGCGGCATCGCAATGCTGGTACTGGGCCATGACATCCTCCAGGTCGGATTAGGGACATTCATCCTGTGGACCCAGAGGTAGCCAGTTCGGACTTGCCGGACAAACGACCATTCCTCATAATTCGCATTAGAGAAATTTATGCGAAACCCGCTCGGAGCCCCTGCTATGGCCCGCCGATTGCCGCCATTGAATGCCCTGCGCGTCTTCGAGGCGGCGGCGCGGCATCTGTCCTTCACCAAGGCGGCCGAGGAACTGAACGTCACGCAAGCCGCCGTGAGCCATCAGGTGAAGCTGCTGGAGGAAATCCTGGGGCTGGCGCTGTTCCGCCGCTACAACCGCCGCCTGGTGCTGACCGAGGCGGGCCAGGCCTATCTGCCGGCGCTGCGCGATGCCTTCGATCTGATGGATGCGGCGACCCGGCGCCTGTCGCAGCAATCGGGGCCCAAGCAGCTTCGCATCAGCACGCTGCAGTCTTTCGCCATGCGCTGGCTGGTGCCGCGCGCCGGACGGTTCAGCGCGCTGCATCCCGATATCGACCTGATGATCTCCACCTCGTCGCAGCTTGTCGATTTCCGCCGCGACGATATCGACCTCGCCATCCGCCTGGGCAGTGGCAAGTATCCGGACCTGCATGCGGTGCATCTGGCCGACGATTACGTCTTCCCGGTCTGCTCGCCGCGGCTTCTGGAGGGGCCGCATCCGCTGCGCCGGCTTGAGGATCTCAAGCACCACACCCTGTTGCATGATACGCAGGTCTCGCGCGAGGCGCGGTCGCTGACCTGGGAGACCTGGCTGCGCCGCAACAATGTCACCGATATCGATGCCGGGCGCGGCATGGGCTACAGCGATACCGGCATGGCGATCCAGGCGGCCATCGCCGGCCAGGGGGTGGCGCTGGGGCGCAAGATCCTGGTGCTGGACGATCTGGCCGCGGGCCTGCTGGTGAAGCCTTTCGACATCGAGCTGAAGAACCACTATTCGTATTATCTGGTCTGCCCGAAGGCCCTAGCGGATACGCTGAAGGTGAAAGCCTTCCTGGACTGGCTGGTGGACGAGATTGCGCGGTCGGAGGCCTGCCTGGACGTGAAGTGATTGCCATGGTTGCGCCATCCTCCCTGTGATTTGATCGCATGACCCAGACCAAGCGAGGTGAGCCATGCTGGCAGATGGCGAAGAGGTGGTGCTGGTCCTGCAAGGCGGCGGCGCGCTCGGCGCGTATCAGGCCGGCGCCTTCGAGGCGCTGACCGAGGCCGGCCATGCGCCCGACTGGCTGGCCGGCATTTCGATCGGCGCGATCAACGGCGCCATCATCGCCGGCAATCCGCCGGAGCGGCGGCTTGCGCGGCTGAAGGAATTCTGGAGCCTCGTGTCCTCCAGCCTGCAGCACAACATCATGACCGATGGCGAGCATGGCCGCCGCGTGGTCAACGAAGCCAGCGCCTTTTTCGGCAGCCTGTTCGGCGTGCCGGGCTTCTTCACGCCGCGCGTGCCGCCGCCGCTGCTGCAGCCGCCGGGCAGCATGCAGGCGCTGAGCTATTACGACACGGCGCCGCTGCGCCGCACGCTGGAGACGCTGGTCGATTTCGATTACCTGAACGAGAAGGGCCCGCGGCTTTCGGTCGGCGCCGTCGAAGTCGAGACCGGAAACTTCGCCTATTTCGACAGCGAGAAGGAAACCATCGCGCCGGAGCATATCATGGCCTCCGGCGCGCTGCCGCCCGGCCTGCCGCCGGTGAAGATCGGCGAGAAGCATTACTGGGATGGCGGGCTGGTCTCCAACACGCCGCTGAACTACGTGTTGGAGCTGAGCGGCCCGCGCAGGGACATGTGCATCTTCCAGGTCGATCTGTTCAATGCCCGAGGCGGCATGCCGCGCAACATCCTGGAAGTGGCGCAGCGCGAGAAGGAAATCCGTTATTCCAGCCGCACGCGGCTGAACACCAACGAATTCCGTCTGCGGCAGACCATGCGGCGCACAATGCGGCGATTGCTGTCCAAATTGCCGCCGGAGCTCTACGACGATCCGGATGTGCAGCTTCTGGAATATTGGAGCTGCGATGCGGCGATCACGATTGCGCAGCTCATCTACCGCCGGCAGATCTTCGAGACCCATTCGATGGACTACGAATTCTCCCGCCGCTCCGTCGAAGAGCATTGGGCGGCAGGCCGCAAGGATGTGCGACAGGGCCTGCAGAGCAAGGCCTGGCAGTTGCGTAAGAAGCCCGATGCCGGGGTCGCCATCTTCGATCTCACGCGCGAAGACGGCGCCACGGCAACGAGCAAGGCCGCCGAGTAGAGCTCCGTCGCTTAACAGCCTTACTCGCCGTCCTTCTTCAGCATGCGGCCAAGCTGGCGGCCGCCGAAGATATGGACATGCAGATGCGGCACTTCCTGGTTGGCGTTTTTGCCGCAATTGCTGAGCAGCCGGTAGCCGTCGGCATCGGCGCCGACGATGCGGGCGGTTTCGCCGATGGCGGCGATGTAGTCGGCCTTCTCCTCGGCGCTGGCCTTGGCGGAGAAATCGTCGAAATCGACGTAAGCGCCCTTCGGGATCACCAGCACATGGATCGGTGCCAGCGGATTGATGTCGTGGAAAGCCAGGCTGTGCTGCGTCTCATGCACCTTCTTGCACGGAATCTCGCCGCGCAGGATCTTGGCGAAGACATTGTTCTGATCATAAGCCTGGGGCATTTGCTTTTCTCCGTACTTTTCTGCCGTTCTTTTCTGTCGCCCGATTAGCGTCAGGTCATCTGACGCGCCTTTTTCTCCTCAATGCCGGAGCGGCCTTCGCGCTTGGCAAGCTCCGCGCGCACATCCTCGATGGTGATGCCGCATTCGGCCCACAGCACCAGAAGATGAAAAACCAGATCGGCGCTTTCCGATATCATCGCCTCGCGTGTCTCGGAGACCGCCGCGATGGCCAGCTCAACGGCTTCCTCGCCCATCTTCTGCGCGATCTTGGCGCGGCCCTTGGCGAACAGCTTGGCGGTGTGGGACACCGTCGGATCGCCGCCTTTGCGGCTTTGGATCGTCTCGTAGAGACGTTCCAGCAGGTCGCGGTTCTCGCCGCTCATCGCCGTTCCTCCTCGTTCATGGGCGGACCGGGATGCCGGCCTTCGCCATATGCTGTTTTGCCTCGCCGATGCTATGCCGGCCGAAATGGAAAATCGAGGCGGCCAGAACGGCAGAGGCATGGCCTTTGACGACGCCGTCGACGAAATGATCGAGATTGCCGACGCCGCCGGAGGCAATCACCGGCACGCTGACCGCATCGGCCACCGCACGGGTCAGCTCAAGGTCAAAGCCTTTTTCGGTGCCATCGCGGTCCATCGAGGTGAGCAGGATTTCACCGGCGCCGTAAGCCGCCATGCGCTTGGCCCATTCCACCGCATCGAGCCCGGTGGGATTGCGGCCGCCATGGGTGAAGACCTCCCATTTGCCGGGGCCGGTGCTGCGCGCGTCGATGGCGACGACGATGCACTGCGCGCCGAATTTCTCGGCCGCCTCGCGCACGAAATCCGGGCGGTGAACGGCGGCAGTGTTGATCGAGGCCTTGTCGGCGCCGGCCAGCAGAAGCTTGCGCACATCCTCCACCGTGCGCACGCCGCCGCCGACGGTGAGCGGCATGAAGCAGCGTTCGGCCGTGCGCGCCACCACGTCGTAAAGCGTGTCGCGCGCATCGGAGGAAGCAGTGATGTCAAGGAAGGTGAGCTCGTCAGCACCGGCGGCATCGTAGACCGCCGCCTGTTCGACCGGATCGCCGGCATCGCGCAGATTGACGAAATTAACGCCCTTCACCACGCGGCCGTCCTTGACGTCGAGGCAGGGAATGATGCGGACCTTGAGCGACATCGTATCTTCCTAGAGCAGCAGCGCAGCAAGGCGGCGCGCCAGCGGATGGCTGTCCTGCAATTCGGCCAGTTCCGCGTTGATCTTGTCGAGCAGGCCGAAGGTCTGCGTCGCGCCATCCATCCAGGGACGCGAAAACGACAGCGAGACGACGGTGATGCGGCCATCGCGCTCGTCATAGGCGCCGCGCAGTTCCACCGGATGCTCTTCGCCGGCCAGCAGAACGGTGGCAGAGATCGCCTTGGTGCGCCGGTCGATGGCAACGCGGTCGACCTTGGCCCAGTCGAGTTCCTGGCCCTTGAACACCAGCCTTGCCACCTGGGTCGCCATCCAGCCTACCGCCTTATCGAGGATCGCCATGGGCCGCGTTCATGCCGACCGGCATCATGCCGCTTCCTGAAGCGCCTGAGCCGGATCGATGCGGCCATCATAGAGCGCGCGGCCCAGAATGGCGCCATCGATCTTGGCGCCGGCCGCGATCTCGGCCTTCAGCGCGCGGATGTCTTCAATGCCAGCCAGGCCGCCTGAAGCGATCACCGGGATCGGCACCGCGCGCGCCATCACAGCCGTCGCGGCGACATTGACGCCCTTCAGCAGACCGTCGCGGTCGATATCGGTATAGACGATGGCGGCGACGCCGGCATCGACGAATTTCTTCGCCAGATCGATGGCGTCGATATCGCTGGCTTCCGCCCAGCCTTCAACGGCGACGCGGCCGGAGCGCGCATCGATGCCGACCACCACGCGGCCGGGCCAGCGCTTTGCCGCGCGCTTGACCAGTTCGGGATTGCGCACCGCCACCGTGCCGAGGATGACGCGGGTAATGCCCGCCGCAAGCCAGCTTTCGATGGTGGCCTCGTCGCGGATGCCGCCGCCAAGCTGGATCGGCAGATCGATCGCCTTGCGGATCGCCTGCACGGCAGCAGCATTGGCGGGCTTGCCCGCAAAGGCGCCATCGAGATCAACCAGATGCAGATATTTGAAACCGGCAGCCTGCCAGGCCCTGGCCTGGGCGGCGGGATCGCGGTTGAAGACGGTGACGCGATCCATGTCGCCCTGCTGCAGGCGGACGCATTCGCCGTTCTTGAGATCGATGGCGGGATAGAGATTCATGTCTCGGCCAGCACCTTGGTGTAGAACATGCCGTCGACATAGCGGCCATCGACGAAGGCATAACGCGGCTTGATGCCCCAGCGCCTGTAGCCCGCCTGCTCGACAAGCTGGATCGCGGCAATCTGGGTGGCGCGGATATCGAGATCGATCTGGCGGAAGCCGGCGGCGATGGCGGCTTCTTCCGCGGCCTTCAGCAGGCCGCGCGCCAGACCATGGCCGCGCGCCCAGGGCGCGATGAAGAAACTGGTGAGCTGCGCGCTATGGGCCTGCGCCTCGTTGTTCGGCGGCGGCCGCAGCAACTGCGTGGAGCCGACGATGGCGCCATCGAGCTTGGCGACAAAGAGATCGCGCTGCGGCATCAGCAGCACACCGCGCCAATAGCTTTCCAGCACCCGGCGCGGCGGCGGCTGCAGCCAGCCGAAGCCGTTGCCATCCAGGATCGCCTTTTCGGTGGCGTCGCAGAGCTCGTCGAGTTCGTCATCCGTCAGCGCCGCGATCTTCTCGACCACCGCGCTTGGCGTGATGTCCTTCACCTTGATCGTCATACGCTACTCCTCAAGGCTTCCAGCGCAGGAAATTAGCCAGCAGCCGCAATCCGGTAGCCTGGCTTTTTTCCGGATGGAATTGCGTCCCCACCAGATTGTCGCGGCCAAGCGCCGCCAGTACCGGGCCCCCATAATCGGCTTCGGCCAGCACCACGGCGCGATCCTCTGGCTTCATGTGATAGGAGTGCACGAAATAGGCATGGTCGCCTGTGACAATGCCGGAAAATACCGGGTGGTCGCGCAGGATGCGCAGCTCGTTCCAGCCCATATGCGGGATTTTCAGGCTGGCATCGCTCGGCTGAATCAGTTCGACTGCGCCGGGAATCCAGCCCAGGCCCTTATGCTCGCCATGCTCGCGGCCGATGCTGGCCATCAGCTGCATGCCGACGCAGATGCCGAAAAACGGCTTGCCTTTGGCGATCACCTGATCGTTCAAGGCATCGATCATGCCATCCAAGGCCGCAAGGCCGCGATAGCAGTCGGCAAAGGCGCCGACGCCAGGCAGCACGATGCGCTCGGCGGCAACGACATCCTCGACGCGGTTGGTCACCATCAGATCAAGCGCGAGGCCGTTATCCGCGGCGGCGCGCTGTATCGCCTTTGCAGCAGAGCGCAGATTGCCGGAGCCGTAATCGATGAGAGCAAGTTTCATGGCACGGCTCAGACCAGACGCGGGAAGGCGGCAGCGTTGCCGCCGATATTGCCGCCCATCGGCGCACGCGGCGGCGTCGGAACAAAGGGCGGCAGCGTGGATGGCGGCGCGGTTTGCGCCTGCGATCCGCGCGAACGCCCGTAACGTTCCAGCATGTAGCGCTCTTCCGCTTCCATCGCATCGCGCGCCAGCACCACGCCGACCATGCGATAGCCGCGGCGGTCATAGGTCCAGCGCCGGTAATCGGCAGCCATCGCGCCGATCAGGAAGCTGATGCCAAGGCCGATCACCGTGGCAGCCGGTTCGGCGATGCCGCCAAGATCCAGCGCCAGGCCCAGCAGCAGGCCGGCGACGATATAGATCGCAAGGCCAAGCCACAGGCGATGCCACAGCAGCCAGATCAGCGGAAACAGCGCAGCCCACCAGGAAAAGCCGGACCCTACGGCCAGCAGATCGGGATCGCCGCCGTTGCCGGGGCGCTCATGCAAGGTGAAGAAACGCATGAACGCCCCGCTTACAGCTTGCCCTTGGTGGACGGCACCGCATGCGGGCTGCGGGCGTCCAGGGTCACGGCATGACGCAGCGCGCGGGCCAGACCCTTGTAGCAGGACTCCACGATATGATGGTTGTTCTCGCCGTAGAGATTTTCGACATGAAGCGTGATCCCGGCATTCTGCGCAAATGCCTGGAACCATTCCTTGAACAGCTCGGTATCCATGTCGCCCAATTTGGGCTTGGTGAAGTTCACCTTCCAGATCAGATACGGCCGGTTGGAAATGTCCATGGCGACGCGGGTCAGCGTCTCGTCCATCGGAATCAGCGCATCGCCATAGCGGTTGATGCCCTTGCGGTCGCCGAGCGCCTGCGCCACGGCCTGGCCGATGGCGATGCCGGTATCTTCGGTCAGGTGGTGGAAGTCGATGTGGATGTCACCCTTGGCCTGAACCTCGAGGTCGATCAGGCTGTGGCGCGACAGCTGCTCGAGCATATGGTCGAGGAAACCGACCCCGGTGCTGACCTTGTAGCTGCCGCTGCCGTCCAGGTTCACCTGAACGGCGATATCGGTTTCATTGGTTTTCCGGGCAACGCTGGCCTTGCGTTCGGCCATACCGCTCTCCTTCCGCCGGCCCGCGAGGGACCGCCTGACTGCAATCGGAATTCGGGCGGGGTATAGCAGGAAGCGGGCGGCGAGGCCAGCCTATGCGGCGCCGCAGCCCGGTTCGCCGTTATCCGACGCTTACTCGCCGGCCGGCACGCTCCCGGCCATCCGCAGCGGCGGATCGGGCGCCGCATGACGGGCCGCCATCAGCTCCAGGGCCGCGTGATATTGGCGCAAAACCGCCTCTAACGGCGCGCGATCCAGCGCAAGTTTCGGGGCATGGCGCAGGCACCAGCCCTCCAGATCGCGCAACAGCGGCCAGAGCAGGGCGAGCTTGCTGATCGGCGACATGCCATCCAGGCAGGCCAGCGGCAGGCCGTGGATCATCCGGTTGAAATGGCGCACCACGCGCTCGCCGCGGGTTTCGCTGCGCCCCAGGGCCGGATCGCGGGAGCGCAGCATGCCCTGGGCCTGATGCAGGTTGCCGACCGAGACCAGCCACTGGCCGGTGCGGGCGGGATTGTCGATCAGATCGGTTGGCAGCGGGGTAGCCTGAAGCAGGGCCAGGATCCGGCCGAACTGAAGCGGCATCTCGGCGTCTCCGTCAGCCGGCATCGCAACGCGCCGCCCCATGAGGCGCGTGGTGGGGCGCATCGGTCATCCGGCAAACCGGATCGTGGCCGTCATGCCGCGCGAGGTCGGAAAGATTTCCTCGAAACATGGTGAATGTTGCTGGATCGCTCCGGAAAAGCCGAACAACACGACTGAACGCCGCATCGATAAGAAAAAGAGCAGAAAACTCTAATTTTGCAGACGGTCGGACTCGTGCTGCGAGTCCAGAATAGGGCGGACATTCCTTTTTGGCGAGTGGAAACGGTAAGGTTTACCGCTTTTTCGATAGGGTGAGAATGCACTATTATGCTTTTCTAAGGACTAAAGCAGAACCGCCATCGCGCATGCGTTGATATTCAGGCCGTGCTGCGCAGGGGGCGAAACTGAATAGCGCCCGGCCGTCGAAACAGCCGGGCGCCAGTGCCGATGCTATCGAAATGAAGCAGTCTTAAGCGAGACGGAAGCGCGCAATCAGGGTCGCCAGTTCGTCTGACTGATTGGCCAGCGTCTGCGCCGAGGCGGTGGTCTCTTCGACGAGGGCGCCATTGCGCTGGGTCATCTCGTCCATATTCGTCACGGCGCCGTTGACCTCTTCCAGGCCGCGCGCCTGTTCGGCAGAGGCCGTCGCGATCTCGGCGATGATGTCGGAGACTTTCTTCACCGCGGTGACGATCTCGCTGAGGCTGTCGCCGGCCTGATTGACCAGCGCGGCGCCCGACTTCACCTGACCGTTCGAGGT
>NZ_CALGPC010000009.1 GCF_937960835.1 uncultured Ferrovibrio sp.
CCGTCCCTGTCCGCCACCTTGTACAGCTTGCCCGTCGGCTTGAGGTTCCGCAGCTTGGTATCGGTCAACATGGCACAAACGCTCCCTTGCAACACCATGCGTCGTGCGCCCTGCTTGAACGAGAGGGAATCCCCTTATAAGTCAACAACTTACAGAGGTGAACCCATGGCACAGCCATCGTGACGCACACGCTTCACCGGCCATCAATACCATGCCTGGAAAACCCCACGCGGAACGGAAAAAATTCGTTTTACAGCAACTACTTACACGATTCCGATACCATGACCACCCGGGAACGAGGCGCATGGCATCGGCGGCGAGGCATGGCACAGGGCCGGCTTCGTGCCATCGACTATGCCATGAAAAATTCGTGCTTGGCCATACCCCAGGCTGCCAGTCCGTGCCAGGTTAAAAGCACAAAAAAGCCCACTGTGACGCGGGCTTAGGTGTGCCTGGTGCCTGATCCTGCCGGTGGCTGCCGGACGTGGAATCATTCCCACTCGATTGTGCCCGGTGGCTTAGACGTGATGTCGTAGACCACGCGATTCACACCGCGTACCTCGTTGATGATGCGGGTGGCGACGCGCCCCAGGAAATCATGCGGGAACGGATAGTAATCCGCCGTCATGCCATCGGTGGAGGTCACGGCACGCAGCGCGCAGGCCTGATCATAGGTGCGGCCATCGCCCATCACACCGACCGTGCGCACCGGCAGCAGCACGGCAAAAGCTTGCCAGATTGCGTCGTAAAGGCCGGCCTTGCGGATCTCGTCGAGATAGACGGCGTCGATCTCGCGCAGCAGATCGAGCTTTTCCCTGGTGATCTCGCCGGGGATGCGGATGGCAAGGCCCGGCCCCGGGAAAGGATGGCGGCCGACCAGGCTTTCCGGCAGACCAAGTTCACGTCCTAGGTCGCGCACCTCGTCCTTGAACAGCTCGCGCAGCGGCTCGACCAGCTTCATGTTCATGCGTTCGGGCAGGCCGCCGACATTGTGGTGCGACTTGATTGTCACGCTCGGGCCGCCATGGAAGCTGATGCTTTCGATGACATCCGGATAGAGCGTGCCCTGCGCAAGAAACTCGGCGCCGCCAATCTTTCTGGCCTCTTCCTCGAACACATCGATGAACAGCGCGCCGATGGTCTTGCGCTTCTTCTCCGGGTCGGAGACGCCCGTCAGCTTGGCGAGGAACAGCTCGGAGGCATCGCGATGCACCAGCGGGATGTTGTAATGCTCGCGGAACAGCCTCACCACCTCCTCGCCCTCGCCCTTGCGCAGCAGGCCGTGATCGACAAACACGCAGGTGAGCTGATCGCCAATGGCTTCGTGGATCAGCACGGCAGCCACCGAGGAATCGACACCACCGGACAGGCCGCAGATCACCTTGCCCTTGCCGACCTGGGCGCGGATCTTCTCGATGGCTTCCTCGCGATAGGCCTTCATCGTCCATTCGCCCTGGCAGCCCGCCACCTTGCGCACGAAGTTGCGCAGCAGCTTGGCGCCATCGGGCGTGTGCACGACTTCCGGATGGAACTGCACGGCGTAGATCCTACGCTTGTCGTCGGCGATGGCGGCAAACGGCGCGCCCTCGCTGACGCCGACGACGCGGAAGCCATCGGGCAGCTTGGTCACGCGGTCGCCGTGGCTCATCCAGACCTGATGCTTCTGGCCCTTCTCCCACACGCCATCGAACAGCGCGCAGTCCTCCTTGATCTCAAGGAAGGAGCGGCCGAATTCGCGGTGATGGCCCGCTTCGACCTGACCGCCAAGCTGGGCGCAGATGGTCTGTTCGCCATAGCAGATGCCAAAAACCGGCAGGCCCATGTTGAACAGATCCTGCGGCGCACGCGGCGAGTATTCCTCCGTGGTGGAGGCCGGGCCGCCGGAGAGGATCACGCCTTTCAGCACGCCATGCGGGCTGTCGGCTTTCAGGGCCTGATCGGCTTTCTGGAAAGGAACGATCTCGCAATAGACACCGGCCTCGCGGACCCGGCGGGCGATCAATTGTGTGACCTGCGATCCGAAATCGATAATAAGAATGCGCTCCGCCATAGGCGTCCTTGAACTCCTCTTTGTGGTTGGAGGCGGAGCGCAGGGCCGCTTGCGCGGCGGTCCGTCAGCTCGCCTTGCCGGCCTTGTAGTCGGCGATCTTCTTCTTAAGCTCCGTATACTCGGCGCAGCCGAACACGCAAAGGCTGTCCAGCCGGCTGAGATGCTCTTCGGCTTTCGCCAGGTTTCCCGTCTTCAGATAGGCCTCGCCGATATATTCATGCGCGCCGCGATGGCGGGGATCGATGGCCAGCGCCTTCTCATAGTGGACAAAGGACTGCTCGTAATTGCCTTGGTTGCGATAGGCATAACCGAGCCAGTTATAGGCATCGGCATTCTGCGGGTCCTTGGCCACCACCGCCTGGAACAGCGGGATGGCGGCAGCCCAGTCCTTGTTGTCGATGGCCTTGCGGCCTTCGGTGAAATTCGGGTCGGCCGGACGGGCAGCCAGATCGCCGGAACTGCCACCACCCGCGGCATGAAGCGACGCCGGGCTGAGTCCGGCGGCAAGCAGGATGGCAAAGGCTGCAAAAGCGGGGATCACACGAGCATACATCTGGCATCTCCTGGATGCAGTGGGGAGTATACCCGCCCGGGGCATCGGCCGGCCACCCTCACGCCCGCCCCTCATTGCCGGGCCCGCTGGAATGCGACGGCGAAAAAGCCATCGGTACCGTGCCGGTAAGGCGTCAGGGCGAGCCGTGTCCCGGACTGTATACGCTGCTCGGTTATAATCCCGCCAAAGGCTTGCGCCAGCGGCAGCTCTGTAAACTCGGCGTGATGAGACAGGAACCAGTCGGCCTGCTGGTCATTCTCCGTCGGCAGGATAGAACAGGTGGCATAGACGAGCCTGCCGCCCGGCCGGACCAGACGGGCACCATCGGAAAGCAGACCGCGCTGGCGCCGCACCACCTCTTCCAGGCTGGCAGGATCGTAGCGCCAACGCGCTTCGGGGTTGCGTCGCCAAGTGCCGCTGCCCGAGCAGGGCACATCGAGCAGAACCCGGTCCGCCTTGCCTTCCAGCTTTTGCAGCAGATCCGGCATCCGGTCGGCCGGATGCACGATGACATTGCGCACGCCGGCGCGCTGCAGCCGCGGGCCTAGCCGCGCCAGACGGCGCGGATCGTTATCGGCGGCATGAAGCTCGCCGCGGTTGCGCATCAAAGCGGCCAGCAGCAAGGTCTTGCCGCCGGCACCAGCGCAAAGGTCCACTACGACTTCGCCAGGTTTCGCGTCCATCAGAAGACCGCCAAGCTGGGCGGCTTCGTCCTGCGGCTCGATCAGGCCATCGGTGTAAAGCGGCGAGGTTTCCAGCCGCACGCGCTCGGCGATGCGGATGCCCAACGGCGAGAACGGCGTCGGCGCAGCGCCGATGCTCTCGGCACGTAGCTGCTGCAACACGTCCTCGCGTGAGGTTTTCAGGGTGTTGACCCGTAAATCGAGCGGCGCGCGGCCATTCAGGGCCGACAGTTCCATCTCGGTATGCGGACCGAAAGCCGCCTGCACCATCTCGGCCACCGGCGGCGGCAGATTGACCCGCGCCCAGAGTGGGGCGGCTTCATCAGAGGGCAGGTGCGACAGGATCGCCGCTTCGTCCTCGCTCAATGGCGGCGGCGCGTATTTCTCACCCGTGCAGAGCTTTTGCCATTCCTGCAGCGGCGTCGCGGCATCAGCAAAAACCAGCAGACGCGGCGTGATGGCTGCGCCTGCTTCTTCCAGACGCCAGCGCCGCATCCCCTGCTCGCGCAGCACGGCATAGACGGCTTCGCCGATGGCGCGGCGGTCTTTTGCGCCGGCATAACGGTTGCGCCGCTGCCAATCGCTGAGCACGCGATCGGCAGCGGCGGCACGGCCGAGAATGTCGGAGACGATAGCGATGGTCGCGGCGAGCCGCGCCGCAGGCGTCATCGGGCGTTACGACTCCTGCCGGTAATTCGGCGCTTCGCGGGTGATCGCCACGTCATGCACATGGCTCTCGCGCAGACCCGCAGAGGTGATGCGGATGAAGCGGCAATTCTTGCGCATCTCTTCCAGCGTCGCATTGCCGGTATAGCCCATCGCGGCGCGCAGGCCGCCGACAAGCTGATGCAGAATGGTGCCGGCCGGGCCCTTGTATGCGACGCGGCCTTCGATGCCTTCCGGCACCAGCTTCAGCTTGTCGCCGACTTCCTGCTGGAAGTAACGATCCGCCGAGCCGCGGCCCATCGCGCCCAGCGAACCCATGCCGCGATAGGATTTGTACGAGCGGCCCTGATAGAGGAAGACCTCGCCCGGCGCTTCATCGGTGCCGGCCAGCAGCGAACCGACCATGCAGGCGCTGGCGCCGGCTGCGATCGCCTTGGCCAGATCGCCGGAATACTTGATACCGCCATCGGCGATCACCGGAATGCCAGCCTTATCGGCGACCGATACCGCATCCGCCACAGCGGTGAGCTGCGGAACGCCGACGCCGGCGACGATGCGCGTGGTGCAGATCGAACCCGGGCCGATACCAACTTTCACGGCATCGACGCCAGCATCGATCAGCGCCTTGGTGCCTTCCGCGGTGGCAACGTTACCGCCGATCACCTGAGTGCGGTTGGAAATCTTCTTGATTGCACGAATGGTTTCCAGCACGCGGCTGGAATGGCCATGGGCGGTGTCGACGATGAGCACGTCGACGCCGGCATTCATCAGTTCCTGGGCGCGCTCGATGCCATCGGCGCCGGTCGAAACCGCCGCGGCACAGCGCAGGCGGCCCTGCTCGTCCTTGCAGGCATTCGGATATTGCCGCGCCTTTTCGATATCCTTCACGGTGATCAGGCCGACGCAGGCATAATTCTCGTCGACCACCAGCAGCTTCTCGATGCGATGCTGGTGCAGCAGCCGCTTGGCTTCGTCCATCGAGACGCCTTCACGCACGGTGATCAGCGGATGCTTGGTCATCAGCTCATGCACCGGCTGGTTCATGTCGGTGGCAAAGCGCACATCGCGGTTGGTCAGGATGCCGACCAGCTTGCCACCCTGCTTCTCGGTCACCGGGATGCCGTGAATGCCATGGCGCTCCATCAGCGCCAGCGCATCGGCCAAAGTCTCGTTCGGCCGGATGGTGAGCGGATTGACCACCATGCCGGATTCGAACTTCTTGACGGTGGCCACTTCGAGCGCCTGCTCGGCGATGCTGAGGTTTTTGTGAATGACACCGATGCCGCCGGCCTGCGCCATGGCAATCGCCATCTTGGCTTCGGTAACGGTGTCCATCGCCGCCGAAATCAGCGGAATGCCGAGTTCGATGGTCTTGGTCAGACGGGTACGGGTATCCACCTCGGTGGGCAGAACGCTGGAAGCCGCCGGTTCCAGCAAGACGTCATCGAAAGTATAGGCTTCACGGAACTGCATCGGCGGGCTCCTTACGCGAGACTAGGATCTGAGGGGGATTGGTTCTGGTTTTCGGCGGCGGCTTCGGCGGCGAAATCGCCGCCCTGCCCGCTCTGGTTCATATAGGGGTAATGCTGCAGCATCGCCGCGCGCCATTGCTCGAACGGCAAATCGGCAAAGGTGCCGCGGTCGGCGATATATTCCATATGCCTGCGATTGTCGGCATCGAAGGGATGGAAGATCGAGTCCGTCTCGCCGTCGAATTCCAGCGGCAGGACACGGAATTTCTGGCAGAGCTCCAGATTGAAGGCCGGTGTCGCCTTCACCCATTTGCCGTCCAGGAACAACTCGGCATAACCGTGGTAATAGAAGACATCAGTGCCCATCAGGGCACGCAGGCGCGCGGTCGCCAGATGATTCTTCACATCGGCAAATCCAAGGCGGGCCGGAATGCCTTCGGCGCGGGCCACTGCCGCCATCAGCACCGCCTTGTTGACGCAGAAGCCGCGTCCGCGGGCAATAACGCCCGAGGCGCACATGCCCGCCTGGGTCAGCTCGACGGCGTAAGGATCGTAGTAGAAGCGGTCGCGTACCGCGTAGTAGAGCTTGATTGCCTTGGCCTTCGGATCGCGCTCATCCCCTACCGCCTCGCGCGCCAGAGCGCGCACCAAGGGATGGTCTTTCTCGATGAAGGGGGTGGCGGCGAGATAAGCCGGATCCACCGCGTACTCGGTCTCAGCCGACGCGGCCATGGCAAGGCGACTCCCGTGGGGTGGTATGGTTCCTTGCCGCGGAGGATATAGCTGCTCTTGCCCGCCCGGTCCAGCCTCAACAGGGCCGGTCAGCCCCGGAATCCGAGGGCAATCACATAGGATTCGGCCGAATCCGCCCGACTCGCCGGGGGTTTTACATGCTTCACCGTGCGGAAATCCCGCTTCATGGTGTTCAGCAGCTCGTTTTCCGTGCCGCCCCGCAGCACCTTGGCGACGAACGCGCCGCCGGGATTGAGCACATGCAGGGCAAAATCCAGTGCCGCCTCGCACAGCGCCATGATGCGGATATGGTCGGTCTGGCGATGCCCGGTGGCGGGCGCGGCCATATCGGACAGCACCAGATCGGCCTTGCCGCCCAGCGCCTCGATCACCCTGGTATCCGCGCCTTCCGCCAGGAAGTCCTGCTGCATGAGGATGGCGCCGGGAATGGGCTCCACCGGATTGATATCGACGCCCAGCACGAAGCCGCCGGACTTCTCGCCTGCTTTGACCCGCTGCACGGCGACCTGCGTCCAGCCGCCCGGCGCGGCGCCGAGATCGACCACCCGCATGCCCGGTTTCAGCAGTTTGAACTTCTCGTCCAGCTCGATGAGCTTGTAGGCAGCACGGCTGCGATAGCCCTGGCTCTTGGCGGCAATCACATAGGGGTCGTTCAACTGACGCTGCAGCCAGCGCGCCTGCGCGACAGTGCGACCGCGCGCCGTCTTTACCTTGACCTTGGCGCGATGGCTTGGACCGGGCTTATTCATGCTTATCGTCGTCTCTGGGTATTCCTGGAATTCTTGCGGATCAGCTCGACCAGCACGCCTTCGCGCACGCCGCGGTCGGCGACCCGCAGCCGCGCAGCCGGCCAGAAGCGATACAGCGCTTCCAGAATGGCGCAACCCGCTACCACCAGATCGGCGCGTTCTTCGCCGATGCAGGGATGCAAGGCCCGCTCCGGGATGCTTTGCGCGGCCAGCTGATGCGATTGCGCGATAACGGCGGGGAATTCAAGCCAGCAGCCATCGACCTGGCGGCGTTCGTAGCGCGGCAGGCCGAGCAGAACGCCGGCCAGCGTGGTCACCGTGCCTGAGGTGCCCAGCACCTGCACCTGGCCCGTTTGCAGATGATCGGCCAGGCGGTGTTTCTCCTCGAAAGGCCGCAGCACGGCTGCCACCTCTTCGATCATGCGCTCGTAAGAGCCGCTTTGCCGGTCGCCCGGGCCAAAACGTTCGGTGAGATTGACCACGCCGAACGGCAGCGAGATCCAGTCGATCACTTCCGCGCCGCTCTGCGGACGAAGCTTGGCCCAGAGGATTTCCGTCGAGCCGCCGCCGATATCAAAAACGATGGCATGGCTGTGCGGCGGCTCAAGCAGCGGCGCGCAGCCGGTCAGCGCCAGCCGCGCTTCTTCGGCGGTGGTGATGATGTCGAGCGAAATGCCGGTCGCGACCTTCACATCATGCAGGAATTCAGCGCCGTTGGCCGCACGGCGGCAGGCCTCGGTGGCCACGGCGCGTGCCACTTCCACACCGCGGCGCGCCATCTTTTCCGAACAGATCTTGAGCGCTTCGATGGTACGCCCCATCGCCGCTTCCGACAGCCGTCCGGAACCGCTAAGTCCCTCGCCCAGGCGGACGATGCGGGAAAAAGCCTCAATGACCCGGAAGCCGTCGCGCTGCGGCCGGGCAATCAGCAACCGACAATTATTGGTGCCGAGATCGAGGGCAGCATAGACAGGCGGAATGCTTCGATCCCGTCCCATCGGCGACGAGCCGCTGGCGACAGGTGCATTCATGCCCGCGGAACCGTCTCTCGACACGCAAAAGCTGTAATTCGCATAACCGGAGTGTAGCGCGGCTTACGCCGCGCGGTAAGGCATGGATTTGCCGGACGCTCAGTTCGGGGCTTTGGTGGCGCCGTTTCTCGGTGGATTCACCGCACCGTTGCCGGTCTGCGGAACCGCGAAGATCTGGCCCGGATAGATCAGGTCCGGATCAATGATCTGGCCCTGATTGGCGCGATAAATCTCCGTATACCGCATTCCCTCGCCATAGACGTGGCGGGCAATGCGCCACAGGCTGTTGCCAGGCTGCACCACCACGCTGCGGCCATCGGCCCCGAACTGGATGTCTTCGGGCCGCGCGCGGCTGAATGGCATTTCGACGCGGGAGGCGACCTTGCCGCCGGCCTGCTCGACCTGATCGACCCGCAAGGAATAGATGCCAGGATCGACCGTTTTCTCGGGCTGGAGCGTCCAGCGGCCCTTCGGGTCGGCCGAAGCAACGCCGATCGGCTCGTTGTTCAGATAGATCTGCACGGTCGAACCAGGCTGGGCACGGCCTGAGAGGATCAGGTTGCCCTTGTCGTCATATTCGACGGCATCCAGCGCCAGACCGCGCCGGGCGGGATCGAGCGGGGCTTCGCTGGGGCGCTGCAGCAGGCGGCTGGCGCCCTGGAACGGGGTCAACACGGCGATAGCCTGTTCGCCGCCCTCGCCCGGCTGGCATTCAGGCACGACGGCGACAACCGAGGCGTCGGCCTTGACGACTTCCTGCCCCTGCAACTGGGACTCGAGGACGAATTCCTGATTGCCCTTTTCCAGCGGCAGGTCGGGGACCAGCACCCATTCGCCACGGTTATCGGCGGTGACACGGCCGATTTCGCGCGTGCCGGTCTTAATTACCACCACCGAGCCGGGGGTCGCGCGCCCAGCGAATACGGCCGTGCAATTGCGGCTGATGCGAACGACGTCGAAGCTCGGCGGGACCTTGACCACGCTTTCCGGCGGCGGCGGTGCGACTGGCGCAGGAACCGGCGGCGCGTCCTCGCCCGACTGCTGGGGCAGGCCGCGCTTGTTCGGATCGGCACCGAAAAAGATCACTGCCAGGATACCCAGAACAGCGACGCCCAGTAGAATGAAGAAAAAGCGACTGCCCCGCACCCGATTATCCCGGCTGGCAAAATTGTGAACGACGGGAGAGATTAAGACCTCGCAATGCCCGTCGCAACTCCTCTAAGGTCGCGGTATTGCAATAATAAACCGTCTCCACATGTCGATGTCGCATTCACGCCACGCCACTGTTTCCCGTCATCTTCGCCGCTGCCCCCGGCTGCTTGTCTGGTTCGCTGCTCTCGCCTTGCCGGCTTTGGCCGCGGCATGGCCCGTCACAGGCTGGACGCAAGCCAGCAACACCAGCAATGACACTGGCAGTAACACCGAGCTCGTCGAACAGGGCGCATATATTTTCCGCGCCGGCGGCTGCTACGAGTGCCATACCGACACCAAGAACAAGGGGGCTCCACTGGCGGGCGGACGCGCGTTGCCGACACCTTACGGCACGTTCTACTCGCCCAACATCACGCCGGATCGCGAAACCGGCATCGGCAGCTGGACCGAAGCGCAATTCATTACTGCCATGCGGCATGGCCTGGCGCCGGATGGCATGCCCTACTATCCGGCTTTTCCCTACACGTCTTTCACCAAGATCACCGATGCCGATCTGCGGGCATTGTGGGCCTACCTGATGGCGCAGCCGCCGGTAAAGCAGGCCAACAAGCCGCATGACCTTGGCTTCCCCTACAATCTGCGCATGGCGATGTGGGGCTGGCGCCTGCTGTTCTTTGAGCCGGGCGTCTACCAAGCCGATGCCGCGCAATCGGCAGCCTGGAACCGGGGCGCCTATCTGGTCACTGCGCTGGGCCATTGCGGCGAGTGCCACACGCCGCGGAATTTCCTTGGCGCCATGAAGGCCGACATGCGCTTTGCCGGTTCTGCCGACAACGCCGAGGGCGAACGGGTGCCCAATATCACCCCGCACGCAAAAGCCGGGATTGGCGGCTGGAGCGAAAAGGATATCGCCGATTATCTTGGCAGCGGCATGACGCCGGACGGCGATTTCGCCGGCGGCCTGATGGGTGATGTGATCGAGTACAGCACCAAATACCTGACCCAAGAGGACCGGATGGCCATGGCGGCCTATCTGAAATCCGCGCCTGCCATCGACTACACTCCGCCCCGGAAACAGCAGAAATAAACGCGGCGCACAAAAAACGGGCCGGCAAAGCCGGCCCGCAAGTCATTCCGGTAAGATCTTCTTCTGTCAGTTCTTCGGGGTGCGGTAGGGCCGGTGGCAGGCGCCGCAGGTGGCGCCCAGAGCCCCGAAATCGGCCTTCAAGGCGTCCATGTTGCCCGCCTTGGCCGAGGCCAGCAGCTTCTCGGCCGCCGCCTTGCTGGCTGCCGCCTGCTTGTCGAAATCCGCCTTGTTGGCCCAGATTTCAGGCTTGGCCCAGGTCTCGGCGCCCTTGTCCGAACCGGCCGGGAAAAGCGACGGCATTTTCTCGGCAGTCGCGACGATCGTCTCGGCCGGCTTGATCGCATCGGCGGCAGGGCCATTCGCGTCGATCACCTTCTTGATGGCGGCCATGGCGGCGCCTTGCGCCTTCATGCCTTCCTGACGCGCCTTGATGACATCCGCCTGGGCGATGGCCATGCCACCCGCCGTCGCAACGGCCAAGCCGACTGCAACTGCGAAAAACGCCTTTTGAAACATGCGGTATTCTCCCCTGCTTATAGCGAGCCGGCTGCGGGTCCGGACGACTCCTCATATAACCGGATTCGCCTGCGGAGGACGACAAGTCCTTATAGGTTCACGAAAATTTTAGACTGGTGGTTACCTTGAGGTAACGCTGGGGCTTTTACCGCTGGCATCCCCGGCCGGAATGGGGTACCCATCGCCACCCTGCGTTAGCCATAACATCATCAGCCGCCCAGTCCCAATGACCGTTATCCGCTCCGTCTGCGTCTATTGCGGCTCGAGCCTCGGCGAGAGCCAAGTCTACACCGCCCAAGCCCAGATCCTCGGCCGGCTGCTCGGCGAGAACGGGATCCGTCTGGTCTATGGCGGCGGCCGGATCGGCCTGATGGGCGTGGTGGCCGAAGCTGCCCTGGCGGCCGGCGGCGAGGTGGTCGGCATCATCCCCCATCATCTGCACGACTGGGAAGTCGGCCATACCGGCCTGACCGAGCTGCACGTGGTCGACAGCATGCATACGCGCAAGCGCATGATGGTGGAAATGTCGGATGCCTTCATCGCGCTGCCGGGCGGCCTTGGCACCCTGGACGAATTCTTCGAGGTGATCACCTGGCGGCAACTGAAGCTGCACGACAAGCCGGTGATCATCCTCAATGTCGAGGATTACTGGCACCCGCTGCTGGCGCTGATCGACACGGTGATCGAGCGGGGCTTCGCGCGCCGCACTGCGACCAGCCTGTTCACCATTGTTGACGACGCGGCGAAAATCCTGCCGGTGCTGCGCGCCGAACCGGCACCGGAACGCCCCGCCGCGACCAGCCGAATTTGACCTTTTCTCGACGGGCCTAGAGTTTAAATCCACCCGCCGGCGCGGCCCAAGGCTTCTCCGGCCGGGCAGGCTTTGCTAGGGTCCCGGCCACCAAAATCAACGCAACCCGTGACTGTGGAGGGGTCTTTATGGAGAAGATCAAGGTCAAGAACCCGGTCGTCGAACTCGACGGCGACGAGATGACCCGCATCATCTGGAAGTTCATCAAAGAGAAGCTGATCCTTCCCTATCTCGACGTCGATCTCCTCTACTACGATCTCGGCATCGAGAACCGTGACAAGACCAACGATCAGGTCACCATCGACTGCGCCCATGCCATCCTGAAGCATGGCGTCGGCGTCAAATGCGCCACCATCACGCCGGACGAAGCCCGCGTGAAGGAATTCAATCTGAAGGAAATGTGGAAGTCGCCGAACGGCACCATCCGCAACATCCTCGGCGGCACCATCTTCCGCGAGCCGATCATCTGCAAGAACGTGCCGCGCCTCGTGCCGCACTGGAACGATCCGATCGTGGTCGGCCGTCACGCCTTCGGCGACCAGTATCGTGCCACCGACTTCAAGTTCCCTGGCAAGGGCACGCTGACCATCAAGTTCGTCGGCGAGGACGGCCAGGTGATCGAGAAGGAAGTCTTCAAGGCCCCGGGCGCCGGCGTCGCCATGGCGATGTACAACCTGGATGACTCGATCCGCGACTTCGCCCGCGCCAGCATGAACTACTCGCTGGCCCGCGGCTGGCCGCTTTACATGTCGACGAAGAACACGATCCTGAAGGCCTATGACGGCCGCTTCAAGGACATCTTCCAGGAAGTCTTTGACAAGGAGTTTGCCGACAAGTTCAAGGCTGCCGGCATCACCTACGAGCACCGCCTGATCGACGACATGGTCGCCTCGGCGCTGAAGTGGTCGGGCAAGTTCGTCTGGGCCTGTAAGAACTACGACGGCGACGTGCAGTCCGACACCGTGGCCCAGGGCTTCGGCTCGCTCGGCCTGATGACCAGCGTGCTGATGACGCCGGACGGCAAGGTGGTTGAGGCGGAAGCTGCCCATGGCACGGTGACGCGTCACTATCGTGAGCACCAGGCGGGCCGCGAGACCTCGACCAACCCGATCGCCTCGATCTTTGCCTGGACGCGCGGCCTGATGCATCGCGCCAAGCTGGACGACAACCCGGCGCTGGACAAGTTCGCCAACACGCTGGAGCGGGTCTGCATCGAGACGGTGGAAGCCGGCTTCATGACCAAGGACCTGGCGATCCTGATCTCGAAGGACCAGCCCTGGCTGACCACCCAGAAGTTCCTCGACAAGATCGACGAGAACCTGAAGAAGGCGCTGGCGTAATCGCCGCCCCTTCACGTCAAACAGAAAGGGCCGCAGCGATGCGGCCCTTTTTTATTGTCCAATGACTTTTGCCCCTGAGACGCCCGGCTCGAGCCCGGGCATCTCATGGGCGAAACTTACGCCGCGACTTTGGCCTTGGCGATCTGCTCGGCAATGGCATCCAACGCCTTCTCAGCCCCGGCAGGATCAGCGCCGCCGCCCTGGGCGAAATCAGGCCGGCCGCCGCCGCCCTGGCCGCCGATCAGCGGGGTCGCGATCTTGACCAGCTCGGCCGCATTCAGCTTGGCGGTCAGATCGGGGCTGACACCGACGACGACCGCCACCTTGCCATCCGCCACCGACGTCAGCGCGACGACGCCGGAGCCGATCTCCTTCTTCATCGCGTCAACCATGCCGCGCAGATCCTTGGCGGGCACGCCGTCCAGCTTGCGCGCGGCGAATTTCACGCCGTTGACGTCCTTCACCTGCGGACCGCCGGCACCGCCGCCGGTGGCAAGCTGCTTGCGCAGTTCGGACAGCTCACGCTCCAGCTTGCGGCGCTCTTCCAGCAGGGCGGCCAGACGCTGCGGCACCTCGCGAGGCTGCGCCTTGAGCGCATCGGCGGCCGCCTTCAGCGTCTCTTCCTGCTCGGCGAAATAGGCCCGGGCCGCCTCGCCGGTCAGCGCCTCGATGCGGCGGACACCAGCCGCGACAGCACCTTCATTGACGATCTTGAACAGCGCGATATCGCCGGTACGCTTCACATGCGTACCGCCGCAAAGCTCGGTCGAGTAATCCTTGCCGTCGGGTAGCTTGCCCATCGAGAGCACGCGCACCTCGTCGCCATATTTCTCGCCGAACAGCGCCATGGCGCCGGCAGCGATCGCCTCGCTCGGCGTCATCAGGCGCGTGGTGACGGCATCGTTCTGGCGGATCATCTCGTTGACTTCCGCCTCCACCGCCGCGATCTCTTCATGGCTCAGCGGCTTCGGATGGCTGATGTCGAAGCGGAAGCGATCCGGCGCGACCAGCGAGCCCTTCTGCGTGACGTGATCGCCCAGCTTGCGGCGCAAAGCGGCATGCAGCAGATGGGTCGCCGAATGGTTGGACGCAATTGCCGCGCGGCGCGCGACATCCACCGACAGCGTGGTCATGTCGCCAACCTTGATAGTGCCTTCCACCACCTTGCCGATATGGACATGCAAGAGGCCGAGCTTCTTCTGCGTATCGGTGACCTGAACCTTGGCGCCTGAGGCCGTGACGATCACGCCGGTATCGCCGATCTGGCCGCCGGACTCACCGTAGAACGGCGTCTGGTTGAGCACGACAGACACCTCGGTGTCGGCCTTGGCCTCGTTCACCGGCTGGCCGTTCACGACGATGGCGTCGATGCGGCCTTCCGCCGTGTGGGTGTCGTAGCCGAGGAATTCGGTGGCGCCCTTCTCTTCCTTGATGTCGAACCAGACCTTCTCGGTCGCCGCCTCGCCCGAGCCGGCCCAGGCCTTGCGGGCTTCTTCGCGCTGCGCCTGCATGGCGGCCTGGAAGCCGTCGAGATCGACGCCGATGCCGCGGTTGCGCAGGGCATCCTGGGTCAGATCGAGCGGGAAGCCGTAGGTGTCGTAAAGCTTGAACGCCACTTCGCCAGGCAGCATGTCGCCCTTCGACATGCCGGTGGTGGCTTCATCGAGCAGCTTCAGGCCGCGATCCAGCGTCTGCTTGAAGCGGGTTTCCTCCAGTTTCAGGGTCTCGGCGATCAGGTTCTCAGCGCGGCCAAGCTCCGGATAAGCGCGGCCCATCACGCTGACCAGCGCGGGCACCAGACGCCACATCAGCGGCTCCTTGCAGCCCATGAGCTGCGCATGGCGCATGGCGCGGCGCATGATGCGGCGCAGCACATAGCCGCGGCCTTCGTTGGAGGGCAGCACGCCGTCGGCGATCAGGAAGCAGGACGAGCGCAGGTGATCGGCGATGACGCGGTGGCTGATCTTATGGTCGCCATCGGGATCGGTGGACGAGAAATCCGCCGACGCCTCGATCAGCGTGCGCATGATGTCAATGTCGTAATTGTCGTGCTTGCCCTGCAACACGGCGGTGATGCGCTCCAGGCCCATGCCGGTATCGATGGAGGGCTTGGGCAGGCTGATCCGCTCATCCTTGGAGACCTGCTCATACTGCATGAAGACCAGGTTCCAGATCTCGATATAGCGGTCGCCATCGGCCTCGGGGCTGCCCGGCGGGCCGCCCCAGACCTTGTCACCATGGTCGTAGAAGATTTCCGAGCAGGGGCCGCAGGGGCCGGTATCGCCCATGGCCCAGAAATTGTCCGAGGTCGGAATGCGCACGATGCGCTCGTCCGGCAGGCCCGCGACCTTCTTCCAGATGTTAAAGGCCTCGTCATCGGTGTGATAGACGGTGACCCAGAGCCTGTCCTTGGGCAGGCCGTATTCCTTGGTGATCAGGTTCCAGGCCAGCGGGATCGCTTCTTCCTTGAAGTAATCGCCGAAGGAGAAGTTGCCGAGCATCTCGAAGAAGGTGTGATGCCGGGCGGTATAGCCGACATTGTCGAGGTCGTTATGCTTGCCGCCGGCGCGCACGCATTTCTGCGCGGTGGCCGCGCGGGTATAGGGGCGCTTCTCCTGGCCGGTGAAGACGTTCTTGAACTGCACCATGCCGGCATTGGTGAACATCAGGGTCGGGTCGTTGCGCGGCACGAGCGGCGAGGATTCCACCACCTGGTGACCGGCCTTGGCGAAATAGTCGAGAAAGGCCTGCCGGATTTCGCTGGCGGAGGACATGGGCTTCACACCTCTGGTCGGCGGCGCGCCGGGGTGCCGGACCTGGCTCCGGGGCGCCGATAATGCGTCGGTTCGATTGCGGTGAGCCGGCCGGAGCCGGCAGAAGACTTTACTTAACGCCCCGCATTTTCGCTGTCCAGCAGCGCCCTGCCCGCGCTTTCAGACTTAAGTCGTTGATCCTCATGGGCTAGCACGCGCCAGGTTTCCAATTGGAGGCACTGGAGCCAGGATCAAAGGCGGCTGATCCGATGCTTTAGGTCACCGATTCCGCCCTAAAGCATTGTTCTGGCAAAAAAATACCCCGGTACCGAGCTCCGGTACCGGGGTTCCCATGGAGGAGAGAACTCATAGGCCGCCAAATAGCGGCCAGAGGGGAAAGATCAATCGGCATCCTCATCAATATCGGCATCGGCGCCGGCATCGATCGCCGCCGCGACGATCCCGGCATTAGCCTTGATCGCGGCTTCAATCTTTTCGGCAACCTCCGGATTTTCCTTGAGGAATTGCTTTGCAGACTCACGGCCTTGGCCGATCCGCTGGCTGTCGAAGGAGAACCAGGAGCCGGATTTCTCGACCACATTGGCCTTCACGCCCAGGTCGATCAATTCGCCGGTCTTGGAGATGCCTTCGCCATACATGATGTCGAAATCGACCACCTTGAACGGCGGAGCGACCTTGTTCTTGACCACCTTCACGCGGGTCTGGTTGCCGATCACCTCGTCGCGCGCCTTGATCGAGCCGACGCGGCGGATGTCCAGGCGGACAGAGGCATAGAACTTCAGCGCGTTGCCGCCGGTGGTGGTTTCCGGGTTGCCGAACATCACGCCGATCTTCATGCGGATCTGGTTGATGAAGATCACCATCGTGTTCGACTTGGAGATCGACGCGGTGAGCTTGCGCAGCGCCTGGCTCATCAGACGCGCCTGCAGGCCCGGCAGGGCATCGCCCATCTCGCCTTCCAATTCAGCCTTCGGCACCAGGGCCGCGACGCTGTCGATGACCAGCACGTCGATGGCGCCCGAACGCACCAGGGTGTCGGCGATTTCCAGCGCCTGCTCACCCGTATCCGGCTGCGAGATCAGAAGGTCGGCGACATTGACGCCCAGCTTGCGGGCGTAGGACGGGTCCAGCGCATGCTCGGCATCGATGAAGGCGCAGGTACCGCCCTTCTTCTGGGCCTCGGCCACGCAATGCAGCGCGATGGTGGTCTTACCCGAGCTTTCCGGACCGTAGATCTCGATGATGCGGCCACGCGGCAGACCGCCGATGCCCAGCGCGATGTCCAGGCCGAGCGAACCAGTCGAGATCGCCTCGATCTCGATGCTCTGGCGCTGCCCGAGCTTCATGATTGAACCCTTGCCGAAGGTACGCTCGATCTGCGAGAGCGCGCTCTCCAGCGCCTTACCCTTGTCCATGTTGTCCTTGTCCACGAGGCGAAGATTGGCGGTCGACATTGCGGCTGCATCCTTTCATGGGGCCGGGGGAATTGCAACGATACGCGGTTCTGCCCCTATATGTTCCTATCTTGTTGCCTTTGTCCAGCGAAATCGACAAACCCGCGTATTCTCAGGATATTTCCGCATTGTTCCAGTAAGGTTTTGTTAAGAACGCAGCAATGTTCCGCTTTTCCGGCTCATCCGGAAACAGCCCGAATCCGGGGACGGAGCGCGCAATTACTGGATGTGTAAATGCGGGTATGCCGGGAAATTTTCCCGCTTAAGATGTATGCCCTCCCTTCTCCCAAAGGAGAGGGAAATTAAGGCCCCATCACTTCCTTTACCTTTCCCGCAAGCTGGCTGAGCGAGAAAGGCTTGGGCAGGAAGTTCACATGCGGCGACTTCGCCAGGCTGGTGCGCAGGCTGTCTTCGGCATAGCCGGAGATGAACAGCACGCGCAGGTTCGGGCGGCGCAGACGCAGCTCTGCGGCGAGGCTCGGGCCATCGAGATTAGGCATGACCACATCGGAGATCAGCAGCTCCACGCGCTCAAGCTGCTCGGCCGGCAAGGCTAAAGCCTGCTCGCCCGAAGCCGCCTCGATAACGGTGTAGCCCTTGTTGCGCAGCGCCCGCGCAGCAAAGCTGCGCACCGCATCCTCGTCTTCGACCAGCAGCACCAGACCGCGGCCGGTGAGATCGCGGCTGTCATGCCGCACATCGTCGCGGACCGCGGCGAGTTCTTCCGGGGTGGGACGATAACGCGGCAGATAGATGCGGAAGCAGGCCCCCTCGCCTTCGGCGCTTTCGACCTGAATGAAGCCGCCGGTCTGCTTGATGATGCCGTAGACGGTGGACAATCCAAGCCCGGTGCCGGCGCCGACCGCCTTGGTCGTGAAGAACGGGTCGAAGATCTTGCTGAGATTTTCGGGCGCGATGCCATGGCCGTTATCGGCCACTTCGATCAGCACGTATTCGCCCGGCGGAATGGTTTCGGCGCCGATTTCGGTCGGCCGCTCGGCCTGCCAGTTGCTGGTACGGATGCGCAATTCGCCGCCTTCCGTCATGGCGTCGCGCGCATTGACGGCGAGGTTGATGATGACCTGCTCCAGCTGGCCCTGGTCGACGCGCACAAGGCCAAGATCGCGGCCATGGGTCATCTTCAGGGTAATCGTCTCGCCGATCAGGCGGCTGATCAGGTTGCGCAGATCGGCCAGAACATCAGTGATGTCGAGGATCTTCGGCACCAGGGTCTGCTGGCGCGAGAAGGCCAGCAACTGGCGCACCAGATTGGCGGCTCGGCTGGCATTCTGCTTGATCTGCATGACATCGGCGAAGGATTGGTCGCCGGGCTGATGGCGCTGCAGCAACAGATCGCAGAAGCCGATCATCGCGGTGAGAAGATTGTTGAAATCGTGTGCGATGCCGCCAGCGAGCTGACCCACCGCCTGCATCTTCTGGCTTTGATGGAACTGGGTCTGCAGATTGCGCTGCTCGGTGGTGTCGACCAGATAGACGAGCTGCGCCGACTGGCCATCGTCGCGTTCCGCCGAAGAGGCAGCGAAGACCTCGACCACACGGGCACGAGGCCCGGCGAGATGAATTTCCAATGGCCGGCCAAAGGTCTCGCCTCGGCGCAGGGCCATCAGATGACGGGTCAGCACCAGGGCATCTTCCTCGCGCACCAGATCGGCCAGACGCTGGCCCAGCCCATCCTCGCGGCCGGTGAGTGCGGCGAAGGCAGCGTTGGCGTCGCGGATCACGCCGGTGGAATCGAGCACCAGGATGCCGATCGGCGCCTGATCGAAGAAGCGGCGGAACTCCGCTTCCACCGGACGCAGGGTGCCGCGATGGCGCAGCTCCAGACTTAAGTCGTGCACGACGGCGCTGTAGCGGACCGGGCGGCCATCGCCATCCGTGACCGCGCTCTGGCTGACGCCGACAAGGCGGAAACCGGACTCGGCATTCGTGTCGGCGTCCAGCGGCTTGAGCTTGGCTTCACCGCCTTCCCAGTTCGGCGTCATCACCTCGCCTTCGCGCGCCTCGGCATGCTGCAGCACATCGGCCAGGGTGACGTTGCGGCCAACGAGCTGCTCAGGCACCGTGTTCAGCCAGGCGGCGAAGGTGCGGTTGGCAAACAGAAAACGTCCATCCAGCCCCACGGAATAGAGCCCGACCGGCGCATTGTCGATGAAGGCAGCCAGCTCGTCGCGCTGGCGCCGCATGGCGATGAGCGAGTCATCTTGATCAGACAGGCATTGCACATCCCAGACCATCCAGTGACGCCAGTCCGGCCGCGCCATGGCGGAGATCCGCAAGGTCAGGATCTGATCGCCGGCGGCGACCTCCAGATCCTCCTGCACGGTCTCCCCCGCCGCCGCTAGGCCGCGCATGCGCGCAATAGTTTCGATATTGCCCAGACGCGACACCACCAGGCGGTCGATGGTCGGCGCGCCCTCGATCTGCAGCCGGGCGGCAAGGTTGCGGTAGCCGGCATTGGCGGCAGCAACAGCCGGGCCGTTCATCACCACGCGCGCAAACGGGCTGGCCTCGGCCACCAGCTTGGCCGGCCATTTCAGAAATCCGCCGAACAATCCGCCGAAGGGACGTGCCATCACCCTAGCCGCCTTCCGTCTCTGCCTCGGGCTCGTAACGGGCATCCATGCCGTCCTTGAGCCGCATCACATAAGAAATCACCCCTGCCACGGCGCGATAATGCTCGACCGGAATGGATTCATCCAGATCGACCTTATAAAGCGCACGCGCCAGTGGCGGGTTTTCGACAATCGGAACCTCATGTTCCTTGGCAATCTCGCGGATGCGCAGCGCCAGCACATCGACGCCTTTGGCGACGACGACCGGAGCCTGCATCTTGTCGGGATCGTATTTCAGCGCCACGGCGTAGTGGGTCGGGTTGGTGATGACCACGCTGGCCTCGGGCACCGAGGCCATCATGCGGCGGCGGACACGCTGCATGCGGATCTGGCGCAGGCGTGCCTTGATGATCGGATCGCCTTCCTGTTCCTTGAACTCCTCTTTGACCTCCTGCCGGGTCATGCGGAGATTCTTCATGTAGGTGAAACGCTGGTACAGGTAGTCGACCACTGCGACGACGAACATGATGCCGACCAGAACGCCGATCAGCTTCACCAGCATCTGCGCCACCAGCGAAAGCAGCACGGAAACGTCCAGCGCGACGATGGTTTCGAGCGAATCCAGCTCGGGCAGCAGGATGGCGGCGAGGATCGCGCCGATGGCACTGATCTTGATGATGTTCTTGACGAACTCGACGGCGCTCTGCACCGAGAACATGCGCTTCAGGCCGGCAATCGGCGACAGCTTGGAGAATTTCGGCTTGATGCGCTCGACCGTGAAACGCGGCGGATTCTGAATGACGCTGGAAGCCAGACCGAAGAGCAGGAACAGGCCGAGCACCGGCAACAGGCCCCTGCCGACGCCGAAGAACAGGTCGATGGCGACCTGAGACAGGTGGCTGGCGTCGATCGGAATCAGATGCGGCTGCTCAAGGAAAACGCGGGTGGAGCTGATGAAGTTGCTGGACAGCGTGCCCGACAGCATCCACATGGCGATCGCCGCCGCGAGGAAAGCGAACCAATGGCCGATTTCCTGGGACTTGGCAATGTTGCCTTTTTCCTCGGCATCCTTGAGCCTTTTGTGTGTCGGCTCTTCTGTTTTGGAATCCGGATCGGCGTCTTCGGCCATGCCTCACCTCAACGCGGCACGAGGAACTGCGACATCTGCTCCTCGTACCGACCGGTAAACAACACGCCTATGGCGCCCAGCGACAATCCCAGCATCACCAACGCGAAAGCGATCGTCGGCGCCTGCATGACGAAGAAGATCTGCAATGTCGGCATCAGACGATTGAGCAATCCGAGCGCGACGTTGAAAACGATGCCATAGACGATGAACGGTGCCGCCAGCTTGAGCCCCAACGCAAAGCTTCCAGCCACCATCTGGGTGGCAAGCTGGGCGAAATCGCCGAAGGATGGCGCCTGAGCCGGGGGAAACAGCCGGTAGCTGTCGTAAGCCGCCTGCAGGCCCAGCATATGCAGGTCCGTTACAAAAATCAGTGCCATCCCCATCGAAACCAGGGCGCTGGATATCAGCGCGCTTTGCGATCCCTGGTTCGGGTCGAAGAAGATGGCGGAAGCCAAGCCCGCCTGCATCGCAATCACGGTGCCAGCAACATGCAGGGCGGAAATCGCCAGGCGCGCCATCAGGCCAAGCGCCAGTCCGAAACCGACCTCGGTGACGACCAGAAACGCCATATGGAAGGGCTCGGCCGGCATCGGCGGCAGGGAGGGTCCGAGGACCGGCACGGTCAAGCCGGAAGTCAGCAAGGCGATGGCAAGCCGCGCACGCGACGATACCGAGCTTTCGCCGATGCCGGGCAGGATCATTATGGCGGCGCCAAGCCGGCAAAAGATCAGGATAAAGGCGTAGACATTGCCGGCGACGATGTCCTGGAGCACCGCCCTGCCCCGCTACTGCAAACCGGCGATGCGCTGGGCCAACTGTTCCATGAAGGCGATCATCGTGGTGATCATGAACGGCATGGCCACAATCAGGGTTCCGAAGATGGCAAGGATCTTCGGCACGAAGGTGAGCGTCGGCTCCTGCAATTGCGTGAGCGCCTGGATGAGCGAGATCGCGAGGCCGACCGCGAGGCTGACCAGCATCGCCGGGCCCGCTATCTTCAGCAGAACCCAAATGCCATCCCGCATAACATCTGTGACTTCGACGGCTGTCATCGATTCGCTCTCCGCCGTCGATAATAGCGTATTGACCGGCCATGCCCAATCAGATGGGCATGCGCATAATTTCCTGATACGCGGAGATCACCCGGTCACGGATCGTAACGACGGTATCAAGTGCCATTTCGGCATTGGTCACCGCAGTGACCACGTCGGTGACATCGGCCTTCCCAGCTACTGCCGCGGCGGAAACCGCTTCCGACTGGCGAGCCGCATCCACCGTATTCTGCAGGGCTTCCTGCAGCATGGTGCCAAATCCCTCGGCCGCCTTCGGCTTGGCGGCCTCGGCGCCGGGCATGCCGGCCATGCCCTGAAGCGGATTTCCAATGCGCAAATCGGCCATAACCTATCCTCTTGCCGTCAGTTCCGCAGCAGGTCGATCGTACGGGTGATCATCTGCTTCGCCGTATCCACCACGTTCAGGTTGGCTTCGTAGGTCCGCTGCGCTTCCCGCATGTCGGCCATCTCGATGACCGACTTCACGTTCGGCATCTTCACATAGCCGTCGGCATTGGCCGCAGGATGGCCCGGATCGTATTTCAGCTCGAAATCGGACCGGTCGTAGGTTGGCTTCTGCGCCCGCACCAGATTGGCGCCGGTGGCGCGGTCCAGCTCGGACTTGAAGCTGACCACCTTGCGGCGATACGGGTCGCCGCCGGGGGTTTTCGCCAGCGAGTCGGCATTGGCGAGATTTTCGGAGATGACGCGAAGACGGTCGCCCTGGGCACGCATGCCCGCGGCCGAAATCTTCATCGCGTTCTTCAATTCCATAACCTGCCTCCGTTACCCACCTGCAACCTTAACCGCCCTGCCGGCTGCCCAGCGCCTTGCGGAGCATGGTCACCTGCTTACGGTAAAGATTGGTCATCAAACTGTGATCGCCCTGGGTTTCGGCGACATTCATCATCTGCTGTTCGAGGTTGACGGCGTTGCCGTTCGGCGCCGTCTCGTAGGCCTCGGCGCTGCGTACGACCTTCCAATGATCGTTCTGGCGACCACCAAGGCCACGCAGATGCCCTGGCTCGGTCACCCGGGCGGTCAGGCCAAGCTGGCTGCCAGAGCCCCGGACCAGTTCGCCAAAGCTTACCTGCTTGAGATCCTTGGGCTTATAGCCCGGGGTATCGGCATTGGCGATGTTCTCGGCCAGCACGCGCTGCCGCTCGCCCAGCCAGTCCATGCGCTGGGTGATTGCCTTCAGCAAGCCGATACGGTTGAGATCCATGCCCATGCCCTGCCCGCCTGCCTCCAAGGCTCCAGACCTTTGGAGCCTTGCCATCGCGGGCCTTTACCAGTGGCTCGCAGATTGGCCCCCAGCCGTAAAGATTCGGTTAACCCGGGAGCGTGGTAGGATGCCCCGAACCGGATTTTAAGCCCGCCATGACCCGACCGACCGCCCCCAAACCGCCGCGCCAGAAGGCCGTGGCCCTACGCTACGACCCCGAGCGGGAGGAAGCGCCCCGCATCGTCGCCGGCGGCGAGGGTTTCATTGCCGAGCAGATCATCCGCATCGCCCTGGATCATGGCATCACCATCCGCCAGGACGCTGACCTGATCGAGATTCTGGACAAGCTCGAGATCGATGCCCTCATCCCGCTGGAAGCCTTTGCCGCGGTTGCCGAAATCCTCAGCTACATCTATCGCACGCAAGGCGATGCGCCGGCCGGGCTGGAGAAATCCAATCCAGCTTGACCCGACTCGGAGACGGCCACCAAAGTGGCGCATCCATAGGCATTGAGCATGAACGACATCGATTATTCCCAGATCGCCTTGGCCTTTGGCGGCCTCCTGGTTCTGCTCGGCCTGTTCTATTACGCCATGCGGGTGCTGAGCGGCTCGGGCCGCTTCGGCAAATGGCGGCAGGGCCAGCGGATCGGCGTCGTCGAAATGGCGCCGGTCGACGGATCGCGCCGCCTGGTGCTGGTGCGGCGCGACGATACCGAGCATCTGCTGCTGCTCAGCGGCGAGGGCGATCTGGTGATCGAGAGCGGCATTCCCGTCGAGCGGCGCGAGGCATTGGAGCCAGAATCCGGCGGCAGCTGGCCCAGCTTTCGTATACCGGGGCGCGATCGTGACGGGTAATATGATGGTTCGCTATTTCGCCGCCGCCGCGCTCGGCCTTCTGCTGCTGGCGGCGCCTGAAGCCTTTGCGCAATCGGTCACCATCGATCTGGGCGAAGGCGGCGGCACGCTGACCGGCCGCGTCATCCAGCTCATCGCACTCACCACTGTCCTGGCGCTGGCACCCTCGATCCTGATCGTCATCACCAGCTTCGTGCGCATCGTGGTCGTGCTGTCGATCCTGCGCAGCGCCATGGGTACGCAGACCACGCCGCCGAACAGCGTGCTGATCAGCCTCGCCCTGTTTCTGACATTCTTCATCATGCAACCCGCGCTGGAGCGGGCCTATAACGACGGCATCCAGCCGCTGATCCAGGAAAGCATCGACGAAAGCACGGCCTTCGACCGCGCCATGGCGCCGTTCCACGAATTCATGCGCGGTCAGGTGCGCGACAAGGACCTGGCGCTGTTTGCCGGCTTTGCCAATGTGCCGCCGCCGGAGACGCCGGAAGCGATCCCGCTGCGCATCCTGGTGCCCGCCTTCATGATCAGCGAACTGAAGCGCGCCTTCGAGATCGGCTTCCTGCTGTTTCTGCCTTTCATCGTTGTCGACATGGTGGTGGCGTCGGTGCTGATGTCGATGGGCATGATGATGCTGCCGCCCGTGATCATCTCACTGCCGTTCAAGCTGATCTTCTTCGTGCTGGTGGACGGCTGGAATCTCGTCTGCGCCGCGCTCGTCGAGAGCTTCCTCGGCGCCCGCTGATACCGCCTAGTTGATCGCACTCAGGCCGCCGCGGGCCACACGCTCGCGATACTGGCTCATGAAGGCTTCGTACTGCCCGATCTGCGCGATGGCCGCCGCCATTTCGCGCGGATCGCCCGCACCACGCTCAACCGTGCTGGCGACAGCAGTAAAAGTCGCCGCATCTGGCGTATCGCGGAAGGCCGCCTCGTATTTGCGCCGCAGATCGGTGAGCGCCGCAGCATCGTTGCTGAGCGAGTAAGCCACCGCGAGCTGCAGGATCAGCTTGCGTTCATCTGCGCTCAAAGGCGCCGGATCAGCATGGCGGTCGCCGATCAGCTGCCCCACCGTACGTGCGAAAGCAACCCAGTCCTTGGCGCGCCAATGCAGATCCGCGCGCAATCTTTGCGCTTCCCTGCCCTGCATCTGGCCAAGCAGGTTCTGCGCCTCGGCAAAACGGTCGAGATCGCCAAGCGCACGCGCTTCCAGCAGCCGGCGCTCCAGCGCAATGCCGGGGCTTAGGTTGGCCGCTTGCGTGTTCTGCAAGGATTTCAGCGCCGCATCCGGATTGCGGTCCAGCAGATAGACGACAGCAAGACGCGCGCCGGCTCTCGCCCGCTCTTCGCCGCGCAGGCGGTAGGTGATCTGATGCTCCAGCAGCTCGGCTGCGCGATTGAGCAGATCGACCGAAACCAGCCGGTCGGCCAGCTTGCCGATGATCTCGTCGCCCTCCGGTCCCGGCGGCGTCAATTCGCGATAATCGTAATAAAGTGCCAGTGCCGACAGCGGCGGCAGCGCCTGAGCGCCGCCATCGAGGAAGAGTTTGGCGAATTCGTCGCTCATCTGCTTGGTCAGCAGCGGCACTTCCGGCGATTTCGGGAAGTATTTGACGATCTGCCGGAAGGTGGTGATGCCGCCGCGCAGATCGCCGATGGAGAATTGCAGCTCGCCCAGGCGGCGCAGCAGATTGAATTCATATGGCCCGCCGCGCCAGGCAAAGCGCAACTGCTCCAGTCGCTCAATCGCCTGCTCGTTGTTGATCAGCTTGCGCGAGAGCAGAAGTTCGGTCTTGGCGAACTCAGCCAGGGCACGAGCGCGGCGATCGCCGCTGGCCGATGCCAGATCAAAATAACGGATGGCATCCTCTGGCCGGTTGGTTGCGTTGGCCAGAACGCCACGGACATAGTTACCCTCGGCCGCCTGCGCCCGCGTCAGTGTGTCTCCGCTCAGGGCGCGCAGCTCTTCCGTCGCCGCGGCAATATCGCCACCGGCCAGCCAGGCGCGTGCCATGGTCAAGCGGATGGGCGCTCGCAAATCCGGAGGGAACTTGGCAACCGCCGCTCCAGCCAAGGAGAAAGCGCGCCGCGCCGCCGGCCAATCGTCGCGTTCGGCAGCCAGCATGCCGCGATACGCGAGGATGTCGGGGTCATCGTCAAAGACCTTGGAATCGAGATCAGTGGCGGCTTCCGCCAGGCGACCCATGCGCAGATTGGCGATGCCGCGGAGCGCTCGATAAAGCTTGTCACGCTCCAGATCAGGCTGCTCGGCCCGCGCCTTGGCCAGCGTGCCCAACGTCTCAGGCTGCATGTCATTGGCGGCATAGAACTGCGCCAGCGCCAATCGTGCCGCCTGACGCTGGCCCGGTGAGGCCTGGGCGACGCGCCGCAGCAGGTTTTCCTCCTGCTCGCGATAGTTCTCGCCCTCGACTTTGCGCCACTCGTCGAATTGCAGAATCTCGGTCACGCCGCTGCGCGGATCGGCGCCGCGTGGCGCCGACAGCGACAGACCGTTGGGCGTGCCGATCTCCACCCCGCGCGGGAAGCGACGGACATCCAGATTGTCGGCATGCGGCTCAATGGCGAAGCCCTGGAAGCTTGGCAGCACGCTGAGTTCGATGAAATCACGCCGTCCCGGGACGCCACCATTGGCCCCGGCAAAAGGAACCACCGTGATCAGGTCGCCGGTATCGGGATCGGGAATCTGCAGATGCGGCGCCGGATCGTTAGCCGCGAAGAACAGTTTGGCGCCGCCATCGGCATCGAGTTGCCGGCGAACATCGACTTCCGGCGGCCCGCTGCGCTGCATCGGCTCCGCCTCGTCCGCGGCGCCGTCCTTAGGCAATAGCTGGTCGGGCTGGATGGTGTTGATGCCGATCTGCCATCCGGTATTGCGGCGCGTGAAGGTCGCCGTCGTGCCGCTCGGAACAGCCAAGCGCAGAACCGTTACCCCCGGCACCGGCAGTTGTTCGATGCCGTTGATCGCGCCACTCCAGTCCCGCGTGGTGATGGGACGCAGATCGACACTCGCGGCCCGGTCAAAGACCAGCCATAGAGCGCCGTTGCGCATGAAGGCTGCGGCGGCCACGGGCCGGGTCCAGGGGAAATTCAGCAAAGGTCCGGTGCGGCTGGAATCGACGCCCGGCACCAGCGGCTCGCCCGTGATCGGCCCGGTCGGCGGCGCGGGCATGAAGGTTCCCAGCGGCGCGGTTTCCACCGGCGTGGTCGGTGCGGCAGCGGGAACGCCGGCCTGCGGCGTCCGCGCAATTGTTGGCGGCAGGGTTACGGTCTGTTGCGATGGTTGCGGCGTGGGCTGCTTTGCCGCCTCTGGCTTGGCAGTCTCTGACTTTGGCGCCTCAGGCTTTGCCGGGGGCTGGGCGCTGGGCTGCGGCTTGGGGGCTTCAGCGGTCTTGGCTGGTGCCGGTGCGGGTTGATTGGCCGCAGTCTGATTGGCTGGCGGCGCGGCCGGCTTCTTCTCCGCCGTCGTGGCTTCGGCCGGCTGCGAGACGTCGAGCACAATCTTGGCGCCATCGCGCCACGACTTCACCGTCGCGCCTTCAGGAATGTCGAAGCTGACAACGCTGGAGCCGTTCTCGATACGGGTGGCCAGATTGGCGATGCCGCGCGGCGGGAATTTTGGCAGCCGACCCAAATCCACCGGTGTTGCCCGCTCGAAGCGTACCGTGGCGCTTTTGGCCTCGGTGACGACGTTGAAGTCGATGCGTTCCGGCCAGTCGAATACCAGCCGGGTATAGGTCGGATGTTCACCCGCGCGCAGACGAACCGGCGCCGCCGGATCGGCAGCCGGATTCAGAACGGGACGGGCTGGCTGGGCAGCGGCAGGTGCCGGTGATTGAGAGGCCGATGGCTGCGGCGCAGGCGTTTGCAGCAGCGGCGTTTGCGGAGTGGGCGCACCGTCGCTACCAGCACCGAGCGGCGGCGTATTGGCCTGCGGCACCGGCTGGGCATGGCCAAGCGGCGGCGACAGCCCCAGCATTCCGGCCAAAGCCAGGCCGGCCAGGCCGGTACTCAGGCCGGTGCGGCGGAGGCGCCTTGTGGCTGCCGTCCTAGGCGGTGTGCGGCTGTCTGTCATACTCCCTGCTGCTCAACTGTCGGAATCGCGCCGCCACAGTACATCCTCAGGCACGATTATAGGAGTGTGGCAGGATAACGCGATATGGTTAAAAGACTGTTTTTCGGGCCGAATTAGCCTTTTCGCTGCGCCAAAGCGTCCGCCTGGACCGACGTCAGCAGGCTTTGCAGCCGCCCGGCGTCGAAAGGCTTCACCAGATAGCCGTCCACGCCCAGGCGCTTGGCCGCAATGACGTCGTCTGGCCGCGCCTCGGCGGTGATCATGATGAAGGGCGTTCTGGCATTGGCCGGATCGCTGCGGACGGCCCGCAGGAATGCCAATCCGTCCATCGGCTCCATGTTCCAACCGGAAAGGATCACGGCATAGCGCCGGCGCCGTAGCAGGGTGAATGCGGGGACCGGATCGCCGACCGTATCGACGTCGTGAAAGCCGATCTGCCGCAATTGCTTGGCGATGATCATCTGCATGGTGCGATGATCGTCGACGACCAATACCCGCCCAGCGTTTGTGATCGGTGATGCCATGCCCGGTTAGAAACGACACGCGAGCAATGGCTGCCGCAGGCTAGCCGAAAAGATTCAGCAAATAGCTTTGCGGACCGCCCGTACTTTCGCTGCTCTTGAAGGTCAGATAACGGACGACCAGCTTTTCGATCGCGGCCTGGTCATTCTTGACCGACTGGAGGTCAAACCGCTTTTCGACCGCAGTTACCTGCGCGTCGACATCCTGATAAGCGATCTGCTTGGGCAGCTGATTGGCGACGGTAATCACCTCGCGCAGCACGGAATCGGCCAGCACCTGCACCGTCTTGCTGGCTTTCGGCAGGCGGCGCTCAAATTCCAGCGCGGCGCGCACACCGGGCGCCTGCTCGTCCAGATAACGCTCGTAAGACAGCCGCTCAAATCGCGTGGCCAGCTCTTCCAGCATGACCGGCGTCTTAAGCTTCTCCACGCCGACATGCTTGTAGGCGATGGCGTTCGCAAGCTCCTGGAAGCGGGGATCCTGGAAGCGGTTGGCGAGCGAGTCCGGGTCGCTCATATCGCTTTCGATGATCTTGCGAATCTTGCCTGGATACTGCGCTTCGCTTTCAAGGTCGAAAGCCGACAGAATGAACTTGAAAAGCCGGTAATTCTTGAACAGATCGTCCAGCGACGTGATGTCCTTGATGTTGTCGCGGAAATACTCGATCTCGGCCTGCACCTTCCTGCTCTGGCGAAAGCGCTGGAACTCGTCGCTATCGTATTCGTAGTAGCTTTTGGGCGGCGGCGCCGCTTCCTCCTTCAACAGCGTCTTCTGCTGCGTCTTGGTGTATTGGCTGGCGTCCTGGGTAGCAATGCGGGCTGTCGCGACGACCTTGCCGTTGCCATCAAGAGCCGCATTGCCAGACGCATCGAGCACCACGCCGCGCAGCTTGGCCAGACCGGCCGGCAGCGCAGCCACATGGCTGCCATCGTTGACAAGATTGCCCTCGCCGTCCACGCCGACGACATTGCCGTTGACGTCCAGCAGCGGTCCGGATGCGGCGAAATTGTACCGCATGGCGAGCTCCAGCTCCTGCGGACTGCCCTTCATGGCGGCGGAATTCGGATCGCTCAGATCACTCATCAGCACGTCGCGCAGATGCTGACGATTGTATTCGTAGACATCGCCAAACCCGTTGGCATAGGCCAGGACGCGCAGGAAACGATCGTCGTTGATAAGCTCTTCAACGGTGGTGGCGGTCGCAGCGCGATTCTGGAAATAGATCGCCTCGCTTTCGATCCGGGCATTCTCCATCATGTATTGTTTGTTGCGCAGACGGACGGTGGCGTTATTGAACTCGCGCAGCGCTTCCTTCGCGCGGTCCTCGCTTGCGGCGGCCTCCTGCTTCTGCCTGTTTTCTTCAGCGACTCTCTGCAACTTCTTGTACATCGCCATCGGGGAGATGGTCCCCGTGCTGGACGCACCGTTGCTGCTGAGCAGAATGCTGAGATCGATGGACATCCTCTTTGCCCGCCTCCTGCGGCACTGACGGAGCCCGACATCCCGGCTTCTCCGGGCGACGTCGAAAGCGCCTTATACTACCATGAGGCGCTACGACTGCAATAGGAGTCTAATCAGATCAAGTGGTTAACAGGTATTAACCGCCCTGCTGCGGGCGTGCGGGCGTTCCGGTGGCCGTCGCTGGAGCTGCTGCGGCAGCCGCAGTGCCGCCATTGCCGGCTTGCGCGGCATTCCCCTGCATGGCCGGCGCCTGCATGGCTGAAGCCGGCGCGGCAGGGCCGAGAGCCTTCGCGGCTGGAGCCTGGCGCTGCAATTCCGCCTCGGTGCCAGCGCGCAGATTGGGCGGAATCTGCTTGCGGGTAGCCAGGCGCACGGTAATGTCCTGCGCTGCCTGCGGGCTCATATCCGCCAGCACTGCGGCGAGCTTGGCCTCCTTCATCCGCTCGGCGACGCCAAGCAGGACATTCGGTTCCAGGCTTTCGAAGATGCGCGCGGCATCCTTCGGCTTCATATTCTCATAGACCTTCACCAGCCCTTGCAGGTTCTTCTCCTCCTGCTGATCGTATTGCTGCACGATCTGCTTGATGCTGGCTTCGAGCTTCTTCAGTTCAGCAATGCGGTCGTCCAGCCGCTTTTCCGCTGCGGCAAGCAGGCTTTCACGCAGATCGATCTCGCGGGCGCGCTGCTCCAGCTGCTCGCGGCGCTGCGCCAGATTGGCCAGCAGCTCGATCTCGGCGCGGGTAAAGGTGGTGGGATCGCGGTTGGCGAGCGACTGAACCGACGAGGACGGCGCGGCGGGCGCGGCACTTGGCTGACTGGCCTGCGTAGGCGAAGCTGCGGGCGCCGTTGCCTGAGCCGGGGGCGTGATTTGCGCCGGGGCTTGAGCGGCTTGAGGTGCAGCGGCCGGCGTGGCTGCTGCGGGTGTCGGCGGCGTTAACTGGGTCGGCTGGCCGGTGGCCTGCGGGCCTTGCTGCTGCTGCGCGCCGGCGGGCGTGACAAACAGTTCCAGCCGCCCCTGCCAGAAGGCGCCGATCTTCAGGCCCAGCAGCAAGGCGACGGCCAGAATGGTCAGCGGCAGAATGCGAACACGGCCGCCGACGCGACCGCGTATTTTTTTCGAAGAGGCAGTCTTCCTGGCTGTCGTCTGGGCGGCAGTCTGTTGAGGAGCAGCGGGCGCCGGTGTCATCGCGCCTGCCTCAATGCCATCAGCAATTCACGCTCCGCTTCCGAACGGGGCTCCAGCTTGAAGTCGCGGCCACGCTGCTCCGCCGCCGGCTTGCGGGCGGTGAACGGCATCACCGGCGCTTTCGGCGGCTCGGCTGCGCGCTGCTCCGACGCTGCAGCAGATTGCGGCCGCGGTGCAGTCGCACGCGAGCTGGAGGCTTCGCTAGCCAGACGGTCCGCCAGACGATCGGCAGTTTCGATCATGAAGCCAAGTTCGTCGCGCAACGCCTTGGCCTGCTTCATCCGCTCCTCATGGGCGGTATCGGCAGCGGCCGAGGCGGTCTTGAGTTCGTTCATTCCCTGGCGCGCCTTGGCGAGCGCCCGGTCGAAATCGGCGATCAGGCGCCGCATCTCGTCCTGATTGGCGCGCAGATTGCCCAAGCGGCGGTTCAGCACCAGCGAGATGCTGAGCGTGATCAGCAGCAGGACCGCGACGACGATTTCGACAACCAGGGTCAAAGTCATCACACACCTCCAAGGTGCTTGAGGGTCCGGTCAACCTTCACGGCGATATTGTTGCCCATGCGGCCCATACGGCCTTCGACCATCGGCACACCGCCGCAGCGCATCAGCACCGTCGATTCCGGCGTGGCGTTAAACATCACCGTCTTGCCGACTTCCAGGTTCATGACCTGGCCGAGTGTCATCACCTGTTCGTCCAGAACGGCTTCGATTTCGACATCCGTCGACCACAGCTCGGTAGCCAAGTGGTTTTCCCAGATCGAGTCACGGCCGAATTTCTCGCCCATGAACATCTGGAGCAGCAGTTCGCGAACCGGCTCCAAAGTCGCATAGGGCAGCAGCAGTTCCAGACGGCCACCGCGATCCTCCATGTCGACGCGCAGGCGGGCAAGAATTGCCGCGTTGGCCGGGCGTGCAATGGTGGCGAAGCGCGGGTTGGTCTCAATACGGTCGTAAGAGAAATTGACCGGCGCCAGCGGCTCAAAGGCGGCGCGCATGTCGTCGAGCACCACGTTGACCATGCGCTCGACCAGATTGCGCTCGATGGTCGTGTAGGGACGGCCTTCGATACGCATCGCCGCGGTGCCGCGGCGGCCGCCCAGCAGCACGTCGACGATGGAGTAGATCAGCGAACTATCGACAGTCAGCAGTCCGTAGTTATCCCATTCCACGGCGCGGAAAACGCTCAGGATCGCCGGCAGCGGAATCGAGTTCAGGTAATCGCCGAAGCGGATCGAAGTGATGTTGTCGAGCGAGACTTCGACGTTGTCGGACGTGAAGTTGCGCAGGGAGGTCGTCATCAGACGCACAAGGCGGTCGAACACCACCTCGAGCATCGGCAGACGCTCGTAAGACACGAGCGCGCTGTTGATGATCGCACGGATACCAGCCTTATCGGCATCGTCCTCGACGCTGGCATCGAAGCCAAGTAGACTGTCGATCTCATCCTGATTCAGGATGCGCGTGGACGCGTTATCGTCATCCCCACCCGGGGTTGCCCATTCCGCGGCGCTGTCTTCCGGATTATCCGCCATGACCGCCTCGTTCCACTACTCTGCTACTGAATCAACATCTCTTTGAACAATACGTCATTGATCTTGATCGGGGCGACTGCCTGATTGACACGGATCAGCAGCTCTTCCTTCAGCCGGTACAGACCGGCCGACCCGACCAGATCGTCCGGACGCAGTTCACGGAGATAGATCTGGAAATTGTCGATGACCCGCGGCAGCAGCTCGTTCAGCTTCGGCGTTGCCAGCGGGTCGTTATGCTCAAGCGCCACCTTCAGCTTCAGATAAGAAGCCTGACGCCCGGAAGAATTCAGATTCACCAGAATATCGGGGAGATCGTAGAAGACCGTGACCTTCGGAGCCTCGGGGACGACTTCCGCCTCTTCCGGCTCCGAAGCGAACAGGAAGTAATAGGCGGCACCGCCGCCGCCCACGAGCAGCAGCAAGGCCACACCGACGATGATGAAGATCATCGCCCGCTTGCCGCGTTTCTTAGTCGTACCTTCCTGGCCTTCGAGCTCGTCGCCCAAGCCTTCGGTTTCGTCACTCATGCCTGCCGCATCCCCGGGACCCTGGTCCGCTGATCGATGCCATTCCTAAGCCTCCACAGTTAACACTTTGTCACTGCCCGGCAGTTTTTGCCGGGTGCAACGAGCAGAAATCCGGTCAACTTCTGCCCATCGGCCGATTAACCAAAAAATTTCCCCGAAATTCCGCCAAATTTTCTGTTGGCACGCCGCCTGCAACAGTCCGGGCAGCAACGGCTAACCGCGAGTTTGGAGCCATGGAGAATACGACCTACATCGGCCTGTCCCGCCTCTCGACCATGCGTCGCGAGATGGACGTGATCGCCAACAATTTGGCGAACATGAACTCCAACGCCTACAAGGGCGAGCGGGTGATGTTCGAGGAGTATCTTAAAGGCGCGAACCAGCGCGAAAAGATGAGCTTTGTCAATGACTTCGGTGTTCTGCGCGATTTCCGCGCAGGCAAGCTGGAGCAGACGGGCAACAGCCTCGACCTCGCCATCAACGGCCCCGGCTACCTCACCGTCGACACCCCCCAGGGCCGTCGCTACACCCGTGATGGCCATCTTCGACTCGACGCCGACCGCCGCCTGGTGACCTCCGGCGGCCATCCGGTGCTGGATAATCGCGGCCGCGAGATCGTCTTTCCCGAAGACGGCGGCGCGCCTTCCATCTCGGCCGACGGCACCATCACCGTAGGCGAGCAGCAGCTTGGCAAGATCGACCTTGTCACCTTCGACAATGAACAGGAACTGCGCAAGACGGCCCAGGGCCTTTACGCCACCGCGCAGGAGCCGGTGATCGCGCCGGCCAATTCCACTCTGGTGCAGGGCATGCTCGAGGCTTCGAATGTCGAGCCGATCGTGGAGATGACCAACATGATCGAGCTGCTGCGTCAGTATCAAAGCACCCAAACCATGCTGGAAAGCGAGCACGAGCGCGTGCGCAACGCGATCCAGCGACTGGGCCGGCAGGCCTAACCGACAGACGGATTAGACGAGGAGATTGAACATGCGTTCTCTCAGCACCGGCGCCACCGGCATGATGGCCCAGCAGCTCAATGTCGAGGTCATCTCGAACAACATCGCCAACATGAGCACGACGGCGTTCAAGCGCCAGCGTGCCGAGTTCCAGGACCTGCTCTATCAGAACCTGCGCCGTCCGGGTGCCACCTCTTCGGACGCCAACACGATCGTGCCTTCGGGCATCCAGATCGGCGTCGGTGTGCGGGCGGCGGGCGTCTATCGCATCCACGAGCAGGGCAACATGATGTCGACCGGCAACACCTACGATCTCGCCATCAACGGCAAGGGCTTCTTCCAGATCACCCTGCCCTCGGGCGAGACGGCCTATACCCGAGCCGGTTCGTTCCAGCTCGACGATCAGGGCCAGATCGTTACCGTCGACGGCTATCAGCTGCAGCCTGGTATCACCGTGCCGCAGGGCGCGCTGTCGGTCAGCATTGACGCCACCGGCATCGTCGAAGCCCGCATCGCCGGCCAGGTGCAGGCCCAGCAGCTGGGCCAGATCCAGCTTGCCACCTTCATCAATGAGGCCGGCCTGGAAGCCCTGGGCGACAACCTTTTCCTCGAGACGGCAGCTTCGGGCCAGCCGACGGTCGGCAATCCGAATGCCGCCGGCTTCGGCACCCTGCGCCAGGGCTATCTCGAAACCTCGAACGTCAACCCGGTGCAGGAGATCACCAACCTGATCACCGCCCAGCGCGCCTATGAAATGAATTCGAAGGTGATCACCGCCTCCGACGAAATGTTGCAGGCGACCACGCGCCTGCGGTGATGCTCTGATCTTACTGGGGAATTTCGTCATGACTTCGCTTCGCGCTCTTCTTCTGGCCGGTATCGCCGCCGCTACCCTGCTCCAGCCCGTCGCCGTGCCTGTGCTTGCGCAGGAAAAGGTGGCGAGCGTGGCCGCGGGCCGCATCATCACCGAACGCGAAATCGCGAAGCGCATGGCCGAGCTGGTGCAGCAGCGCAACGGCGGCAAGCCGGTGGAGATCAGCTTCCACGGCAGCGGCAACGAGATCGAAGTGCCCGCCACCTCTCCCGCCGTTCTGCAGGTGGAAAGCTTCTCCTACGATTCCCGCAGCGGCCGCTTTTACGCCGCGGTATCTGCGCCCGGTGCCAGCAGCATGAAGGTCAGCGGCCGCGCCCAGTCGGTCGAAGCCATTCCAGTGCTGAAGAACCGCGTTGCGCCGGGTGAGACCATCTCGCGCAACGACATCGAATGGATGCAGGTCCCGGCCGGCCGCTACAGCAGCGGTTATATCGATCAGATCAACGACCTGGTCGGACAGACGCCGCGCCGTACCCTGCAGATTGGCATGCCGATCCGCGTCAGCGACATCAGCAAGCCCGAGGCCGTCAGCAAGAATAACCTGATCACCATGATCGCGCAGGCGCCGGGCATGATGATCACCACCACCGGCCGCGCCCTCGAAGGCGGCAGCGTCGGCGACGTGATCCAGGTGATGAACCTGCAGAGCAAGAAAATTATCCAGGCGACCATCACCGGCCCCAACCAGGTGCAGGTCGTCACCGCGCCCCGCGTGATCGCGGCGGCCAACTGAATGACGTCGTAAGCAAAAGGATTACCGCCATGATCCGCTTCTCTTCCTCTCTCCGCCTCATCGCCATGGCTGGATTGGCTTTGTCGCTGGGCGCCTGCGGCAATCTCAGCCGGCTGGGTGACATCGGCCAGCCGCCGCAGATGAGCAAGATCGACAATCCCACCGAAATGCGCGATTACCGCCCGGTCAGCATGCCGATGCCGGCACCGGAAGTAACCCCGCGCCACGCCAATTCGCTGTGGAGGCCCGGCGCGCGCCAGTTCTTCAAGGACCCGCGTGCGACCCGCGTGGGCGACATTCTGACCGTCAATATTGACATCCAGGATCGCGCGCAGGTGCAGAACAACACCTCGACCTCGCGCAGCAACAGCGAAGAAGCGGGCATCCCGAACTTCCTTGGCATCGAAACCGGCGCCCTGTCGCGCATCTTCCGCGGCTCCAACAACGAAAACCTGGTGGGCGTGAATTCGGGCTCGCAGGTTCAGGGCCAGGGCCAGATCAACCGTCAGGAACAGATCAACGTCAGCGTTGCCGCGCTGGTCACGCAGGTCCTGCCGAACGGCAATCTCGTCGTCCAAGGCCGACAGGAGATCCGCGTGAACAACGAAATCCGCGAGCTGATCATCCAGGGTCTGGTACGGCCCGAGGACATCACGGCGACCAACACGATCAACCACACCCAGATGGCCGAGGCGCGGATCGCCTACGGCGGCCGCGGTCAGCTGACCGACGTGCAGCAGGCGCGCTGGGGGCAGCAGATCTACGACATCATCTTCCCGTTCTGAGCAACCAGGGAAACGTCGCCCTCGCCCAAGTCTGGGCACGCCAGAAAGCGCGTCAGGACCGTAGAAGACGGACCGCGGCAAGAAAGCCAGGGGCACTTAACGCAAAAGGCCGGTCAGAAGACCGGCCTTTTCGTCGTTTAGACGTCGTATTCGGATCAAAGATCGTCGCGATGGGTACGCTCGCGGCGCTCGTGGCGCTCCTGCGCTTCGATCGAGAGCGTCGCGATCGGACGGGCTTCCAGGCGCTTGAGCGAGATCGGCTCGCCGGTCTCTTCGCAATAGCCGTAGGAGCCGTCCTCGATCCGCTTCAGCGCGGCATCAATCTTGGCGATCAATTTGCGCTGACGATCCCGGGTCCGCAATTCAAGCGCGCGATCTGTCTCGGTGGATGCGCGGTCTGCGATATCCGGTTCCTGAGTGGTATCCTCCTGCAGGTGCTGCAGGGTCTGATTGGATTCCCTCAAAATTTCTTCTTTCCAAGCCAGCAGCTTGCGGCGGAAATATTCCTTCATGCGCGGATTCATGAAGGGTTCATTCTCAGTCGGCCGATAATTCGCCTTCAATTGGATTCCCATGTATGACCCTCCGGGGTGCCGCGACGACTCCGGAACCCCCGGCCGCGGCGCGCGGAGTATATGAATCGGCCCGGCTCGGGGCAAGGCTGGAGAATCGCCCGGAAGCCTTTGATTTATTGAAAAAAATGTGAAACAGCCGCTATTCTACAGGCCGAGTTTGGCCAATTCTACTTCGCAACGCAGCTCGATTTCGGCCAGCAGTTCGGCCTGCTGGGGATCTTCCACCGTCATTTTCTCGTTTCGCAGCTGCTGCGCCAGCATACGGAGCCGGTCGGCCGGGATCCGTCCCTCCAGCAGGCCGTGGCGGATTTCGTCCAACCGGTCGAGCAGGGTGGAACCGCGCTGGAAGGCCCGCTGGCGGTTCTTCTTGGCTCCTGTCCAATCATCGGCCGCCTGCACCGCCAAAATTGTGTCCAGGGCCGTTGTCGGCGCCGCCTGACTGACCTGCCCCGTCGGCTTCTCCGCACCTTTCAATAGGCTGGAAAAGCTCGGACCGCCGGTGGCGGCAGAGTCGGACGTGCGTTTCGCAACCCCGGGCTTAATGCTGCCGGGACCGCCGATCTTGTTGATGCTCATGGAATTTGGGCGACCTTGTCTCGCGCGTATGGTGCCCGATATGGGGCGCCGGGTAAAGCCGGCAAATTTTGCCGTATCGCCGCAGGCAGATTTTAAAATTACCCAATAAAATCAATAAAGTGATTGCTGGCACGGAACTCGCATCCTTCCCTGCGAGGGCGGGCAGCTTTGCCGCCCCAGGAGTTGAAGGAAACCGCGATGAATACTTGCTTCGCACAAGCCCTGCCGATCCGCCGCCTGATCGCGGCCATGGCACTGATCCTGATCCTCGGCGTCTCCGCTGCAGCTCAGGCCGCGTCGCGCATCAAGGATGTGGCTGATTTCGAAGGTATTCGCGACAACCTCCTGGTTGGCTACGGCCTGGTGGTGGGTCTGGACGGCACCGGCGACAGCCTCACCAATGCACCTTTCACCCGCCAGAGCCTGCAAGCGATGCTGGAGCGCTTCGGCGTCAACATCCGCGATGCCGGCACTTTCCGCACGAACAATATTGCCGCCGTGATGGTCACCGCCGTTCTGCCGCCCTTTGCCCGTCATGGCAGCCGCATCGACGTGACCGTCTCCACCATGGGCGACGCCAAGAGCCTGCAGGGCGGCACCCTGCTGGTCACCCCGCTGCTTGGTGCTGACGGCGAAGTCTATGGCGTGGCCCAGGGCGCCGTCGCCATCAGTGGCTTCCGCGCCCAGGGCGCCGCCGCCCAGATCACCCGCGGCGTGCCCACCTCGGGCCGCATTGCCAATGGCGCCATCGTCGAGCGCGAGGTCGGCTTCGAGCTGGCGTCACTGCCGGTGCTGCGGCTGGCTTTGCGCAATCCTGACCTCACCACGGCGCGCCGCATCAGCCAGGCAATCTCCACCTTCGCGGGCGTGCCCACTGCGCGTGCGCTCGATCCCAGCACCGTGCATATCGATATCCCCGAGCGCTGGCGCAACGACATCATCGGCTTCATGACCGGCATCGAGCAGTTGCAGATCGAAGCCGACCAGATGGCCCGCGTCGTCATCGACGAGCGTTCCGGCACCATCGTGATGGGCCCGAATGTGCGCATCGACACCGTTGCCATAGCCCAGGGTCAACTGACCGTCCGCATCACCGAGATGCCGCAGGTCTCGCAGCCGCTGCCCTTCTCGCCGGGCGCGACCGCCGTGCCGGGCATCGCAGGCACTTCGGCCGCCACCGGCCAGGTGCAGGTGCCGCGGATCGGCCCTGACGGCCAGCCGGTGCGCGATGCCCAGGGCAATTTCGTCTTCGACACCATTACCCAGGCGGTGCCCGGCACCGGCACGCCGACCATTCCTGGCGGCGCCGTGGGCGGCGCCCAGACGGTGGTGGTGCCGCGCACCGACATCCAGGTCGACGATCAGGCCGAGCGTCGCATGGGCATCCTGCCGCGTGGCGTGTCGCTGCAGGAACTGGTGGATGGTCTCAACGCGCTGGGCGTCGGTCCGCGCGACATGATCACCATCCTGCAGGCGATCAAGGCCGCCGGTGCGCTGCAGGCCGAAATCCAGGTGATGTAAGGAGCTCTGTCATGACTGCTGCTGCTCTCCTCACTACGCCCGCCGTCAACAGCTATGCGATCAGCCAGGCGCAGGCCCAGCGCGCCCGCATCGATCATGCCGGCATGACGGACGACAAGGCCCGCAAGACCGCCGTCGATTTCGAAAGCTTCTTCCTGACCCAGATGTTGGAATTCATGTCGGCCGGCTTGAAAACCGATGGCCCCTTCAGTGGCGGCCATGCCGAAGCGACCTGGCGCTCCTTCCTCAACGACCAATATGGCCGTGAGATGGGTAAGGGACGCGGCATCGGTATCGCCGACATGGTCTACACCCAGATTCTCAAGCTGCAGGAGGCGATGTCGTAATGGCCAACGCTCAACTGAAACGCCAACCTCTCTCGCCGCGCGCGGCGCAGCGGCTCGGGATTCCGACCGGACCGCGAATGGTTGACAATCATGGGGTGGGTGCGGTTCCGCCCACCATCGCCGAGCTGACCGATCTGGTCATGCAGCTGAAAGACCTGATGCAGGACGAAATCGAAACGCTGGAGCGTTACGATTACAACAAGCTGCCGCAACTGACCGAGAAGAAGCGGATTATCGCTGGCCTGCTGCGCGAACGCCAGATGGTGCTGAAGGAACATCCAGATGCCTTGAAGGACGCGCCTGAGGCGGAGCGCAAAGCATTCGAGGCCCTGCTCGGCGAGATGCAGAGCGTTGGCAAGCGTAATGAACTCGTGGTGCGGACGGCGCGCGATTCCAACCAGATCCTGCTGGACGCCGTCATCCGCGGGGCGACCAAGCAAAGCCAACTGGGCACCGGTTATGGCCGCACGGGGGCGATGACGGCGCTGACCGCAAATTACGCCGCAAGGCAGCCGGTCTCTCTTTTCAACAACGAGCGTTGCTGAGTTAAGTAGACAAATGTGAAAGAGGCGGCTGGACAGGCCGCTTCATTGCTTTCTGCCCCAGTTCGGCGAGCTCTATTCCGACGGAACCGGACGCATCGGCCGCGAGGTGTCGCGTGTACCGCTACCCGGGAGGCCGCCATTGCTCTGACCGGCACCCGGAGCGGTCCCTGGACTGGCGCGGTTCGGTGTCGCCTCGGCCGGGTCTTCCCAAGGCGGCATGGATTTGAGTGCATCCTTGGTTACCGACGACACCACCACGAGATCGCTGCCTTCACTGCTGAAGCGAAGCTGTTCCCAGGGCAGAGCCACTTTACGGTCGCCTACACCCAAGAAACCGCCTACAGAGACGATAATGGCGTTGACCTTGCCCTCGGTGCTGACCAGCACTTCCGACACATCGCCGATCTTCTCGTTGCCCGGCCCCTTCACGTCGGCGCCAATAAGTTTATTGCCCTTCACCTCGGCTGTGCCGGTGCCGGGCACCGATGTCATGGTATCGGATCGCGCGGCCGGCATTCGATCTTGCCCAGTGGTGGTTCCGGCACCTTGAGCGATGGCCCTGTCTGCAAGTGATGGCAAGGCAAGTAAACCGAGAGCGAAAACGATAGCGAGAGTGCGCTTCATGGCTCTTCTCCTTCGTTAGTCTGTTCCTTCGTTAGTCTGTCGAGGACGATCCATGCGGCAGCGGCTTCCATGTCCACAGCCAGGTATACGGATCGTCTTCATGATATGGGGCGGGTACTTTTTCCCGCCGCAGGCACGGCCTGATCAAAGGGCGACGTTTTTGTGATTTTTTGCAGGGGCTCACCTGGAGGTGGTGCTGCCTGAAGCCATGCAGAATTGATCGAAGTCAACCTGCGTTGGACCAAGCCGTGGTCAATTATCTGCGGACACAATCACTGGAAGGCACCATGGTCAGCCCCTATGAACTTGTCAGCCGGCATGTCGCAGCCGCCCTTGAGGAAGCCGCTTCGCATGCGATTCCGCCAGAGACGATTGCCAGCAATCTGATCGGCGAGGCCGTCCGCATTCTGAAACAGCATCGCAGGCTGGACGATATCCGCTCGGAGCTGAATTTCGTCATCGATAATCTGGAAGATCGCGATTACGAATTCATGCGCCCTTGAGCGCTAGATCTCCGCTGCTGGGTCGCTCACGACCTCGAATGGCCGCTCAGGCTTCGTGGCCGCAACGGACACGCCGGTCATGTCGATCTCGCCCACCAACGGCAGATGATCGGACGCCATGATGGCCAGCGGTGTGCGATGTACCCGCAACTCGATCAGATTCTGGTTGGGGATGGTCCATAGCCGGTCCAGCGACATCAGCGGGCGGCGCGCGGGGAAGCTGCGCAGCTTAGGCAGCGGCCGCGGCGCTCCGATCTGATGGAGCACCGAACGTTCCGGTCCGAAGACGTTGAAATCGCCCATCAGCACGGTCAGCGGCATAGGCCGTTCATCGAGCAGCGACGAGATGATGCCGATCTGTTGACGTCGGTCGCGCGGCAGCAGACCCAGATGGGTGCAGATCACGCGAAGCTCCCCGTAGGGCGTATCCACCACTGCGTCTATGGCGCTGCGCGGCTCCAGGCGGCTGACCGTCAGATTGATGGGCTCGGCTTCGCGGATTCCGCCTTTCGCCAGCAGGGCGTTGCCAAACTGAACCCGGCGCCGGCGCAGGTTCAGACCGGTAACGGCATGCATCCCGAGCTTGCGCTCGAAGTACTGGACTTGCTCGCCCTCCTCCACCATGTAGCCGCCGACTTCCTGCAGGGCGATGATATCGGCGTCGATTTCCTCCAACACACGCAAAACGCGGACTGGATCGTATTTACGATCGCCGCCAACGCAGGAATGAATGTTGTAGGTGGCCACGCGCAGCGTCTGCATCTTGGGTCACCTTGCTTTCGCGTCCGAGATCATGTGCTTGCCCTGCAGACGGGACAATGAGCGTTCCGGCTGGCTCGTCACCCGATGCTGGACTTCATCGGCGAGGAATATCAGCAGGCCGGCACCTAATGGGACGAAATAGTAGATCGCCCGGAACAATACGACCCCGGAGAGCACCTTACCGTCGGTGAGTGCGGTGGTGACGATATACTCCAGCACCCCCCAGCCTCCCGGTACATGGCCAATCACCGCAGATAGGTCACCTCCCAGATACAACATCGCGACCACCGGGTAATCCTGGTCGGTGAAATTGCGCAGCGCAATGTAGAGGACGCCGACGATGCAAAGCAGATTCAGACTGCTCACGACCACCTGGCCCAGAGCAAGACGCAGCGATGGCAAGCGAAGCCGGTGGCTGCGGAACTTCAACGGCCGCCGCAGGATGGCACAAAGCGCAATATAGACCGCCAGATAAACAAGCGCGCCAGCACCGATGCCACGAACCATCGTTGGCGACACGCCTAACAAAGGGGCGAGGAAATCGCCACGCCAAAGCAAAGCCGTTCCTCCAATGGCCGCGAACCCGGCGGCAACGCTCAGGCCAGAGAAGAGAATGATCGTGCCGACGTTGACCAAGGAAAGGCCGGCACGGCTGTACATGCGGTAGCGGACGGCGCCGCTGCTCAAAGCTGCAAGACCAATGGTGCGGCCGATCCCGATGGCCGCCAGCGCCGTCATGACGACGCGGCGGATCGGAACCGGTTTGCGAACATACAGAACAGCAAAGAATTCCAGCACCGCCACGCAACCATAGCTGATGGCCGTAAAAAGCAGTGCGAGACCGATATCGCTGGCCTTTACCGAAGACAGGACGGCGACAACCTCGCCGAAATCGTTTTTCTGGAAGACCCGGTAGAGCAGGAAAATGCCGATGCCGACTGCTGCAAGACCGAGCGCCGTGAAGAGCGTGCGCCGATTCATAAAAGTCTAACGCCGCAGCCATTTCCGGGTTCCATCGGAACAGAAACCGGGTTTTGGGGTTTACTCTCTGTTCTGATCAGGCCATTCACCCGCAATGACATACCATCGCCGCGATTCCGGCAGGTCGAAGTCCGGAGGCGCAACGCCGCCAGCCCGCTGGAAGCAGACATTATCCGCCGGCCGCAACTGCTGGCGGATTCCGGCCTCATCCCGTCTTTCCTTTCTGATCGATGCCAAGGCCTACTTCGACGCTGTGGTGGCAGCGATGGAGAAGGCAGAACGCCGGATCATCATCGTTGGCTGGGACTTCGATAGCCGGATCATGCTGCGGCCAGACCGCGAGGGAGCAGCGAAGCTGCAGCTTGGGACCTTCCTGCGCAATCTGGTGGAGGCCCGCCCCGGACTTGAAATCTATGTCCTGATCTGGAGCTCATCGTTGTTCTATGGCCGCAGTGGAGAGGCACTACTTCCGCTGGGCCGCATCTGGTGGTGCCATCCGCGCATCAAATTCAGACTGGATAGCCATCATCCGGCCGGGGCCAGTCACCATCAGAAAATCGTCACGGTGGATGACCGGCTCGCCTTTGTCGGAGGCATGGACCTGACTGAGGGACGCTGGGATGACATGCGGCATGCGCCAGAGAATCCGTACCGCCGCACGTCCTCCGGCAAACAGCACGATGCTACACACGACGTCCAGGTGGCTTTCGATGGCCCTGCTGCCGGCGCAATAACCGAGATCGCCATGGAGCGCTGGAAATATGCGACCGGCGAAGAGCTGGGCGCTATCGGCCCGACGAAAGACGTCTGGCCGGCCGATCTAGAGCCGGCAGTGCGCGACCATCCGGTGGCGATTGCACGAACCCAGCCCCCCCACAACGATCAGCCAGCCATACGAGAGGTTGCTGCGCTGAACATGGACATGCTGGCGGCCGCCAGTAAATCGATTTACATCGAGGCGCAATACTTCGCCCTGCCCGATGTAGCGGAGGTGCTTGCGCAGGGGCTGCAGGTACCACAAGGTCCGGAAGTCATCATTGTCATGAGCGGCGGGCCGCAAGGCATGTTCGAGCGCTATGTCATGGCAGAGAACCGCGACCGCATGCTGACTCTGTTGCGTCGTTCCGACCGCTTCGGCCGCCTGCGGGCTTTCTATCCGATCTGGAACCGGAAGCCGCCCTACCGGATCAAGGTGCACAGCAAGCTCATCATCGTCGATGATCGCATTCTTCGGATCGGATCGTCCAACCTGAATGCACGATCCCTAGGCCTTGATACGGAATGCGATATCGCACTCGAGGCCGAACATGACGGGGCCAGCGAGGCGATCGCGGTACTGCGCGATATGCTGCTGGCGGAGCATCTCGGCACCACACGAGAAGAGGTTACGGCGATGCAATTGAAACATCGCTCCCTCGTCCTCGCGATCGACGAGCTCAATGGCACGGCCCCGCGCCAGCTGGCGACCCCTCAATTAGAGGGCGTGAAAGAAGCTACTCCGATGCCTGGCACCGAATTGCTCGATCCTCGAAGGCCATTAAGCTGGCGCTATGTATGGCGGTGGCTGACCTCATCCGATTGAGACACCAGCATCAGCCGCCGCTAATACCTTCGATAACCTTACCGGTACCACCGCAATTCGGGCAGGCTGTCGCGCCGAGTTTTCCGATGCCGCGGCATTGCGGGCAAATATTCTCCCCGGTCGCCGGCGTACCGGGCGGCGCGACATCGCCAGGATGCATCAGATTGTCGGGAGGCGGACGTGGCGCTCCGGAGCGGGACGCTCGCTGCGGCCATCCGGTTTTAGCTGGGGTATGTTCGGTCATCTGGGCCTCATTGGACTCAACAGGACTCGCGACCCAACCCTTCAACCGAATACGCGTTCCACCCCAAAAGGACCGCTCTAGGCCTTTACCTCCAAATCCTGCGGAGCCTGCAAGGCGTTGTAGCGGGTGTTCGCCAGTATATCGATCACTTCCTCGTCGCTGGTCTGGGTGAAATCCTCATAAGCGTCACCCACAGCCCGGAAGCCATCTGGGGTTGAGATGCAGACGATATCGTCGGCTGCTGTCTTGAGTTCTTCCAGACAGGCCGGCGCGGCGACCGGCACCGCCAAGACCAGACGGGCCGGGGTACTGCGAGCAAGCGCCAGCAGCGCCGCTCTTACCGTGGCGCCTGTGGCAATGCCGTCATCCACGACAATGATGGTACGGCCGCTGATATCCAGAGCCATACGTCCTCCGTGATAAAGAAGACGCCTGCGCTCGATCTCGGCGAACTGCCTCTTTTCCTCTGATTTGATATATTCCTCTCCGATCCCAAGCTTTTGCACGATCTGTTCGTTCAACACCACCTGCGGGTTGGCACCATCAACGACGGCGCCAATGGCAAGTTCCGGATGGGCGGGCGCGCCGATCTTGCGCACCAGCAAAACATCCAGCGGCGCCTCCAGCGCCTTCGAAACCTCATAGCCGACAGGCACACCGCCTCGCGGCAGCGCTAGAACAACAGGCTTTTGATCGAGATAACGGGAGAGCAAGGCGGAGAGTTGGCGGCCGGCATCACGCCGGTTACCGAAGCGATGGTCGGCTTCTTCCATGGTCGGCTTTCCTTTTACTGCAGAAGGCTTGCCGGAACGGCAATCTGTCCTCCCTGATACAGTCGGGAAAAGGGCATTCTGTTCATTCGGACTGCCCGGTCCCTTCCTGTTCACCGATCAGAGCAAGGTCCGGGACCGAAATGATATCCGAAACTTGGCTATTATTAGGCGATGAACGTCGGCCGCCTATTCGACCATCGCGGCGCAAAAATAATGGCCGGAAAGCGTTCTTTCCGGCCATCAACAAACGATGAATTACTGTCGGGCAACGTATACCCGCCTGTGTGAGGGGTCACCCCACGCTGCGCCGCGCGTTCAGCAGACGGACAGAACTGGCCTGCGGGCCCATCGGGCCTTCGGCCGCCGATCGGATGACCTGAACTACGGTTCCGACCTGGATTTCATCAAAGTCGCCGCCGGTCACGACGTTGCGGGTGAAGTACAGATCGGCCGAATCCTTCACCTCGATGAAGCCGTAATCCTGCTCGGGGAACAGCCGGACCACGACGCCGGTATCGAACGTGCCCTCGTGCTGCTTAACGTCACCGCGCCGAACATCCGCGGCTTCTTCAAGCTGGCGCTGAACGGAGTCGAACACTTTGTTGATAATCACCGTCTGATCGGACTTCATGTCGTGACGATTTTCCGTACCCTTGGCCACGATCTTGCTGCGGCCCGGGACTTCTACCTCGACGGTGATGCCGATCGGCTGCTTGGCGCTGCTGGGGCTACGGTGAGGAATCTCCACTACCACACGGCAGCCGATGATGTGGCTATGAAAGCGCTCCAGGCGGTCCACCCGTTCGCGGATCAAGTTCTCGATGAACTCGGAACTGTCCATATCCTTGAAAGCGATCTGCAGTGGCTTATCCATTCCTTACCTCCGCGCACAGCCCAAACAAGAAACACACTCACTATGATTCAGGTGCGGTTCAAACGCCATGTTTCAAGTGGTCAGGCGAAATTTCACGACAATTTCGCCGTCCCCATGCGGCAGTCAAACCGCAGCCGACCGCTTTTTCCTCAGGGCTAAGCGGTACGCCGTACCAATGAAACGTCTTACCGGCTGAACGATCAGTCCGCGCTTTCCTCGTGAGTGCGATGGATGGCGAAGAAATCGTAAATCACCGCAAACGCCGCCAGCGCCAAGCCGAAGGCCTGCATGCCGGCGTCTTGGGCGCCCGCGGCAAGCACAATGCCGAGCAAGCCGAGAACCGTGACTAAAGCCGCCATGACCCAGTAGCTCAGCGTGTTAGCAATCTTGTTCATGACATCCCACTCCTCTTCTCACGCAACTCGGCGTCTGCATCGTCAAACAAAATGCGCTGTCCTGCCCCTTCGAGATCCTCGAACTGGCCAGATTTCAGCGCCCAGAGAAAACCCACCATCCCAAGAAAGCCCAAGGCCAGGGCGGCAGGGATCAGGTACAGCAAAATCGTCATAACGTGGCTCCTTTCCGCCCGCCGGCTCCCAAACGCAAAGCATTCAGAACAACCAGGATGGAAGAGCTGGACATCGCAATAGCCGCCACCAGCGGCGTCACGAAGCCCGCAATGGCCAGTGGCACGGCGAAGAGATTGTAGATCAAGGCCAGCGTCAAATTGCCTTTGGCCAGTGCCCGGCTGCGGCGAGACACCCGCAGGAATTCCTCGACCGCAGACAGCTTACCGCCCTGAAAAACTGCGTCGGCAGCGTTCTGCGCGATATCCAGGCCCGAAGACGGCGACAAGGAGGCATCCGCTGCCGCCAGCGCCACGGCGTCGTTCAAGCCGTCGCCGACCATCAGGACCTTCCGCCCTTCCCGCTTCAATGCCGCGATCATTTCGGCTTTAGCGCGGGGATCGGCTTCAGCATGCCACTCGAAAATATTGAGCGCGCCCGCGATGGCAGAGACAGCCGTGGAATGATCGCCCGAGAGGATAATCAGCCGCAGGCCCTTGTCGCGCAGGCGGGCAATCACCTCTACCGCATCGGGCCGCAGAGTATCGCTGAAGCGGAAGCATAGCGGCGCATGGCCGGGCCGAGCGAGCCAAAGTTCGGAATGCTCGCTCTTTGAGGTCGCCGTTGCGCCGGCAAACCGGGCATGACCCAGACGAATTTCACCTTCAGGAGTCTTTAGCAGCATGCCCTGACCGGGCCGCTCCTCCACCCCATCCAAGGGCATCACCTGCGGACGAACAGCATGCAACGCCTTGCAAAGCGGGTGACGGCTGCGCGCCGCCATGCGGGCGGCAAGTTCCAGAGCTTCGACATCGGCAGCATCCTCAGGCAGCAGGCGTGGCTGGCCGAGCGTAAGCGTGCCGGTCTTGTCAAATACGACAGTGTCGATGTCAGCCGCCCGCTCCAGCGCGGTTGCCGATTTCAGCAGGATGCCACGCCGCATGAGACGGCTGCTGGCAACAACCTGCACGACCGGCACCGCCAGCGCCAGTGCACAGGGGCATGTAATAATCAGCACGGCCGCGGCGATGAGCAACGCACTACGCCAATCTGCATCACCGATGAACACCCAGCCAAGGAAGCTCAAGAACGCCGTCAGATGTACCACGGGGGCGTACCAACGTGCCACACGCTCCGCCAGACGAACGTAACGATCGCGCCCCTGCTCGGCCGCTTCCATCAGGCGCGCGATTTCGCCCAGTAAAGTGGAGCTGCCTACCGCGGTGGCACGCAATGTCAGCGGCGCGTCGAGATTGATCGTTCCAGCAAAAACCGTACTGCCGGCACCGGCCGCTTGCGGTAGCGTTTCGCCGTTGATGAGGCTGACATCGAGGGAGGATTGACCATCGAGAATCACGCCATCAACCGGAACTCGTTCGCCGGCAGCAACGATGATCCGGTCACCCACCGCCACACGATGCGCGGGACGTTGGCAGGTTCCCTGATCGGTCAGCACGATAACCGGCCGCAGCGTCCAGGCGACAAGGCGCTGAGCGGTGCGCCGGGCAAAGCCCCGGGCACGCAGATCGAGATAGCGGCCGATCAGCAGGAAGAACAGCAGAGTGACGGCCGCATCGAAATAAGCATGCGGGCCAGACCTTGCGACCTCTGCCAGGCTGACCACCAAAGCGAGAAAGACGCCGATGGAAATCGGCACATCCATGTTGCTGCGCCCCCGCCGCAGCGCCGCCCAGGCAGAGCGGAAGAACGGGCGGCCGGCATAGGCAATGGCGGGAACGGCGATCAGAGCCGAGATTGCGTGGAACAGATCGCGGGTCGCCGCACCCATTTCGCCCACATGACCCGACCATACCGACACTGACAGCAGCATGATGTTAGCTGCGGCAAAACCGGCCACGCCCATCGCGCGCAACAGCTCGCGCTCTTCGGTATTGCCGGCGCGCTCCGCGCCGTCAGCCGTCATCGGCAGGCACTTATAGCCCAGTCGGGAAATCAGCACGGCGAAGTCGTTGATCTTCTCGGCAGGTCCTGACCAGGCCAGCGTCAATCGGCGCGTGGTCGCAGAAAGCCGCGCCTGCGTCACGCCCGGCTGCGCCCGCAGCGCGCGTTCGATCAGCCATAGACAGGCAGCGCAATGCAAGCCATCCACGAGAAGTTCCGCCCGGCAGGTGCCTTGGACATCGGCCTGCACGAACTCCACCCAGTCGACCGCATCCTCTGGCGCCACCTGGGCTGGCGCGGCTTTCTCACGCAGGGCGTAATAGCGCTCCAGGCCCAAGCCTTTGATGATTGCATGGGCGCCAGCGCAGCCGGTACAGCAGAAGTCGCTGTCGCCGGACGCATCGGTCAGCGGCGAACCGCAATGGGCACAGGCGCTGGCGCGCTGCGCGTCGCTGAATGCGACAGGGACGCTTTCCAGCGCGGCGGTCATGGCAGGATGACGCGTTCCGCCGCCACGAACTGAGCGCCATCCTGACGGGCTTCGAGATGCAGATCCCAAACGCCGGTCTTCGGCACCTTAACCGAGGCCACGTAGCGGCCATTGCCAGCGGACTGGAAGGTAACCGGCAGGGAAGGAAGATTCTCGACTGGGCGCTGCAGCTCGGCCTCGATGGTCAGGCGGTCAAGCGCCGAACCCGCCCGATCCATCCACTGCATGGTCAGCAACGCGCCGCCCTGCGCGTCCGTGGCGGTCCCGAAGCTGTAACGCCAGCCAAGCTGCTCCTGCGCCTCGATCTGGGCGCGGGTCTGGTTGTATTCGACACCCTTCTTATAGGGCTGCGAGACCACAAGGCCGCTGAAGCTGCTCGTGGCGGTGACGATCAGCACCGCGTTGACCGCAATCACCACAAGGAAGCCGGCGACGAAGAGCCAAGGTATCCAACGACCTGAGCGGCTGGAGCCCGCCTGGACAGCGAACGGCATGATAAAGCCTCAATTCGGACCGTTAAACTGAGCACGATATTGCGCCACGACCCGGCCATCCGCATTGATTAATCGCAAATCTATCGGGGTGACGCCCGCCTTGAGGCTATTCCGAGAGGCCTTCAGAAAAAGGCGGAATTCCGCCACTGTATCGGCATCAACGGGAAGATTCAGGCTGCTCGCCGCCTCTTCCGCGGTACCTGCGAGGAACATTTCCGCGCCAGGCAGGCCATCGACGACAAGCTTCAGAAAGGCCGGTTCGCGCGTCTTGTTCAGAACCTTTACCGTATAGCCGTTGCGCAGGCTGCCATCCGAAAGGGTGACATAGAGCGGGCTGCGATCATGCAGCACGTTGAGCTCGAAGGAATGGCGCAAGGTCAGGGCGGCGATCATGATCGCCGCCACCACGACCAGCAGCGTGGCGTAGATCATCGTACGGGTCCGCACCAGCTTGAGTATCGATGGCTGCTTCTTGGCGCGGCGATCGAGATTCGCCAAAGACACGAAATCGATCAGCCTCTGCGGTCGACCGACCTTCGACATGATTTCATCGCAGGCATCGATGCACAGGCCACAACCGATGCATTCCATCTGCCAGCCGTCACGAATATCGATTCCGGTCGGACAGACATTCACGCAGGCACGGCAGTCGACGCAATCGCCCCGGCCTTCCCAGGATTCGCCCGCCTTATGCTTGCCGCGCTTTTCTCCACGCCACGCCTGATAGGTTACATTCAGCGTATGCTCATCGAGCATGGCCGACTGAATACGGGGCCACGGGCACATATAGGTGCAGACCTGCTCGCGAGCCCAGCCGGCCAAGGTGTAGGTGGTGGCCGTAAACAAACCAAAGAAGAAATAAGTGCCGCCGGATGCCTCGCCGGTGAAAATCTCACGGGTCACGGTCGGGGCATCCTGGAAATACATGATCCAGGCGCCGCCCGTCGCCGCGGCGATCAGCAGCCATGCGCAATGCTTGGCGATCTTGCGCCACAGCTTGTCGAAAGACATCGGCTTCTGGTCGAGGCGCATGCGCGCGTTGCGGTCGCCCTCGATCCAACGCTCCACCAGCATGAACAGATCAGTCCAGACCGTCTGCGGGCAGGCGTAACCGCACCAGACGCGGCCGAACAGCGCGGTGGCCAAAAACAAGGCAATCGCGCCCAGGATCAATAATCCGGTAATGTAATAGACTTCCTGAGGCCAGATCTCGATCCAGAAAAAGTAACCACGGCGGCCGACCATATCGAGCAGCAGCGCCTGGTCAGGCGCATTCGGACCACGATCCCAGCGCAGCCATGGGGTGATGTAATAGATCGCCAGACAGGCAATGAGCACGGCCCATTTGATTGTACGAAAATGGCCCGATACTGCTCGCGGGTAGACCTTCACGCGGTCGGCATAAAGCGAAGACCCAAAAACGCCGATCATCGCCTCGGGCTGACCCGAGGCGATGTCGCTTTGGACCTTCTTACTTGGCACCAATTGATTCATGCCGTCCACCACCCACCCCTTTGCGGCGTCTACTCGCCGCCACCTAACGCATGGACATACAACGCAAGCATCTTGATGGTGGCGTCATCGAGCCGTCCGCTCCAGGTCGGCATGACGCCGTTTCTGGAGTAAGAGATGGTTTGCACCACTGAGGCCCGGTCGCTGCCATAGAGCCAAATCTTGTCCGCCAGGTTCGGCGCTCCAAGATCGCGATTACCTTCGCCTTTCTCGCCATGGCACGACGCGCACTGCTCGGCAAAGATCGCCGCGCCTTCGGCATTGGGCTTCGCCAAGCCGGACAGCGACAGGACATGATCGGCAACCGCATTGATCTGCGGCGCGGTCAGCATGCCGTCGGCCAGGAAGCGCGGCATCTGCGACGTCCGAGTTTCGTCGGAAGTTGAGCGGACGCCGTGACGGATCGTGTACTCGATCGCTTCGAGCGAGCCGCCCCACAGCCAATCGTCATCGGCAAGGTTCGGATATCCCTTGGCGCCCACGCCACCAGACTGATGGCAGCCAGCGCAATTCTCGGCAAACAGCACGCGGCCGCCGGCGAGTGCGAAGCGGTTCAGCTCGGGATCAGCCTTCATCTCAGTGATATCGAGGCTGCGGATGCGGTCGCGGAAGCTGGCCTGGGCTGCAGCAGCCTTCTGCAGATTCGCCTCCACTTCCGCGCGCTGGCTGTAGCCCAACGTACCGCCAAAATAGGTGCTCAGGCTTGGCACCGACGGATACAGGATCATCCAGACGATCGAGAAGATGATGGTGGCGTAGAAGACGTAGAGCCACCATTTCGGCAGAGGGGTGTTCAGCTCCTTGATGCCGTCCCACTCATGACCCGTGGTGTGTTCGCCGCTGATGGCGTCTTTTTCAATCTTACTTGGCATCGCTCAGTTCCTCTTCGAGCGGGGACGGCGTTCGCCGTGGTCTTGCAACGGAATTCTCCCAAGTTCGCGCCATTCCTCGCGCCGCGACGGCCACATCACCCAGGTAACGATGCAGACGAAGAGCAGGAAGAACCACAAAGTCCAGAGAGACTTCACCCAAGGATAATGTTCGATCAGGGAGATCATGATGTCCCCTCCCCGTTACTGCCGCAGGCTGCCGGGCTGGGTCTTGTCGAACTCGACAAGACGCCCGAGCATCTGCAGATAGGCAATGAGCGCATCCAGCTCGGTGATCCGCGCAGGATCGCCGTCGAAGTCGCCCACCGCGGCCTTCGGATAACGTGCCAGCACACCATCCGTATCGGCATCGACAGTAGCCTGGGCCTCCAGATCGGCGACGGCCTGGGCGATCATCTCGTCACTATAGGGCACGCCGACCGTCCGCAGAGCCTTCAGGTGATCGCTGATGTCGCGATAGCTGAGAGTGCGCTCCGCCAGGAAGGGATAGCTCGGCATGATCGACTCCGGCACCACCGACCGCGGATCGATCAAGTGCGCCGCATGCCACTCGTTGGAGTATTTCCCACCGACGCGAGCCAGATCCGGCCCCGTGCGCTTGGAGCCCCACTGGAACGGATGGTCATACATGCTCTCAGCCGCAAGGCTGTAGTGGCCGTAGCGCTCCACCTCATCGCGCAGAGGACGGATCTGCTGGCTGTGGCAGACATAGCATCCCTCGCGGATGTAGATGTTGCGGCCCGCGAGCTCGAGCGGAGAGTAAGGCCGCATGCCCTGGACCTTCTCGATGGTGGTTTCGATCGTGAACAGAGGCACGATCTCAACCAAGCCGCCGATCACCACCGTGATCAGGGTCAAGACCGCCAGGAGGATAACGTTACGTTCGATAGTCGAATGCTTGATAAACATGGCGTTTCTCTCACTTGGCGGCGGCGGCCTGCAATCCGACACGGCCGCCGATGGGCGACTCCTCGCGGATGTCGCCACGGGCGGTGCGCCACAGGTTGTAGACCATCAGCAGAGCACCGATGAGGAACAGGGTGCCGCCGAGGGCGCGGATCAGATAGAAGGGATACATCGCCTGCACGGTCTCGACGAACGAGTACTGCAGGAAGCCGAGATTGTCGTAGGCGCGCCACATCAAGCCCTGCATGATGCCCGACACCCACATCGCGGTGATGTAGAGAAGGATGCCGATAGTGGCGATCCAGAAGTGGTAGGACACCAGCTTGATCGAGTAGAGGCGCTCGCGCTTCCACAGGACCGGGAAGATGTAATACAGCATGCCGAAGGTCACCAGGGCATTCCAGCCCAGCGCGCCAGAATGCACGTGACCGATGGTCCAGTCAGTGTAATGGCTCAGGGCATTGACCTGACGGATCGACATCACCGGACCTTCGAAGGTGGACATGCCGTAGAAGGCAACCGCGGTCACCGAGAAGCGCAGAGCCGGATCGGTGCGCAGCTTGTCCCAGGCGCCGGACAACGTCATCAGGCCATTGATCATGCCGCCCCAGGACGGCATCCACAGCATGATCGAGAAGACCATGCCAAGCGTGGAAGCCCAGTCAGGCAGCGCCGTGTAGTGCAGATGGTGCGGACCGGCCCAGATGTAGAGGAAGATCAGCGACCAGAAGTGCACGATCGACAGACGGTAGGAATAGACCGGGCGATCAGCCTGCTTAGGGATGAAGTAGTACATCATCGCCAGGAAGCCGGCGGTCAGGAAGAAGCCGACCGCGTTGTGACCGTACCACCACTGGATCAGTGCATCCTGCACGCCCGGGAAGAGCGAATAGCTCTTGCTGCTGAACAGCGAAACCGGCACCGCCAGATTGTTGACGATGTGCAGCATCGCGATGGTGATGATGAAGGCGAGGTAGAACCAGTTTGCCACATAGATATGCGGCTCCTCGCGCTTGAACAGCGTGCCGACGAAAGCGATCAGGTAGACAACCCACACCAGCGTCAGCCACAGATCGACGAACCACTCCGGCTCAGCATATTCCTTGCTCTGGGTGATGCCGAAGATGTAGCCCAGCGCCGCCAGCAGGATGAACAGCTGGTAGCCGAAGAACAAAAACCAGCCAACTGCGGCACCGCCGAACAGGCGTGCGCGGCAGGTGCGCTGCACCACGTAGATCGATGAGCCGAGCAGCGCGTTACCGCCGAAGGCGAAGATCGCAGCAGATGTGTGCAACGGCCGCAACCGGCCGAAGGTGGTCCATTCCAACCCGAAATTGAGCTGCGGGAATGCGAGCTGCAGGGCGATGAAAACGCCGGCCGCGAATGCCGCCACGCCCCAGAAGGCGGTAGCGATCACAAAGGCCCGGACGACGTCTTCGACATAAGGTTCTGACACCCGTGTTGGGGCAGCGGCTGTTAAGGCGGTCATGCAATCCTCTTATTGCGACGGGATCGGCGGAAAACCGCCATCCGGCGCCGTGATACTTACCCAGCCCCCCCGTTTTCGGCATTGACCCATGTCAATTGCCCCTGCCGCTACCCATGCAGAATCGGTTATGATCTGCGGCGCAATGACGCAGAGCGGCAGAACAGCCGTGGGGAGGGAACATAGTGGTCAGCATCAGTCCGCCGGCTTCGGCGAATCACCCGCATTACGTCCGTCACATCGCGCATGACCGGCCCTGGCATTGGCTGGCGCTTGGCTGGCGCGACATGATGAACGCACCGGTAATCAGTCTCGTCTACGGGGCGGGTTTGGTGCTCGTAAGTTATCTTCTTGTGCTGGGGCTGTGGCAGGCTGACCTGCCCTACCTCGTTCTTCCCATGGCGGCCGGCTTCTTCCTGATCGCGCCCCTGATCGCGGTCGGTCTATACGATACCAGCCGCCGCCTGGAGCAGCGTGAGCCAACCGGCCTGCTGACCGCCCTGACAGCCTGGCGGCGGCCGGTGCAGATCGCCGCCTTCGGGGTCGTCCTGCTGTTGCTGCACTTCGCCTGGACCCGTGTCGCCCTCTTGTGGTTCGCCCTGTATTTCCACGGCGGGACGCCGCCGCTGGAGGCAATGCCCTTTTACCTGCTGGAGGCGCAGAACCTGCCCTTCTTAGTGATCGGCACTCTGCTGGGGGGCGCATTCGCCGTGCTGGTCTTCGCAGTGTCTGCCGTGTCGCTGCCGATGCTGCTGGACCGCGATGTCGATGTCATTTCGGCCATCATCACCAGCGTGCGCAGCGTGCAGCAGAACCCGCGGGCCATGGCGCTCTGGGCCGGCTTGATCGTACTGTGCACGGCGGTGGGGCTAGTGACGTTCTTTGTCGGGCTTGGGGTGCTGTTCCCGCTCGTTGCGCATGCCAGCTGGCACGCCTATCGGGATCTGGTCCGCTAACCCAGCCAGCGCCAGGCCATGAAACCGGCGATGGCGGCATTGAAGAGCAGCACCGCAACCAGCCAGCGGCGCAGCGATTGAGGCCGTAATGCCTGCCCCAACGTTGCGCCGAGACCGCCGACGGCGAACAACGCTGGCATGGTTCCCAATGCGAAAGCCGCCATCCCAAACGCGCCCTGACGCCAATCGCCGCTGGTGCCGACGATCAGCAAGGCCGTGTAGATCAAGCCGCAGGGCAGGAAACCCAGGCCAAGCCCGAGGATATATCCTGACAGCCCTGTCGGCTGCCGGAAAAACGGCGCGAGCAGTCGCTGCCAGCTGGACGAGATGGCGCCAAAACCACTAGCCAGGGCCTGCCGCGGCATCAACTGAAACAATGCGAAACCCGCGAAGACGACCGCGACGAGGCTCATGGCGATTGCCGGCACCCGGCCGGCAATGAGTATCGACTCAACACCGCTGAGCGCTGCAGCGGCAACGCCGCCTAGCGCGGCATAGGTGGTCATCCGGCCAAGATGATAAGGCAGCAGCGCAGCGCCCCGCAGCCTGACGAGACGCGTGGCGCGCTCAAGCGGCGTCGCGGCCAGACGGCTGCCAACCTGGGCCATGACAAACGGCCCGCACATGCCGGCGCAATGCGTCACGCCGCCGACCAGCCCCAGCAGGAACAACGCCACGGGTTGGCCGTAGGCCGCCAAAATGCCCGCGGTATCGCCCTGGGCCAGTGCCGCGCAGGCGGTCAGAAATGAATGCCAATCCATGGCGCTAACCTAACACATAACCCCTGCAAGCTGTTGATCTTGATCAATGTCGGAATCGACTGTCAGGCATAGCGTGCATGCATGGACAGTAAGGCCACCATCATCGAGTTACGACAGGCCGTATCGCCTGCGCTGCTGCGTCTTTGCGCAGCATTGGAAGGCCGGAACTGCGACAGCTCGCCACTGGATGTCCTTGCCGCCCGCAGAATGGGTCTGCTGCTCGTCTGCGCGGCGATGGATGCACTGCCCAACGCAGGAAAGGTCGTCATCCGCGATGCGGCAGCGGGAATAGCCGCCTTCCTCAGAACCGATTACCACGGGATCATCATCGAGGAAGAAGAAGGGCTTCTTGCCCGGCTGCGCCCCCGTCTGCTGATCGGCGACGATCTCGATGACGCAATCCGTCAGATGCAGGATGAACACCGGCGCGACCGCCAGGAGGCCGTTGTACTCGCCGGCAAATGCGAGGAACTTGCAACCGGGCTTGGCAGTGACGAAGCCCCGGCCACATTCGCCAGCCTGCGCGCCTTCGCCGAAAGGCAGCGCCGGCACCTCGCCTGGGAAGACGCCATCATCTTCCCGATCGCTCGGGACCGCTTGACCTCGGACGATTTGTCGCAGTGGATGCAGGCTATGCGAAAGCGTCAACGCTCCGTAAGCTGATGTCGTCGCGACCGTTGCGCCGCGGCAGAAATCAGAAGGATGCTTTCCATGGGAAGCGTGCATAACTTCGTTTCTTTGCCTTCTCGTCCACAGTCGCCGTCCATTCCTGATACCTGCGTCAACTGCACTGCGCGAAGCCTCACCATCTGCGCCTCGCTCAATCCGCAGGAGCAGGCAGAGGTAGCTGCAGTCGCGACTGAGCTGGTCTTCAAGCCACGGCAAATCATATTCCACGAAGGCGATGAAGCAGCCTTCGTCTATAACATCACATCGGGCAGCGTGGCCTTGTCGAAATCCATGGCTGACGGCCGCCGTCAGATCACCGGCTTCCTCGGGCCGGGCGACTTCCTCGGCTTCAACGCACGCGCTTCTCATTCCGTCAGTGCGGAGACTTTGACCGATGTGCATGTGTGCCGGTTTCCGCGTCGCGCCTTCCACGAACTGCTCGCCCGCATCCCTCCGCTTGAGCATCGGTTGCTGACCGTTGCCACGACGGAGCTGGAAGCTGCGCAAGATCAGATCCTGCTGCTCGGCCGCAAGACAGCGATGGAGCGCATCTCGACTTTTCTGCTGATGCAGATTGAGCGGGCGAAGGCCCGGGGCGGCGTCGCCAATCCACTGATTTTGCCAATGACCAGGGCCGAAGTCGGCGATTATCTCGGACTGACCATCGAAACGGTGAGCCGCTGCTTCACCAAGCTCCGGAAGTCGAATGTCATCAGCCTGCTTAGCGCCGATCGCGTCTGCATAAATGCACCGGAAGCTCTCTCTGCGCTGGCTGATGCGAGCGATTGATTGCCGTTTTTCTTGCGGTCATTCGCGGCAGTATTGGATGCAGTATTGGATATTGTTTGATCTGAAGCGTCCGATCTGATTCGCCTCAACAAAGTCCAACCGCCTGCCTCAATTTAAATGCTCGTGACAAAGGCGGGGCATAAACAAGACATACTTGTGATGTCGAGTGTCCATCGGCGTAAACAACCAATAACCTCCGCCGCCCACTGGTTACAATCCAATAACGTTCCGGAAATTTGGGTTACTTCATCGACTGAAAAGTGATGTCTCCGCTTCACCGAAGGAGGCATTGTCGATGAAATCAACATTTCAAAAATCTTCTTCCCTATCATTCCTGCGCACCGTAGCTGGTCCTTTTCGCGTGGCCTTTATTGTCGCGATCCTGTTCAGCCTGGCGATCAATCTGCTGGTTCTGACCTCGCCGATTTACATGATGCAGGTCTTCGATCGGGTTGTGACGAGCGGCAGTCTAGACACGCTCGCCTGGCTTACTCTTCTGGCCGCACTCGCCTATCTCACCTACGGCGCGCTGGAAACCGTGCGCAGCAATCTGCTGTCCCGCCTGGGCGCCTGGGTTGACCGGGCTTTGTCCGAGCGCCTCATTGTTGCCGGCCTTAACGCCGGTCTGGCCGGTCAGCCGACTGGTTCGCAGCCGCTGCGCGATGTCGCGCAGCTTCGCGCTTTTCTCTCCGGCCCGGCGATGGCCCCCCTCTTCGACGCCCCCTGGGCTCCCGTCTTTCTCGCCGTTCTGTGGTTCATGCATCCCTGGCTTGGTGCTTTTGCCACCGCGACGGCCATCGTGTTGCTCGGTGTCATGGCCGCTGGTGAAGCCCTGACGCGGCATCATGTCAGCAAGGGTGAAGGTCATCAGATGCAGGCCTACACCGCCGCCGACGCCACCATCCGCCAGGGCGAGCTTGTCCAGGCCATGGGTTTGCTGCCGGCTTTGCTCGGCCGCTGGCGAACAACGCATGAGACAGCCCTGCAGGCGCAGCAGAACGCGACCGATCGCGTACTTCGCCTCCATGGCCTGACCAAGGCGATCCGTCTTTTCGTGCAGACCGCCATCCTGGGCTTGGGCGCGTGGCTGGTCGTCAAGGGTGAATTGACCTCCGGCGGAATGATCGCCGGCTCCATCCTGCTCGGCCGCGCCTTGGCGCCGGTCGACCAGCTGCTGGGTAGCTGGAAGCAGTTCATCTCGGTGCGTGAAGCCTGGCACCGCGTGATCGCTCTGCTCGAGCGCTTTCCCGCCAAGGCGGAAAGCATGCCGCTGCCCGCACCGAAGGGTGCGCTGTCGGTGGAAGGTGTCACCTATCTTCCGCCTAATGGCGACAAGCCCGTGCTGCGCCACGTCTCTTTCGAGCTGGAGCCGGGACAATCGCTTGGCGTCATCGGGCCGTCGGCTGCGGGTAAGAGCACTCTTTGCCGTCTGCTGGTCGGCGCCTTGTCGCCGAATGCAGGCCATGTGCGGCTGGATCACGCCGACATCAATGACTGGGATCGCACCCAGATCGGCCCGCATATCGGCTACCTGCCGCAGGACGTTACGCTGTTCGCAGGCACCGTGGCGGAGAATATCGCACGGATGAGCAAGGGCGATCCCGCCTTGATCGTCGCCGCCGCGCGGCAAGCCAACATTCACGAGATGATTCTGCGTCTGCCGCAAGGCTACGAAACTAGGATCGACAGCACCGGCGTTCAGCTCTCTGGTGGACAGCGCCAGCGTATCGGGCTTGCCCGCGCACTCTATGGCAACCCGAAGCTTCTGGTTCTCGATGAGCCGAATTCCAGCCTTGACGCCGAGGGCGAAGCAGCATTGCTGGCCGCCTTGGCCACCGCCCGGCAAAAGGGCTGCACGACGATTATCGTCAGCCATCGGCCAAGCATGCTGGAACATTCCGACTTGCTGTTGTTCCTGCGCGACGGAATGGCTCAGGCCTTCGGCCCAATCGACGATATTTGGCCGCGCCTGACTGGCCAGCCATTCCCGGCACGTTCTGCCGCCGCCCGCAGCGCTTAAATCCTTCTGGAGACACGACATGACCCAGATCTTTACGGTCGGGACGCCCGAGCTGCGTCAAACGCTCCGCCGTCCCCTCATCACCGGCTTTGCAATCTGCATGGCCTTCTTCGGCGGATTGGGTGCCTGGTCGGCCATGGCGCCATTATCCAGCGCAGCGCTCGGCCCGGGTGTCGTCAGTCCTGACGGCAATCGCCGTACGATCCAGCATCTTGAAGGCGGCATCGTCGAAAAGCTCCTGGTACAGGATGGCAGCCGCGTGGAAGCGGGAGACCCGCTTGTGATTCTGGAAGACAAGGCGGCCCGTTCTGCACATGACGTCGCGCTTGGGCAATATCGCCAGCTTCTGGCCATTGAGGGGCGGCTGCTGGCGGAGCGGGATGGCGAGACCGAGCCGCGCTTTGCCGAGGAGCTGCTTAACGATGCAGCCGATCCCGCCGTTGCCGCCATCCTGGTTGCCCAGCGCCAGTTGATGCAGCAGCGTCAGGATGCGCTGGCGCACAAGCGCACCCTGCTGCTGCAGAAGATCGCTCAGATTAATGAGGAAATTGCCGGCTTGCGGGCTCAGGTCACCAGCCAGTCGCGCCAGCTCACGCTGATCGCCGAAGAGGTAAAGGGCGTGACCCATCTGCTTAACAAGGGACTGGAGCGCAAACCTCGCCTGCTGGCCCTGCAGCGCAGCCAGGCGGAAATCGCTGGCCTCCGCGCCGCGAACGAAGCAGCCATCGCCCGCGCCCTGCAGGCGATCGGCGAAGCCGAGCAGCAGATCACGACCCTGGATGCCGAGCGCCAGGAAGAGATCGGCACACGTCTGGCCGAGGTGACCGGCGAATTGGCGGCTGCGCGGGACCGCCTTGTTGCTGCGGCCGACGTGCTGCGCCGCGTTGTCATCACCGCACCGATTGCCGGCACTGTCGTGCAGCTGAAGGCTCATACGGTCGGCGGCGTCGTCGGATCGGGCCAGCCCATCCTGGACATCGTTCCGCGCGATGAAGACCTGCTGATCGATGCGCGCATCGCGCCCACCGACATTGACGTCGTGCGTGAAGGCCTGCCGGCGCAGGTGGTTCTGTCAGCCTACAAGCAGCGGAACCTGCCTCGTCTGGAAGGCCGTGTCCGCAGCGTATCGGCTGACCGGATCGTCGATGAGAAGACCTCGACACCCTACTACCTCGTCCGCATCGAGGTGGATCGCGAACATCTGGCCAAGGTCGCGCCGGATGTCGAACTCACGCCTGGCATGCCCGCAGAAGCGATGGTGATGACCGGCCATCGGACCGCGCTGTCCTACCTGACGCAGCCGTTCCTGGACTCTCTCCGCCGCAGCATGCGGGAGAGCTGAGCAGCACCTTACGCACGTTATCCGTTCACCTAGAGCTAAGAAGGACCTTATTATGGCTAAGCCACGCGTATTGATTTCGACCGACATTGGCGGTGCGGATCCGGACGATATCCAGTCGATGGTTCACGCCCTCCTGTATAGTGACAAGGTCAACTTGGTGGGCCTGGTTTCCACGCCGAGCAAACATGGCGGTCGCGCCTCGGACATCAATAAGGTGATCGACGCCTATGCCCAGGACTATTCGAAGCTGAAGACGTGGTCTTCCGAATATCCGACGCCGGACTATCTGAAGTCCATCGTCAAGCAGGGCAGCATCTCGGTTGCGCCGTCGCAAGGCTGGTCCACGCCCACCGAAGGGTCGAAGGCGATCATTGCCGCAGCCAAGGCCTCGTCGGAACCACTTTGGGTTCTTGCTTGGGGTTCAATGACTGACGTCGCTCAGGCACTGCATGACGATCCGTCGATCGCCAGCAAGATCAAGCTTTACAGCATCGGTTCCTGGAACACCCAGCAGGATCCCGCTGCGCGCGACTATGTCTACAACAACTTCAAGGATCTGTGGTGGATCGAGAACAACTCGACCTTCCGCGGCATGTATGTCAACGACAGCGGCGCAGCCACCAATAACTGGAAGATGGGTGACGCCCAGGGGCATGGCGCGTTGGGCGACTACTTCTACAAGGCGATGCCCTGGGGCCTGAAGATGGGCGATACGCCCTCGCTGCTTTATCTGCTGGACCAGGCCGACGACAACAACCCCACGGCTTCCAGCTGGGGCGGCTCGTTCGTCAAGACTGGTCATGGCCCGAACTATTGGACCGATAACCCTGCCAGCAATCTGAAGAATGGCAGCTATAACGGCGCAGAAACGGTGCAGAAGTATCAGAGCGAATTCTACAAGGATTTCGCCACGCGCCTCGACCACGCCAAGGCGGCTAAGTCCGGTGGCTCGACTACGCCGGCGCCCAGCAATCCTGAGCCGAGCAACCCGCCCCCCCAGACCGGCGGCAAGGGGAATCCGGTGACGGCGGTTGACGACAACTACAAGACCGGTGTCGACCAGGCGCTGTATTTCAACACCCGCCACATCATGATGAATGACAAGGGTGCCGATGGCGGCCTGAAGGTGACCAATGTGCCGACCAAGAGTGCGGCTGGCGCCACCATCACCTGGGGCAGCGACGGCACGGTGAAGTACACCCCGCCCAAGGGCTGGCAGGGCAAGGACTCATTCGACTATATCCTGAGCGATGCCGATGGCAGCACGGATGTCGGTACGGTCTTCGTGCAGGTGGGCAATGGCACTTCCACGCCTACCCCCACTCAGCCCGCCCCGACCACGCCGCCGACCAGCGGCACTGGCAACCCGGTGACGGCCGTTGATGACAATTACAGCATCGATCCCGGCAAGACGCTGTACTTCAACAGCCGTTATCTGACCTGGAATGACAAGGGCGCAGATGGCGGCCTGAAGGTCGTCAACGTCGAGACCAAGAGCGCGGCCGGCGCCACCATCACCTGGGGCAGCGATGGCACGGTGAAGTATACCCCGCCCAAGGGCTGGCAGGGTAAGGACTCGTTCGACTACACCCTGAGCGATGCCGATGGCAGCAAGGATGTTGGGACCATCTTCGTCCAGGTGGGCACCGGCACCAACACGCCGGCGCCCGCTCCTGCCCCTGAGCCGACACCGGCCCCCGCTCCGGCACCCAGCGCCGGCACGGGCAATCCGGTCAGCGTTGGCGACGATGTCCACAAGACCACCGCCAATCAGAAGCACTACTTCAACAGCAAGTATCTTCTGCTGAACGACAAAGGCCCCGATGGCGGCCTGCATGTGACCGATATCGAAACCACCACGGCCAAGGGCGGCACCGTGACGTGGAACGCCTCGAACGGTTCGGCGATCTACACGCCGAAGGCTGGCTTCGTCGGACGGGATTCGGTGGAGTATTCCATCGCCGACCGCGACGGCAGCAGCGATACTGGTCTCATTCACTTCGACGTTCTGCTCGCCTAATCGGCCGGCAGGCAACGACATGATGGCCGTCGGATTGCTCCGGCGGCCATTTTTTTGCTTGATGATCAATTACAGAGTCAGGCTAAGCTGCGGCAGAGACTGGGGCGCTCCTTCCTCCAGCGAGGAAAGCGTAACTCCCAACAAGCGGATGCCTTTGGTAACGGGAAACAAAGGGTCCAGCAAAACGTGGCTGATCTGTTGCAGTTCGACCAGCGTTGCAACCGGCCTTTCACCCGTCCGGCTGCGCGTGATCTGCTGAAAATCCGTATATTTGACCTTAAGTGTTACCGTGCGCCCGCGGATGTTGTGACTTTCGCAATAGCGCCAGACCTTCTCGATGATTGGTGTCAGCGCCTGCTGAGCGTCCTCCAGGCGGTGAAGATCGGTGGAGAAGGTATTCTCGGCTCCGACCGATTTGCGGATCCGGTCTGGCCGCACCGGACGGTCGTCCACGCCGCGGGCAATCCAATAGAAATACGGCCCTGACTTTCCGAAATGCTGCTGCAGGAAGGCCATGGATCGTCCGCGCAGATCAAGGCCGGTTTCGATGCCAAGCCGCCGCATCTTGGCAGCAGTCGCAGGGCCGACGCCATGAAACTTCTCAACCGGCAGCGTCTCGACGAAGCGAGCACCCATTTTCGGCGTGATGACAAATAAGCCGTCCGGCTTGTTATGATCGGACGCCAGCTTTGCCAGGAATTTGTTGTAGGACACGCCCGCCGACGCCGTGAGCATCGTCTCTGCCCGAATCTTCGCCCGAATCTCCTCGGCGATCTGCGTCGCCGACGCGATGCCTTTCTTATTCTCCGTCACATCCAGATAGGCCTCATCGAGCGACAATGGCTCAATGAGAGAGGTGTATTCGGAGAATATTTCACGGATGCGCTGGGAGATCGCCCTATAGACGTCGAACCGCGGCCGGACGAAGATCAGATTGGGACATTTCCGCTTGGCGGTTATCGAGGGCATGGCGGAACGCACGCCAAACTTCCTGGCCTCATAGCTGGCCGCCGCCACCACACCACGCTGCTGCGAACCACCCACAGCAACCGGCTTGCCACGCAACTCCGGGTTATCACGCTGCTCCACGGAGGCGTAGAAGGCATCCATGTCAACATGAATGATCTTGCGCGGCCGATCTGCGCCGGGCGGCGGCAACTCCTCTTGCTCTATGTCATCCAGGCGGATCACTGAAAGCGCAAACTTGTCTGGCATCGCCCGGTTTTTTAGGAGCGTTTCTCGGCAATCTTTTTTAGAGTTGTATCACCATAAAGAATGTTCGGCATGCCGTAGTCTGCCGTCAAGTATGCTGGGCTGCGAATCGATACTTTCGTTGCCGGTCAAGGGGAAGCAGTCCACACAGTAAACGGTCTGTAATTTGGCCAAGGTAACTTCCCCCAGGGAAATCCAGCAAAAACCACGGCAACAGAACGGTCACTGAACAGTCACAGCGCAGAATCGGATTTACTGCTATTCCGTCCGCGGTTGTGGGGTGGCCGCCCCCCATCCGATCCATTGCGATAGCTGTAACGATAAGCGCTTTGCCTGCTGCAGAGAGACCGTTCTCTAACCTGCCTCGCTGCCTGCAGAACCTGCCCGCAACGTCCAGTCAGTTTGTCAATAACGCGGTGATTTGGGGGAAATCTGCTGATCAGGCGGATGCCTCCGCCACCGCGCGCAGTGGACTAACGCTGATCCAGGAGAGAACGCATGTCGTGCATGATCGCCCCACCCGCTGGCCATGGCGGACTGGAAGACCTACCGTTGTCGCTCGACGCCTTGGATTCTCTCAGCCGCACCGGCTTGGAGGTCATGACCAAGTTGCTTGAAGGCCGGGAGCAAACGAGGTTACCGCTTCAGCAATTTACAGGCGCCGCCAGCCGCCCCGATCATCGGCTGTTCTATCTCACGATCTTGGCTCCCGAGCAGGCTGGCCCGGACGGCTGGAAAGGCGCATTCTATGCGCCTTTCGGCCATTTCCACATCTGCGGCACGGTGCAGGGCGCCGCCACGGACCGCGGCTCGGTTTCGCTAACCGCCGAAACCCGCCTGGTGGTGGGCGGCCGGGATCTGGTGACGGCGAACTGGACGGTGGTCGGCCCGGACGAGCGCCAATTGGCCCCAAACCATGCCTGCCTGCTGGAATCGATAGAGATCGGGCGCAGCGGACCGCATGTCGAAGAAGACATCCGCCGCTGTATCGCCCGTCACGCGCCGGAGCGGGCATCGGGAACTCCCAAAGCCGTGGTCACGTTCCAATGCGCAGTTGCTGCAGCGTGTCTGATCGAGGCCATCTGCTGAGGATGGCCGACCACTAAGCTGGGCTGGATCGTCGCGCCGCAACGCGGGATCGTAAAATGCATCGTCCGCGCTTCTGCTCCGAATGCGGCACCGCTATGCCGAAAGCAGCACGAACCTGCGGCAGCTGCGGCCAGTCTGCGCCTTCGGCATGCCCGGAATGCGGCCAGATTTGCGCGCCGCAGGCACGTTTTTGCGGCTTCTGCGGCGCTGCCATCCTGGCTGCAGGCATGGCGACCGGCGGACTTAGCTTTCTGTTGCATCCCTCCGAGCGCAAATTAGTCACGATCCTGTTCGTCGACATGATCGACTCTCTGATGACCATCAGGGACTCCGACCCGGAAGAGGCGCATGAGCTTCTGTCCAAAGCCCTGGGTGTGATGACGGCAGCGGTGCATTCCTGCGGCGGTACCGTTGCACGGACCCTGGGCGATGGATTGATGGTGCTGTTCGGCGCGCCGACAGCCCGGGAAGATCATGCCGTCGCAGCCTGTCACGCTGCATTACGCATTATTGAGGCCGTGCAACAGATGTCAGCTGATATACAGCCGCTTAATGTCCGCATCGGTCTGCATTCTGGGCTGGTTGTGGTAGGACAATCGGCCAACGACTTGAACAGCGAATATGACGCCACAGGCGTTGCCGTACACATTGCCTCTCGCCTGCAACATGCCGCCCAACCCGGAAGAGCCCTGCTTACGGCAGCAACACAGAAGCTGGTAGACCGCGACATGCTGACCCGCTCCCGCGGCTTTGTCGCCATCAAGGGACTGGACGAGCCGATCGAGCTGTTCGAGCTCTGCGGTGCGCGAGAGCGGCCATCGGCTGGTTCTTCGAAAGATTCCGTCTTTGTCGGACGTGCTTCAGAACTCGTCGATCTCGGCGGCGCTCTTCGCTCCGTCCTTTTGGGCAAAGGGCGCTTCATCGGCATTGCTGGCGAAGCCGGTATCGGCAAATCCAAACTGATCGAAACCTTTCTTGAACTCCATGCAGACTCAGCATCGATCTTCCGTACCGCCTTGGAACGCTACTCGGGAACCGTGCCTTTCCATCCAGTGCGAGACCTGCTGACTGCCATTTTGGGGTTGGCAAATCTCTCAGGTCCCGAGAAGCACCCCGCCCTTCTGCGGCGGCTACAAGAACTTGGCCTGGACTCCTTGGGACTGGAGGTTCCTCTGGCCGATCTTCTGGAAACCGTCGCTCCACCGCCGGACTGGCTGTCTCTGAATCCGGAGGTACGCAATCACATGACGATTTCTGCCGTACGCTCCTTGCTGCTGCGGGAAAGCGAGCGGCGTCCTCTCATTCTGGTGATCGAGGATGTGCAGCGTGCAGACTCAGCCACGATTAACCTGATCGGCAATCTCGCCGATGCTATCGCGTTGCACCGTATCTTGCTGCTGGTTTCGTTCCGGCAGGATTTCGAAGCACCCTGGAATGGAAAGCCGACCTATCGCACGCTTCGGCTGGAACGGCTGGATGCCGCAGAAACGGATGAGTTAATTGACCGGCTGGTAGCCAAATCTGCCAGCCGAACATTGCGGAATCTGTTGCTGACGCGCAGCCAGGGCAATCCGCTTTTCCTGAATGAAAGCATCCATGCCTTGATGGAGTCCGGTGCGCTCACAGGAGAGATCGGCGCTCTGGAGGTTATGCGTGAGCCTGGCAAATTGGATACGCCGGATTCAGTGAGTGCGCTGATTGCCGAGCGCGTCGATCATCTGCCGCCTGATCTTAAAACCCTGTTGCAGATTGCCAGTGTGCTAGGCGAACAATTCCGCTCCGACATCCTGGGGGCGCTCAACGCGATGCCGCCGGAGTCATTGCAGGCCGCCCTGGAGGCTTTGGAGACGCAGGAATTCATCCGGGCGGTGACGCATCCCCCGACGCCGATATATGCTTTCCGGCATGCGCTGTTTCAGGAGGTCTGCTACGCCAGCCTGCTCAAACGACGGCGGCGAGAGCTGCATGCCCGGGTTTTCTCCGCGCTGGCCGGCAGCAAGGGCGATGGCGATGCTCCGCCTGTTGAACAGCTTGCCCATCATGCCTTCCGCGGCGGTCTATGGGAAAAGGCCGTCGAGTATTGCCGTTCGGCTGGACGGCGCGCCCTCTACCTGTCTGCCAATCGCGAAGCCGTCCGTCATTTCGAAAATGCTGCGCTGGCCTTGTCTCGAGCCGATCCTGATGGCCTGCGGCTGGCGGAATCCATCGATCTGCAACTCGAACTTCGCGCCGCCCATGTCCCGCTCCTTCATATGGAGAAAGTGGGCGAAATCCTTCACACGGTCCGCGACGCCGCATCCAGGCTCGGCGACCGGGCGCGGCTGGCACAGATCACCGGTTTCATGGCCGGCCATGCCTATCTCACCCAAAGCCCGCGAAAATCAATGGACCTCTGCCTTGAGGCGATCCGTCTCAGCCAGGAATTGAACGATCCAAGCCTTGAAGTTGCGCCGAACATTTATCTCGGCCAGGCCTTCCATGCGCTGGGCCGTTTCCGCAAATCGATCGCTGCCCTGGAACGCAACTTTATCATTCTGCCCAATGTCGACCGCAAGATCAGCCTTGGGCTGCCCAGCCTGCCCCGGATCATGACCGCACGCTGGATAGCACTGTCCCTTGCGGAACTGGGTGCCTTCGATGCCGCCGAAGACTATGTCAAGCAAGGCGATGTGGGCGTCGATCACCCCCGCCCCTTCGATCAGGTCTATTCGCAATCGGCACTGGGCTTTGTCCTGCTGGTCCGGGGGGAATTCGAACGGGCCCGCGAGGTAACGGCCGAAGCCCTGGCACTAGCCGATAAACGCGACTTGCCATTCATGATTCCTGTCGTGGCATCGCAGCTAGGCCTGCTTCTCGCCTATCTCGGCGAACAGCAGGAAGCATTGCTGTTGACGCGACGGGCGGTCAGAACAGCGGAAGATATCGGCATTCTGGCTGGTCGGTCGCGCTGGTATGCGCGGCTGGCCGAGGCCTGCTTGCTGGCAGGCGACTATGCCGAAGCGATGCAATACACGGAGCTGGCACTGCAGATCGCACACGACTTGCACGAGCTGGGTTATGCCTGCTACGCGTTGCGCCTGCGCGGACTGATCGCGCAACGCACTTCGCGCGGCATCGACGCGGCCAGGGCGGATATCACCGAAGCCTGCATGCGCGCCAGACGCCTTGGCATGGCGCCCTTAGTGGCAAAATGCTCCCTAGACCTTGCTGTACTAGAACGCCAAGCCGGACGGCCAGCATTGGCACATCAGCATTTCTCACAGGCGCTGCGCGGCTTTCGTCGCCTGAAAATGGCGTCCTGGAGCGAGCGGGCGAAGCGCAGCGCCGATGAACTGCTGGCCATGGCCGAACCGTAAGACGTCACAGTGCTGGGAGCTACATCCAACGCGGGTAAGCTAGCCGATCTTATCCATTTCCACGCCCCAGATGGCCAACAACCACTTACGAGGCATCAAGGGGGATCGAGCTTGAAGTCGATCGACCAGCCATGCGCCTTGGAAATATAATGGAAGCCCGCAATGAGGTCTGTTTGGACGGCTCGCCGCGCTCCATCAGCATCTTTCCGCGCCAATGCGTCAACGATGTTATCGTGACGGCGTGAATTCTCCATAATGCCTACATCTTTATAGATGTTGAGAAGAGGACCTGATTGCAGCCACAAGCTCTCGATCAAAGGCAGCAGAACCTGAGGAGTTCCGGCCCGGTATACCGCAAAATGGAATTCGTAATTCATCAGGACATAGTCCTGCCAACGATGGGCCTGCTGGTGCATAATCGCCATATCGCGGACGATCGAACTAAGCAGGTCCAGTGTCGCATCGGATATCGCCTGAGCCGCCATCTCCGCAGCCATGCCTTCCAGCTTGAGGCGGATGCGTCCCAATTCGGCATATTTTTCGGGCGTCATAACTGGAATCGTGACGCCCCGCTTTGGCATTATTTCGACCGCTTGCTCTGCCTCCAGCCTGCTCAATGCCTCGCGCACGGGCATTATGCTGGTACCGAGTTCCTTCGCGACTTGGCTGAAATTGAAGCTCTGCCCAGGTGGGTAAAGGCCGGCCATGATGGCACGCCGCAGCCGTTGATATACCCGCTCATGCAAAGGGGTGGTGTCGAGCTTCTCCAGGATGCCACCGGTTTCAACAATATCGACCAAACAACCTCCCTGTCGGCGCCGCGAACATTAGACGCAGATACGTCGGATGGTACAATTTTAAATACCCAAATAACATAGCAGAATATTATTCGCCTTGCCAGACTGGTTGCCTTTTCTCGAAAAAGGCGCGGATACCTTCCTCGTAGTCCTTGGTCCCCTCCAGCGGGCGGCGCAGCAGATCGTTTAACACATGCGCCTCAGCCACGCTCATCTCACTGCCAAGATTGACCATCTGCTTGACTGCGGCTGCCCCCAGGGGGCTGGAGTTGGAGATGATCTCCTGTGCCATGGCCAAGGCAGTGGTGAGATGCTCGCCTGGCTCGGTCAGCCGTTCGATGATTCCAAGCTCTAAGGCCTCCTCCGCTTTGACCTTGCGGGCCGTGAAAAACAACTCCTTGGCCCGGGCACGGCCCACCAACCGAGGGAACATGACGCCAGCTGTCCCCCCCGGATACGCCCCAAGCTGCATCTCCGGCCAGGAAAATACTGCCGTTTTCGAGGCAATTCGAATATCGCAGTTCAGGGCGATCTCATAACCGCCCCCCAGGCACCAGCCTTGAATGGCGGCAATGACAGGCTTCGGCAATGACCAGATGGCATCATTGGCCTTGCGCAGCGCGCCAGCCTGCTCCCATTTGCCATCGGCATCCAACTCTCGCCGCTCTTTCAGGTCGGTACCTGCAGAAAAGGCACGATCCCCTGCTCCGGTGATGATCACCACGCGAAGATCCCGTCGCTTGGCGATGGCGCGAATCGCGGCCTCGAGTGTCTCCGCCAAAGCCTTGGAAATAGCGTTCTGCACTTGCGGGCGATTAAGCGTGAGGATTGCGATCTGACCGCGTTCTTCGACCAGAAGAATGTCCGTATTACTCATCTCAATCCACCCATGCCCGGACATTGGTGGCAACAGCCACGGTCTTATTGTCCTGGTTTACACATTCGACATCCGCATAGGCGCGCCGCTTTTCCTCGTCGATACGGGTCAATGTATATGTTGTCGATATGGTGTCGCCGAAGAAAACCGGAGCGGTAAACCGGATACGATCATATCCGAGTGATACCGTTCGCCCCAGATAGAGCCGGGCAGAAGCTGCAGACATCAAGCCGAGCAGCAACGTGCCATGTGCGATGCGGCGACCGTATCGGCCGCGGCTCATGTAGACTTCATCGATATGATTGGGCGAAAAGTCCCCGGTTATTCCTGCATAGAGATAAACGTCCGCTTCGGATATCGTCTTGGTGAAGACTACGCGACTGCCAATCTTGACATCCGGCTTGCCAGCTTCCTGCATGCTCATTCTCCTATTATTTTACGCCGGCGAGACCCAGCCAGTCTGACAACACCTCCTCCGTGTGCTCACCCAAGGCAGGCGGAGCGGTCCATTCTGACGAAATGTCGAAATCACGGAACTTGATGGCAGACCCAATCATCGGCATCGTTGTGCCATCCTGTTTGCGGGCCTCGACGCGCATGTTGCGAGCCAATGTCTGCGGATGCTTGAAGACGCCCTCCATCGTATTGACCGGGGCGCAAGGGACGTTGGCAGCATCAAGCTTCGCTGCAAGTTCGGCCACGGACCACTTAGCCACCTCAGCATCAAGGATCGCGTAAAGCTCCTTGCGGTGGGTAACCCGGTCTTTCATCGTGGTAAAACGTGCATCCTGAAGCAGATCCGTACGGCCCAGCACCTTCAGCAAGGCTTCATAAAGCCGTTGCACGGCAGCGCCGATGACGATCCACCCATCAGTTGCTTTGAATGCCTTGTAGGGTACATTGCTGGCATGTTCTGAGCCCCATTTGGGACGCAGGTTGCCCATCAACAACCACTCCAGGCCAGCGTCGACCAGATAACTCACCAGGCCTTCGAAGAGGCTGGTTTCGACATAACTGCCGCGTCCTGTCCGTTCGCGCTGGTACAAGGCGGTCAGGATAGCGCTGAGCGCATATTGTCCGCAGACCAGGTCGAAAACGGATGTTCCCAGCTTAATCGGCGCGCCATCGGGCTCACCGGTCAAGCTCATAAAGCCACCTTCAGCTTGTATGGTTAAATCGAAAGCACCCTTATCCCGCAAGGGCCCAGTCGCGCCCATGCCGGAGATGGAGGCATAAATCTGACGCGGATTCTTCGCCGACAATTCGGCGTAGCCGAGCCCCATACGCTCCATCACACCAGGGCGGAAATTCTCCACCACGATATCGGCCTTTTCAGCCAACTGGCGAGTGAGAGCCAGTTGTTTCGGATCTTTGGCGTCCAGCACCACAGAACGCTTGTTCCGGTTCACAGCCAGGAAGCCCATGCTCTTTCCGTCATAAAAAGGCGGGCCTTGATGGCGGATGGGATCGCCTTCAGGTGCTTCGATCTTCACCACGTCGGCGCCGAGATCGGCGAGCAGCATGGTGCAAAAGGGTCCGGCAAAGAGTCTGGTGAAATCCGCTACCTTTACACCCTTGAGCGGTTTGTCTTGCATAAAACTCTCCTCAATCACTCCAATCTCATTGAAGGGCCAGCAGGTCCATACGGACGCGGCCAGTCTCCTCGCGCCTAAAACCGATATGCTTCAGCCATGACGAGTCATCGCGGTCGGGATAGTCCCTACGCTGGTGTGCACCTCTACTTTCTGTACGCGCTAAAGCAGCCTGCAGGATTAGGCCTGCAACCAAAGTCATGTTGCGGCAGGAGCGCGCCCCTAAAGCCTCGTCTAACGTTTCGCGCGGTAACTCTTCCGCCACCCGACTAAGGCGAGTCATTTCCTCCAGTCCTTTCCGCAACCCTTCAGCGGTGCGGAAAAGCCCCGCCGATGCACTCATGATCGCCCTTATTGCCTGCTTGATCTGATCAACCTCGCCTGCCCCTTTTCGGCTCTGCCCTGCGAGGAACATGTCGAGTGCCTCGGCATGAACCCTGTTCCAATCCGATACCTGTGGATTTCTTCCCTGGGCGGCCATGGCGCGTCCAACCAGCCAGCCCATAGCGATAGTTTCGCCGCCGCCATTCCCTGCCAGACGGCTGGCGCCATGGACTCCGCCACTCGCCTCGCCGACAGCATAGAGGCCCGGAACGCCGGTCCAGCCGTCGGCATCGATCGATATGCCGCCCATCTCGCTATGAGCTGCCGGACGAACCCTCGCGCCCTGCGTCCGCGGCTCCAGGCCTGCGTTGCGCAAGCGCCTGCAGTGAGACACGTAGCTCTCCAGCTTCTCCGGTGGCACTACCGTGGTGTCGAAGAGCACGGTACCGTCAGGAAATGCACGCCCTTCGTCGATCTCCTGCTGAATGCAGAGAGACATGCGTGCCTTTTCGATCTGCCTTTCGCCATATTCTGGGTTGTAGCGGAACATGAACCGCTCCCCCTTCGCATTCAGCAGATGCGCGCCGTCGCCAAGCATGGCCGTAGGCATCTCCATGCCGCGACAATCAGATGGTTCTACGACCACGACGGGCTCGAACTGGACAAACTCCATGTCGATGAGAGTCGCGCCAGCCTCAAGCGCCAAAGCGTAAGCATCGGCAGCAACGTCGGCTGGATAGGTGCTGTCATGATAAAGCTGGCCGATGCCGCCCATTGCCAGCAAGACCGAACCGGCATGAACAGCGAGCAGCTGGCCAGTGCGACGATCAGCCAGCAATGCCCCTACCACCGCGCTATTGTCACGCAGCAGCGCGACCACCCGATAGCCGGACCAAGCGGACACTCCGATTGCTTCGGCATGCCGGACAAGATGTTCCAGCATTACCTTGCCGAGGCCTTCGGGGATATAAACCGAGCGCGGATATCTGTTGCCAGACAGATGACGCTGCCGATACCCCCTTTCATCGCGTGCAAAGGGGATGCCCAAACGTACGAGGTCCTCGAACGACGCAACAGCATTCTCAGCCAGCGCCTTCACGAGCCTGCGATCGTTTAGATGATACCCTCCCTCCAGCATGTCGGTGGCATACTGCTCGGGCGCGTCACGAGGATCTACCGCACCAAGTGGCACGTTGGCGCCGATGATGTAAGGCGAAGCTCCGCGCGCCAGATAAGCCTGTCCAACTCTGGCCCCGGCCTCCCGGGCGGCAATAGCTGCCCGATATCCTGCGATTCCGCCGCCGAGGACGAGGATATCGACCTCGGCAACTTCGATATCTCTCGGCGTCACGCTCCCTCCTCGGTCTGGCGCTGCGCCACGGCAGGCGCGCCGAAGACAAAACGAGACAGAATGGCAGCCGCAATCAGTCCGGCCCCGAGTAGATCTGAAGTCAGGCCAGGCTTGATCAATGCTATGGCCCCAACACCGAGCAGGATACGCTGGTACCAGGTCGCATGAGCGCGGAACAGATAGCCTTGCACTGCAGCGGAGAGCGCAATCACTCCAACCACCGCCCCCACCATCGTCGTTATGACTTCTACGGTGTCGCCCTGAAGCAGCAATGACGGGTTGTAAACCCAGATGAAAGGCAGCAAGAAACCGGATAATGCCAGCCGGAAGGCAATGAAACCTGTCTTCGTGGCATCGCCCTTGGCGATTGCGGCGCCGGCATAGGCTGCAATTGCAACTGGCGGCGTCACATTGGCCATTACACCGAAATAGAAGACAAACATATGCGCCGCCAGCGGATCGACACCAAGAGTCGTCATTGCCGGCACAACCAGCGCGGCAAGGACGATATACACCGCCGACGTTGGCAGCCCCATTCCAAGGACGATCGAGATCGCCATCGTCAGAACAAGCAAGACAAAAAGATTGCCGCCTGAAAAATCGATCAGTATCCCTGAAAGTCTCAGAGCCAATCCGGTTAGCATCAGCACGCCGATGGTAATCCCGGCGCAGGCACAGGCCGCGGCAACCTCAAGCATGCCGTTGCCTCCGCGCTTCAACGCATCCCACAGCTTAGCGGGCCCCATGCGTGTCGAACTGGATATCCAGCTAACCGCAACAACTGCCAGCACGGCATAGAATGCCGCCTTAAAAGGCGTATATTGCGCCACGACCAGCAGCAGAATCAGGATGATCAGCGGCGTTGCCAGATGCCAGCCGGTGCAGAAAATCTTCCATGCGCTCGGCAGTTCGTTGCGAGGCAGGCCTTTGATACCTTGGCGAGCTACCTCAAAATCCACCATGAAGAAGAGGGCCACATAGTAGAGCAAGGCCGGCAGGGCGGCAGCGACCATAACCTCCGAATAGGGGCGCCCAAGAATTTCCACCATGATAAAGGCCGCAGCCCCCATGACAGGCGGCACGATCTGGCCGCCAGACGAAGCCGCCGCCTCAACTGCACCTGCAAAATTGGAATGCAGGCCAGACCGCTTCATTACTGGAATGGTGAAAGTGCCGGTGGCCACCGTATTCGCCACTGCACTACCGCTGACGGTTCCCATCAACGAGCTTGCCAGGATCGCAACCTTTGCCGGTCCGCCGCGGAACCAAGCCAAAGCGGCATAGCTCCAGTCAATGAAGAACTTTCCAGCCCCGGATACTTCGAGGAAGGCAGCGAAGATCACGAAGATGGCGACATAGGTCGCAGAGACCTGCAATGGAGTACCTGCCATCCCGGATGCAGAGACATAAAAAGTCGCCGCGAGCCGCTCTATGTCGAATCCGCGATGAGCCAGCAAGTCTGGCAAATACGGTCCGACAAAAGCATAAATGATGAAAATAACAGCCAGTGCAGGTAACGCCCAGCCTAGGATGCGCCGCGTTCCCTCCAGCACTATCAGCGTGGCGATAATCCCGAGCACGATGACGGCTTGGGAAGGATCGCCCGCACCACGCTGCGAGATTTCCATGAAATTCAAAACGACATAGATACCAACCGCGGCTGAGGCCACTACCAGCGGCGCATCTACGACCCAGCGAAGACTACGAAATTTAGATTCCGGACCGAATACTGGCCTGGTCAGGAAAATCAGCACCAGTGCGAAGCTAAGATGCACGTATACCTGCTGTAAGGTCGGCAACGTGCCTCGAAAACTGGTGTAGAGATGAAAGAGAGAAAGCAGAGCAGCAAGATTCCCGGCCAGCAGGGCTGGCCAGGGCTCCTTGTTATTCAGAGTTTTCATCATGGCGGAAGAAGGATCGGCCATGTCAAAGCAGTCCTTTTTCCTTCAGATATGCTTCGGCGCCAGGATGGAACTCGATCACTCCTTTGATGCCGCGGGTAGCATTCTCTTTTTTCCAGTCCGGTCCCAAGGAATGGGATTTGCTCAGCTCTTCATTGTTCTCAAGAAGCGCCTTGGTGATCGCGTACACAGCTTCCTTGCTCAGCTTCTTGCTGGCCAAGAGGATCGTCGAGACACCGAAGGAATTCGGGATGTCATTCGGATGACCTTTATAGATTCCACCGGGAATGGAAACCTTCGACCAGTACGGACGCTCTTTCAGGAGCTGGTCCAGAATCTCCGGCTCGGGGTTGAGGAAAACGACATTCTCGCCTTCGGCGCTGGTCAGATCGATCACTGCGGCAGTTGGGAAGGAACTGATAACCAATGCCGCATCGATGGTGCCGTCACGCAAAGCGCCAGGGCCGTCGCCGTGCGACAGGTATTCTGGACGCCAATCCTTGCCCATTTCGAGACCGTGGGCCTTGAGCACGATCTCGCCGATCGAGTTGCCGATAGAGCCGGCAGCACCCAGCGATACACGCTTACCCTTCAGGTCCCGGATCGATTTGATGCCCGTGCTCTTGAGCGTATAGAGATGCCAGAAGATGCCGTGGCCACCGATCACCCCGGCGAAGTCACTCATCTTCTCCTTGAAGGGCGGCTGACCATGGACTGCCAAGTAGGCTTCCGCACTGGTGGCAAAGGCCAGCTCAAGCTTGTTGTTGCCCATCAGCTTAAGATTATCGACCGTTCCGCCGGTGATCTCAGCGGTCACCTTGAGCTCGGGATATGTCTTGCTGATCAAGCTGGCCATTACGCCGCCCAGCGAGAACCAGGTTCCACCAACACTAGACGTACCCAGAGACAGGAACTGACTCTTGGGTTTTGGCATTTCTGCCAGGGCAGAGCCCGTGGCCATCAAGCCGATGACAGCCGCGGCTGACATCGCCAGTGTTGTCTTCTTTATAACGGATAAGAATTCCATTGTTTCCTCCCAATGGTTGCCAGTAAGCTTTCTTCCAACCCTCTAGATCGCTAGATTCTACTCACCCCAATTAGACAACTCCTCCATGTGCGAGCAGAGCGGACTGCGATTTCGAACTGTCGCTAGGCAGTTGAAAGTTCTTCATCGCTGTTTCGACGATATATTTGCCGATCGGCATGGCCGATGTAGCAGCTGGCGACGGCGCATTGCAGACGTGCATCGTTCGCGCAGTGGACTTGATCAAAAAGTCATGGACCAATGTGCCGTCAGGTAAAACGGCCTGCGCGCGAACGCCTGCCGGGTATGGCAACAGATCGTCCTCGGTCAGCTCAGGGCAGTATTTCTGACAGAGAGCAAGGTACTGGCGCTTGAATAAAGAATTGCGCATCTCGTCAATTCCGGAGCGCAGATTACGCCGCAAGACATTCCAGAAACCGCGATAGGACACCATCTGCGCCACATCGCGGAGATTGAAGTCACTCTTGCGATAGCCTTCGCGCTTCATCGCCAGGACGGCATTGGGCCCGACTGTGACAAAGCCACCGATCATTCGCGTCAGATGGACGCCAAGAAACGGCAAGGCAGGATCCGGCACCGGATAGATGAGGTGGCGAACGATATCGTCCTTTGCCGGCGGTAGGCGGAAGTACTCCCCACGGAACGGCACGATCTGAAAGTCATCTGCCAGTCCACACATGGCAGCCAGCCGGTCCGCCATCAGCCCCGCACAGGCAATCAAGTAGCGGCTGCGTATCGTGCCGGTCTCTGTTTCCAATATTACTGTTTCTGGCTCTTCCCGGATGTTAAGGACCGCGTTGCCCAGTTCAATTACGCCGCCAGCTACGCGGAAATCCTCCGCCATCGCCTGAGTAACCGCGGTGTAGTCCACAATCCCAGTCTCAGAGACGAAAAGCGCTCCTTTGCCGACGATCCGCGGTTCACGCCGACGCAGTTCGGTGTCGTCCAGTCGTTCTATCGAGAGACCATTTTCCTGGGCACGCTTGTACAACGCCCCCATTCTGGCCAGCTCTATTTCATTGGTCGCAACAATAAGCTTGCCGCAGGTCTCGAATGGCAAACCGTGCTGCTGGCAGAAGTTTTTTGTCGCCACCAGCCCTTCCCGACAGAAACGGGCCTTCAGACTGCCTGGCGCGTAGTAAACACCAGCATGGATGACACCGCTATTATGTCCCGTCTGGTGTGCTGCCAGGACTTGTTCTTTGTCCAGAACCAGGATCGACGCGCCCGGTTGACGCTCAATCAAGTGAAGAGCCGTCGATATCCCGACGATGCCGCCACCGATGATGGTAAAGTCGACCTGCATCGATGTCGGACTCACCGCTTCTTAGGACCGAGCCCATTGCGGATCTGCGATAGTGACGCATTCGGAGTCAGCGCCTCCGGATCGATACGCAGCTCGATAATGGATGGTTTTCCGGATGCACGGGCGCGCTGGAAGGCCGCGGCGAAATCCTCCGTCTTCTCTACTATTTCACCATGACCGCCACAGGATTCTGCGAACTGGGCAAAATCGGGGTTCATCAGGTCCGTTCCAGAGACGCGGCTAGGATAGTCGCGCTCCTGGTGCATGCGAATGGTGCCGTACATGCCGTTGTTCGCGATGACTACGATGACGGGCAGGTCGTAACGCACCGCCGTGGAGAATTCCTGGCAGGTCATCATGAAGCAACCGTCACCGGCAAAGCAGACAACGGGCCGGTCTCTATGGACGAATTGCGCAGCAATGGCTGCTGGCAGACCATATCCCATCGAACCGGAAGTCGGAGCAAGCTGACTTCGGAACCGCGAGTAGAGGTGGAACCGATGCACCCAAGTCGCATAGTTTCCCGCCCCATTGGTCACAATGGCCTCCGGCGGCAGCATGTCGCGGAGAGAGGCGACGATCTTTCCGAGATTGACCCCGCCGGGCACTGCGGTCGGCTGTATGAAGGCCTCGAACTCCCGACGCGCGGCTGTGGTCCAGTCCAGCCAGCGGCAGTTTTCAGCCCCCGGCAATCTCGTCAACGCTTTGACAAATCTATGGGGGGAAGCATTGATGCCTAGATCAGGCCGATAGACGCGGCCCAACTCTTCCGCGTCGGCATGCACATGCACCAGAACCTGTTGCGGCGATGGAACCTGCAGCAGCGTGTAGCCGCTTGTCGTCATCTCGCCGAGGCGAGCACCAATGACCACAAGCAGGTCCGCGTCGCGTACGCGGCGGGCAAGATTGGCATCAATCCCGACGCCCACATGGCCTGCATAGAAAGGATTTGTGTTGTCGAAATAATCCTGGCAGCGGAAAGAAGCTCCAACTGGGATCTTATGCGCCGCCGCAAAGGCCTGAAGATCGGCGGCCGCTTCCGCCGTCCACCCACCGCCACCAACGATGACGAAAGGCCGCTCGGCTGCAGCCAGCAACGCCTGCAACCGCTCCAACTCCGGCTGTCCGACATCAGTCTCCACCGGCTGCCAGGGACGAGCCGGTATAGCCTCGACTTTGTCGCGCAGCATATCTTCTGGCAAGGCCACCACAACGGGGCCCGGCCGGCCGGCCGTTGCCGTATGAAAGGCACGGCTGACGATTTCGGGCATGCGCTCGGCGGCATCAACCTCCAAAACATCCTTGGCCATCTGGCCGAAGACGCGCCGGTAATCCAATTCCTGGAATGCCTCCCGGTCTCGCATGTCGCGTCCGACCTGCCCAATGAACAGGATCATCGGCGTGGAGTCCTGAAACGCGACATGAAGGCCGGCACTTGCATTGGTCGCACCAGGCCCTCGTGTAACAAAGCAAATTCCTGGCCGCCCAGTCAGTTTTCCATGGGCCTCCGCCATCATCGCAGCGCCGCCTTCCTGGCGGCAAACGACCAATTGGATATCCGGAGCATCATGCAATGCGTCCAGGACAGCCAGATAGCTCTCACCGGGAACGCAGAATGCGCGGTCGACACCATTGATCTGCAGCGTGTCAACCAGCAGCTGGGCGCCGGTACGAACAACCGGAGCGTCGCCTTCCTGCTTGCGGCCTGCAATCGACAGAAGAGCAGAGTTCATATTGGACATGGCAACACTCACGCAAAAGCATCCAAGCCGAGCAGCTTACGACCGATGATGAGATAGTTGATCTGCGTGGTGCCATCCGGAATGGTCAGCATGCGTGCCGAGCGGAAGTAGCGTTCCACGGGGAATTCTCTCGACAGACCAAATGCGCCATGCACCTGGATCGCCTTAGAGGTGATGCGCTGCACAGCCTCGGTGGTAAAAGCCTTGGCCATCGCCGCTTCAGTATTTGAGCCCACCTGTCGATCCAGAAGCGCAAGTGCGCGGAATACCATCAGGCGAGAAGCTTCGAGCTCAATCGCCATTTCCGCGATCAGCTGCTGTACCAGCTGATGTGCGCCGATGGGCTTGTCGAACTGCACGCGCTGTTTGGCATATTCGATGGCGGCATCGAGGCTGGCGCGCCCAAGACCAAGCGCCAGCAGCGAGATGAAGCAGCGGGATCGTTCGAAACCGCGCATGGTCTCGCGCAAACCACCGCCGAGCTTGCCAAGAATATTGCTAGCCGGGACGACTACATCATTGAAAATGATCTGACCGAGCGACCAGCCGTTCAGCCCCAGTTTTTCGACTTCTCTTGTTTCAAACCCATGCTCCTCTCGATCGACGAGGAACATCGTGAATTCCTGCTCGCCCGTTGCAGCAACCAACACAACGTAGTCCGCAACCGAGCTGTTCGATATCCACAGCTTTTCACCTGTAATGCGATAGCAGTCGCCCTGGCGCACCGCCTTGGTCCGCATGCCACGCACATGCGATCCAACATTTGGCTCACTGATTGCCGAGCAGCCGATGAGATCGCCGGCAAGCGTCGGCCCAAGATACCGTTCCTTGATTTCCGGCGAGCCGGCATGAAACACTTTGATAGCCGCGCCCTCGTTGACGAAGGCCGCGCCAGCAAGGTCAGCTGAAACCCGGGCAAGCTCTTCGTAGAGGAGCCCGCTGGTCACAAAGTCGAGGCCGAGTCCACCCCCCTCTTCGGGCACCCAGCCATTGCCGACCCCATACTCGCCGGTGGCCTTGAGCAGCCGTTTCAGTACGTCCTTGGGGAAATAGGAATCGCGATGCAAATCGGTGATGGGCCGAATTTCGCGCTCTAAAAAACGGCGCCAGTTTTCAACGGCCATCCGTTGTTCGTCGGACAACTCAAAGTTCATTTTAATCCGTTTCCTGCCCTAATCGCCCCGCGGTTAAGCGGCGGCGCGCAAAGTTCATGTACCACATCATTTATCTATGATCAATGATGAATGATCATAGTCAAGTACCCAATTTTGCGCTTTAAGTTTAAGGCAGCCTGCAAAAGCTACTTGTAGTTGTACACAGAAATAAGACGATATACAGGAACTGCTCAAATCCAGCGGGCTAAAGGCTAATATCCCCTTAAGACACCACTGCCCTTCGTTAAGAGAACCGCGTTGATTTCTAGAATGAACAGTTGATCACACCGAGGCGACCCCGCGGAGTTATCAAAGCGGGGAGCCTGTAGCCCACCCGCAGCGACCATCCGGTTGGTTGCAAACGGAGCCTACAGCTAATCGATCAGTAACCCAGAACACCCGGCAGCCAAGTGACCAGCGGCGGGAAGGCGATGAAAGCCACCACCAGCACCAGCATGGCTGCGACGAACCATACCGCCCAGCGTACCGTCTGCTCGATTGGCACACCGGCCAGCTTCGATGACACCATCAGGTTCACCGCCATCGGCGGCGTGAACTGGCCAATCGCAACCATGTAGGTGAGCAGCACGCCGAACCAGACGGGATCCCAGGCGAAATTACGCATGATCGGCAGCAGCAGCGGCAAGAAGATCAGGAAGATCGAAATGCCGTCCAGCACCATCCCAATACCGAGCAGCAGCACCATGATGATCGCCATCGTGGCATGGGAGCCAAGCCCACTAGCCGCTATGGCCCGCGCCAGCGGGTCGACAATGCCCAGCGTGCTAACCGCATAGGCAAATATACTGGCCAATGCCAGCACCACCATGATGATGCCAGAGGTCTCTGCCGCTTCGACGAAGATGGCGAGCAGATCGCGCGGCTTGATCTTGCGATGCACCACCATGCCAACAAAAAGACCATAGACGACGGCAACCACAGCGGCTTCAGTCGGCGTGAACCATCCAGCGCGCATGCCGCCGAGAATCAGTACCGGCGCAGCCAGACCCCAGAGCGCACCGACGAAGGAGGGCCAAAATGGCGGCCGCGGAAGGTTGGCTTCTGCAAGACCGAAACCGTGCCGACGCGCCAGCCAGACGGCGGGGATCATCAGGGCCAGACCAGCCAGCACACCAGGGATCAGACCGGCAGAAAACAGCGCCGGCACCGAGGCACCCGGCACCAGCACGGAATAAACGATGAAGGCAATCGAAGGCGGAATCAAAATATCGGTCGCGGCTGCAGCGCCGATCACCGTTGCCGAATAGCCTCCCGGATAACCGGCGCGCTTCATCGCCATCAGCATGACGCCGCCAACGGCCGCTGCATTGGCCGGACCGGAGCCGGAAATGCCACCCAGCAGCATAGCGACGGCTATGGCCACCACCGGCAGCATGCCGGGGCGGCGCCCCAGGATCGCAATGGCAAAATTAACCAGCCTTTCGGCCACGCCTGAGCGGTCGAAGACAACGCCTACAAGCACGAACATTGGCAGTGCCAGCAGCGGATACTTTGCCAGTCCGGCATAGAAGTTGTTCGGGATCGACATGAGGCCGAGGTCGGCCATGCCAATGCCAAGGCTGCCAGCCAGCATGAGCGCCACGCCGATCGGCACACCAGCCAGCATCAGCACGATGAAAAGAAGGAAGATGATGAGGCCGATCATTTGCGGCGCCACACCCGCAGGAAAACCTGCAAACCCCGGATCGCGATGACAATGGAAAGCACAGGCAGCCAGACGCTGTACCACCATTGCGGCACACCGATACCGGGGGAGGTTACCTCATATTGGTAATCGTCATAGGCGAAGCGGCTGGCAAACACAGCCAGCAGCGTAAAAGCGAGCACAGTCATCGCCGCGGAGAACAACGCCAGCAGACGGCGGCGCTGCGGAGAACCGCTGTCGAAAAAGACTTCGATGCGGATATGGCGGTCGCGATAGACCGCCGCAGACGCAGCGACCAATGTCACCACCACCATGAGCGAAATCGAAATTTCCTCTGTCCAGGCAAAAGACTGGCTGGTGAAGTAGCGCACCAGGACATTGGCGAAGGTGATCAGGGCAAGCGCCACCATGCAGGCTGCGCCAACCCAGTCTTCCCATTTCAGCCGCTCGGGCTGGGAGGCCTCTTTGAGAGGTTCAGCTTCGGAGGGTATGGACAAGAGTCGCTCCGGCGGAAAAGGCAAAGGCCGGAACGGCGAGCGTGCCGGCCTTTGCACAACTCAGACCTAAGAATTTTACGCCTTCTTGCGTGCCGCGACCGCGGCTTCGGCTTTCTTCACCAGATCGATACCGATCTGCTGCGCCCACTTGTCATAAGCCGGCTTCACCGCCTGCTTGAAGGCATTCTTCTCGGCTTCGGTCAGTTCGGTGACGGTGACCCCCAGCGCCGCGACCTCCTTGACCAGCGACTGATCGTCAGGGGTAAGACCCTTGCGGGCAATGGCGATCTCCTGCTTCCCAGCATCGATCGCGGCCTGGCGCACGATATCGCGATCCTTCGGCGTCCAGGAATTCCAAACGTCCTTGTTGGCAACGAAGATCAGCGGATCAGCCACATAGCCCCAGCGCGTCACATACTTCTGCGCAAGCGTGTGCAGCTTCGCCGCAGTGAAGATGTGCAGCGGGTTTTCTTGACCTTCGACAGCGCCGGACGCCAGCGCCGGCTGCGCATCGGCCCAGCTCATCTGGGTCGGGTTGGCGCCCAGAGCCGTAAAGGTATCGTTGAAGATCGGCGAACCGACGACGCGGAACTTCAGGCCCTTCATATCGGCCGGCGTGCGGATCTCGCGTTTGGAATTGGTCACCTCACGGAAGCCGTTTTCACCCCAGGCCAGCGGAACGACACCATTCTTCTCGACAAGCTGCATGATCTCCTTGCCGACCTCACCCTGCACCAAGGCATCGAGACCGGCATGGTCCTGCGCCAAGAAGGGCAGCGAGAAGAGGTTGAGCTGCTTGATCTGCGGAGACCAGTTGATCGTCGAACCGACGGCAAGATCGATGACGCCCTGGCGAATCGCGGTGAACTCGCGAGTCTGATCGCCGTTCACCAGCGAGACGCCTGGATACATCTTGATGTTGATGCGGCCTTCGGTGCGCTCACGCACCAGCTTGGCCCAGATATCGCCACCTTGGCCCCAGGGGAACGGCAAGCCAACCACCGTGGAGAGCTTGTACTCATCCTTATATTTGCCCTGCGCCATCGACGGGCGGGTAAAGAAATAAGGGGCGGCAGTGAAGGCCGCGCCGGCAACACCGGCCTTGAGCAGCGTACGACGATCCATGTTGTTTCCTCCGTTTCGATTTCCGCATTGGACTGCGGTATTTCATGTACCTTATGTGACGCAATACAATATCGGCCGCGCAAAGCCAATATGCCTCATGCTAGCGGTTCTCAGCGCCCGAGCAATGCCTTCGCCTTGGCCACGATGCGGTCCGGCGTGACGCGGACTTCCGCCTCAAGCAGCGGCGCATAGCCAACCGGCACCCGCGGGCCGCCGAGACGAGCCACCTTTGCCATCCCCTCTTCTGCCAGCGTCGCGGCGATTTCCGCACCGAAACCGGCAACTTGCACAGCTTCGTGCACAATCAGGACGCAGCCGGTTTTCCGTGCAGAGGTAAAGACGGTTTCCCGGTCCCACGGCCAGAGCGTGCGCAAGTCGATGACTTCGGCCTCGATCCCGTGATTGGCCAGTTGCGCTGCTGCTTCCGCCGACCAGATGGCAGCTTTGCTCCAGCTGACGATAGTGAGGTCCCGACCTTCGCGCAGAATACGGGCTCGCCCGATATCGACGCGCTGCGTGGCATCGACCTCGCCTTCCGTTGCCCAGAGTTCCTTATGTTCGAAATAGGCGACCGGATCGCCGCACTGCAGCGCAGCCTGCAACAGGCTGTAATTGTCCTGCGGCGTGGATGGCGCCAGCACCACCAGGCCCGGCACATGGGCAAACCAGCTTTCCAGAGATTGAGAGTGCTGCGCGGCGGACGCGCTCCAGATGCCGATCGGCATACGGATTACGGCCGGCACCCTCCCCTGGCCGCCGAACATAAACCGATTCTTGGCGGCCTGGTTGACGATTTCGTCCATGGCGCAGAGGGCAAAATCAATCACCCGCATCTCGACGACCGGCTTCAGTCCGGTCAGCGCCATACCGACTGCGGCGCCGACAATCGTGGCTTCCGAAATCGGCGTGTCGATTATCCGCTCGGGCCCGAAATCCTCCAGCAACCCGCGATACTGGCCAAAAATACCGCCGCGGCCGAGATCCTCACCCAAAGCCACAACACTGGCATCCGCCTGCATGGCCGCTTTCAACGAAGCCGCAGCGGCAGCGGCATAATTCATCACTGCCATTGTCCGGCTCCGGTATCCTGAATTTCCGACCAGGCTGCATCCTTAGCCGGCCAGGGTGCCGCGAGTGCCGAACGCACAGCGGCAGCAACCTCATCGCGAGCTTGCTGCATCACCGCATCGATCTGCGTCTGCTCTATCCCCTGGGCGCGCAGTTGCTCGGCAGCGATCAGCAGCGGATCGCTCTTCAGCGCAGCTTCGAGTTCTGCCGGATCGCGATAGATGGCAGGATCGACCGAGACATGGCCTTTGAAACGATAGGTTCGGGCATGCAGAAGTCGCGGCCCCTTCCCGGCACGGATATCGGCGATCAGCTGCCGTGCCGTCTCGCTTACGGCGACGACATCATTGCCGTCCACTTCTTCCGCTTCAATGCCATGGGCGCGCGCCCGCGCCGCAGCACCGCCGCCGGCCGACATCGTGCCGGTCTTCGTCGTTGCCGACCATTGATTGTCTTCACAGACGAACAGAATCGGCAGCTGGAAAGCCGCAGCCCAGTTCAGACTCTCGGCGAAGGGGCCACGATTGATTGCACCATCACCGAAGAAAGTCACGGCGATGGCATCGGCCTTCCTGATCTTGATGGATTGTGCCGCGCCGACTGCAATCGGAACTCCAGCGGCAACAACGCCATTGGCGCCCAGCATGCCGACGGAGAAATCAGCGATATGCATCGAGCCGCCGCGCCCGCCGCAAAAGCCGCTCGCCTTGCCGAACAGCTCGTGCATCATGCGTTCAAGATCCGCCCCCTTGGCCAGCGTATGCCCATGGCCGCGATGGGTGGAGGTGAGATAATCGGCGGGCTTGAGGTGGGCGCAGACACCAGCCGCTACGGCTTCCTGACCGGTGGAAAGGTGCAGCGGCCCACGTACATTGGCCTGACTGCCAGCCGTCTGGCCAAAAGCAGCGACGCCGCCGCGGCTTGCCTCTTCTGCCGCATCCTCGAAAGCACGGATGCGACACATGGCGCGATACAGCTCCAGCAATCCGGGGCTGGTAATATTCGATTGTTTCACGGAGTGGCTTCTCGGGTGTTATTTCGTTCTTATGCTATCGATCCTAGCAAAGGTCGAAACGGCTCCGGAAGGGCCAGACGGCATAATCTGCGCGTCAACCTTCCTGTTTTCACTGAATGAACAAGTCAAAATCCGGTCTCGCGAATGCTAGCGAGCCACTGGCGAAGCACCAGTCCGTACCAGCGCGCATGCCGAACCCAGCCGCACGGAGCCGTGCTTTGGTCCAGCAAACCGAAAAATTAGGCAACACTACCGGTTGGTCGGAAAAGGAGAAAATGGCGCGCTCGAAGAGATTCGAACTCCTGCCCCAGATTCGCAGTTATGGGGCCAATCCATAAGTATTTGGAATTATGAAACTTTCCCGATTGCTTTGCGCCAGGAAAGCCCTGAATTGCCTGCAGAGTCCCAGACAAGCGGCGCGCTCAAAAGCTGAGGCCGTTAGCCTGTCCTATTCTCTGCCTTGCCTCCTCTCCGTATAGGCCGCTAACGCAATAAGCGATGCTGGAAGATCGACGCCGCCACGGCGAAGATCTTGCGTGGCTTTACGGCAGGCGGAGATATCGCCCCCACGCGCCACCGCATAAAGATGATCGGGCCGGCGCCATTTCTCTTCACCGCCAAGCGGTGTGGTCGCGTCCGACGAGGCATGCGGACTGGTGGCGGGCTCCGGGGCCGCCGAACTTGAAGCGGGTGCATTTGCCGGCGCATCCGCTTGCTGTCTGTCATTTGAGGACGACTCCGAACTCACGGAACCGCCGCCCTGGGTGCCTGTACCTTGGCCGTCTCGCCGTACGTCGCCTGGGCTCGTGCCAGAATTTCCTTCACTTGGTTTCTCCTGACCAGCCTGCTTCGTGGCCGAATCGACATAGCTGGCCAGCTCACGACAGATATTGGCTTCACCGGCTTGCGCGCCGCCCGCGGTCATGAGCAGCAGCAAAAACAGCAACAAAAAACTGCTACGCATCGCCAGCCTCCTTTTCGGTCGCATCACTCACCCTTACCTGGTGGGCATCAACAGTCGGCGGCGGGGTGATCGGCCCGCCGGCGGGCAGGCCTTCGGCACGCGTCCAGTCGAAGTCGTAGTCGCGGGCCGGACCGGCGAAATCGCGAACGGCCGGATCGACAAGCCAGGCCCTACGCAGGGCGGCCTTGCGCAGTTCTGCTGAAACGCCGGGATGCAGAAACCCCCGAATATCCGTCAGCGCGGTAATTTCCTCAATGGCTGGCAGCGCCGGCGGCGGTGTGTCGGGGTGCACGGTGGCAGCGGCGGGCGTTCCCTGTGCGGCACGCTTGCGTCTGGCCCATCGGGCAAATTGCGACCCAGTCATGCGGCCCCTCCCTCTGCAGCTCTAACCTGTACGACGCTTGAACGACGCTGGCGTTTGACGAATGGACGCTCGACATGGAAGGTTGCGATGAAAGCCTGCAGCTGCCGCTGAATCTCGAACGGCATCGCCACCGCCTCGACCAAAGTGGCAAACCCGTCCCCCATCGCCTCGCCTTCATAGGGATCGACCGTCGCAGCGCAAACGCGGCAGGAATCGCCGTCGGTGCGAAGCTGCACCCAGACCGAAGGCTGCAACGCCATGAGATTGTCGCAATAGTGCGCGGTCAGCGCCGGATGCAGCATCAGGCGGGCGCTGCCGGCAAAATGGCAGCTCTCCTGGTCATTCTCGAAGACGACCGTGCCGACCGGCGTAACTGGCACCGCCGGCAATGCGGCGCGCACCAGCCAAACGTGATCGGTCCAGGCGCTGTGCACACGCCGTCGTGCAACTATAAGCCCAATCTCAATACAAAATACTGACATGCGACTTAAAACTCCCTGCGCAGACGCGAAGTTTCCCAGCTATGACCGACGAGATTCTCACCCGGTTCGTCCACCCGGACGCTGGAAGCGGAAAACGCCCGATAAGCAGGTTCCCGCGCCGAAGGCAACGTCAGGCCGACGGCGACGGCAAGCAGGATGGCAATTGCGCTGCCGGTCAGGATCGCCCGCATCATTCACCCGCCTGCGAAGCGGGACGAGCCGGTTGCTCGCTGTCCGTTTGGCGCGATCGCCGCTCATCCACCCAGATGCGGTGATGATGCTGCGCCCAGGCCAGATCCACCTTGCCGTCGCCCATTGCGTCATAGGCACCCTTCATGCCGATCGTGCCGATATAGATATGGCTGAGGATCACGGCGATTAGCAAAATGCCCATGCCGGCATGCATATATTGCGCGACCTGCATGCCATTGATGTCGACCCAGACAAAGGGAAACAACAGCAGCAGGCCGGTGGCCGACAGCCAGATCCCACCCAGCACTACGGCCCAGAAAAAGAGTTTCTGGCCGGCATTGAAACGCGCCGCATCGGGATTCCCCCGGCCGAAAATGCCGCCGCCTGACTTCAGCCATTCCCAGTCGTAGCGGTTCGGCAGATTGTCGCGCAGCCAGAGCAGGATCATCACAAGAATCCCAACCATGAAGGGCCAGGAAAAGAAATTATGCGCATACTTCGCCCATTGTGACCAAGTGGCGAAGCCATCGGGTCCGACCAACGACATGATCAGCCGCTTGCCAAAAATGTAATTGAGTCCTGTCAGCGCCAACACGATGAAGCAGGTAGCCGTCATCCAGTGATTGGCGCGTTCCAGGAAATTGAACCGCTCGATCTTGCGGCCGGAGTCTTTCACGTCGCGGCCAAGGCGGCCTTTCACGAGATAGAAGGCTGCCAGCACCGCGATCAGGCTGAGGATAATGATTGCACCCGACCAAGGCAAAAGTCGTTCATGCACGTCCTGATATTGCCGGCCCTGCGGCTGCTCCAGAACTGCAGCCTGGCGCTGTGGCAGGGTGATGCGGCCCTCCAGCTTCTGCATCTCCTGCAGCAACTGCCGCTCTTGCTGTGCGGCTGCAGTAGGATTGACCTGGCCTGACGGCTGCGCCGTCACCGGCAAGGCCAGAAAAAGGAGTATCAGCATGCCGAGGATCGGAAAGAGCCGGCCGCGGGGAGCAATTCGCATCATAGTCCCTCACCCCGCTAAACTGCGATATCGCTGCGATAGGCCGTCCGCCAGCCCCAAGCGCCGGAGCCGTATCCGCGCTGACGTACGCGCTCACGATAGATCTGCGCGATCATCTCGCCGTCACCTGCCAGCAGTGACTTCGTGGAACACATCTCGGCGCAAAGCGGCAGCTTGCCTTCGGCCAGTCGGTTGCGGCCGTATTTGCGATATTCGTCTGCCGTGGAATCCTCTTCCGGACCCCCGGCGCAGAAGGTGCATTTGTCCATCTTGCCGCGGCTACCGAAATTGCCGACCTGCGGATATTGCGGCGCGCCGAAGGGGCAGGCGTAGAAGCAATAGCCACAGCCGATGCACATGTCCTTGGAATGCAGCACCACGCCATCTTCGGTCCGGTAGAAGCAGTCAACCGGACAGACCGCAGCGCAGGGAGCATCTTCACAATGCATGCAGGCCATGGAAATGGAGCGCTCACCCAGTTTGCCGTCATTCAGTGTAATCACGCGACGGCGGTTGATGCCCCAGGGCACGTCATGCTCGTTCTTGCAGGCCGTGACGCAGGCATTGCACTCGATGCAGCGGTCGGCATCGCAGAGGAATTTCATGCGGGCCATGCAGTGTTCCTCATGAAGTCGCGGCCTCGATCTGACACAGCGTCACCTTGCCTTCATGCATGTTGGTCACGGGGTCATAGCCATACGTGGTGATCGTATTGGCGCTCTCACCCAGAACAATGGGATCGGCGCCCTGCGGATAGCGCCCACGCAGATCGGCGCCCTGGTAGAAGCCAGCGAAGTGAAAGGGCATCCAGGCGACCCCGCGGCCGACCCGGTCGGTCACCAGGGCCCTCATCCGCGCCTTCGACTGGCTTTCAGGTCCGTATACCCAGACCCACTGACCGTCGCGGATGCCGCGCTCACCTGCGTCGGCAGGATTGATCTCGATGAACATCTCCTGCTGCAGTTCGGCGAGCCACCTGTTGGATCGCGTTTCCTCACCGCCGCCTTCATATTCGACCAGCCGGCCACTGCTCAGGATGAGGGGAAACTGGCGCGCCGTGTTCCGCTCGATCGCCGCCTTCTGTATCGAGAAGCCGTTATTGGGCATGCGAAACTGCCGCTCATCGGGTCGCGTAGGATATTTGCCGACTAATTCCACGCTGGGTGAGTAAATCGGTTCCCGATGCACGGGAATAGGGTCGGGCAGATTCCAGGCCACGGCGCGAGCCTTGCCGTTGCCGTAATGCATCACGCCATGCTGCAGGCAAACGCGCTGGATGCCGCCGGACAGATCGACAGCCCAAGACACTCGTTCGATCTCATCGCCGCCGATGCGCTGGATGATCTCCAGCTCTTCGGGCCGCAGATCGGCATCCCATCCGAGTTTCTTGAGCACGCCCACGGTGAATTCGGGATAGCCGTCGGTCAACTCCGAACCGGCCGTAAAAGAATCTTCCGCCAGCAGGGTCTCGCCATCACGCACCAAACCAAAGCGGGCTCGAAACGGGCTGCCGCCATCCATCACATGCAGATCGGTATTGTAGAGAATGGCCGAACCTGGATGGCGAAGTTCAGGCTTGCCCCAGCAGGGCCAGGGCAGGCCGTAATAATCGCCGCCGACCTCCGGATCGTCCTTCGGTGCGCGCAACGTGACGATATCGAATTTGTCCTGGTTACGCATATGTGCCTTGAGTCGCTCAGGTGACTGACCGCAATAGCCCGTGGACCAGCCACCACGATTGATTTCGCGGAGGATATCCTCGGCCACCGGCACGTTATTCTCGACCTTGATATTCTTGAACATCAGGTCGGCGAAGCCGAGCTTGCGCGCCAGCAAATACATGATCTCGTAGTCGTTTTTTGACTCAAAGGCTGGCTGAACGATCTGCTCTCCCCATTGCAGCGAGCGGTTTGAGGCCGTGCGCGAACCATGCATCTCCAACGAAGTGCAAGCCGGTAGCAGATAGAAATTGTCTTTGCGGGCCGACATGGAGGCGAAGGATGTCGGATGCGGATCTACCACCACTAATACGTCGAGCGCCTCTACGCCTCTCACGGCATCGGGAATGCGGGGCACAGTATTGCCGCCATGGCCCATTACCACCATGCCACGAATCCGCGTAGCCTGGTCGATCACATCTTCCGGCATAGTCACAGCGTCAAACCAGCGTGTCGACGTGATGCCCGGTGTTTCCATATTTTCGCGGCGACTGCGCGGTTTTCGGCCGACTTTGGCAGGTACTTCGTCAAAGCGACTTTCCAGCCACTCATAATCGACCTCCCAGACCCGGGCCCAGTGTTTCCAGGCCACCTCGGTCAGGCCGTAATAAAGCGGCAGGCTGGTGACATCGAGGCCGAGATCAGTTGCGCCCTGCACATTGGTATGCCCGCGGAATATATTAGCGCCGGTCCCCGGCTTCCCGACATTGCCGGTGAGCAGGAGGGCGAGGCAGGAGGCGCGTACATTGGCCGTGCCGACTGTCTTCTGCGTTTGCCCCATGCACCAGATCAGGGTTGCCGGCTTCTGCGTCGCCAACAGTTCAGCCACACGACGCAGCTGGTCACCCTTCACGCCGCTGATCCGCTCAACCTCTTCGGGAGGATAGCGTTCAATAACCTCGCGCACCTGGTCCATGCCATAAACGCGCTGGTTCAGAAATTCGGTATCTTCCCAACCATTCCTGACAACATGCCACATGATACCCATTAGAACCGGGATATCGGTACCGGGGCGAAGCCGCACATACATGGTCGCATGGGCGGCCGTGCGCGTGAAACGCGGATCGATCACGATCACGTTGGCGCGATTGATCTCTTTGCCTGCAAGAATGTGTTGCATCGAGATCGGGTGTGCTTCCGCCGGATTGCCACCCATGATGATCATGGTCTTGGAATTGCGCAGATCATTGTAGGAATTTGTCTGCGCACCATAGCCCCAGGTATTGGCGACACCAGCGACAGTAGTGGAATGACAGATGCGAGCCTGGTGATCGATGCTGTTGGTGCCCCAGAATGCGGCCAGCTTCCGCATCAGATAAGCGGCCTCGTTAGTGAATTTCGCTGAGCCTAGCCAGAAGACGGAATCGGCACCGCTCTCCTCCCGCAAGGTCTGCAGCTTGTCACCGATCTCTTCGATGGCTTGGTCCCAACCGATGCGCTGCCACCGGCCGTTGACGAGCTTCATGGGGTATTTCAGCCGTCGTTCGCCCTGAACGATCTCGCGGATCGCGGCACCTTTCGCACAATGGCTGCCACGGTTGATTGGGCTGTCCCAAGCCGGCTCCTGTCCGGTCCAGACACCGTTCTGCACCTCGGCAATCACCGTACACCCAACCGAACAATGCGTGCAGACATTCTTGCGCCGCTCCGTCGCTTCGCCCGGCGCCGGACCGGGCACCGCTTCGCTGCGAGTGACCATACCGATCGAAAGTGCTGCGAAGGCGCCGAGTCCGCCGGCGGCAAAGCCGGAGCGACGCAGAAAAGTGCGCCGGTCTACGGTGGAGTCAGGCGTCGCGGCAGCATTAATAGTGCCGAGGAACCTGCGGGTGCGGCCTCCCTGCCGGATCAACATGGCCGCCTCATTTCTTAAGGGTCTCATAGCCGTTGGTGCGGTAGAAGGCCTGCACATCGGCGCTATCTGGCTGGTATCTTGCAACGCGCTCGCGCTGGCCGGGATCATAGGCGTGGGCATCGCGTACCGCGGTGGCCGCAAATACCGTGGCTGTCGTCCCGCCAGTCATGATCAGGCCGCGCAGCAGATCACGGCGACCGAGCGATAAACCCTGTTTCATGGCATCTCCCCGATGTGGCTTTGTTGCGCAACCCGCTTGCGTCGCGAGTGTTCCTCGCGATTGAGACACAGCGGCGATTTGTTGTGCCGTGCCCACCCCCCACGACTTCGTCATATTGAGAATTCCGCGGCGGTCCGGCCTTTTTCGGAACCAAGTGCGACACCCGCTGTTGCACTTCGACGAACCGGGGGCGGAGATGCGCATCACCTCACGAATGTCATTCGACAAAGATGATCGAGATTGGCGAGCTGAGCGCTGGGGCAAGCCTCGATGCTGACACTGGTACGGCAGGACATTCCCGGCGTCGTCCCTTATTGCGGGCCGCCGCCATCACCGGAAGCGTGGCTTGGCCGCTGGAACCTGGATCCAATTCTGCTTGCGGTCACAGGTGGCGCAGTGCTGGTCGGGATTTGGCTTTGGCGAAGCCGCAAAGATCGCACCCGCGCCATGGCCCAGAAAGGGATAGTTGGTACCGCCATCCTGCTGTTCCTGTTCATTTCGCCGTTCTGCGCACTCACCACGGCGCTCTTCTCCGGTCGCGTGGCACATCATATCCTGATGGTCGCGCTTGCCGCGCCGCTGCTGGCCGGTTTTCTTCGCCCGTTTACACCCGTTTCTGTTCTCGTCGCGCCCGGCGTCGCTGCCACCCTGAAAGCAGGCGTGTTCTGGCTTTGGCACATCCCACCGCTATACATCGCCGCTTATGACCTGCCGGGGGTCTATTGGGCGATGCAAACGAGCCTGCTGGCTGCTGCTCTGCTGTTCTGGGCAAGCGTCTGCGTTGCCGCCCGCGTTGCGCCGCTGTCAGTGCTGCTCGCACTACTTGCCACCGTAATCCAGATGGGGTTGCTGGGCGCCCTGCTCACATTCGCACCGGCGGCACTCTACTTGCCGCATATCGCAACCACCCCGCTCTGGGGGCTGTCACCGCTGGAAGACCAGCAGCTTGGCGGCGCGCTGATGTGGGTGCCTGGTGCGTTGCCCTATTTCATCGCTGCGGTCGCTCTGGTTCTGGCGCGGCCTTATCGACCTCCTCTGCGGGAGGGCAAGCTACAGTGATCGCCTGGTTGAAGGTTGCGCATATTGCTGCGATCGCAATCTGGAGCGCTACACTGCTCGGTCTGCCGAGCCTGCTTCTCGCCAAATCGCACCGCCTGTCGAAGTCAGAGACACGCAGGCTGCAGCATATCCTGCGCTTTGGTTATGTCCATCTGGCCTCGCCCGCAGCCGTTGTCGCCATCGCCTCCGGCATTGCTTTGATCCTGCTCGCGGAAGTTTTTACGCCCTGGATGGCGGTGAAGCTGGTCTTCGTCGGTGGCCTTGTGGTGTTGCATATGCGCGCCGGACATCATGTTGTCCGCCTATTCCGGACGGATGGCATTTATCACCCGTGGCGAGCTGTCTTCGCTACGGGCACGACGACAGGTTTAGTCCTGCTTGTACTATGGTGCGTTCTCAACAAGCCGTGGATCGCAGTTGAGAGCTTTCCGGTATGGCTGCGTGTGCCCGGCAGCCTTCAGTCGCTGGTCGACACCATGGTGCCAATCCCATGATCGAAAACCAGCTTGCCCCCGTGCCAGCCCGCCAATGCGACGAAGAAGCTGCCAAGGGCCGAGAGCGCGAGACCGACCGGCAGGATTGCCGCCTCGGCATCATGCAGCCGCCAGCCCCAGTTCAACCCTGCGATCGACAGCAGCATCATCGCCGCCACGGCATGCGACCAGCTTGCCACGCGGATGCGGATGCCGCGCACCAGCAACAATTCTGCCAGGCCGGCCAAGGCGGCCAAGAGACCCAGCCAGAAACCAGATCCCGCAGCCCAGAGCGCCACCCGCGCCCAGAAGGGATCGGCGCTCCACCAGTAAAAGACGTCGCAAGCAAGTGTGCCGAGGACCAGTGCGATCGGAAAGACCACCAACATCGCATGGATCGGATGACCCGCTACGGCCACAGTGGAACTGACGTCATGTTCCAAAATCTCGGCGACGGGCTCCTTCATTCCACCTCGCAAGGTCACGGGAGAATTCACTGCCTCATAACGTCTCGCCGCGGCGAAAGGTCCATGTTGATGCTGCCCCTACTCGGCACCGGCTGCGATGGACCGCTGTCCAGCCTTGACCCTGCCAGTCCCCAGGCGAGCGCGGTGGCCGATCTGTGGTGGATCATGCTGGTGGGGAGCGGCCTTGTTTTCCTCCTGGTGATGACGTTGCTGACGCTTGCCTTCACCTCAGCGCGAAGATATCTGCGTCGCCCGCACGCTATCTATATTCTTGGCGGCGGGCTGGTCTTTCCTGCGACCGTGCTCTCGGTCTTACTGGCCTATGCGCTGTTCACCGGCGAGCGGCTTCTCGCGGATCCGGCGCGGCCGGCGGCGCTGCGCGTGCAGGCCATGGCGGCGCAATGGCAATGGACCTTCCGCTATGCCAGCGGGATAGAGATGTCGGATCGGCTGGTACTGCCCGCGGGGCAGCCAGTCGATATTGCAATCAGCAGTCAGGATGTCATCCACAGTTTCTGGATTCCACGGCTCGGCGGAAAAATAGATGCGCTGCCCGGGCGCATTCATGTGATGCGCATCATCTCGGAGCAGGTGGGAACATATGCTGGTGCCTGCGCCGAATTCTGCGGCCTAAACCATGCGGGTATGTACTTCACGGTCGAGGTGGTTCCGCTGGCTGAGTTTGAAACGGTCCTGCGCCAGGCCATGGACGAAACACGGAGCAACTGATGGCTGCGTCCGGCAAAAGCGCGCTTTTGCGTCACAAGGACTTACAGCGCGCCTGGTGCAATCCTCCGGGCTGGGGCCGGCTGGCTGCTGTGAATCACAGCATCATCGGTCGTCGCTTCATTCTCACAGCGCTCGCCTTTTTCGCCATCGGCGGCCTGCTCGCCATGTTGCTTCGCGCCCAGCTCGCAACTTCCCGAAGCGCCTTCGTCGGACCAGAGATCTACAACCAGTTCTTCACCATGCATGGCACGGTGATGATGTTTCTCTTTGCCATTCCGTTATTCGAGGGACTGGCGATGTATCTGCTGCCCAAGATGCTGGGTTCACGCGACATGGCCTTTCCGCGACTGAGCGCGTACGGCTATTGGTGTTATGTGCTTGGCGGTTCGATCCTGGTCGTGGCGCTCGCCATTGGCTACGCGCCGGATTCGGGCTGGTTCATGTACACGCCGCTCAGCTCGAAGCCTTACACGCCCGGAATCAATTCGGATGTCTGGCTAATCGGCATCACCTTCGTTGAAATTTCCGCGATCTCGGCCGCCGTCGAGATTGCGGTCAGCATTCTCAGGATCAGGACCGGTGGCATGTCGCTGCAGCGTCTGCCGATTTTCGCCTGGTATATGCTGGTGACGGCTTTCATGATACTGGTGGGATTTCCGCCGCTGATCCTCGGCTCAATCCTGCTGGAAGTCGAACGCGCTTTCGGCTGGCCTTTCTTCGATCCGACGCGCGGCGGCGATCCGCTGCTCTGGCAGCACCTCTTCTGGATGTTCGGCCATCCCGAAGTCTACATCATCTTCCTGCCGGCGGCCGGCGCAATCTCGACAATATTGCCGGTGCTGAGCCGGCAACGGCTGATCGGCTACAGCTGGCTGGTCGCCAGCATCATCGCACTTGGATTCATCAGCTTCGGCCTCTGGGTGCATCACATGTTCACCACTGGCCTGCCGCACCTGTCGCTGGCGTTTTTCTCGGCCGCCAGCTTGCTGGTGGTGATTCCCACCTCGGTCCAGATTTTCAGCTGGCTCGCCACGCTGGTGATGGGACGCCCCCAGCTAAAACTGCCCATGCTCTACATACTTGGCTTCTTTTTCGTCTTCGTGATGGGGGGGCTGACTGGCGTGATGGTCGGCGTCGTGCCCTTCGACTGGCAAGCCCATGACACGCATTTTGTGGTGGCGCATCTGCATTATGTACTGGTTGGCGGCTTCGTTTTCCCGATGCTCGCCGCTGCTTATTACTGGCTTCCGCGTTTCACTGGTCGCCAGGCACAACACCGGCTGGGGCTGGTCGCCTTCTGGCTTATCTTTCTCGGCTTCCATGGCACGTTCTTCCTGATGCATCTCACCGGCCTCAGAGGGATGCCGCGGCGAATCTTCACTTATCCTGTCGAAATGAACTGGGACGTCCTGAACCTGATCTCCTCGATGGGGTCCTTCGTCATGGCGGCAGGGTTCGCGCTCTTCGTCGTCGACATCATCCTGCAGCTCAGATTTGCGCCGCGGTCCTGCCGAAATCCGTGGCAGGCGGATACGCTGGAATGGACGGTTCCCGGGCCGGTGCCGCTTTATAATTTCGCTGCTTTGCCACACATACGCAGCCGGTATCCACTCAAGGCGCAAAGCGGTTTGGCTCTGAAACTCGCTACGGGCGACGGCTATTTGCCGGAGGTCCGTCACGGCTGGATGGAGACCTTGAGCGTCGACATGGTCTCGGGCCGGCCGGATCAGATCGTTCTTCTGCCCAAGCCTACTTATCTGCCGTTTTTCGCCGCACTCGCGACAGCAGTTTTCTTTCTGGGCGCGCTCTTCAAAATCTACGGACTCGCCCTCGCCGGCTTGGCAACCGCGATGACTCTCTTCCTGGTCTGGGCTTGGCACTCGGGGCTGCAGCGCGATTATGGCGCCCTGCCTGCCGGTCTCGGCCTGTCCCTGCCGCTGCATGCCGAAACAGAGCGGCCACCGGCCTGGTGGGCGATGGCCTTCACGCTTGTAGCAGACGGTACCATGTTCGCCTCGCTGCTCTTCGGCGGCATATTCCTGCTGGTCGTGACGCCGGGAGAAGTCCAGCCAGCCATCGCTTCCGGTGCTGCAATGTGGCTCGACATCGTAATCATCGGCCTTCTCGCCGGCGCCGTCTTTGCGATGCGGCGAACTGTCAGGGCAGTAGCGACGCCAGCCCCACGGCAGCGTCTTATCGGAATCGCCTTTGTCCAGCAGCTGCTCGCCGCCGCGCTGCTCGTCTATCTGATCCGTGCCGCGCCAGACGCCAAGGCACATGCTGTTCACGCACTATCCACGGCGATGCTCTGGTATCTGGCGCTCCATGTCATGGTTGCACTCGTTATGACCGGCTTCACAATCGCTCGCGGTCGGTGCGGATATATCTCAGCAACGCGCTCTGCCGAGCCGCGCATTCTGCTGCTATGGTATACCTATGTCGCCTTAGCTGGCCTGATCGGGCTCGCGCTTCTGCGGCTTATCTCTCCGGTGGCGCCATGATCAATTGGCGCCAGGTTTCCAGCAGCCCGTTCGGGCTTTTAGTAGGGTTCCTCGTCTGGGCGTCAGCCTTCGCGAGTATCTATGCAGCCGTGTCGCTTGGCTGCGCGATGGGCTGGCAGGGTGTCACACTTGGCGTAATAACGCTGCAGCAGCTGGCACCATTCCTTCTGCTCCCGCTCCATATCGCCATACTGACGGCGATACTTTTTTCCGCCTGGCGCATAGCGCGGGCGCGCCACACACCGGGTTTCCTGCTCACGCTCCATGGCATTACCGCGGCGTTCGCGCTCGCGGCGACGCTGTGGACCAGTGCGCCCCTACTGCTGGCTTCGAATTGCGGTGTGACGCCAACTCTGGTGAAAGGCGAGCAATTAGAACCCGAACGGAGCGGGTCGTCGGCACCGCACTAATCAATGAGGGCGAATCGAGGACCTGAGAATCGAGGCCCCGAATCCCATACCCGCGCCAAGAAGAGGGCTTTTGAGCCCTAAGCGATGAAAGATTTGACCGGGATTTTCAAAAGTCCCAGACACGAGCCATCCGGCGTGGTGGGAATACCTAAGTATTTGAAAGAAATGGCGCGCTCGAAGAGATTCGAACTCCTGACCCCCAGATTCGTAGTCTGGTGCTCTATCCAGCTGAGCTACGAGCGCGCATGCGGCTAACCGCGTGGGGGCGGAACCTACTCAATTCGACCAGACGATGCAAGGGCCACGAAGGTCCTATTCGATTCAGCGCAACCCACGGATTCTACTGGCAGATGGAGCTTGCGGGCAGTACCGCCCGCCCGTAGAATAGCAGTGTTCGCAGAAGGTGCGCACCGGCCGCAGGACGGTGCTGCGCCGAGTGCTAACGGGGGGCCTTCAGGCCAGCATGACAAGACACGATAACTTCAACGCGAGACGGCGCGGCATGGCATATCCTGTTCGTAATCCGGCGCTGCAGCGCCGTCGTTTGGCTTCAGCGGGTGCCGTCACTTCCTTAGCCCTTCTTCTGTCCGGCTGCTCCTATACGTCGGAAGCGCTGTGGCCGTCTTTGACCGGCGAGGATCCGGCCGGCGGCAGCAGTGACACTGTCCAGCAGATTCCGCCGTCAGCGGCCGAGGCCAATCCGCAACCGACCTTGAGCCCCCCCACGATGGGCTCGACCAATTTCGTTGTTCCCGGCGTCACTCCGGGCCAGCCGACCGGTACTTTCGTCGGACAGAAGGTTCAGCAGATGCGCGGCGAATTGGCGCAGCTGCAGCAGCAAGTGACCCAGCGCAATCAGACGTTGCAAAGCATCCGCACTCAGGCAACCCAGAATTCACAGCGCTACCATGGCCTGGTGGCGGCCGTCAGCACCCGGTTGCAGATGGGCACCACGCCCGGCAACCCGATCCTGCTGAGCCAGTGGAACCAGGCACAGGTGGAACTGGACCGGATGGCAGCTGACGTGAATCAGCTGAGCGGCCTGGGCAATCAGGTCGCCGCCGATTCCGCCATGGCCACCTATCTGCTGCAGTCGATCAAATCGACCTACAGCCTTTCGGGCGCAATCGACGAGGATCATCGTCAGCTGGCCGTTCTGGAAGACGAGACCGCCAAAACGGTGGTGCTGATCGACCGCCTGCTTGGCGAGCTGAGCCAGGACGTGGCACGCCAGACGAATTACATCGGCAGCGAGCGGACCAACCTGACCACGCTGTCGGCCGCGATCAAGCAGGGTGAGTTGCTGGGCCCGGCCTTGGGCAACCGCGCCACCTATTACGCCGGTACGCAGCAGTTTGCAGCTGCCGATATCGGCACCCCGGTCAGCACCGATGGCCGCGTACCGCTGGTGGTGATCCGCTTTGACCGCGCTGATGTGCCGTATCAGCAGGCGCTCTATAATGCTGTCTCGCAGGCCCTGCAGCGGAAGCCGAATGCCGTGTTCGACGTGGTTGCTGTGGCCGCCGGCGGCACTCAGGCGCAGTCCGCCAGCAACCAAAACCAGGCCCGCCGCAATGCCGACCGCGTGCTGCGTTCGCTGGCGGATATGGGCCTGCCGGCTAGCCGCGTGAATGTGACTGCCGGCAGCAACGCTCAAGCGGCTACCAACGAGGTCCATGTCTTCGTTCGCTGATCCCAGTATCGGCGTCGGTCATTAAAAAGCCCGCCGGATTATTCCGGCGGGCTTTTTGTTTGTTGATGTGCCCCCTGCTCTACTCCCAGTAAACCGCCGCCAGATCGTTGACAAAGATCGGCGCGTTGACCCATAGCCCCTTGAGGCCGGTCTTATAAACCGTGGGACGCGGCAGATTGTAGAGGAAAACATTCACCGCATCCTCAGCAAGGCGCCGCTGCAAATCCTGCAACGCCTTGGTCCGCTCAGCCTTGTCGAGCGTCGAAGTCGCCTTGGCGATCAGCGCCTGAGCCTCCTTGCTGTCGTATTGCCAGTAGTAATCCGGCTCGGCGTACTTGACGAAGTCGTTGGGCTCGACATGGCTGACGACGGTCAGATCAAAATTCTTGTTCTTGAACGTCCCGTCCAGCCACTGTGCCCACTCGACGCTTTCGATCTTTGCCGTAATTCCCACGTCAGCCAGCATCGCCTGTACGACCTCGCCGATGGGACGGGCATAAGGCGGCGGCGGCAAGCGAAGCGTCAGTTCAAGGTTGCCAACGCCAGCCTCCTTCAGCAGTGCTTTCGCCTTGGCCGGATCGTAAGGATACATGCTGGTCAGATCGACATAGGCAGGATGATGCGGCGGGAAATGGCTTCCGATCACCTTGCCAAGCCCTGCCGCCGCAGCCTCCAGAACGGCCTGCTTGTCGATGGCGTGGCTTAACGCGCGCCGGACCCGGACGTCATCGAGCGGTTTGCGCTTGTTGTTGATGATGAGCATGGTCTCGCCTTCGGTCGAGCCCACTGTCACCGTAAAGCGCTTGTCCTTCTGGAATTCGCGCACATTCTCGCCATTGATGCCAATTGGCACGGCATCGAGATCGCCCGCCCGCATCGCCGCCACCATGGCGCCCTGATCGGAGATGAAGCGGAACTTCACCGTCTTGATCTTGATCGCAGCCGGATCGCGATAGGTTTCCGCCGCGACCAAGGTCACGGAATCGCCTTTCACCCAGTCCTGCAGCTTATACGGGCCGGTTCCGATCGGTTTGGTCGCATTGGTGTCGCTGGATTCGGGCGCCGTGATCACCGCGGTATTCTCACCCAAGCTAAACAGCAGGGTAGGATCTGGCTTTTTCAGACTGATCGCAACGGTATACGCATCCGGCGTTTCGATCTTTGCCATATTGGCAAAAACAGCCTTGCGCTTGTTGGTGCTCTTCTCGCCCGCGTATTTCTCGAAAGAATATTTTACATCGGCGGAATCAAATGCGGTGCCGTCTTGGAATTTGACGCCCTGCTTCAGCTTGAAGGTAAAGGTCATCATATCCGGAGAGACAGTCCAGCTCTCCGCCAGCAGCGGCGCGACCTCGCCATTCTCCTGGATACGGGTCAGGCCTTCGAAAATATTGAGATGCGTGATTTCGCCAATGGCCGCTGCCGGCGCGATGGTGGGATCGAGCCCCGGCGGCTCCAGCGACATGCCCAGAATTAGCGCATCCTTCTTGGCCTGAGCCGAAGCATGAGGCGCGGCGAGCGTCAGGCTTAATCCCCAGGCGACACCTATCCCCAAAACCGCCCATGTTTTCGAAATAAGCATCTCCATTCTCCCTTTCTTAGGACCTCGGCATCGCCTCCCTGGCACTGCCAAGAGCCCCCATCGGCTCGGCCGCCCATACTCCTCGGGCAACCGCTCGAGCGACGCAATCCGCCGCAATGCTGCCTATCCGGGCCGTCAACCACGGCTTCCCTGTTGCATCGACCCGATCCTGCCACGTCGCCGTGGCCAGAGAAAAGATGGTATCGCCATCAAAAGGCGTATGAATTGGCCGCACCGCCCGGGCAAGGCCGTCATGCGCCATGGTTGCCACATGACGTAACGCGGCTTTGTCGAGATCGGCATTAGTGGCCACGACGCCAATACAGGTATGGCCTGCAATACGGGATTCTACAGGAATCCCCAGGGACAATTGCCCGGGATCAATGCCCATAGGCTGGCCGCCGAATTCCGCGTCCTGCTCAAAGGGCGCGGCCCAGAAACCGCGATTGTCGGGCGTCATCACACTGCCGACCGAATTGACGGCGACAAGCGCCGCAACCACCAGACCGTCAGGTTCAACCCAGGAGGCACTCCCCAGGCCGCCCTTGAGCTTGCCCGCCGCCGCCCCATAGCCAGCACCGATATTGCCCAGCGGGAACGCTCCATCACTGGCATTGTCACAAGCCAGCTGACCAAGCCGCCGGTAGGGCGGCTCGTCGCCCCAGTTCTTGTCGCCGCCGTTATTCAAGTCGAACAGGATGGCCGCCGGCACGATCGGCACCGTCAGATTGTGAATGCTGTAGCCCCGCTTGCGCTTGGCCAGCCAGTGAACCACGCCGGATGCGGCATCGAGGCCAAAGGCAGAACCTCCCGACAGACATATGGCGTCGACGGCCTGCATGGACGCCTCTGGGCGCAACAGATCCGTCTCGCGCGTGCCGGAAGCGCCGCCGCGGACATCGACGGAACAGGCAGCCCGCTTTTCGGGAAGAATGACGGTTACACCGCTGCGCAGTTTGGCGTCCGCGGCATGGCCAACAGCCAAGCCGCCGACATCCGTCAGCAAATTCAGCGGGCCAGGTTTGCTCATCGTCTTTTGTAGACGAAATACCGGTTTGGCGGGATGGCAACCGGCAATGGCAGTTCTTCCAGCTCAGGATGACTGAGCTGCTGATCGGACAGCACCAGCGCGCCAGGTGCCGCGAGCGGCGGCACCCAGTGGCTGATCATCGCAACCTGCTTGGCATTCGCCTCTGGATCCCCCAGGCCGGCGTCGCAGTGAATCAGCCGGGCGGCCTGAGGATGCTCAGCCGCAAAAGCTGGCAGGGCTGTCGCAAACTCCCCAAGTATCAAATCGCCAACAGGCGGCACCGAGCGGGGATTGGCGTTGTTCTGACGATCGAAGGCAACGATTCTCCAGCCAGGCAGCTTTTCTCTCAGATGATCGAATGTGCGCCCATTGCCAAGGCCGACCTCAAGAGCCAAGCCCTGATCCGGCAGCTTGGTAGCTGCCCAATTGAGCAATGCGCGCTGCGCCTCCAGGCGTCGGATAAAACTGTCTAGCCGGCTCATAAGTGTTTCAATCCTTGATCTGGGCCGACAGCGCACGCAGATCGGCCGTGGTCCTCTCCAGCCGCTGCGCTAGTACACGCATGATCTCGATTGCAATCTGCGGGAAATCGGTGATCAAGCGGAAGAACAGATCTTTTTCGATCCGCAGCGTGGTTACCTCTGTGGCCGCCGCGACCGTTGCGGTGCGAGGCACATCACAGAGGATGGCTATTTCACCAACGAAATCGTTCTGCTTCAAGCGTGCGACGGTCAGAGGGCCGCCCGGTGTATCAACCGTCACATCGGCTTCGCCGCCGATGATCACAAAGGCGGCATCGCCCGGATCGCCTTGCCGGAACAGGACGTCGCCGGGCTTATAGGTCAGGCGCTGACTGGTGAAGGCCAATAGCTTGAGTTTGGAAGGCTCAATCTTGGCGAAAAGTGGGATGCGCCGGAGTAATTCAACTTCTTCATTCAAACTCATAATCCACCTCCCCTGCCAAGTCCGGATCAGGCCTGCGCCAACAGTTCCTTGAACCGGCCACCGCGTTCGCACAGATCGGCATAATGACCCGATTGCACGACCACCCCATTCTCGATGACCAGGACCAAGTCGAAATGCTCACAATCCACGGGACGCTGCAACAACCATACCAAGCCACGATCCTTGCACTGTTCCACGATGGAATGCAGGACAGCGGCATGACTGCGCGGATCCATGGGCGCGGTTGCCTCTGAAAGCATCAGCCAGTCGGGCCGCTTCATCAGCGCCCGGGCAATTGCCAGCTTCTGCCTCTGAGCGGCACTCAGGCGTGCCCCGCCGATGCCAACTTCGTACTGGAAGCCAACCGCAATAATCGGTTCACGCAGCTTCAACTGCTCAACAACGTCAGCCATTACCCGGCCGATCTTCTCCTGAGCCTGGGCCTGCCCATAGGAAATCCGGCCAAACAGGATATTGTCCACGATGCTGGATGAAACCGTGAAATGTTCAGGGTCGAAGAAGGCAATCGCATCACGCCGATCCTCAGGCAAGGTTTCGGCAAATATCTTTCTGGCCTTCAGGATGGCCTGGCGTTCCGCCTCATCGAAATGACCCAAGCGATGCCGTGCCAGAACCAGCTTGAACGGCAAGGACATCAAACGCGCCTTGTCCTGCGCTGACAAGTGATCCAGCGCGTCAGGCTTGGCCCGCATCAGCAGGTCTTTGTAGTCGGGCAGATCGTCCGATGAGATAAAGCTGAACTGCTGGAAGAATTCATGATCCGGCGGCAGATCGGCAAACAATTCGACCATCGTGCTCGCAACATCATAACCGATCTCAAGGAACCGCTTCCGCAGACCGACCGCATCGAGCACCTGCAGGATATGCGGGTCGTGCGCGAGGTTGTCTTCGTGATATATGCCGTTTCGGGCCGTACCGAACATAAGGTTCTCGGCCACCGTGGCATTGTTGTTGTAGCGCTCTGGATCCCAGCTCTCCACCAAATCGGCCAGCGCATCATCGGCCAGACGATCGCGGAAAGCCCGTCTTGCGCTCAGCACCTTTTCGACGAGCTCCGGATTTGTGTTGGGATCGATTGTCCCGCGCATGCCAAGCTGGAACACGTCCTCGTCGAAGCTCGCAGCCTGAAGCGCAGCAATAGCCGCCCCCAGGATGCTTTTCTGATCCTCCGCGCCGGCGGCGGCATAATCGGTCCAATCCGCATCGGGATCATGGGGCGAATTTCCCGCAGCCAGAGCTTCCCTGTACTCGCGCTCATACCGTTGCTGAGCTTGGGGATCGCGCTGCAAGGGCTTCAACGGCCGGTGCCGCAGGCCGAAGAAGAGGTTCTCTCCTAGCGTCGCGTTAAAAATGTAGGATGCGGAGCTGACGTAGGCCAGCCGCCGGCCGGTTACCGTCTCCGGCAGGTCTGCGATGTTTTTTCCGTTGATCGTGATCTTGCCACGGCTTGGCATATTCGTACGCGCCAGAAGCTGAAGCAGATCGTCCCCGCCGCTGCCGATCACCGCCACGCGCGCGGGCCAGGGTAAGGTGAGATTGAGATTATCCAGAACCGTCTGCCCCTGATCGTCGTGCAGGGCCACGCCAATCAGCTTGATTTCGCCACCCAAATCCACCGGCGTCTCCGGCTCGATATGCTGATCGTCAGGCGCGCGCATGCCCGGGGGCTCGAATTGGCTGATGACCTGATCGTACTTCTGCTTAACGTCTTCGCGGGTCTGGTAGTGATTGAGCAGCTCCTTCCAAGGCGCCGCCATTTCCTTGTGGGCATTCACGGCCGCAACTACGGTACCGACATCAAGACTGCCCTTGATCGCGAGATAGCCGCCGATCGAATAGAAAAAGAACGGACCAAGTTGCTGAATAAAGTTATTCAGAAATTTGATCATGAATTTGCGCTGGAAGATCTCAACGCGAATTCGATAGCTTACGCCCAACCGGCGGGTGAATTCGGCCAGCAGGCGGTTCGAGGCGTCATGGGTATGCAGCTCGACAATGCCGCTGACGGTTTCGCCGATCCTATCGGATAGACGACGCTGATTTTTGATCCGCTCACGTCCCAACGCCCGCACCTTCGCCTGCATGCGCGGCACGAAGTAGAACTGGATCGGGTACAGCGCCACCGCCGCCAGCGCCATCAGCGGGTTCTGAATCAGAAGGAATGTGAAGATCACCAACAGCATTCCGCCCTGGAAAATTGGCAGAGCGAAGCTTTCGCCGATGAAGCCCCCGATAGGCTCCACCTCCGCGATCACCATCGGGATGATTTCGCCCTGACTGGTCCGCCGGAAGGTCGGGATCGGGAACCTTAATATCTGGGCATAAAGATCATAGCGCAGCCGCCGCAGCATCCGCTCTCCGGCCACGCCCTGGAAAAAGTTGATGGCGTATTTGAAGCCCTGCTGAACCAGAACCAGTCCCAGGAAGCCGATGCAGAGGACCATCAAGTACTCGGTATGGTCCAGCCTGAACCAGCCCAGGCCGAAAAGGTCGACCGGAAATTCTATGTCCTTGCCTTCGATGCCCTGGTTCACGATGGCCTTGGGCATGCTCAGGTAATAGTAATAAGGAACGAAGGATAGCACCGAGAGCAGGACGATGATTACCTGCTGCTTCAGGCTGTGTTTCACTATGAAGCGGTAAAGATTCTTCTCCACGGTACTTCCCTGGCTGGCGCCAGACCTTAACTCAGCCCACGATGGGAGCCAATCTTCCCTCTCCACCGGAACAATCTAGGAATCATTCTTAGTATCGGCTCTTGGCCTGAGGCCAACGGCTGTGCCATAGTCCCGCGAAAGCTCCCAAGGGGGGTCTCCGTATGGTATCGCGCAGCGACGGCACCCGTGTGCTGATTTACAGCCACGACACATTCGGCCTTGGCCATCTGCGCCGATGCCGAACGCTCGCCCACGCCTTGGTCGAGCGCCATAAAGACATGTCAGTGCTGATCCTCTCAGGGTCGCCGATCATAGGCAGCTTCGACTTCCGCAGCCGCGTTGATTTCGTGCGCATTCCAGGCGTCATCAAGCTCCGGGATGGGCAATATACGTCCCTCAACCTGCCGATGGACATTGAGGAGACGCTGAAAATCCGGGCGGAAATCATCCAGCATACCGCGCGGGTTTTCGATCCCGATATTTTCCTGGTGGACAAGGAGCCTCTTGGTCTGCGCGGCGAAGCCCTGGAGACCATGAAGATGCTGAAGGCCCGAGGCGCGCGAATCGTGCTCGGCCTGCGCGACGTGATGGACGAGCCGAGCCTGCTGGCCCCGGAGTGGGAACGCAAGAACGTCATGCCGGCGCTGAAAGCTCTGTTCGACCAGATCTGGGTTTATGGCCTGCCGCAATTCTGCGACCCGCTGGAGGGTATTGCCCTGCCGGAACGGGTGCGCCGGAAGGTGGTCTATACCGGGTATCTGCCGCGCTTCTCGACGGAACCCCCGCCGGAGCATCAATTGCCTGAGATCACACAGCGCCCCTTTCTGCTGGTCACCCCCGGCGGCGGTGGCGATGGCGAGGGGCTCATCGAATGGGTGCTCCGGGCCTACGAGAGCAGTGAAATCCTGCCCTACCCGGCCCTTCTCGTGCTCGGGCCGTTCATGCAGCGGGAACGCCGCGCCGAGTTTCTCGCGCGGGTCGCCCGGCTGCCGCGGGTTGAGGCAATCACTTTCGACGCCCATATGGAGCACCTAGTCCAGAACGCGGTCGGCGTGATCGCGATGGGCGGCTACAACACCTTCTGCGAAATTCTCACGCTCGATAAACGGGCCGTGATCGTGCCGCGCAAGCGGCCTCGCATGGAGCAATATATCCGTGCCCATCGCGCCCAGGAATTGGGCTTGGTGCGGATGCTGGAAGACAATGGAGAATACGATCCGACCGTGATGGCAGCAGCCATTCGCAACCTGCCGCGCCAGCCCCTGCCTTCGGAGGTGGTGATCCCCGGACTTCTGGAAGGCCTCGACAACGTCGACCGGCTGGTGCAGCCGTGGCTGCGTCCTGCCAAGACGCCCGCGACCAATGTGGTCGAACTGCGGGGCTGATTCGCCTCCCCCTCTTCTGTCAAAGTAGTATGTCACGCGAGACACAGGTTCCTGTTGCCTTTGTTCTGAAGGGTTACCCACGCCTTTCGGAAACGTTCATTGCCCAGGAGATCGCCGCGCTGGAACAACGCGGGTTAGACATCCTGATCGTGTCGCTCCGCCATCCGACCGATCACAAGCGCCATGCGCTGCATGAGCGCATCCGCGCTTCCGTCCTTTATCTGCCGGAATATCTCTATCAGGAACCGATCAGAGTTTTGAAAAGCTGGTGGCGCGTTCGCCGTTTGCCCGGCTACAAAACTGCGCGAGCCTTATGGTGGCGCGATCTGAAGCGTGATTTGACCCCCAACCGCATTCGCCGGTTTGGACAGGCCTTGGTGCTGGCGGCCGAACTGCCAGAACGCATCCGCCACCTGCACGCTCATTTCATTCACACGCCTGGATCGGTGACGCGCTACGCCGCCCGCATTCTAGGGCTGCCGTGGAGTGCCTCGGCGCATGCCCGCGACATCTGGATCACGCCAGAATGGGAAAAGCGGGAGAAGCTGGCCGATTGCCAGTGGATCGTGACCTGCACCGCCCATAATGTCGCGCATCTGACGGCGCTGGGCGATCCCAGCAAGGTGGCCCTCGTCTATCACGGGGTGGATTTCACCCGCTTCCCCGAGCCGCCCCATTGGCGACCAGCGCGTGACGGCCGCGACGCCGCCGATCCGGTGCGGTTGTTGACCGTTGGCCGCGCCGTAGAGAAGAAGGGCTTCGATACGCTGCTTGAGGCGCTGGCTCTGCTGCCCAAAGACCTGCATTGGCGGCTCACCCATATTGGCGGCGGGCCGCTGCTGCCTAAGCTGCAACAGCAGGCTGAGCGCCTCGGACTTCAGGACCGGGTAGAATGGGCGGGGCCGCAAGCCCAGGATGCTGTCATCGCCGCCTACCGCGCTGCCGATGCCTTCGCCATCGCCTGCCGCCGCGATAAGGAGGGTGACATGGATGGCCTGCCCAATGTGCTGCTGGAAGCACAGAGCCAGGGCCTGCCCTGTGTCGCCAGCACAATTTCGGCCATTCCGGAACTGATCACGGATTCCGAGTCGGGCCTGCTAGTGCCTCCGGAAGACCCGCAGGCTTTGGCCGTCGCCCTCAGCCATTTGATCCTGGACCCCGCATTACGGCAGCGGATCGGCCTTGCCGGGGCGGCGCGTGTCCGCAAGCATTTCGAGATGACCAGTGGCATCACCGAGCTGGCACGCCGTTTCGGCTTGCCTGCATGAGATCATGAAAATCGGCTTCTATGCCCCCCTCAAGCCACCCAGCCATCCGGCACCATCGGGAGATCGCCGGATGGCCCGGCTATTCATGGCCGCAATGGCGGGGTTGGGGCATGAAGTCAGCGTCATTTCAGAGCTTCGCAGCTACAACAAGACTGGAGATCCCGCCACCGAGGATGCCACGGCAGCGGCGGCCCGCGCTGAAATCGCTCGCTTGAGTAACACCTGGACGGCTAACCCGGCAGAACGGCCGGATTTGCTGTTCACCTACCACGTCTATCATAAGGCAGCCGATTATCTCGCTCCCACGCTCAAAGCGCGTTTCGGCATTCCATACCTGATTTCCGAGGCTTCGATTGCGCCCAAGCACAAGAGCGGTCCTTGGGCGGCTGGTTACGCACAAGCCGCCGGGGCGATCCAGGCGGCTGACGCCATTCTAGCAATCACGACACTGGATCGAGCCTGTCTGGTGAATTTCGTCGGCGAAACCAAAGTCCATACATTTCCGCCCTTCCTTGATTCGGGGCCACTCGCGCTGGCCGCAGCGCAACGACAGGCGCATCGTCAGGCTTTGGCCGCGAAATGGAATTTGCCTCAAGATCGCCCTTGGCTTCTGGCGGTCGGCATGATGCGCGATGGTGACAAGCTGGCTTCCTATCGGAGGCTGGCCGAGGTCTTGAAGCTGGCGCGGACCGCGCCGTGGCAGATGCTCATTGTCGGCAACGGTCCGGAACGTGGCACCGTCGAGGCAGCCTTCTCGGGTATTCAAAACTGTACGACTTTCCTCGGCCAGCTCGGCAGTGAGAGCCTGAATGCCGTTTATGCCGCCAGCGACATTTACGTTTGGCCTGCGGTGAACGAGGCCTACGGCATGGCGCTGCTTGAAGCCCAGGCGGCCGGTGTACCCGTCCTGTCCGTCGCGACACGAGGTGTGCCTGACATCGTACGCCACGATGAGACGGGGGTGCTTACTGCTAGCGATGATCCGCAGGTCATGGCTCAAGCGCTGCTATCATTGCTAAAAGATACCCCCAGGCGCGAAGCCATGGCGCGCCGTGCGCGGGATCACGTCACCGGGAACCTGTCGATGAAAGCAGCGCAGGAACGGCTTGCCTCCATTCTGGATCGATTGGTGTTAGCGGCATGACCCGGATCGCCCTGCTTCGCCATGGCCCAACCGAGTGGAATGCGGAAGGACGGCTGCAAGGCCGCAGGGATCTTCCGCTGTCCGAAGCAGGACGCGCAACTCTTTCCGGCTGTCGCGTGCCGGACGCTTACCGGCACCGCCGCTGGTATGTCAGCCCTTTGCTGCGCGCCCGGGAAACGGCCCAATTGCTAGGCCTGGATGCCACAATGGCGCCTGCCGTGATCGAAATGAACTGGGGTGTCTATGAGGGCCATACGCTTGCTGAACTGCGCGACCGCTACGGCGAGGCGTTCACGGCAAACGAAGCCCGCGGCCTTGATCTTCTGCCGCCTGGCGGCGAAAGCCCCCGCCAGGTGCAACAGCGTGTCCAAAACTGGCTGCGGGACATCGCCGCGGCAGGAATCGATGCCGGCGCAGTGACCCATAAGGGCGTCATCCGTGCCATTCTGGCGCTCGCCTATGATTGGCCCATGCTGGGCAAGCCCCCCGTCAAACTGAAATGGACCTGCCTGCAGGATTTCGAAATCAGCAGCAACGGTCACCCTTCTCCCGTGGCCCTCAATATCCCCCTGGAGTGAAGCCATGACACTTACGCCGCGCGTGATGATCTACGTCCAGCACCTGCTTGGTGTCGGCCACCTGCATCGCGTGGCTGCCATCGCCCGCGCGATGGCGAGAGGCGGTTGCGAAACCACTCTCGTCTCCGGCGGCATGCCGGACCCGACGCTCCATGGCCTGGACGGCGTTCGCTTTGTTCAGCTGCCGCCGGCACGTGCCCAGGACGCCAGCTTCCGCGTCCTGCTCGATGAACACGGCGTTCAGGTTACCGACGCCTGGCGTGCGATGCGCCAGGAGCGGCTCAATGCGATTTTTGACGATGCGAGGCCGGACGCCTTGCTGACCGAATTGTTTCCCTTCGGACGCCGACCGATGCGGTTTGAATTGCTGCCGCTGCTGGCGCGTATCCGAAAGCGCCAACCGCGACCGCTGGTCTTCTGTTCGGTGCGAGACATCCTCGTTGACCGGACAAAGCCGGAGCGCGATCTCGATACGATCAGCTGGCTGCAGCAATATTACGATGCAGCCCTTATCCACGGCGATCCTGAGCTCGTGCCGTTCGAGAAAACTTTCCCGCTGGCCGACCGCATAGCCAATCAACTGCATTACACCGGCTATATCGTTGAGCAGCATGCGATCCCACAGACGGAAACCGGCCGGGATGAGGTTCTGGTTTCAGCCGGCGGCGGCGCTGTCGGCATGCCGCTTTTCCGCATGGCCCTGGCGGCCCGTCAGATGTCGCGCGCGAAAGACAAGACCTGGCGCCTGCTCGTCAGCCGGCACGAAAGCCCCGCGGCTATAGAAGAACTTCGCAAGATGGCCGGCCAGGGTGTCATCATCGAGCCGGCGCGACCCGACTTCCCCGGCATGCTACGCCACTGCCTGCTGTCCATCAGCAAAGCAGGCTATAATACAGTAATGGAAACCTTGGCCAGCGGAGCCCGTGCCGTGGTGATCCCCTTCGCCGGCGGCGAAGAAACCGAGCAATCGCTTCGCGCCTCTTTGCTGGCCGAACGTGGCTTGCTGGAAATGGTGCGCGAGACCGACTTGTCTCCTGAGACGCTGGCAGCGGCCGTCGACCGTGCCCTCGACAGAACACCCAGCCCGGCCGCGCGGATCCGCCTCGATGGCGCCGATGAAACCGTACGGCTGGTCCGCAGCTTCCTTGCGGAACGCCGATGAGCCATCCCTTAATCGCCCCTTCTCTCGAACCGATCTGGGCGGCGCTTGAAGCCGAACTGGACCGCTGGCGAAACGCCCGGCAAAGGGCATGTTTCTGGTGGCGCGACGATGACGCGGCGAAGGTGAACGAAGCACTGGAACGTCTGCTGGCACTTCAGACGGGCACCCGAATTCCCCTTGTTGTTGCCGTCGTGCCGGCATTGGCCGAACCCGCCTTGGCCATCCGGCTGGAAAAGACCGGGGGAGTTATTGCGGCGCAGCATGGTTTTCAGCATCTAAATCACGCCACCTCTGATGAGAAGAAAAGCGAATTCCCTGCCTCCCGGCCGCTTGAAATCCGCCTGAGTGACCTGGAAGAAGGGCAAAAAGCGATGGCCCGGCTCTTCCCCGAGACAAAGCGCCGCCCGCTGCTGGTGCCACCTTGGAATCGCTTGGGCGCCGATCTTTTCGAACACCTGGCCAGGTGCGGCTACGCCGCCGTGTCGACTTTTCAGCTCCGCCAGCAGTATTGGGCGGCCCCCGGCTTGCCTCAGCTGAATACCCATATCGATCCGGTTGGCTGGCGGACCGGCGACACCCTCGCAGCCTGCCGCCAAGCCCTTATCCGGACGCGACAATTCCTTGAACAGATGCGTCTGCACCAGGCGCCGCTACAACCTCTAGGCCTGCTCACGCACCATCTCCGCCACGATGAGGCGGGGTGGGATTTCGTTACCGAGTTCCTGACCCGCATTGCCGCTCATCCGGCCGCCGAATGGCTGGATTTCGACACTGCCCTCGAAATCGGGCGACCAAAGGCCGCTGTCATGGCGACGTCATGAGCCGCATGTACTACCCCTTTTCCCGCCTCTGGCCTGACTACCTCAGATCCGGCCTTGGGCTGCTTATATGCCTGGGGCTACTGTTGTTTGCCGCTCCTCAATCTGTCATTTTTGTCCTGCTCGTCGGCCTAAGCCTGCTTTTTGCCTGCCTTGGCGTGGTAACCTTGTGGCGCCAGCAGATCGAGGTCCAACTCGACAGCTCAGGTGTTGCATCTTATGGCCGGTGGCATTTCGGTCAGCGCCGGCGAGTGATTCCATGGGCGGAGGCCAGTGGGGTGACATTGCGGTATTACTCCACCCGCCGCGACCGGAGCGAGGGTTGGCTGCAATTGACGATTGAGGGTCACGGGGGACGCTTGCGTGTCGACAGCGACTTGATCGGCTTCCCGCTGCTGGCTCGGGAAGCTCTTTCAGCGGCGGACCGTTATGGCATCCCGCTCAGCGATGTCACGCGCGCCAATGCCACCCGTATCGATGTCATGGATGGTGCTGGCAGGGGGATGCCATGATAGGCAATCTCCTGGAAATCAATGATCTGCATGTACATTTCGACCTGCCCGAAGGACTGGTGAAAGCCGTCAACGGCGTCAGCTTCCGCGTTCCCTATGGCGGAACCGTTGCCCTGGTCGGCGAGTCTGGCTCAGGCAAATCCGTCATCAGCCAGAGCATCATGGGCATCCTGCCGCGGATCGCCAGAATCGCCAGCGGCGAGATACTGTTCCGTGATCCTATGGCTCCAGATCAGCCGATCAATATCGCCAGTCTTGCGCCTCAGAGCGAGAAGATGCGGCAACTGCAAGGCGGGCGGATATCGATCATCTTCCAGGAGCCGATGACCTCACTCAGTCCTCTTCACACGATCGGGGATCAGGTCACCGAGGCACTCCATCTGCACCGCAAAGCCACATCGGCTGAAGGACGCGAGATCGCCACCGAAATGCTGAGGCTGGTGGGCTTCCCCGATCCGCAGCGGGCGTTACGGACCTATGCATTCGAGCTTTCGGGCGGTCTGCGCCAGCGCGCCATGATTGCCATGGCCTTGGTATGCCGGCCAGCCCTGTTGATTGCAGACGAACCTACGACGGCACTCGACGTCACCATCCAGGCTCAGATCCTAAAGCTCATCAAGGATCTACAAGCTGAGCTTGGAATGGCTGTGCTGATCATCACCCATGATCTCGGCGTGGTCGCCAACATGGCGGATGAAATCGTCGTTTTGTATCACGGCCAGGTGATGGAGCGCGGCAGCCTGCATGATATCTTCAACGATCCCCAGCATCCCTATCTCAAAGCCTTGCTGCATGCCATTCCTCGCTTTGGGATGAAAAAAGGCGAGAGGCTGGTGCCGATCCGCGAAATCAAAAGCCAAGTCGGGGATCTGCTGCGCGACAAGCCCAGGGCACCCGATGCCGTGAGCGGCCAGCCGCTGCTGGAAGTCGAGCATGTCAGCAAGACTTATGCTCTGCGAAAGGGAGGACTGTTCGGGCAGCGGAATGCGCCACGCGTGACTGCGGTGGACGACATCAGCTTCACCATTCACCGGGGCGAATGCCTGGGGCTGGTCGGCGAGTCAGGCTGCGGCAAGACGACGGCCAGCAAGCTGATCATGCGCGCAACTGCTCCTGATTCGGGGAGTATCCGCTTCCACGATGGCCAGCGCATGGTGGACGTTCTGGCGCTGCGGGACGAGGAGCTTTTTGCTTACCGGCGCAAGGTTCAAATCATTTTCCAGGACCCGTTCTCGTCGCTGAACCCGCGCATGACGGTGTTCGACATCATTTCCGAGCCCCTGATCATTCACGGCATCGGCGATGACGATGAGCGCTTCGAACGCGTGAAGGAACTGATGACGCTGGTTGGCCTCGATGTCCGCTTCCTCCGCCGCTACCCCCATTCCTTCTCCGGCGGCCAGCGGCAGCGTATCGGCATTGCCCGGGCGCTAGCCTTGCAGCCCGATCTGCTGATCTGCGATGAACCCGTCTCGGCACTCGACGTATCGATCCAGGCACAGATCCTGAACCTGCTGAAAGACCTGCAAGCCGAGCTTGGCCTCACCTATCTCTTCATCTCGCACAATCTTGCGGTGGTCGACTACATTGCCGACCGAATTGCCGTGATGTGCAATGGCAGACTGGTTGAGATCGCCCCGCGCGAGGTGCTGTTCGCCAATCCCGTCCATCCTTACACCAAGGCCCTGCTTTCAGCCGTGCCCAAGCCAGATCCCGATCAGCGGCTGGACCTCCATCTGCTGATGGAAGGCAAGGCATCCAATCCGACAGCATGGCCAAGCCCCTTCACACTGACTGGAACGACACGGCCGCGTATGATCGACCTTGGCAACGGCCATATGGTCCGCGCTGCCGAGACAGCAGACATCCGAGAACTGATTTCATGACTCGCATCGCTCGGATAATGCTCCTGCTAGCCTTGCTGCTGCCATCGGCGCCCGCGGTACAAGCCCAGCAGATTGAACTTCAGGAAACGCCATCGCTGGCTGCGGAAGTTGCCGCCGGGCGCCTGCCTCCAATCGACCGCCGTGTCCCTGAGAAGCCGCTGGTTGTTTCACTGAAAAGCGGGCAGGAACCGGGACGTCAGGGTGGTGAGCTACGGACTCTGATTGGTCGTGCCCGAGACGTTCGCCTGCTCAGCGTGATCAATTACACCCGGCTGGTCGTCTATAATGAAGATTTCGAATTCGTCCCCGATTTGGCCGCCTCCTTCGAGGTCGAGGACGAGCGGATATTTACCTTCCATTTGCGCCCCGGGCATAAGTGGTCGGACGGCCACCCGTTTACTTCGGAAGACTTCCGCTACTTCTGGGAAGATATTGCCCTGAATAAGGAGCTGAGCCCAGCCGGTCCGCCCGCGGACCTTCGAGTTAACGGCGAGCTGCCCGAAGTATCCTTCCCGGATCAGTACACGGTTCGCTATGCGTGGTCGCAGCGCAATCCGTACTTCCTGCCGCGCATCGCCGGAACTGCGCCGCTCTATCTCTATCGCCCCGCCCACTACATGAAGCGGTTCCATATCAAATATGCGGATCGCGAGGCGCTGGATCGCGAAGTGGCTGCCGCCAAGCGGCGAAATTGGGCTGCTCTGCACAACAAGCTCGACAATATGTTTGAGCTGGACAACCCCGATCTGCCGACCTTGGATCCCTGGATCATCAAGACACGGCCGCCGGCGATCCGCTTCGTAGCTCAACGCAATCCCTACTTCCATCGTGTGGACCAGAACGGGTTCCAGTTGCCATATATCGAGCGCGTGATCCTGACGCAGGCTGATGCGAAACTGATCCCGGCTAAGGCCGGCGCCGGTGAAGCGGACCTTCAGTTCCGAAATATCAGCTTCAACAACTTCACCTTCCTGAAGGAGAATGAGAAGCGCGCTGGCAACAAAACGCTGCTATGGCGCACGGCGAAGGGGGCGCATTTCGCACTTTTTCCGAACCTGAACTGCAATGATCCGACCTGGCGCGACCTCATGCGGAATACCCGCTTTCGTCAGGCGCTGTCGCTGGCGATCGACCGCCAGGGCATCAATGAATCGCTGTTCTTCGGCTTAGCCATCGAATCGAACAACACCGTGCTGCCTGGCAGCCCGTTGTTCAAACCTGAATATCAGACGACGAACGCCATCTACGATCCTGCTGCGGCCAATCGGTTGCTGGATGAGATCGGTCTGACCAAGCGGGACAGCAATGGTATCCGCCTGTTGCCCGACGGCCGCCCCCTGGAAATCATCGTTGAAACGGCCGGTGAAGATACCGAGCAGACCGACATCCTCGAGCTGATCGGAGAGAACTGGGTAAAGATCGGCGTGAAGCTGTTCGCAAAACCAAGCCAGCGCGACGTGGTGCGCAACCGGATTTTCTCGGGCGAGGCGATCATGTCCGTCTGGACGGGACTTGAAAACGGCCTGGCAAAAGCCAGCACCATCCCCAGCGAACTGGCGCCGACCTCGCAATACGGCTTACAGTGGCCAAAATGGGGCCAGTGGCGAGAGACAAACGGCCAGTCCGGCGAACCGGTCGACATGCCTGTCGGACAGGAACTACTGGACCTGTTGGACGGCTGGCTGGAGGCGCGGAGCGAAGAGGAGCGGGCCCGCATCTGGCATCGCATGCTTGCAATCCATGCCGAACAGACGCTGACCATTGGCGTAGTCAGCGGCACCTTCCAGCCCATCGTGGTGAACAAGAAACTGGTCAATATACCCAAGGAAGGGGTTTTCAACTGGGATCCAGGGGCTTTCATCGGTATCTACCGACCTGAAACCTTCTGGCTGCGGCAGTAACTAGTGCGATGCTGATCTATCTTGCCCGCCGCCTTCTGCTGATGATCCCGACTCTGCTGGTCATCAGCGTCTTGATTTTTGCCATCATCAAATTGCCGCCCGGCGATTACCTGAGCAATCAGATCGCGGAGTTGCGTGCCCAGGGTGAAAGCTCGGCGCTTGAGCGCGTCGAATTCCTTCGCAAGCAATATGCCCTCGACCGTCCCTTCTTCGAGCAATACGCCATCTGGATGGGTTTCTGGCCAGGGCCGAACGGATTATCCGGTCTGCTGCAGGGGGACTGGGGCTGGTCGTTTGAGTATAATCGGCCGGTTGGTGAGTTGATTGGCGATCGGCTTGCCATGACCGCCATCATCAACTTCTTCGCCATAGTGTTCATTTATGTCGTCGCTTTCCCCATAGGCGTATACTCCGCAACCCGCCAGTATTCCTGGGGCGATTATGGGTTCACCCTGCTGGGCTATATCGGCCTGGCGACGCCGAATTTCCTGCTCGCGTTGGTGTTGCTGTATTACGTCAATATGTGGTTTGGCGTCAGCATGGGAGGCCTTGTCGATCCCGACCTGATCGAGGCCCCCTGGAACTGGGAGAAGATCAAGTCCCTGCTCTCTCATATGGTCGTGCCGGTGATCGTCATCGGCACCTCCGGCACCGCGGCGATGATCCGGCGCCTGCGTGCCAATCTGCTCGATGAGCTGCAAAAGCAGTATGTCACAACGGCGCGCGCCAAGGGCGTTCCCCCCCTGCGGCTGTTGATCCGCTACCCGATCCGGATGGCACTGAATCCTTTCATTGCCGATATCGGCAATCTGCTGCCATCCGTCGTATCGGGCTCAGTCATCGTTTCGGTGGTGATGAGCCTGCCCACGGCAGGACCAATGCTGCTCGGCGCCTTACAGTCGCTCGATCAGTATCTGGCGGGATCGTTTCTGATGTTCCTGGCGGTCCTCACCGTCGTCGGCATGCTGATCTCCGACATCCTTCTGGCGATGCTGGATCCCCGCATCCGCCTGACCGGCGGTAAGGCGAAATAGGGCCGCCATGACGGAAAACCGCCAGACACCGAAGCTGGAACACTGGGTCAGCCAGGCGCCGTTCAATCCCTACTCCGTCGAAACCATGACGCCGGAGCAGGAGCGCTATTACCGCGCCTCCCAATGGCGGATGATGTGGTGGAAATTCCGCCGGCACAAGCTGGGCCTGTGGAGTGCCGTCCTGCTGCTCATCATCTATGCGTCGATCTTCATCTCGGAATTCATTGCACCTTATAACCTGCAGACGCGAAATCCGCGGGCTATCTATGCGCCTCCCAATGCCATTCATCTGTTCCATGATGGCAGTTTCGTAGGCCCCTTCGTTTATGGGCAGCGCTTTCGGATGAATACTGAAACGCTGAAACGCGAATACACGGTGGATAAAACGCGCATCCACAAGCTGCGTTTTTTCTGCCAGGGAGATGCCTACGAGTTCTGGGGTCTGATCCCCATGCGGTTTCATTTCGTCTGCCCCGCCGAAGATGGGCATTTCTACCTGTTAGGCACGGACCGGCTTGGGCGCGATATCTTTTCCCGCATCGTTTACGGCACGCGCATCTCCCTGACCGTCGGTCTTATCGGCATCGCCATCAGCTTTCTGATCGGCATCGTACTGGGTGGGATTGCCGGCTATTATGGCGGCTGGGTCGACAATCTGATCCAACGTGCCATCGAGCTGATCCGCAGCTTGCCCGAATTGCCGCTCTGGATGGCACTGTCTGCTGCCCTACCGGTGACGTGGTCCCCTATCCTGGTCTATTTCGGCATCACCATCATTTTGGGCCTGTTGGACTGGCCGGGCTTGGCTCGCGCTGTGCGCTCGAAACTCCTGGCGCTGCGCGAAGAAGACTTTGCTGTCGCAGCTCAGCTCATGGGGGCGTCGCCCAGTCGCATCATCGCGCGACATCTGTTGCCAAGTTTCGCCAGCCATCTGATCGCCTCGGCAACCTTGTCGATCCCGACAATGATTCTCGGAGAGACGGCCCTCTCCTTCCTGGGACTGGGGTTGCGTCCGCCGATTACATCCTGGGGCGTGTTGTTGAACGAAGCGCAGAACATCAACGTGGTCGCGCTGTACCCTTGGTTGATGGCCCCGGCCATCCCTGTCATTCTCGTGGTCCTCGCCTTCAACTTCTTTGGCGATGGCCTGCGAGATGCTGCCGATCCTTATCGCTGATTCTGGAGAACCGGCTTAGGAGTGCTTGACCAGCCAGAGGCTGGCAGGACGGGCTTCCGCCACCTTTGGCAACCTCCCAACTACGCTGTCAGCGACAGCCTCAGCCATGCGTGTGGAGGCATAGTGACTGGAAAACAGCAGGCGAAAACCGCCCAATAGCATCGGCCCCACACCCTGCTGCTCGTTATAGCCGCGCCATGCCCAGTCCTCAGGATAGTCGTCTGGCAGGAAGATGTCGTGAATATGCACCAGCACGCCGGCTGGTAGCAGCGGCAGGATCCGGTTTAACAGCCAATCCACATCCGTGCCCGGCATGAGAATGTGGCTGGAATCGATGAACAGGATGTCGTCCGCCTCCAGCTTGGCGAATAAGGCCGGGTCCGCGGTCTGAACGACATTTCCAATGAAATGGATCGGCAGGCCCTTCAGCGTTGCGCGCGGCGCTGGGTCTATGGCCGTGATTTCCGTCGGCAATTCCCCATCGGCGACCGCCCGGGACAGAAACCGCGTCGAATGACCGGAGCCGACCTCCAGAATTCGCCGCGGTGCATGACGGCGAACAAGGGTGTAAGCCGCCACGGCATCCAGCGTCGGGAACCAGCTCTGATCAAATCGCGGCGCTGGCGGCGGCTGACGCTCGGCCGCGATCCGCAAAAGGGCCTCCTGATAGGCGTCACTTTCCTTCAGGATTGCACGAAAGTCTGCTTCAGCGTCCTTGAACCGGCTGGCCAGCGCATCGTAGACCGGCTGGGCCAGCGGAACGCTGTCTGCGTAACGATAAGGGATGAAGAACCCCTGACGCCGCAATCCCAACAGGGTTTGCAGGCCCATTCTCAGGCGGCGCCAAGCAGGAACAGAGAACATCCGGTCAGGGCCGCAGGATCATGCCTTCGCGCGCCACCACGGAACCGGGCCGGAAAGCCTCCAGATCGGTGGCGACCTTGTCCATGAAAGCGTCGTCATGCTCGGGATCATGATGGAACGCGACAAAGGTCTTCACACCGGCAGCTTCGCATAGGCGAGCGCCGGCCTGCCAGGTCGAATGCCCCCATCCCTTCCGGCAGGAATATTCTTCCTCGGTGTACATGGAGTCATAAATCACGATGTCGGCGCCGCGGATCAGATTGAGGATGTTCTCGTCGTAGCCGTCATCGGGATGCTCTGTATCAGTCAGATAGCAGATGGATTTCCCGCCGTACTCCACGCGATAGCCGGTGGCGAGATCAGGATGGCTGAGCGGGCCGGTTCGGACAGTCACGCCCGGCCGCGGATACAGAGTCTCGCCCTGCCGGAAATCGGTGAACTGCAGGTCGGCCTGGAAAATCTCCAGTGGCACCGGAAAGAGCGGCGAACACATCATCTGCTTCAGTACGCCCTTGATGCCCACTCCTTCGGTCACGTGACCGGAATAAACATGAAAGCGGCTGCGCGGATCGAAGAACGGACAGAAATGCGGAAGCCCGCAGACGTGATCGTAATGCGTATGGGTGAGAAACAGATCCGCGTCCACCGGGCCTTGCTGCTGCAAGGCTGCGCCCAGCGCGCGAACCCCCGTTCCCGCGTCGAACAATAGAAGATGCGGACCGCAGCGAATCTCCAGCGACGACGTGTTGCCGCCATACTTCATCACATCCGGTGAGCCCACGGCGATGCTGCCGCGTACTCCCCAGAAGCGGACATAGAACTCAACCCCCACTCGGGCCTCCTGTTTCCCGTCAGCGTCGAGGGACGGAGCGCCTTCTGAATTCATCGCCGGTATCACCAGCCCTTGCCGACCGCTTGGGCCTGTGCGGAAATGTGTCATGGAGAAGATTAAGGGCGGATTGGCCGATGTCTCAAGCTTTTATTCTAGAAATCCAAGAATTCCGGGCGACCATCACATTTCGCCGTCCAGAAAGGCACAATGCCTTGGAAATCACCGACCTAGAAGCACTTGACGCTGCGTTAATGGACTTGGCCACTCGCGAAGATATACGTTTGCTCTGCCTCAGGGCCGAAGGCAAAAGCTTCTGCGCAGGCGTGGATTTCGGCGCAGTCGGCGGACACGATTGGCGCGACAATCCTTTGGAGCGTGTGGCCGATCGGTTGGAATCTTTCCCCCATCCAACATTGTGCGTCTTGCAAGGCGGTGTCTATGGCGGCGGCACCGATCTGGCCTTGGCCTGTGACTTCCGGCTCGGCGCGCGCGGTATCCGGTGTTTCATTCCACCAGCGAAACTTGGCATCCACTATCATCCGCATGGCCTGAAACGCGCGGTGACGAGGCTGGGCTTGGGACCTGCCAAGCGGCTGTTTCTCGCCGCCGAAACCTTCGACGATGCCGAGATGCTACGGACTCACTTTGTCGATTGGCTGGTGGTGCCCGAAGAATTGGACGCTCGTACACAAACGATTGCCGATATGCTGGTCGGCCTCGCGCCGCTCAGCCTGCGCGGGATGAAACAGAGTTTGAACGACATTGCCGCCGGCCTATTCGACGAGCGCGCGGCGCGGGACCGCGCGGCAGCAAGCTTCCGAACTCAGGATTTCCATGAAGGCCGAACAGCCATGGCAGAGAAAAGAGCGCCACGCTTCCTCGGGCGCTAATAGGCGCTATGGCTGCAGGCGATAACCGCCCGGATCGGTAATCAGCAGCTTTGCCGCCCCAGGATCGCGCTCTATCTTCTGGCGCAGGCGATAGATGTGCGTTTCCAGGGTATGGGTGGAAACGCCGGCATTGTAGCCCCAGACTTCCGTCAGCAGCGTCTCGCGCGGCACCGGTTTGGCGCCGGCGCGCAGCAGATATTTCAGGATCGCCGCCTCCTTTTCGGTGAGGCGGACTTTCTTGCCGGCCTTTTCGTTGTCGAGCAGCAATTTGTTGGCCGGCCGGAACGTATAAGGGCCGATGGAGAAGACGGCATCTTCGCTCTGCTCGAACTGACGCAGCTGCGCTCTGATGCGGGCCAGCAGAACCCCCAGCTTGAACGGCTTGGCGATATAGTCGTTGGCGCCGGATTCCAGGCCTTGGATCGTGTCGGCATCACTGTCGGCCGCGGTCAGCATGATGACGGGCGCGCGCATTCCCAAACCGCGAAGCTGACGGCAAACATCGCGGCCATCCATGTCCGGCAGGCCGACATCGAGCAGCACCAGATCGAAATGCTCTTTCTGCACGACGTCGAGTGCAGAAGCCGCATCGTTGACGCAGATGGTGGAGAACTCCTTGGTGGTTTCAAGCTGTTCCGCCAGCAGTGACTGCAGGGTGCGGTCGTCGTCGACCAACAGGACACGCTTGGCTCCGCTCATCTCCCCCTCCTATTGAAACAACCTGGCAAGGCTGGCCTGAATCTCGCTGCCCGGCCGGGCCATTTCATCAACAATATTGAAATGATGCTTACTTGGTGAAGTGACCTCCGTCACCGTTCCGCCGGCCTTTCTATATAGGCTCACGAAATCGTGTTGCTGATCATGAAATGCGGACGTTTCCTCCTCCCCTACCGCGGCAATCAACGGCGGCAAGCGCCCATTCCAGCGCGGCAGCAGAAAGCGCGGGCTGTTGCGGATGGCAACGATATCGTCCATGCCGAGTCTGTCGTTCAGATAGCAATGACGAATGGGCAGCAGATCGTACAGGCCTGAAAGGGACAGGCCGCCTTTGACCAGGCTTGATGGCGCGCCGCCGTCCAGTGCTGGCCAATCGGTCAGGATCGCCATGGCGGTCAGGTGTCCACCCGCCGAATGGCCGCTTGCATAAATCCGATTGCGATCGAACCCCAGAGGAGCTGCTTCGCGCCACAACCAAAGCAACGCCTGCCGGATCGATGCGACAATGCGATCCATATCAGCCTCGGGCGCCAAGGGATAATTCAAGACCGCGACATTGGCGATCTGCCCAGCCTGCGGCGATGCAAAACCCTCCGCGACGAAGCCGACATCGTCCTTGCCCATCGCCTGCCAGTAGCCGCCATGGATGAAGACCACCAGCGGCTTGTCCGGCTCGGGGACGGCATAAAGATCGAGCGTCTGGCGGGGATGGGGGCCGTAAGCCAGGTCAAGGCATGGCTTCAGCGCAGCCCGCGCCCGAGCCGTCGCAACGGCCCAGCGGTAAAAATCCTGCTGATGGGTCGGTACAGCAGCCCGGTTGTTGTACAAGACGTCGAGGGCCGCGCGATCCATCCGGGTATCCCCTCTCGCGCGGCCCTCGCCTTATTTGAAGGCGACGGAAACGATTTCGTAGGCCTTCGCACCGCTGGGGGTCGCCACCTCGACATTGTCGCCTTCGGCCTTGCCGACCAGCGCCCGCGCCAGAGGCGCGGTAATGGACAGAAGGCCGGACTTGATGTCGGCTTCGTCCGCCCCCACGATCTGATACGTGCTTTCTTCGCCGGTATCCTCGTCGGCCAGCACCACGGTGGCGCCGAACTTCACGCGGTCGCCCGACAGCTTGGAGACGTCGATCACCTCCGCCCGGCGCAGCTTGTCCTCAAGCTCCAGGATGCGGGTTTCGATCCAGCCCTGGCGCTCCTTGGCGGCATGGTACTCGGCGTTCTCGGACAAATCGCCATGCTCGCGCGCTTCCGAGATCGCACGGATCACGGCAGGACGCTCGACCGTCTTCAAGTTCTTCAATTCGGCTTCCAGGCGCTGATAACCGCCTGCGGTCATCGGGATCTTCTGCATCATTCCCCTTCCTGACTGACCGTTAAAAATAAGCCTGCAACGGAGCCACGGCAAGGCTCCCTGCCCGCAGCGCCTGGATCGCACGGACGGCGGCCTTGGCGCCTGCGACAGTGGTGAAGTAGGGAATCTTGTTCATCAATGCCGTTCGGCGCAAGTCGAAGCTGTCACGGATCGAAGCTGCGCCTTCCGAGGTATTGAAAACCAGATGAACGTCCCCATTCTTCATGGAATCGACCACATGCGGCCGGCCTTCCATCACCTTGTTCACCCGGCTGACAGCGATCCCGTGCTGCTCGAAGAACCGGGCCGTCCCGGAAGTCGCCACGATCTCGAAGCCCATATTGACCAGCTGCCGCGCCGCCTCCACCAGGGCCGGCTTGTCGGCATCGCGCACCGAGATAAAGACGCTGCCGGCTAGCGGCAGGACCGTGCCGGCGGCTATCTGCGCCTTGGCGAAGGCTGTGCCGAAGTCGCGGTCGATACCCATGACCTCGCCGGTCGATTTCATTTCCGGTCCGAGGATGATGTCGACACCGGGGAAGCGGGCGAACGGGAAGACGGCCTCCTTGACGGCGATATGGCCGTTCTTCCGCTCATGCAGGTTGAAACTGGCCAGCGGTTCGCCCGCCATCACGCGGGAAGCGATCTTGGCCAGCGGCGCGCCGATTGCCTTGGCGACGAAAGGCACCGTACGCGAGGCACGCGGATTGACCTCGAGGATATAGACCGTGCCGTCCTTGACTGCGTACTGCACGTTCATTAGCCCGACGACATTGAGCGCCCGGGCCAGCGCCTCGGTCTGCGACTTGATCTCGGCGATGATTTCCGGCGCCAGGCTGTAGGGCGGCAGGGCGCAGGCGCTGTCGCCGGAATGAATGCCGGCCTCCTCGATATGCTCCATGACACCGGCGACGAACTGCGTCTCGCTGTCGGCGAGGCAGTCGACATCCACCTCGATGGCATCGGACAGATAACTGTCGATCAGCACCGGCGACGAGCCCGAGACCTTGACCGCCTCGGTCATGTAGCGCTCCAGCTGCGCCGGGGTGCGCACGATTTCCATCGCCCGCCCGCCCAGCACGTAGGATGGCCGGATCACCACCGGATAGCCGATCTTCGCCACCACGGCGCGCGCCTCGTCTTCCGAGCGCGCGATGCCATTGGCCGGCTGCTTCAGATTGAGCTTCTGCAGCAATTGCTGGAACCGCTCGCGGTCCTCCGCCAGATCGATGGCATCGGGCGAGGTGCCAAGGATCGGCACCCGCGCAGCTTCCAGTCCCGCGGCCAGTTTGAGCGGCGTCTGGCCACCAAACTGCACGATCACGCCCAGCAGCGTGCCCTTGCTCTGCTCGACGCGGACGATCTCCAGCACGTCCTCAACTGTCAGCGGCTCGAAATAGAGTCGATCGGAGGTGTCATAGTCGGTCGAGACAGTCTCCGGATTGCAGTTGACCATGATGGTCTCGTATCCGGCTTCCTTGAGCGCGTAAGCTGCGTGTACGCAGCAATAATCGAATTCGATACCCTGGCCGATGCGGTTCGGGCCGCCACCCAGAATGATGACCTTCTTGCGATCCTGCGGCTGCGATTCACATTCAGCATCCGGTCCGAATTCATAGGTCGAGTACATGTAGGGCGTGCGGCTTTCGAACTCGGCGGCGCAGGTATCCACCCGCTTGAACACCGGCACCACGCCCAGGCTGCGCCGCCGGGCCGCGACATCCGCCTCTTTCTGGCCGGTCAGTTCGGCCAGACGCGCATCCGAAAAACCCATGCGCTTCAGTGCCTGCAGGCCATCAGCATCCTTGGGCAAGCCCTTCTCGCGGATGCGCTGCTCGGTCTGCACGATGGCCTCGATCTGCTCGAGGAACCAGGGGTCGTATTTGCAGGCGGCGTGCACTTCCGAAACCGAAAGGCCTTGGCGAAACGCCTGCGCGATCACCAGCAGCCGATCCGGCGTCGGCTTCGCCAGTGCGGCGACGATGGCATCCTTGCCATCGGCCTCGTCGGCATTCGGGATCTGCACTTCGTTGAATCCGGTCAGGCCGGTTTCCATCGAGCGCAGCGCCTTCTGCAGGCTTTCCTGGAAGCTGCGGCCCATCGACATGGCCTCGCCGACCGACTTCATCGAAGTGTTCAGCAGGCGCTCGGTGCCGGGGAACTTCTCGAAGGTGAAGCGCGGCATCTTGGTGACGATGTAATCGATGGTTGGCTCGAACGACGCCGGCGTCACTCCGGTGATGTCGTTCATCAGCTCGTCCAGCGTGTAGCCGACGGCAAGCTTGGCAGCCACCTTGGCGATGGGGAAGCCCGTCGCCTTCGACGCCAGGGCGGACGAACGCGACACGCGCGGGTTCATCTCGATGACGACCATGCGGCCATCCGCCGGATTGACGGCGAACTGCACGTTCGAACCACCCGTTTCCACGCCGATCTCGCGCAGCACCGCCATCGAGGCGTCGCGCATGATCTGATATTCCTTGTCAGTAAGCGTAAGCGCCGGCGCCACGGTGACGCTGTCGCCGGTATGAACCCCCATCGGATCGATATTCTCGATCGAGCAGACAATGATGCAGTTGTCCTTGCGGTCGCGGACAACCTCCATCTCGTATTCCTTCCAGCCGAGCACCGATTCATCGATCAGCACTTCGGTGGTGGGCGAGGCATCCAGGCCGCGCGCAACGATCTCGTCGAATTCTTCACGCGTGTAGGCAATGCCGCCGCCAGTGCCAGCCAGGGTAAATGACGGCCGGATCACGGCGGGCAGGCCTACATGCGCCAGCAATGCGCGCGCCTCTTCCAGACTATGGGCTGTGCCCGACCGCGGCATGTCGAGGCCGATCTTGTTCATCGCCTGGCGGAACAGCTCGCGATCCTCGGCTTTCGCGATGGCTTCGCGGCTGGCACCGATCAGCTTCACGCCGAACTTCTCCAGCACGCCCGACTCCGCGAGCTTCATCGCCGTGTTAAGCGCCGTCTGGCCACCCATGGTGGGCAGCAGCGCATCCGGCCGTTCCTTCTCGATCACCTTGGCGACAATCTCAGGCGTGATCGGTTCAATATAGGTCGCATCCGCCAGACCCGGATCGGTCATGATCGTGGCCGGATTGGAATTGATCAGGATGACGCGATAGCCCTCTTCGCGCAGTGCCTTGCAGGCCTGCGTGCCGGAATAATCGAATTCGCAGGCCTGGCCGATCACAATGGGACCGGCACCAATGATCAGGATGCTATTTATGTCTGTGCGTTTGGGCATGATCCACCTGGGGCAGCCTGCGCGTGAAGCGTTCAGCCGCGCTGCTGCTCCATCAATTTGACGAAACGATCGAAGAGGTAATGGCTGTCCTGCGGGCCGGGCGAAGCCTCGGGGTGATGCTGCACGGAGAAAACCGGCTTGTCGGTCAGCTTCAAGCCTTCGTTCGAGCCGTCGAACAGCGACACATGCGTGCGCACTACATTCTTCGGCAGGCTTTCCTCAACTACGCAGAAGCCGTGATTCTGGCTGGTGATCTCCACCTTGCCAGTCTCGATATCCTTCACCGGATGATTGGCGCCGCGATGGCCGCGCTCCATCTTGCGGGTCTTGCCGCCAAGCGCGAGCGCCAGCATCTGGTGACCGAGGCAGATGCCGAAGACCGGCTTGCCGCTATCGACCAAAGCCTTGATGGTCGGCACCGCATATTTGCCAGTCGCAGCCGGATCGCCAGGGCCGTTGGAAAGAAACACGCCATCGGGATTGTGGCGCAGCACGTCCTCCGCCGTGCTGTTCGCCGGCACGACCGTGACCTTGCAGCCGGCGGTCGCCAGCGAGCGCAGGATGTTGCGCTTGATACCGTAGTCGATCGCGACAACGTGGAATTTCGGATCGGTGAGCTTGCCATAGCCCTTGCCCAGAACCCAGCGCGTTTCATCCCAGGTATAGGTCTGCCGGCAACTGACCTCGGCGGCCAGGTCCATGCCTTCCAGCCCCGGCCAGGATTTCGCCTGCTCGTGCAGCGCGGCGAGATCAAACTTGCCGTCCTGGGCATGGGCAATCACGCCATTCGGCGCACCACGGTCGCGGATACGGCGCGTCATCGCGCGCGTGTCGATGCCGCTGACGCCGATCAAAGACCGCAGCTTGAGCCAATCGTTGAGATGGCTGTTGGCGCGGAAATTTGACGGATTGGTGATCGGTGCCCGCAGGATCAGGCCGCGCGCCGCGATGCCTTGATCCTCGATATCCTCGCTGTTGGTGCCGACATTGCCGATATGCGGGAAAGTGAAGGTGATGATCTGGCCGGCATATGACGGATCGGTGAGGATTTCCTGGTAGCCGGTCATCGAGGTGTTGAAACAGACCTCACCGACCGTGACGCCCTCGGCACCTAGCCCGTGCCCCCAGAAGACACTGCCATCGGCCAACACCACCACACCCGTATAGCCCGGTCCGGGGGGTGCGGCGTAATTCGGTGTCGTGGCCATGACCGGCTCTCCATACTCTCAATAAGTCCGCGCCGGACCGTCCAGCGCAGCATCTGGCCGCAAAAAACCACCGGAGGGCGATGCTGGGAACCCGACTCCGGCGGTACGGCACAGATTATAAGATGGTGCGGCGACAAGCGCGCGTCGCGTCAACCGGGGGCGGACGATATCAAAACGCAGGCCGCCGTCAAGCCTGCTTTCCCGGTTAAAAATATAGGCTGTTCATAGACTTACGGCCTTTGCCTCCGACCAGTCCTTAGGCTATGCTGCGCCCCTTCCAAAAACCTCCCGATTCCGTTGCCATTGAGGTGATCCGATGCTGCGCGAGACGCTCAACCAGGCGCTCAAAGATGCCATGAAGGCCAAGGATGCCCGCCGCATCGCCACCTTGCGCCTCATTCTGGCTGCCCTGAAAGACCGCGATATCGCCGCCCGCACCTCCGGCGACGACCGCACCGGCATTCCCGATGCCGACATCCTCTCGATGCTGCAGACCATGGTCCGCCAGCGCCGGGAGTCGATTGCCGCCTATCAGCAGGGCGGCCGTCAGGATCTGGCAGAGCAGGAAAAGGAAGAGATCGCCATTATCGAAAGCTTCCTGCCGCAGCAGCTCTCCGAGGCCGAGGTCGAGGCCGCGGCCAAGGCCGCCATCGCCGAAGTCGGCGCCCAGGGCATTAAGGATATGGGCAAGGCCATGGGCGTACTGAAGGCCAAATATGCCGGCCAGATGGACTTCGCCAAGGCTGCCGCAGTGCTTAAGGGGTTGCTCAGCTAGTCCTAGGGACTGCCCAGCTAGTCCTTTCGTGCTACCCTGTAGGTGATCCACCCAGGCCCAGGACGGGCCTGGCAGCGAGGGGTAATGGCATTTCCCGATTCTTTTCTTGAGGAATTGCGTAACCGCGTGCCGCTTTCCGGCGTGGTCGGCCGCTCCGTGCGGCTGGTCAAGCGAGGGCGGGAATTCACGGGTCTCTGCCCCTTTCACAACGAAAAAAGCCCGTCTTTCACCGTCAATGACGACAAAGGCTTCTTCCATTGCTTTGGCTGCGGTGCCCATGGCGACGTGATTGGCTTCACCATGCGCAATGCCGGCCTCTCCTTTCCCGAGGCGGTTGAGCAACTGGCGCAGGAAGCCGGCCTCGCCGTCCCGCGGGTCCACCCGGAAGACCGCGAAAAAGCCGATCAGGCCGCCACGCTGGGCAAGGCCATGGAAGAGGCGGCGAAATGGTTCCAGGCACAGCTTCAGGCTTCTGTCGGGGCTGAAGCCCGCGCCTATCTGGACCGCCGCGGCCTGAAGCCGGAGACGGTCGACCGCTTCCGCCTCGGCTATGCGCCTAGCTCACGGACTGCCCTCAAGGAGGCGATGCTGGCCCGAGGCCTGCCCGAGCCTCTGCTGGTCGAGGCCGGACTCCTGATCAAACCCGACGATGGCGGCCCGACCTATGACCGGTTCCGCCATCGCGTTATGTTCCCCATCGGGGACCGGCGTGGCCGCATCATCGCCTTTGGCGGCCGCGCCCTCGATCCCGATGCCCCGGCGAAATACCTGAACTCGCCGGAGACGCCCCTCTTCCACAAAGGCCGCAATCTCTACAACCACGCCATTGCCCGCGAGGCGGCCCGCGAGGCGGGCACTGTGGTGGTGGTGGAAGGTTACATGGACGTCATCGCCCTGGCCCAGGCAGGGATCGAACATGCCGTGGCCCCCTTGGGAACGGCCCTGACGGAAGAGCAGATCGCCCTGCTCTGGCGGCTGGCAGCCGAGCCGATCCTGTGTTTTGACGGCGATGCTGCCGGCTGGCGCGCCGCGCTGCGTGCCGCAGACCGCGCCCTGCCCCTGCTGGAGCCCGGCCGGTCCTTCCGCTTTGCCATCCTGCCGGGCGGCCAGGATCCGGATGATCTGGTCAGGACCCAGGGCCGGGCCGCCATGGATCAGATCCTCGCCGGGGCCCAGCCGCTGGCTGACATTCTGTGGCGCCGGGAAACCGAGGGGCGCCCCCTGGATACCCCCGAGCGCCGGGCAGCCCTGGAGACAGCCCTTTTCGGTCTGGCCGGTCAGATCAAGAACCAGGCGGTCCAAAATCATTACCGCGACCATTTCCGCAGCCGTCTGCGCAACCTGTTCGCTCCCAGCCGAACTTATCAGGCCGGATTTCAGCCTCGCCGCCCAGGACAGGGCCATGGGGCCGGCGGCTGGCGCAACCCTGCCGTGCCTTCAGCCCCTCCCCCTCCCCCGCCGGGTGCAGGCGACCGCCGTGAGAAGGTCCTCCTGGCGGCCGTGCTGGCCCATCCCTGGCTGCTGGACGAATATGGCGAAACCTTTGCCGCCCTTGCTTTTCCCCAAGGCCCGCTTGACAGCCTTAAGAGCCGGATTCTAGAAGAAGCCTCCCGCCATCCGGGTCTTGACGGCGAGGCCTTCACAGCCCATTTGAGGCAGCAAGGACTCGGAGCCCAACTCGACCTCGTGATCGGCGAGGCCGGGCCGGTCCTAGAGCCATTTGCACGACCAGGCACCGCACCGGACAAGGTAGAGAGAGGGTGGTTGCAGGCCGTGCAGCGTTACCGGTTAACGGAACTGGAACAGGAATTAGCGGCGGCGGAAGCTGAACTCGCCACCAACACCAACCCCGAAGCATGGCAACGGTTTATGGCCCTGAAAGCAGAGGTCGGTTCGGCCCGTAGTCAGGTTTCGGTATCGGAACAGGATTGAGCCGTTCCACCCGGAGCGGCTTTGTATTTTTCGACGAATAGGATGAGTTAGGAACCGGCATGGCGAAACAAGCAACGGCACCTGACGCCGCCGAGGCACCCGAAAAGGAAGAAGTGGTCGACACCCCGCTGATCGACGCTTCGGTTGCTGCGATCAAGCGCATGTTGGCGAAGGCCAAGGAGCGCGGCTACGTCACTTATGACGAAATCAATGCCGTGCTGCCGCCCGAGCAGGTCTCTTCGGAGCAGATCGAAGACACCATGGCGATGCTGTCCGAAATGGGCATCACCATCGTGGAGTCCGAAGAGCCGGAAGACGCCAGCATCGACAAGGACGATGCCGAGCTGGACGGCGAGGTGGCGGAAGGCGAAACCGCCCCTGCCAAGGCGGAGGTCGACCGTACCGACGACCCGGTGCGCATGTATCTGCGCGAAATGGGTTCGGTTGAGCTGCTGTCGCGCGAAGGCGAGATCGCGATCGCCAAGCGCATCGAGGCCGGCCGCGAGAAGATGATCGGCGCGATCTGCGAAAGCCCGCTGACCATCCAGTCGATCGTTAAATGGCGCGACGACCTGGTCGACGGCAAGATTCTGCTGCGTGACGTCGTCGATCTTGAAGCCACCATGGGGGGCGGCGGCGGCCCTGAGCCCGGCATGGAAGGCGATGAGGAAGAGGCGCCGGAAGCTGCGCCGCCGAAGCCAGAAGTGAAACCGGCCAAGGCCGAAGCCCCGGCGAAGCCAGAAAAGAAGGCCAAGGGCAAGGAAGCCGAGCCGGCCGAGGCCGAAGCTTCTGCTACGCCTGAGGATATGGACGAGGACGACGAGGCCAATCTGTCGCTCGCTGCGATGGAAGCCCAGCTCAAGCCGCAGGTGCTCGAGGCCTTCGACGCCATCGCCAAGCATTACAAGAAACTGCAGAAGACGCAGGAAGAGCGCCTGCAGGCAGCCCTGGCGCACCAGGCCATCGATCCGAAGAAGGATAAGGCCTATCAGAAGCTGAAGCATGAGATGGTCCGCCTCATGGAGTCGGTCCACCTCAACAACAGCCGCATCGAATCGCTGGTCGAGAGCATGTACAGCCTGAACAAGCGGCTGATGATGCAGGAAGGCAAGCTGCTGCGGCTGGCAGAAAGCTACAAGATTCCGCGCGACGAGTTCCTCAAGAACTACGAGGGCCAGGAGCTCGATCCGAACTGGCTCGAGAAGGTTGGCAAGCTGAAGAGCCACAAGGGCTGGGCGCGTTTTGCCGAGTCCGCGGCCCGCGACATCATTCCGATCCGCGAAGAGATCGCTGCGATTGCCACCGAGTTCGGCCTGCCGATTTCGGAGTTCAAGCGCATCTACAAGCTGGTGCGCGAAGGCGAGCGCGAGGCCAGCGTGGCGAAGAAGGAGATGGTGGAGGCCAACCTGCGCCTCGTCATCTCGATCGCCAAGAAATATACCAACCGCGGCCTGCAGTTCCTGGACCTGATCCAGGAAGGCAATATCGGCCTGATGAAGGCGGTCGATAAGTTTGAGTATCGCCGCGGCTACAAGTTCTCGACCTATGCGACGTGGTGGATCCGGCAGGCGATCACCCGCTCGATCGCCGACCAGGCGCGCACCATCCGCATCCCGGTGCATATGATTGAGACGATCAACAAACTGGTGCGCACCAGCCGTCAGATGCTGCACGAGATCGGCCGCGAGCCGACGCCGGAAGAGCTGGCCGCCAAGCTCGGCATGCCCCTGGAGAAGGTGCGCAAGGTTCTGAAGATCGCGAAGGAGCCGATCTCGCTCGAAACTCCCATCGGTGACGAGGAAGATTCGCATCTTGGCGACTTCATCGAGGACAAGAACGCCATCCTGCCAGTGGATGCCGCGATCAACTCCAACCTGCGCGAAACCACGACGCGGGTTCTGGCGACGCTAACGCCGCGCGAGGAGCGCGTGCTGCGCATGCGCTTCGGTATCGGCATGAACACCGACCACACGCTCGAGGAAGTCGGCCAGCAATTCTCGGTGACCCGCGAACGTATCCGCCAGATCGAGGCGAAGGCGCTGCGGAAGTTGAAGCATCCGAGCCGCTCGCGTAAATTGCGCTCGTTCTTGGATACTTAAGGCTTCGAGCGCCCCGGTATCCGCCGGGGCGCTTTTCTTTCTGCGATCCTGGGCCTGTAGCTCAACGGTTAGAGCCGGCCGCTCATAACGGTCTGGTTGCAGGTTCGAATCCTGCCGGGCCCACCACTCCCCTGTTCGGCCAGAAAGCTTTTGGCGGCGGAGGATGCCTCCGCCGCCATTGCTTTGCTTACGCGGCGTTCCGCTCGCGCAGGATCTGATAGAGGATGATCGCCCCGAAGGTGGCGGTGCCGATGCCGCCCAGGGTGAAGCCGCCCAGCTTCAGTGCCAGATCGCCGGCGCCGAGCGTCAAGGCGACACCCACCGTGATCAGGTTGCGGGCATTCGAGAAATCAACCCGATTCTCCACCCAGATACGGCCGGCCGTCGCCGAAATCAGGCCGAAGACGACCAGCGACAGACCGCCGATCACGGGTCCCGGGATCGTCAGGATCAGGGCCCCGAATTTCGGCGAGAAGCCGAGCAGGATGGCGAACAGCGCGGCGACGACGAAGAGCAGCGTGGAGAAGATCTTGGTCACCGCCATGACGCCCATATTCTCTGCATAAGTGGTCATGCCGGTGCCGCCGCCCGCACCCGAGATCATGGTGGCGATGCCGTCGCCCAGGAAGGCGCGCCCCAGATACGGATCGAGATTGCGGCCCGTCATCACGCCGATGGCCTTCACATGGCCCAGATTCTCGGCAACCAGGATGATCGCCACCGGCGCGATCAGCGCCATCGCACCCGCCTCGAAAACCGGCGTCTGGAAATTCGGCAGACCGAACCAGGCGGCCGAGGCGACGGAGCTGAAGTCGATCGGCTTGCCCATGCCAAGGCCATTGGTGCAGATCGCGTAGACGATATAGGCGATCAGGCCGCCGAGCAGGATCGGCAAGCGTCGCGCCAGACCGGGAGCGGCGACGGCAACCAGGCCAACCGCGACCACCGTGAACAGGCCGATGAAGGTATCGAAGCCGCTGCCGCTGACACCCTTCACGCCGATCGGAGCCAGGTTCAAGCCAATGACAGCGACGATGGCACCGGTCACCACCGGCGGCATCAACGTCTCGATCCATTTATGGCCGAGCGCCATTACGACGAGGCCGATCATGGCATATAGGGCACCGGCTGCAATGATGCCGCCCAGCGCCACGCCGATATTGCCGTTCGGGCCGGAGCCGGCATAAGCGGTCGCGGCAATCACCACGGCGATGAAGGAAAAGCTCGAGCCCAGATAGCTCGGCACCTTGCCGCCGGTGACGAAGAAGAAGATCAGCGTCGCAATGCCGGAAAACAGGATCGACACATTGGGATCGAAGCCCATCAGCAGCGGCGCCAGCACCGTGGCGCCGAACATCGCCACCACATGCTGCAATCCCAATACGACGGTCTGCCCCCAAGGCAGGCGCTCGTCCGGCGCGATGACCCCGCCTGTCTTCAATGTCCAACGCGACAGGAAACCGCCGCCATCTGCTTGTGCCATATTCCCCTCCAATTTTACCTCCGGCTGCCGCCCCTGAGCAGGCACGACGATTCGCCGGCATTTGACCGGAGCGGACATTCAGGGAGTCGGAGCAGGCTGTCAAACGGCTGGACCGGTTTCGCAGTGCAACATGCCGAGGATGACCGGTCCTCATGACTGTGCGAATCGTCACAAGCCCTGGTTTCTGCCCTGGCTTTGCACAGGCAAAGCGGGAATCGGGCGATGCCCTCGCCTGCTTTGCGCTATAGTTTGCCGCAACTTCGATTGCCCTAGGGATGGGTGCCTTCCGCCATGACGGATACCGAGCCCGGCCTGAGCCGGAAACTCACGACAATTTTCTGTGCCGACGTGCAGGGCTACAGCGCTCTCGTCGATCAGGACGAAGTCGGCACGGTTACGCGACTGAAGCAATATCGTGCCGTCATGGTCGCCGAGATCGAACGCCATCATGGCCGCGTGATCAATACCTGGGGTGATGGATTGCTGGCCGAGTTTCACTCGCCTGTAGAAGCCGTCTTCTGCGCAGTCGAAACGCAGCGCCGCATCAAGAGCCGGAATGACGAGACGCCGGACAAGCCACCGATGCAATTCCGGATCGGCATCAACCTCGGCGACGTAATGGTCGATGGCGGCGATATCTACGGCGATGGCGTCAATATCGCTGCCCGTCTGGAATCATTGGCCGAGCCGGGCGGCATCTGCATTTCCGGCGCGGTTTTTGAGCAGGTGCGCAAAAAGCTTGATATCGGGTTCAGCTTCATCGGCGAACGGGAGATCAAGAACATTGCCGAGCCGGTGCCGGCCTATCGCGTGCTGGTCGATGGCAAGGCAGCGACAATGCCCGTGCAAACAGCGCCATCGCCAGGCCACGAAAACGATCCGTTCGTCGCATGGAAACGCAAGGCATGGCGCTACGGCATCATCAGCGTCGTGCTGATTGCGATCAATCTGCTTACCAGCGCCGCCTATTTATGGTTTGTCTGGCCCATATTGGGCATGGCGCTGATCCTGGCTTTGCGCTTTCCCTTCCGCGCGCTCCACAACCGCCATATACACCGCTAGCTTCAGAGCCGGAGCCAAAGCACCAAGGCAACTCCACAAAACATAAGCGCCACCAAGGTGGCGTAAAAAGCATAGCGCAGATACACCTCGCGCAAGGTCACGGTAATCAGCTTCTGTGCGATTTCGGGACTGAGCTCGATCCGGCGCCCAAGCAAAATCCACACCTCCGTCTTCTTGTAAGAAGCATGTGTCACACGTGCCGCCTTCAGCAGCAGCACGCACACCACCAGCAGGGTGAGAATGGCGCCCGATTTAGCGGCAAGCAGCGGTTCATAGATCAGGCCGACCATCACGGCCCAAATTGCCAGTGCCGCGAAAAAACACCCCCGCCCTACCGAATGAACCGCCATTGCCCTGATCCGCTCTTCGATGGGATGGAGCATGGCCGCCGCTTCAATCAGAGCAACCCGGGAATTGTCAGCAGAATTGCCGTCCCCAGCCAGATCAGCATCGACGTCTGATCCGTTTCCTTCCGGCCGGTGACAGCTTCGTAGATCCCCGCCGGCACACCTGAGAGCATCAGCGTCGAGACCGAAACGATCAGGGACGTGCCATAGAGCACCGCGATCTGATTATGCGGCGCGAACTCCGGCAGCCATACCGGGGCTAATAAAAACACCAGCGGCACGGCAGGCGAGATAAAGCCGTTGAGCAGCGTCACGCCAAGAATGGCGATGAAGATGGTTTGCGGGTTCATGACACAGCCGTCGTCAGGCTGGGGGCCATGCCGTTGGCTGCGAAGGCAAAATGCGTCACGTAACGAAGGGCGAAGCACCAGAAGGCGGTCGCCAGCGGCAGGAAACGCGGGTTGATGAAGTGCGGAGTGATGAATCGGGTGAGCCATACCGCCCAATTGGTCAGCAGCCTGAACCAGCGGAAAATGTAGTTCGGATGATCCGGTGGCAAGAAGGCCGTCATCATGAAACGGCCCACACAGGTCCAGGCGATCAAAGCTAAGCCGTAACTGACGGCCCAGTAGGGCAGATAGCTCCAGAAAAAGTCAGGCTGGGAACTCATCGGGAATCCGCAAAAGAAGTATTGGGCAATTAATTACCCTACAAAAGAAAACGGCGGGGGCCAATGGCCCCCGCCGCTCTAACGCTGCCCTATGGATTAGTGGGCGATGGCGTCTTCGGCTCGCGCCAGCTTCACCTCACCCTTCGGGATGCGGATGCTGTCGATGAAGTCCTGCATCTCCTTGGACGGAGCCGGCGTCATCAAGCTGACCACGTAGGTCACGATGAAGGCCGCCGGGATACCGAACAGACCGCAGGAGATATTCTTGACCCCGAACCACAGCGGCATGCCATAGAACTGGGTCATCACCAGGTAGAACACGCAGACACCGTAGCCAGCGATCATACCGGCGATAGCGCCGGCATTGCTGGTGCGCTTCCACCAGATGCCCATCACCAGCGCAGGGAACAGACCCGACGCGGCGATCGAGAAGGCCCAGGCCACCATCGCGAGGATGGTCGAGGGCTTCTGCGCCGCCGTAAACGCTGCGACGATGGCGACGCCCACCAGCAGCACACGGCTGAGGATCAGGCGACGCTTGGTCGGGGCATGCGGGTCGATCATGCGGTAGTAGATGTCATGGCTGAGCGCGTTGGCGATCGCGAGCAGCAAGCCGTCTGCCGTGCTGAGCGCGGCAGCCAGACCACCCGCCGCGACCAGGCCGGCAATGACATACGGCAGACCGGCAATCTCCGGGGTCGCCAGCACGATGGCGTCCGTATGGATACGGAATTCGGAGAGCTGCAGGATACCGTCGTTGTTGCCGGTTACGCCCTGGCAGAGCGCGTAGCGAACGGCTGCATCCGGACGATCGCAGGTACCGACCAGGCCGATTTCACCCCACGACTGCACCCAGGCCGGGAGCTGGTCGATGCTGGTGCCGATGACGTTCTGATAGACTTCCAGCTTGGCGAACGCCGCGTATGACGGCGCGGTGAAGTACAGCAGGAAGATGAAGAACAGGCTCCACGCCACCGACTTGCGGGCATCACGCACGCTGGGCGTGGTGAAGTAGCGCATCAGGATGTGCGGCAGAGCAGCCGTACCCACCATCAAGCAGAAGATCAGCGCGAAGAAATTCAAGCCATCGGTGAAGTTCATCTCGCCCTTGGCATTGGCAAAGGTCGCCGTGTGGCCCTTGACCACGCCGAGCGTCGGCTCCAGCGCCTGGATCTTCTCGATCGCCTGACCATACATCAGCTGCGGGATCGGCACGCCGGTCACCTTGGCCGACAGGATGATCACGGGGATCAGGTAAGCGATGATCAGGATGATGTACTGCGCCACCTGGGTCCAGGTGACCGCGCGCATACCACCCAGCATCGAGCAGACCAGAATACCGGCCAGACCGACGAACACCGCGATCTCGAACGAGATGCCGAGGAAGCGGGAGGCGATGATGCCCACGCCGAAAATCTGCGCCGTCACATAGGCGAAGGAGGCCGAGATCAGCACGATCACGCCGACGAAGCGCGCGACGTTGCCGCCGTACCGGGCGCCGAGGAAGTCCGGCACGGTGAACTGGCCGAACTTGCGCAGATACGGAGCCAGCAGGATCGACACCAGCAGGTAACCGCCGGTCCAGCCCAGCACGAAGGCAAGGCCGTCATAACCCGACAGATACAGCGTACCGGCCATGCCGATGAAGGAGGCCGCCGACATCCAGTCGGAGCCGGTGGCCATACCGTTGTAGAGTGCAGGCACCTTGCGGCCGGCGACGTAGTATTCGCCCATCTCCGCAGTGCGCGACAAGATGCCGATCAGCGCGTACACGCCGATGGTGAGGAACACGAACAGATAGCCGATGACCTGGTTGGACACACCCAACTGTTCGAGGATGGCAAGAACGATCACGAAGGCGACGAAACCACCCGTGTACATGCCGTAGATCTTGCCAAGATTGGCGATAAAGCCGCCATCTTTGGTATTGTTTGCCATTGTGGCGTCTCCCCTTATTCGTCTTCGGCGACGCCGAATTCCTCGTCGATCGAGTTCTGCTTCGAGGCGAACCAGAACAACGACACGACGAAGGCAATCAGCGAACCCTGCGCGGCCATGTAGAAGCCGAGCGGGAAGCCCAAAAATTTGATCCCGTTCAGCTGCGGCGCGAAGATATGGATCACAAAACCGAAGAAGAACCAGATCCCCAGCATCGTCCACATGAGGCCGGATGTTCTGGCCCAGTAGGCCCTGGCCTTATCGGGAGAAAGGTCTGACATGAAGCGCTCCTGCCCCTGATTGTTGTGCTTATTCGTCTGGCGCGAGAGGATTGATTCCCGCGGCCAGCTGGTGGGAGTATAGGCAAAGGGAAGCAAATCAACGCATTAGACCTAGGTCGAATGATTTAACGGGGGCGCAAGCATAAGAATGGCCAGTGAAAATCCCGGCATGTTGCGCCGCACACTAGAGTTCTTTTTCCCGCCAGCGGTCACCAATAGAGATGAGCTTTGCGACTTCATCGGGGGCGAAGCTTCCTATCTGGTTCAGAAGACGGTGATCGGCTATTGCCGGGTCAAAACCGTATTCGATTATGGCAAGCTTCTGACCGAGCCCGCTTTCCGCGATGCCCTGGAAGTGTGCCGGTGGGAGGGCTATGCCCGCACGCTGGCCGACATGCTGATTCTGGTCGAGGCGTTCCTGCGGCCTGCGGACGAGCCTGCCCGGACCCAGGCGGCCGATGCGCTCGCCGCGCTGTATCCCGCTCTGCTGAACCAGGATATCCCTCCGCATCGCAGCGACTGGAAGGATCAGGAGATCGCGTTCACAGAACGGTTTGCCCAATCGCGGCTGGCGTCGCCGCAACCCCCGGACAAGGTCGTGAGCGGCACCGCCAAGCTGCTTCATGAACTGGTTCCGATCCATGATCGGCTGAAGCGCAACGACCTCGAAGTCATCCTCGGCGACCTGCGGCTTCATACGCTTGCCATGCACAGCGCGATGCAGAAACGCTTCCGTCGCGAACCATTACTGCGCGCGCTGCTGCAGGCCCCTTCGGATTAGCGCAATGCGGCGGCGGCTGATCCCAGGATTGCTCGGTCGCATCACCGGGGTCTCCCGGGTCGTCGCCTCTCGCGTTGCCGCGCGCCCCACCCCCGAGATAGTCTTTCCGGCGGACGAGCCGCTGAGCACCCTCCCAGTCGTTGTCCTGGATACGGAAACCACGGGGCTCTCGGTGCATAAGGATCGTCTGGTGGCCATCGGTGGATTGCAATGCCGGGGCGGGCACCCGGAGCCTTCACCGCCGCTGGATTACCTGGTGCATCCCGGCATTAAGATTCCGCCGCGCGCGACCAACATCCACGGCATCACCAATGAGAGGGTGGCCTTTGCGCCATCCTTTCCTCTCATCTGGCCGAGCATCCAGCTGTTCTGGCATCGCAGAGTATTGGTCGGCCATAACATCGCCTTCGACCTCGCCATCCTGCGTCACGAAGCCGAGCGGGCGGGCCTGTCCTTTCATCCGCCGGCGGCGGCTTTGGATGTGGGCATGCTCTACGCCGGTCTGAAGCCACGGATGTCGATGATCTCTCTCGATACCGTGGCGCAGGATCTTGGCGTGGAAATCTCCTCCCGCCACAGCGCCATCGGCGACGCCGAGGCTGCAGCCGCCATCTGGGCGCAGCTTCTTCCAGCTTTAAGCCGGCTGGGGGTTGCGACGCTGGGCGCCGCCCAGAAGCTGATGGCAAAACAGCGCGACCTCATCCATGGTCAAAGCCGAGCCGGCTGGGCGGTCGATCTGCTGCTGCCCCATAGAGGGATGGCGCCATGAGCGAAACAACCATGATGAGCGAGATGCTGGCCGTCCCGGATCTGGAGCCGTACCGCCGCCGGGTCGGCGACGTGATGCGCAAACCAGCCCAGCAGATTCCGGAGGATGCCGGCCTGGTGCAGATTGCCCAGCGCATGGCACAGGAGCAATGCGGTGCCCTGCTGGTGTCCAATCGCTTCGGCCAGCAGATCGGCATCCTCACGGAACGCGATATCACCCGTGCCTTGGCCCGCGAGGGTGACGCGTCACTCAAATTGACGGCACGCGACATCATGACCGCCAACGTCGTGGCCATCGCCGAAAGCGCTTTCCTGTTCCGCGCCATTGGCCGCATGCGGCGGCTGAACCTGCGCTATCTGCCGGTAACTGATGATGCCGGGCGCTTTACCGGCATGCTCTCGGCGCGCGCGCTGCTGCAGCAGCGGGCCCTGGAAGGCCAAGTAATCGCTGACGAACTGGATATTGCGCAGAACGCGGCCGATCTTGCTCATGCAAGGTCGGCGCTTCCAGAACTGGCATCCATGCTGCTGGCCGAGGGGTCCAGCGCGGTGGCCATTGCGGCCGTCATCAGCAGCATCTATGCCGATATCACGGCACGTGCCGCCGCCATCGTCGAGGCCAAGCTGACCGCCGAGCACGAGCCGCCGCCCGCGCCATGGTGCGTGCTGATCCTAGGATCGGGCGGCCGCGGCGAGAGCCTTCTCACGCCCGATCAGGACAATGCCATCATCCATGCGGGCACCACCGAGGACGACGGCTGGTATGCCCGCGCCGGCGAAATGCTGGCAGACCTGCTCAACGATGCTGGCATTCCCTATTGCAAGGGCGGCGTGATGGCGAAGAACACTGCCTGGCGCGGCAACCAGGGACAATGGCGGTTGCGCGTTACCGACTGGATCCGCCGTGCCTCGGCAGAAGCTTTGCTCAATGTCGACATCTTCTACGATCTCAAACCGGTTTATGGCGCCCTGCGGCTGGGAGAGAATCTCCGCAACGAGGCCCTCGCCGCAGCCCGTTCCTCTCCGCTCTTCCTGCGCTTGCTGGCCGAACAGGCGGCGCAGATCCATCCGGCAATCGGGCTGTTCGGCCGTCTGAAGGAAAAGGACGGCCGCGTCGACTTGAAGCTGGGTGGTTTGCTGCCCTTGGTCAGCTCTGCCCGTGTCATGGCCTTAAAGCTGGGCGTGGGCGCGACCGGTACTGGCGACCGTCTGCGTGCTGTCGGATCCGCCGCCCATCTGATCGGGGAAGACGATCTCAGCCGCCTTATTGATGCTCAGGAATTGATCCTGTCGCTGATCCTGCGGCAGCAGATCGCGGATATCGCGGCGGGCGAAAAGCCGGGAAGCCGCGTCGACCCGGACGCGCTGCGCCGGCGCGACGTGACCCGCCTGAAGGCGGCCCTCAAGCATCTGGAACTGCTGCCAGAGATGGTGCAAGGCGTGCTCACTGCCCGGTCGTAACGTCCGCGCCGTCACGTACCGCCCCGCCTTCATCACAATTATACCCGTTAATCGCTCCATTTGCCGGCGCATCCTGCTCAAATGGGAACCGCATCAGACTGTTGTGGGTTTCTGACCTCGATCAAGGAGGGTCACCATGACAGACGACAAGAAGCAAAAGATTGAGGTTGTCCGATCGCAACAGGAGATAGACGACGACCGCAAGACCGAAACCGATCTAGAGGACGAACTGGAGCAGGGACTGCGCGACACATTCCCAGCCAGCGATCCGGTATCGGTGAGCCAGCCAACGACCGCAACGCCGTCAAAATCAGATCGCCCAATGGCGAAAGCTGGAGACAAGACCCGGGCAGCGGCGATCAATCCCCGTAGCCGCGTCAATGTAAGCGAAGAGAATGAAGTCCAATATTGGACGGAGAGGTTCGGCGTCTCGGAAGATAAGCTGAAGGAAGCCGTCCGCACCGTCGGGTTCTTCCCGCGTGACGTGGCTGATTACCTGGGCAAGTCATTCTAGGACTCGGCCTGCGGTTTCATCCATTGGAACACGGCAGCTTACGTCGCGTTGAAAGTCTCTGCATCGCATGCCGATGTGGAGACTTTCTCATTTTTGGAGGATGAGATGGCCAAGGCTAAATCAGCAAAACAACAAATGGCCGCTGGCGCCGCCCTTTCCGCCAAGCGCGGCAAAAGACCGAAGTCGAGCCTGAAAGGCGCTTCGCGCAGCATGGTCGAGTCGATGAGTGAAGAAGACCTTGATGCGATGGCGAGTAGCAAGCGCAAGAAACTGCCGCGACGCGGACGCGCCAGCAAAAAAGCTGCGAAGAAAAAGACCGCCAAGATAAAGACTGCGAAAAAGAAAACAGTGAAGCGCAAGACAGTCAGAAAGCCCACCACCAAGCGGAAAACCGCCAAGAAGCGCGCAACCCGGCGGCGGTGATTCTAATCTTTGGATCGCGCCTCATTGTGGTCCAGCGCGATCGCCATCCCGACCTGCATGCCACCGCATGACATACCGATGAACAGCCACAGCAATAGCAGCGGCCAGGGATGCCCGCCGGCCTGCAGCAACACCGCTTTGATATCGGAGGGATTGGTCCAGAGAAGGATGACAATCAAGGCCCCAGCGATGATCCAGCCGATCAGCAGCTGCATCGCCAGAAAACGCAGCGGACAAAGCGCAGCTTTCCGTCGAAAAAATTGATGGGGTGAGGTAGAGGTCCGGGGCATGGCTACTGCCATAAAACAGGCTTGCCCCTATTGTTCCCTGACGCAATCAGCTAAGCGTCAGAAAACCTATTGCTTAATGATCCCCGCCCTCATCCTGCATCATGATATTGGCGCCCATCTGGATGCTGCTGAATGTGAGCCCGCAGAAGAACCACAACAGGATGGCAGGCCAGGGATGTCCGGCGCTTTGCCGCAGCACAGTCGCAAAGCCGAAAGGATCGGCCCAGAAAATTACGGCGACAAAAAGCGCCGCCAGTCCGAAGCCAATCAAGGCATGCAGTAAAAGAAAGCGAAGAAACGGCGGCATGATCGGATCGATGGCAACGACGAGCCTTCATCCTAGAGTGGCGGCCGCGGTTGAAGCAATGCGCTAGAACAACCTTCCCTGTCGCTCGTCCTTTTCAGGCGGCACAAAAAGGTCGCTACGCATCGGATAGCGCCGCTTGTTGAAACCAAGCTTTTTGCAGGTCAGGGCGAAACGCTGGCCAATCAAATCGGCATAGGCCCCCTCGCCGCGCATCCTGGCGCCGAATTGCGGCACGTAATCCGCGCCGCCGCGCGCCTCGCGCACCATCTTCATCACCCGCGCCGCCCGATCCGGATAATGCTCGTTCAGCCATTCGCGCCAGATTTCCTTTAATTCCAGCGGCAGGCGCAGCAGCACATAGCCAGCCTCGCGCGCGCCAGCATCGTAGGCGGCTTCCAGAATACGCTCCAGCTCCATGTCGTTGAGCTGGGGGATCATCGGTGCTGTCATCACGCCTGTTGGAATGCCGGCTTCATTGAGCTGTTTGATCGCCTCCAGACGTTTAGGCGGCGTGGACGCGCGCGGTTCCATGGCACGGGCCAGTTTGCGATCCAGCGTTGTCACCGAGACATAGACTTTCACCAAGTTGAGCTTGGCCATTTCGGACAGGATGTCGATGTCGCGGGTGATCAGCGCATTCTTCGTCACGATCCCGAGCGGATGGCGCGCCTCCAGCAACACCTCCAGCACGCTGCGCGTGATCTTCAATTCGCGCTCGACCGGTTGATAGGGGTCGGTATTGGTGCCCATCGACATGACGCCGGGCTTGTAGCTCTTCGACGCCAGTTCCTTGCGCAGAAGCTGGGCGGCGTTGCGCTTGACGACAATCTGCGTCTCGAAATCGAGGCCCGGCGAGAAGCCGAGATAGGCATGTGTTGGCCGCGCGAAACAGTAGACGCAGCCATGCTCGCAACCGCGGTATGGATTGATCGAGCGGTCGAAGGGAATGTCAGGCGACGTGTTCCAGGCGATGATGCTGCGGCTGCTATCGTCATGCAGCGTGGTGCGCAGCGGTTCGGCCTCTTCCAGACTGCCCCAGCCGTCATCCTCGCGCTGGCGCCGTTCGGCTTCGTAGCGGTTGGTCGCGTTGTTTATCGCGCCACGGCCGCGCCGTGCGTCAGGATGCGCGTGGTCGGCTTCGGTCGAAATGGTGCGGGCGATAAACTTCGTCATGGCGGCATTCTACACCGCCACGGGAACATATCAAGAAAAACAGAACAAAGAGGGAATAACTTATGCCGCCAAATCAGCTGGATTTCCGCCGCTCATGTTCGCGCAGTCGCGGAAACAGTTCGACGAAATTGCAGGGCTTGTGGCGGTAATCGAGCTGGTCCTTCAGGATGCCGTCCCAGGCATCCCGGCAGGCGCCGGGCGAGCCAGGCAAGGCAAAGAGATAGGTGCCCCGCGCCACCCCCGCCGTGCAGCGCGACTGGATCGTCGAAGTGCCGATCTTCTGGTAGCTGAGCATGCGGAACAGCTCGCCGAAGCCGGGAATGCTCTTCTCATACAGACCTTCGAAAGCCTCTGGGGTCACGTCGCGGCCAGTGACGCCCGTGCCGCCGGTCGACAGCACCACATCGATCTCGGGATCATCGATCCAGGCGGTGACCTGTTTCCGGATCGCTGCGATATCGTCCGGTACGATCGCGCGCGCCGCCAGCACATGCCCCGCCTCGGTCAGACGCTCGATCAGCGTCATGCCCGACTTGTCATCCATTTCCGTACGGGTATCCGACACCGTCAGCACGGCAATGCGAACAGGCACGAATAGCCGCTCGCCATTAGGCCCCAGTACAGGCTGCATTGCAGTCATCTAATGTCTCCGCCGCGTATTACTTCGCCGCTGCCGCCGTATCGGTATCGAAGGGACGGTAAAGCGGCCATCCGCCCGTCATCGCCTCGCCGATACTGGTATCGGGCTGGCCGATGCGGGCGCGATAGATCCAGTAATTAGTGAGCACGCGCTGCACAAACAAGCGGGTCTCGGCCAGCGGAATGGTCTCGATGAACAGCAGCGGGTCCTTCTCCGCCTCCGCATTCTCACGCAACCATTTCTGCAAATTACCCGGCCCGCCGTTATAGGCAGCAGTGAGATAGAGCAGATTGCCCCGAATCATGGGCATCTGCAGCAACTCGTTCAGATAACGCTGGCCCAGCTCGATATTGTATTCCGGCGCGAACAGCTTATGGCGGCCATGTTTGTGACGCAGGCTGCGGTCCCCGGCCACGCCGCTGGCGGTCTTGGGCATAAGCTGCATCAAGCCGGCAGCGCCGGCATGGCTCATCGCGCGAGCATTGAACGCGCTTTCCTGGCGCATGAAGGCGAAGACCAATGCGCGGTCGACAATGAAGCCGCCTTCCGGCTCCCAGGGCGGCAGGGGATACAGTGCGTAATCGAAGCTCTCGCCTTTGACATTGTACCAGGCGATGCCGATGCGCATCGCCGACGCCGGGGCCTGGATACGGCTTACCAGCCCAAGCAGCGCGCCCGCCAGTTCGTCGCTCGATTGCGCAAAAAGCCGCGTAATCTCGCGGTCGGCGCGCACTGCCTCGCCCGTTTCCGACAGCGCCAGTGCGCGGCGCACCGCCGGGATTTTCTCCAGCCGCCTCACATGGTGAGCTTCAAGCGGCGGCGGCGACCAATCCAGCTGCGGATCGTTACCAAGCTGAGCCAGGCAGAGTTGGCCGTAGAAAGTGCGCTCCTCACGCGCGCCGATCTCAAGCAGCCGAATGGCTTCGGAGGGCTGGCGCAGGCGCAGCTGCACACGCGCCCCCCACCACGCGCCAGCCGAACGATCCCAGCTGCTGCCTGCATTGTTGAAGGCAAGATTCTCAAAATGATGAGCGGCGTTGTCGTAGCGGCCAAGCCGCCAGGCGGCAAGCCCCGCAACCCAATCGGCTTCCGGCACCTTGGCGCGTGAACGCTTGGCCGCTGGTGCCGCGTATTGCAGCGCCTTCTCATCCTGTCCGTTGAGGATGAACATCCAGGCCAGCCGGCGGCGCCAATCGTCGTATTCGGAAGCGCTGATCTTGGCCCTCAGCTCAGGCTGCTGCAGAAATACTTCTGCCTGCTTCAGCCGGTCGCGACGCAGCAGATCGTTAAACTGGGCAGAGGCCTGAGCAATGGCATGCGCATGTTCAGGATCGCGTTCCCTCTTCTGCTGTGGTCGGCGGCGGATCGTGGCGACCAAGCCCGGATCGCCGCCGTAATCACCGAGATGAACACCGAGCGGCGGCAGCGGCGCCCGCTCCTTGCGGCCCTTCTTGCGCATCGCCAGGGCGTAGATTTCCTCGGCGCCGGGATGGTCGCGATATTGCTTCAGCCAGGCCGAGAGTTCGGCGAAAGAGCTGACATAAGCGGTCGGATGCATATAGCGCTGATGCAGCACATGACCGAGCAGCAGGCGATCCTCAAGGCGTCGGATCTCTTTATCGGCAGTCTGCCAATCGGTATCGGCTTGCGCTTCGAAGATGCGTTGGTAACGCGCAACATCCTCGCTGCTGAGGATGACCGGCAGGTCAGCAGCATGCGCAATCGGCGCCGCGACCGAAGCCACGACGCAGGTCAACAAGCCACAAAAGAGGATTGCACCCCCCAGGCGCTTTTTCACTGCCCATCCCATCGCCGCCCCGGATAGCGCATGTGGGGTTACGGGACAAGAAAGTTATAGGCAACCGGAGGTGGAAGTTTCCTATGGCGCGGCGCGGCCCATCCGGACAACAAGCCCAGCGGCCAGAAAACAGCCAATGGCGCAGATGATTATGGGCCAGGAATAGCTGCCCGTGGTGTCGAAGGCCCAGCCGGCCAGCGTCGGCCCAAGCAAAGTGCCGCCAGCCACAGAGGTATAAAGTACACCAATCACCGCCGATGCGGCGCGCAGGCCGAACAGATCGGCAGTGAATGCCGGAATAAGTGCAACAAATCCGCCATAAAATATTCCGAACGCCAGCGCAAAAATCGCCAGGGCAATGAAACCGGTTGCCATCAGCCAATAAAGCAGGGCCAGACCGGTGCCGAGGATGATCAGCGACAATGCCCGACCCCGGCCCATGCGATCGGCAAGACCGCCCAGAACAAATCGGCCTAGCGTGGAGCCAACGCCAATCATGCCAACAAGCCAAACGCCCTCGCTGCGGCTCAGGCCCTGATCCTGCGCAAACGGCGCCAGATGCACGAAGGGAACAAAGGTGCCGATGCAGGCGAGAGCACAAGCGACATAAAGCCGCCAGAAGACCGGGTGCCGCAGCACCTCACGCAAGGCCAACCCGGCCGGCGCTGCAGCGGAGGAGGCCGCTTCGACAGCTGCGCTCGAACCATCGGGTTGCAGCCCCATGCAGGCAGGCGAGGCGCGTAGCAGAAAGGTAGCGACAGCGCCCAGCAGCAGCACGGCGACGCCCAGCGTCACATAAGCATCGCGCCATCCCAGCGCCGCAATGATCCAGGCCGCAAGCGGCGGGGCGGCCATGGTGCCAATGCCGATCCCCGCCACCGCCCAGCCGGAAGCGCGGCCGCGATGAAGCAGAAACCAGCGCTGCACCGTGCCAATGGCAGGCACATAGGAAAAGCCCACGCCGATCCCGATGCCGATGCCATAAAAGACAATGATGGCGGCAAGGCTATCCGCCCAGCTTACCGCGATCAGGCCAAGACCGATGCAGGCCATGCCAAAGCCGACAACCGGCCGCGGCCCGAACCGGTCCGCCAGCGGGCCGCTGACTGCGCCCAGCACGAAATACAGAAAGCCGGCGGAGGAAAATACCAGCGAAACAGTGCCGCGCGACGCGCCAAACGATGTGCTGAGCGGCTCGAAGAAAGCTGGAAAGGTGTAGGCCGCCCCAAAGCCTGTAAACATCACCAGAAAGGCGGCGAAGACGACAATCCAGCCGTAGAAGATCGATTTGGACCGGCTGAGACTGGCGTCGCTCACGGTGCGATTTCGTCGAGCTTGGCTGCCAGCGTCAGCATGTCGCGCCAGGCTTCGCGCTTCACGCCCGGCTGACGCAGCAGATAGGCCGGATGCAGCAGCGGCATTGCCGGAATGACCAGATCGCCGCGCCGGTATTCATGCCAGCGGCCGCGCGTGCGGGTAATCCCCTGGGTGGTGCCGAGCAAGGTGGCGGCGGCATGCTTGCCGGCGCAGGCTATCACCTTCGGCTGGACCAGCTCGATCAGCCGCTCGATGAACGGCTTGCAGGCGAGGATTTCCTCCGAGGACGGGTCGCGGTTACCCGGCGGCCGCCAGAAAATCACATTTGATATGTAGACGTTGCTTTCGTCCCGGCCGATGGCCTTCAGCATGCGGTCCAGCAACTGCCCGCTTTCGCCGACGAAAGGCGCGCCCTGCGCGTCTTCGTCCCGTCCCGGTGCCTCGCCGATGATCATCAGCGGCGCCTCAGGGTTGCCCCGGGCAATAACGGTATTGGTTGCGGTAGCCTTGAGCGCACAACCTTCGAAGGCCCTGATGGCCTCATGCAGCTCGGCGACGGTGCGGCAAGCGGCCGCAGCCCGGCTGGCGGCGCTCTCGGCGGCCTGGGCCGAAACCATCGCCGGATTGGCCACCGCCGGCCTGGGCATGCTGGGCGGCGCCTGGAAGCCCGGCTGCCGCGGCGTGGCCGGCCCCCCCACTGCTGAAGCCGGCTTGTGGAGGCCTGCCATGGGGGCAGCCTTAGAGGGTGGCGGCAGAGTGGTCCGGTCGACCGGAACCTCCCCTATCGCCTCGTCGCACCCTGCTTCTACATAGAAAAGCAGGGCCTCCAGCAAGCTGGGGGGAGCGGACATGGTCTCCGGGGCGGTCATCGAGTAAAAAATGCTTCTAAATCAAGGCAGAGGTGACGGTACGGCAGGGTGACGCCGTTGGCTTGCCCCCCATAGTCTGGTAAGCAGACCGGGAGCGTCAAGCTTACCAGCTTGCCCCCGCCCCAAATAAAAAAGTCCAGCAACCGAGGTATCCCGCGATGGAACGCGAAACGATGGAATACGACGTGGTGATCGTCGGTGCCGGGCCGGCAGGCCTGAGCGCGGCGATCCGCTTGAAGCAGCTCGCTGCCGAGCACAACCACGACGTATCGGTCTGCGTCATCGAAAAGGGCTCGGAAGTCGGCGCCCATATCCTGTCCGGCGCGGTGATCGATCCGACCGCACTGAACGAGCTGATTCCCGACTGGAAGGAAAAAGGCGCGCCGCTGAACACGCCGGTCACCACCGACAAGTTCTGGATCCTCACCGAGGCGAACCATATCCCGATCCCGAACCTGCTGATGCCGCCGCTGATGAACAATCACGGCAACTACATCGTTTCGCTGGGCAATGTCTGCCGCTGGCTGGCAACCCAGGCGGAAGAACTCGGCGTTGAGATCTTTCCCGGCTTCGCCGCCGCCGAAGTGCTGTACGGCGAAAAAGGCGAAGTGGTGGGCGTCGCAACCGGCGACATGGGTATCGGCCGCAATGGCGAGAAAAAGTCCAACTACACCCCCGGTGTTGAACTGCGCGCCAAATACACCTTCATCGCCGAAGGCGTGCGCGGTTCGCTGGCCAAGGAAATCCAGCAGAAATACAACCTGCGCAACGGCGTCGATCCGCAGAAATTCGGTATCGGCATCAAGGAACTGTGGCAGATTGATCCAGCCAAACATAAACCCGGCCTGGTGATTCATACCCAGGGCTGGCCGCTCGATTCAAAGACCGGCGGCGGCAGCTTCATGTATCACCTGGAAGACAATCAGGTGGCGGTGGGCTTCGTTATCCATCTGAATTACGAGAACCCGTACCTCTCGCCCTTTGACGAATTCCAGCGCTTCAAGACCCATCCGGATATTCGCCCCTTCTTCGAAGGCGGCAAGCGCATCGCCTATGGCGCGCGTGCCATCAACGAAGGCGGCCTGCAATCGATTCCGAAACTGACCTTCCCCGGCGGCGCGCTGATCGGCTGCTCGGCCGGTTTCGTCAACGTGCCCCGCATCAAGGGCAGCCATAATGCCATGAAGACGGGCATGCTGGCGGCGGAAGCGGCCTTTGAGGCCCTCAAGGGTGGCGCCACCGGCGGCGACGAGCTGGTCGCCTATTCGGAAGCCTTCCGGAATTCCTGGGCTTACAAGGACCTCTACAAGGTCCGCAATGTGAAGCCGGCGATGAAATATGGCATGTGGCTTGGCACGCTGTTCGGCGGCATTCACATGTGGTTGAACGATCTCGGCCTGGGCTTCCTGGTGCCATGGACTTCAAAGCATACTAAGGCCGACCATGAGAGCCTCAAGCTGGCCAAGGAATGCAAGCCGATTGCCTATCCCAAGCCGGATGGCAAGATCACCTTCGACAAGCTTTCATCGGTCTTCCTGTCGAACACCAACCATGAGGAAGATCAGCCGATTCACCTGCGCCTGAAGGATCCGTCAGTCCCGATCGCAAAGAACCTGCCGCTGTATGACGAGCCGGCGCAGCGCTATTGCCCGGCCGGCGTCTACGAAGTGCTGCGCGACGAGGATGGCAGCAATCCGCGCTTCCAGATCAACGCACAGAACTGCGTCCATTGCAAAACCTGCGACATCAAGGATCCAGCGCAGAACATCAACTGGACTGTCCCGGAGGGGGGCGGCGGTCCGAATTACCCCAACATGTGAGACATATGCCGATTGACATAGCCGCCCTTGCACAGTCCTTCCGTTCGCCTACCCTGCGCCGCCGGCTGATCGCGGCGGCGCTGCTTGGGACCATCGCAGCGCCGCTGACGGCCTGCGGCGCTGGCGGTGATCGGCATCCCAGGTTCAGCACCGGCACCCATGGCGGCTATCGGATCGCCTCGCCCTATGGGAATTTCCTGGCGGCGCGCCATGCCCGCGAGTTGAACGACAACACCGCGGCGGCGGACTACTACATGCGCGCCCTGAAGGAAGACCCCAGCAATGCGTTGCTGGCTCAGGGCGCCTTCCTGTCGCTGCTGGCCGATGGGCGCGTGGCAGAGGCGGTGACACTGACGCCGGCCCTGCGTCAGCACAATCCGGCTGACTACCTGCCGCGCATGACCCAGGCCGCGGCTCAGATGCTGGCGCGCGATTATGACGGTGTGCTGCAACTGGTGGCCGAAGGGCCGACCGGCGGCATTCATGCCGCCTTCAACCCGCTGCTCAGCGCCTTCGCCCATGCCGGCAAGGGTGAAGCCGATCAGGCGGTCACCAATTTGCAGAAGCTGGAACGCCATCCTCTACTGGCCGGCGTGCAGGCGCATCTCAAGCCGCTGCTGCTCGATCTGCTCAATCAGGAAGAAGCGGCCGATGCTGCCTATCGGGATGCTATCGAGGGCCGCGAGCGCGCCGGCACGCGACTAGTCGATGCCTATGCCCGTTTCCTTCAGCGGCATAACCGCTATGACGATGCGCGCCGCCTGGTCGACCAGCAACTGGTCTTCAATCCGGACAACCCCGCGCTGCTGCATGCGCGGCGGCGGCTGAACACCGCCATGCCCTCCCCGGCCGAGCCGCTGATCGGCAATGCGGTCGAAGGACTTGCAGAGGCGATGTTTGCATCGGCCTCCGCACTGGGGCGCAGCGATGGCGGCGAACTGGCCGAGCTGCATCTGCAACTGGCGTTGTTCCTGCGGCCTGATCTCGACGATGCCCGCATGCTGCTCGGCGACATCTACGAAGCGCGGGAGCGCTGGGAGCAGGCACTGGCAATGTATGCCAAGATTTCGCCAGCCTCCGCCTATGCCGAAAGCGCGCAATTGCGCAGCGCCTGGTGCATCAACGAACTCGGCCGCACCGACGAGGCAGTGAAGATCCTGCGCAACATGGCCAAGGCCGATCCCACAAGCCCGCGCCCCCTGCTAACCCTGGCCGACATGCACCGGCAGATGGAGCGCTGGAGCGAGTCTGCGCAGGAATACACTGCGGCGCTAGAGCGTATCCAGACGATCGAGCCACGTCATTGGACGATCTTTTTCGGCCGCGGCGTGGCTTATGAACGCGCCAAGAAATGGGATCTGGCTGAAGCCGATATGCTGAAGGCGCTGGAGCTGCTGCCCGATCAGCCGCTGGTGCTCAATTATCTTGGTTATTTCTGGGTCGATCAGAATCGCAATCTGGATCGTGCCACCAAGATGATCGAGCGTGCCGTCGCCCTGCGGCCCAATGATGGCGCCATCGTCGATAGCCTGGGCTGGGCGCTGTATCGCCAGGGCCGCTATGAGGAGGCCGTCGTCCAGCTTGAACGCGCGGTGGAGCTGAAAGGCGGCGATGCCGTCATCACCGATCATCTGGGCGATGCCTATTGGCGCGTCGGACGCCAGGAAGAAGCCCGCTTCCAGTGGCGCCGCGCGCTCGGCTTGAAGCCGGAGCAGGACTTGGCGCTGCAAATCCAGCGCAAGCTGGATCACGGCCTCGATCCGGTCGCCACCAAGAACTGAAATACGGACGCACGACATGAGCGGAACGGGCCTCAGCCGGCTGGCACCGGCAAAGATCAACCTGTTCCTCCACATCACCGGCCGCCGTCCGGCGAATGCCGAGCTTGGCGGCTATCATGAACTGGAAAGCCTAGTCGTCTTCGCGCAGGACGCCGCGGCCTGCGATCGCTTGACCGTGGAGCCGGATGAAAATCTGTCCTTGACCCTGGATGGCCCGCAGGCCGCTGCACTGGATCAAGCCGGCGATGACAATCTGGTGCTGCGCGCCGCCAGACTGCTGCAGCCAATGAATCTGGGCAGCGGCACCGGCAAAGGCGCTGCGCTGCGCCTGACCAAAACCTTGCCGGTGGCATCCGGGATTGGCGGCGGTTCGGCCGATGCGGCGGCGACGCTGCATGCCTTGCGCGCCTTGTGGCAGATCGAGATCGACGATGACACTTTGGCCCAGGCAGCTCTGAAGCTGGGCGCCGATGTTCCGGTCTGCCTGCATGGCAAGGCCGTGATAATGAGCGGCATTGGTGAAGTCATGACACCCCTGCCTGCCCTGCCGCCGATCTGGCTGGTGCTGGTCAATCCCGGCATCGCGCTGTCCACGAAAGAGGTCTTCGCCGCACTGGCTGGCCGCTTCGGCCCGCCCATGCCGCTGCAGCGGAAGGCCGGCAGCGCTGCCGATCTCGCCATCCTGCTGCGCGAGCGGCGTAATGACCTGGAGGCGCCCGCGCGCTTCCTGGCCCCGGAGATCGATCCCGTACTATCGGCACTGAAGGCACAAGCCGGTTGCCTTTTGAGCCGTCTGTCGGGCTCCGGCGCTACCTGCTTCGGTCTATTCGCCAGCCAGCGCGAGGCAGAGTTCGCGGCTCGCAACATCTCCCGCGCCTACCCAAAATGGTGGGTGGCCGCAACGGCGGCCGGCTGATCATCGCCAAATCAAAAAAATTGTCGCAGCCCGTTTCAGACGCGTGAGCCGCGCAGGAAAGCGGCGGCGCAGGCGTAATATCTTTCAGGCCCGTCTGCTCCGAGCTGCACGCCATGTCTGGTAAATCCGATATCCTCGTCTTCTTTCTCTTTCTCACCGCGACTCTGGTCCTCGCCATGCTGGTCAGTCCCGGCGGCAAGGCCTGGGCCGGCGAAAAACTGAGTATGCATGCCCATGGCGGACCGCCGCATCACTGGCATCATCCGCCCCCGCCGCGTCGTCCGCACCACCATCGTCCCCCGCATGCCACCGTGGTCTTTGTCGAGCCGCGGCCCGCCGTGGTGGTCGCACCTTCGTCGCCGGCTCTAGCGCCGGACGTCGTCGCTGCTGCCTCGGCGGAGGCAGCAGCCCAGCCCTATTGTCGCGAATACCAGGGTAGCGTGACGATCGGCGGCAAACCGCAGGTCAGCTATGGCACCGCCTGCCTGCAACCCGATGGCAGCTGGAAAATCGTCAGCCAAAATCCCTGAAAACCACGCCTCAAAGCCCGGGCTAAAGGCTGGAAATTACTGCCGGGTCCGACTATCTTCCGGCCGCCGATCGACGGCCGGTTTCGGCCGACGGCTTGCTGGGGCGTAGCCAAGCGGTAAGGCAGCGGTTTTTGGTACCGCCATTCCCAGGTTCGAATCCTGGCGCCCCAGCCAACTCCTCCCACTGGAGCGACAAAGGGCGTCAGGGCTTTCTCACACGGGCAAGGCTCGCGTTACTGGTTTTCGGGCTTATCCGAAGGACGCGCCGACTGATATCGGGGCGGCACTATATCGCTTCCCTCCAGCCGGTCACGGAACAGCGCCGCTCGCGCCAGCAGCATCAGGGTGACCGGTGTCGTCACGACCATCAGGACCGTGATCAGCAACTCGTGGATGACGAAGCGCTGCTGCGTGACTGAATGAAACACCATGGAAGCGATAAGAATGCTGCCAATGCCGAGCGTCGTGCCCAGCGTCGGCGCATGGATCCGGTCGTAGAAGTTCTTCAGCCGCAGCAGGCCGAAAGAACCGATCAGCGCCAAACCGGCGCCCACGATCAGCAGGAAAGCCGTCAGTAGCGCGGCCCAGTCTGGTAAATCGACCGCCTGCGTCATTCGATGATCTCCCCGCGCATCAGAAACTTGGCCAGTGCCGCTGTTGCCACGAAGCCTAGCAGGGCAATCACCAGCGCCGCCTCGAAATAGACGGTGCTTCCTGTGCGTATGCCGAAGACCAGCAGCAGCATTGCTGCATTCACATAGAGCGTATCGAGCCCCAGCACCCTGTCCTGCGCGCGCGGTCCGCGCAGGATGCGCAACGCTGCGCAAAGCATGGCGAGGCCTAGCAGGCCTTGCGCCACAAGGATAGACCAGGACAGCAGCGTCATGATCATGAGAAAATCTCCATGAGCCGGCTTTCGTAGCGCTCCTTGATAATTTTAACCCACTCCTCTTCATCGATCAGATCGAGGACGTGCAGCAGCATCGTGTTGTCTACTGAATCATATTCCACCCAGAGGGTGCCCGGAGTAGCCGTAATGATGCAGGCAAGCGCCGCAAGGCTATAGGGATTGCGCGTATCGAGCGGAATGCGGACAAAGCCCGAGCGCCGATCCCGTTTGTTCGAGGACAGGATGATCCGCGCAACGGCGTTGTTGGAGCGGACGATTTCAACCAGCACGGCGAAAGCCAGCCGGATCGCCGCCAACGGCCGGCGCAGAATGGTCCGCGGCACCTCCAGAGAGACCATGATCCAGGAGATCACGACGGCGACGATGGCACCGAAAACAACTGCTCCTGGGCTGACGCTTTCGTTCAGCAGCAGCCAGGCTAGCAGCAGAATGGCCGCGAAAAACGGGTATGGCAGAATGCGTTTCATTGCCCCGCCCCCCAATCGACGGCCTCGGGAATCTCTCCAAGCACGTCGCGGATATAGCCTTGCGGATCGTGCAGCGCATGGGCGGCGGCCTGCATATATTCCATGGCAGAATCCGCCTGAACAGTTAGCGCCACGGATAAACCTAGCAGCACCGCGATCGGAATGATCTCGTTGAGGCGGACCGAGGGCACCGTCTCGGCAGGCGCTGTCCAGAACACGTTGATTCCGGCGCGCCCCACGGCGATCAGCGTCACCAGGCTGGAGATCAGAATGGCGACGAGCAGAGTCCAGGAGGCAGCAGACATGCCGGCTTCCTCTGCCTCGAACAGCGGCGCGAGGATCGCGAACTTGCCAAGGAAGCCGGACAGCGGCGGTAACCCGGCCAGCAGCAACCCGCAAGCCAGGAAGCTTGAGCCCAGGATAGCGATGCCGGCCGGAATGGCGACGCCGACCTCATCCTGTCCTTCCTCCTCTTCCGCCTCTCCGCCATAGGCTTCGCGGGTCACCGCAAGCACATCGGCGCCAAGTTCGCGATCGCGGTTCACCAGTTCGATCAAAAGGAAGAAGGCGGCAATGCCAAGCACAGAGCTGACCAGATAGAACAGCGCGCCCCCGACGACCTCAACATGACCGGTGCCCACCGCCGCCAGAAGCGTACCCGAGGAGACCAAAACGCTGGCGCCTGCGAGCCGCGTCATACTCTGCGTTGCAAGAACAGCGATCGAGCCGAAGACGATGGTCAGGATGCCGCCGATCATCAGCCAATAGCTGCCGAAACCGGCCGACTCTCCGGCATCGTCGCCGAACAGCATGAGCCACAGTCGCAGAATGACGTAGACACCAACCTTGCTCAGGACCGACAGAATGGCGGCAGCCGGCGGACTCGCTGCGGCATAGGTGTTTGGCAGCCACAGACCCAGCGGCCACATCGCCGCCTTGATGAGGAAGGCAATACCCAGGATGGCCGCTCCGGCCTCAAGCAGGCCGCGATCCGCGCCCGGAATCGTGGCGACGCGGCCGGCAAGCTCGGCCATATTGAGGGTGCCCGCGATGCCATAGATGGTGCTGACGCCAACCAGGAAAACGAGCGAGGCGACCAGATTAATGACAATGTAATGCAGTCCGGCTTTGACGCGCCCGATGCCCGAGCCATGCAATGCAAGGCCGTAGGATGCTGCCAGAAGAACCTCAAAAAAGACGAACAGGTTAAACAGATCGCCGGTCAGGAAGGCGCCGTTCAGTCCCATCAACTGGAACTGCAGCAGCGGATGGAAATGAGCGCCACGTCGGTCCCAGCGCGTCACTGCATAGGTCAATGCCGCCATGCCCAGAATGCCGGTCAATGTCAGCATCACTGCTGCCAGCCGGTCCAGCACCAGTACGATGGCAATGGGTGTTGGCCAGTCGCCGAGGCGGTAGACGTGCACCGCGGGACCATTCGCGTCTCCTGCTTTGACCAGGAGCGCCACGGCGACGACGAGCATCAAGACGGCAGAGAGCAGGCTCAGTCCAGCCTCGACCAGACGCTGCCGTTCGCCGAGGATAACCGTTATGGCGCCGGCGATCAGCGGGATCAGGATCGGCGCAATGATGAGATGATCCGACCAGCTGCTCATGACTTGCCCTCGCGGCCGTCAACATGGTCGGTTCCAGTCAAGCCACGCGAGGCAAGCAGCACGACAAGGAAAAGCGCCGTCGTGGCAAAGCCGATGACGATCGCAGTAAGGACGAGCGCCTGCGGCAGAGGGTCGGCGTAATCGGCCAGATTGCCCGCAGTTCCAGGCTCAAGAATCGGCGCCGCCCCGGTGCGCAACCCGCCCGTCGAGAAGATGAAGAGATTCACTGCGTAGGACAGCAGCGACAGCCCCATAATCACCTGGAAGGTGCGCGGCCGCAGCAGCAGCCAGACGCCTGATCCCGTGAGGATGCCGATGGCAATGGCGATGATCGCTTCCATCACGCGCCCTCCTTCACGGTAGCTTGGGCTGCCTCTTCGGAGGCGGCGGCCGGCCGGGCCGCGACACGGCGGGCGCGCATCGACTGGTGAGCGAGCGCAATCAGGATCAGCACGGTCGCGCCGATCACCAGCGTGGCCACGCCGATATCGAAAACAAGCGCGCTTGCAACCGGGACAGATCCCAGCAGCGGCAGTTCAGCATAAGAGAAGTATGAGGTCAGGAAGGGCCGGCCGAACAGCCAGGCGCCCATGCCGGTCAGCGCCGCGACGAGAAGGCCGAACCCGATCCAACGCAGCGGCAGCACGTTGACGCGGTTCTCGATCCACTGCGTTCCGCCGACCATATACTGCAGGATCAGCGCGATGGAGGCCGTGAGCCCGGCAACAAAACCGCCGCCCGGCAGGTCATGCCCGCGCAGCAGCAGGAACAGGGCCACGATGGCAATCACGGGGAACAGCAGTCGGCCAAGCAGGAACGACACCAGTAGCCAATCCGCCACCCTGTCCCCCTCACCCCCACCATGGGGATTGGGATGAGCGGCATCATAGGCAGCCAGATCGCGTTGCTGCTCCGGGACATCAATGCTTTCCGGCGCCGGACGGAAGCGGCGCAGCAAGGCGTAAGCCGTCAGCGCCACGACGCCGAGCACGGTGATCTCGCCGAAGGTGTCGAAGCCGCGGAAATCGACCAGGATCACGTTGACTGCATTCGTACCGCCGCCGTCGATGTAGGAATGCTGCAGGAAATACTGCCCCAGCAGTTCAGGCGGCGTACGCGTCATGACGCCAAAGGCAAGGGCCGCCATTCCGCCCCCTGCAATGATGGCAATGCCAAGATCGCCAAAGCGGCGCAGCCTGTCCGCCAGGGACCGGGTCGCACCGGCGATTTCCAGACGCCTGGGCAGCCATCGCAATCCCAGCAGCAGCAGCACGGTCGTGACGATCTCGACCAGCAGCTGCGTCAAGGCCAGATCAGGCGCTGAGAACCAGACAAAGGAAATACAGGTGACAAGTCCTGCCCCGCCAAGCAGGACAAGAGCTGCCAGCCGATGGAACTTGGCATTCCAGGCCGCACCCAGCGCGCAGGCTGCACCCACCACCCATACCAGGACGAGGACGGGATCCGGCGTCGTCAGGGCAAGGTTACCCGGCCCGACGCCGCGCAGGATGGTAGCCGCTGCACCAGCGATGATCGCAGCGCCAACGATCAGGCGAAGCTGCGGCTGCAGGCGCCGCGTACCGAACCAGTTCTCAAGGCTGCGCGCCAGCCGCCACGACAGGAAGACCATGGTTTTTTCGAAAACCCGCCTGGCTTCCAGCCGGATCAGCGGGGTGTTTTCCGTTCCCTTGAGCAGGTAGCGCTGGAGCGTGAGATAGAGCAGCACGCCACCGCCAAGCGCGACAAAACTCATGAACAGCGGCTGATTGAAGCCGTGCCAGACAGCGAGGCTGTATTGCGGCGTAGCGTCGCCGAGTACCGACTGAACCGCCAGATGCAGATACGGACCGACGGTCGCCGCCGGCAGAAGCCCGACAATGATGCAGGCCAGCACCAGAATTTCGACCGGCGCCCGCATCCATGCCGGCGGCTCGTGCGGCGTCCGCGGCAGATCGACAGGGTCAGGCCCGAAGAACGAGCCGTGGATGAAGCGCAGCGAATACGTGACACTGAACATGCTCGCCGCCACCGCCGCAACCGGCATCAGCTTATAGGCCAGATGATCGGAGGCCGGAGCCCACAGCGTCTCGGCGAAAAACATCTCCTTCGAAAGGAAGCCATTCAGCAGCGGCACGCCCGCCATCGCCGCCGCCGCCACCATCGCAAGCCGCGCGGTGAACGGCATGAAACGGTTCAGTCCAGACAGGCGGCGTATATCGCGCGTGCCGGTTTCATGGTCGATGATGCCGGCCGCCATGAACAATGAGGCCTTGAAGGTCGCGTGGTTCATGATGTGGAAAACGGCCGCCACCAGGGCCAGCTCGCTGTTCAGGCCAAGCAGCAGCGTAATCAGACCGAGATGGCTGATCGTCGAATAGGCCAGCAGCCCTTTCACGTCATGCTGGAAGATGGCGATATAGGCGCCGAGCAGCAGCGTCGAGACGCCCGCCGTTCCGACAATCCAGAACCACGCATCCGTGCCGGCCAGCACCGGCCACAGCCGCGCCATCAGGAAAACGCCAACCTTGACCAGCGTCGCCGAGTGAAGATAGGCGGAGACCGGCGTGGGAGCGGCCATCGCTTGCGGCAGCCAGAAATGGAAAGGGAACTGCGCGCTTTTGGTGAAAGCGCCGAGCAGAATGAGGATCAACGCAGGAAGATACAGCGCATGCGATCGGATGCGGTCGCCCGCCGCTAGCACGGCGTCGAGCTCGTAGCTGCCCACAATGTGCCCTAACAGAAGCACGCCTGCCAGAAGGCACAGGCCGCCGGCGGCGGTCACCGTCAAAGCCATGCGGGCGCCCTCGCGTGCCGCCGCCGCATGATGCCAGTAGCCGATCAGCAGGAACGAGAAAAGGCTGGTCAGTTCCCAGAAGAATGCCAGCTGAATGAGGTTGCCCGACAGGACGACGCCCAACATGGAGCCCATGAAGGCGAGCAGGAAGGCAAAGAAGCGCGGTACCGGATCTTCCGGCGACATGTAATACCGCGCGTAAAGAACGACGAGCGCACCGATGCTTGTCACCAGTCCGGCGAACAGCCAGGCCAACCCGTCCATCCTCAGATGGAAACTGAGGCCCAGCGACGACATCCAGACCCGTTCATACCGGATGACGCCGCCGTCTGCGATCGACGAATAGGCTCCCCAGACAACACCCAGGCCAACCAGCGCGATGCTACCAGCCAGCAACGCGGCCGAGTTGCGCGCAAAGGTGGGCAGTAGGCCGGCGCTCAGCGCGCCGGCGAAGGGAAGACCCACGATAAGCAGAAGGAAGGCGTCGGGCATCGGCTTCCTAAGATGAGATAACTCGAAAGGCTGCGAACCTATCCCAAATGTAGCTGTTTTGCAGCGGCTCGGAGAACTCTTGGGCCACTGCCTTCTGGATAAGGCGCAGCGGCTGCCCGTGCATCGGCTTCACGCGTGACTGCAGCATCGTCAGCAGCATCCCCTATCAAGTTCGATTCTCAAAAAGGAGGCAGCATCCATGACGGGCGACTGGTAGTGCAGTTGCGCCTGTGAAGAGGAAGGCGCGGCCCCTTCACGGACGGGCCGCGATGTTTCCGTCTTGTCCGGTCGTGCAGAAAAATATCCCATTGGGCGACAGCTCCTCCCCATACTCAGCAAGTTCCGACGCAGCAATCCCGTGGACGTGGCGCGCGACCCCGCGCCCGTCTCTCTCTCTCCGTGCAGCCTACATGGAAATGGTCCGAACAGGCCCGTCCGAACCGTTTGCTCAATATAGAAATGCCCGCCGCAGATTTCGAGAGGTAAGGCCGCTAATTCGCCGCCATCACTCCCGACATCACGAAGCCGCTGCGTGGGCGCGTCGGGATACGCGAGAGGCTGAAGCTTAAGTCCTGCTGAGGCACTTCATAGACAATTGTCCGTACCAGGGTGTCGACCGCCTGCTTCATCGCTGCGATGGTGATCCACTCGCCGGCGCAGCGATGGCCGGTGAAATGATCGCCCCCACCCTGCGGGATCAGGTCAAAGGCACTGCCGCTCCAATTGCGGAACCGCTCCGGCCGGAAAACCTCTGGTTCTTCCCATAGCTGCGGATCGTGATTGGTGCCGTAGACATCGAGGATCACCAGCGTCCCGGGCTCGAACCGATAACCCTTCCATTCGAAGGGCGCGCGCACCCGTGCGCCGACGAACGGCGTGAAAGGGTAAAAGCGCCGCACCTCCTGCACGAACCACTCCAGATACTCATCCCCCTTCTCCAGCAGCGCGCGCCGGCAATCCGGATAGCTGTGCAGCGCCAGGGCGGCGAAAGTAACATAAGTGGCGATGGCAGTGATCGGCCGCAGCAGGTTGAGGACTTCCACCGCCGCCACCCGGGTCTCCAGTTGTCGGCCATTCGGCTCGCGGTACCAGGCAAAGCTTTCCAGGATGGTCGGCTGCTGCGTAGGCGGGCGGCGGCGGACTTGTTTGATCAGCCCGCAGATCCACTCTTCCGAACGCAGCCGCGCCTGGCGGGCGCGCCAGTATCGCGGCCCGATGCCGCCAAAACCGTCGACCATCGCCCCCAGATCCTCCGCCCGCGAGGCATCGGCCTCATACATTGGCACATCAGCCCAGGCACAGGCCGCGCGGCAGAAAATCTCCTGTGCCTCCTCGAAAAGCGTGATCCGATCCTTTTTCAGCCATCGGAGAATGGCAATCTGCCATTGCCTTGCCAGATGCTGCATCAGCAGTCCGATGGCCTCAGGCGTCATGACCGACATGAACAGCGCCTTCCGCTGCTTATGCACATCCCCATCCAGCCCCTGTACGCCGCCGATACCTTGCAGCGTCTTCTGGATTCGCCAAGGCACGGCACCGTTCCGGATGAATAATTCGGGGTTGTAGAATAGCTTCGCCGCTTCCGCACCACCGATACAGATGGCCTTCTCCAGCATGATCCTGGTCTGAAAGATATCGGATTGATAACGGCGGCGGCGCTGCTGCACGAAGGCATAGCCATCGCGCAACAGAAACAGTGTGCTATCGGGGAATAGATCGCGAGGAATGTTCGGCATAGCGGCAAAAACCGGCCTGCGCCTGAACTGTTCCTCACCCACGACGCGGTCTTTGGCCGCGTTTACTAAAGAACGCGGTCTTCAGATCACCCTCAGATCACCCTTTGTCAATTCACCACGCGCCAGGTGCCGTCGGGCATCAGGCAAGCAGTGCCGTAGCTGCGTTGTGGGGCACCGGCCACGGTGATGCCGGCCTGGTACTCGCGGCAATATTGGCCGCTGGCAGTCCGGAATACCGGAGAGGCCGGCACCGCGGAGATTTGGCCTCCCTGGGGCGCTGGCGCGTAGATCACGGGCGGCGGTGGCACGTAGTAGGCGACCGGCGGCGGTTGGACCACGACCACGCGTGGACGAAAAGCCGGCGGTCCCCAATAGTGGTGGACATGCGCCGAATGGTGCCGCGAATGATGATGCTTGGGTGGCGGATGGTGATGGCGCCGCGGTGGCGGGCCATACCACGGGCGCGAATGCCAGCCACCGGTGCTGTAATGAAAGGAGAAGCTGTCAGCGGCGGCAGGTCCGGCCATGACGGCACAGGCAGCAGCACTGAGGACGATGGCAGCAATACGGGAAATGGCCGAACGGGTCATGACTTAGCCTCCGGACACATCATGACGGTAATGCTGCGGACCGATCATGGCGAATTTGTGTTGAACCCTACTCCTCCGCCGCAGACGGGGCCAGCGACGCTCTGCCAGAGGGAACGATCGAGCGGACACAATGTTACCAACCATGACACCTGCCCGATTGTTATCCAGCGACTACCAGGAGGGGAGGCAAAAGGATGGCTAATGGCGTCCTGCAGGGACATTCGCAGCCGATTCGTGAGACGCAGGTGCGCAATCAAGCCCCTACACGCGATGCAACACTGGAGCAGCAGCCTGCGCGAGTTCAGGCTTCCTCATTGATCTTGTCGCGCCGCCCCATCGTTACGACTCTCGCCATTGTTGTCGCGATGCTGTTTCTTCTCAGCATGGCAGGCCAGATCGCCCGCTTCCATTTCGGGCACCCCACCGTGTTTGGCCTGGTCGACATGTTCTATCTCGACCTCGAGAATAATCTACCGACCTGGTATCAGTCGGTGAATTTCCTCGTCGCCGCCGGCTTGATGGTCATGATCGGCCTGTCCAACCGGAATAACGGCAGGCCCTTTGCCGCCCACTGGCTGGGTCTGGCAATACTGTTTTGCTTCTTGTCACTCGACGAGGTTGCCAGCCTGCATGAAAGCACGATCAATCCGATGCAGCGTGTGATCATGCCCACGGGTATCTGGGCGCCGACCTGGGTGATCCTGGGCTTTGCCGCCGTCGCCATTATCGCCCTCGTCTACTGGCGTTTCTTCTTCCATTTCGAATGGCGGCAGCGCCTGCATATGGTGACTGCAGGAGCCATCTTCCTCGGCGGCGCCTTGGCGGCCGAGATGATGACCGGCGTGATGTTCGATACCACTGATCCCGACTTCAAGAACGCCTTTCCCTACGCGGTTCTGGCGAATATCGAGGAACTGCTGGAAATGGCGGGCCTGCTGATCTTCATCGACTTCCTGATGCGCCTTGCCGGCCGCAGTGCGCCGCTTCAGGTTATCGTCTCCACCAAATAAAAAACGCCATGCCCTGACGGGCATGGCGTCGCAAGCCTTGGATCTCTGGCTGACCTAATACATATGCTGGCCGCCATTGATGCTGAGCGTCGAGCCAGTGATGAACCCTGCCTCGTCCGCGACCAGGAACAGCACGCCACGGGCGATTTCCTCGGCGCGGCCCAGGCGGCCGACCGGAATCTTGGCGACGATCTTCTCCAGCACATTGGCCGGCACCGCCGCCACCATATCGGTATCGATATAGCCCGGCGCGATGGCGTTGACCGTGATGCCGCGGGCGGCGCCTTCCTGAGCCAGCGCCTTGGTGAAGCCGTGGATGCCAGATTTCGCGGCGGCGTAATTCACCTGTCCGTACTGGCCAGCCTGGCCGTTGATCGAACCAATATTAACGATTCGGCCGAAGCCGCGTTCCCGCATGCCGTCAATCACCGCGCGGCACATGTTGAAGCAGCCGCCTAGATTGGTGTCGATCACCGCCTGCCACTGCTCATGTGTCATTTTGTGCAGGGTGGTGTCCCGGGTGATGCCGGCATTGTTCACCACCACATCGACCGGGCCGAGATCCCGCTCGACCTTCTTTACGCCTTCCTGGCAGGCGGCGAAGTCGGCGACGTTCCACTGATACGTCTTGATTCCGGTTTCAGCCTCGAAGGCTTTCGCCTTCTCGACATTGCCCGCGTAGTTGGCGGCGACCTTGTAGCCGTTCTGGTGCAACAGCTTTGAAATTGCGGCGCCGATCCCCCGGGTTCCGCCAGTGACAATTGCTACGCGCGACATGAACATCCTCCTGCTAGCTTTTTTGTTTGTGTGTCAGATGCCGGTCATTCCGGCGTGATCAACTGGTGATCAACAGCAAAAAAGGCCGGGATCCCCCTCCCGGCCTTTTCCGCATTCCGTCAGTCGCGGGCAACGCACATCGCGATGCCCATGCCGCCGCCGATACACAGCGTGGCTAGGCCTTTCTTGGCGTCGCGTCGCTGCATCTCGTAGAGCAGCGTGACCAGCACGCGCGCACCTGAAGCGCCGATGGGATGGCCGATGGCGATAGCCCCGCCATTGACGTTCACCTTGTCGGTATCCCAGCCCATATCCTTGTTCACGGCGCAAGCCTGCGCGGCGAAGGCTTCGTTGGCCTCGATGAGATCGAGATCCTCCGGCTTCCAGCCGGCCTTCTTCAGCGCGGCACGCGAAGCCGGGATCGGACCGGTGCCCATGATCGCTGGATCGACGCCGGCCTGCGCCCAGGAGACGATCCGCGCCAGCGGCTTGATGCCGCGCTTGTTGGCTTCATCTGCACTCATCAGCACCACTGCGGCGGCGCCGTCATTGATGCCCGAGGCATTGCCCGCCGTGACCGTGCCGTCCTTGGCGAAAGCCGGACGCAGGCCCTTCATCGCCTCCAGCGTCGCGCCATGGCGGATGTATTCGTCCTGATCGACGACCGTCTCGCCCTTGCGGGTCTTGATGGTGACGCTGACGATCTCGTCCTTGAACTTGCCGGCCTTCTGCGCGGCTTCGGCCTTGTTCTGGCTCTTCACCGCGAACTCGTCCTGCATCTCGCGGGTGATCTGCCACTGCTTGGCGACGTTCTCCGCCGTGTTGCCCATGTGATAGCCGTTGAAGGCGTCCCACAGGCCGTCGCGGATCATCGTGTCGATGAAGCCGAGATCGCCCATCTTGTGGCCGGCACGCAGATAAGCCGCATGCGGCGCCTGGCTCATGCTTTCCTGGCCGCCGGCAACGACGATGCTGGCGTCATCGTTCTTGATCGCCTGCCAGCCGAGCGCCACCGCGCGCAGGCCCGAGCCGCAAAGCTGATTGACACCCCAGGCCGGCACTTCCACCGGCAGGCCGGCATTGATCGCCGCCTGGCGCGCCGGGTTCTGACCTTGGCCGGCAGTGAGGATCTGGCCCATGATGACCTCGCTGACCTCACCGGGCTGCACGCCAGCGCGCTGCAGCGCGCCGGTGATCGCCACTTGGCCGAGATAGTGGGCCGGAACGGTGCTGAGGGCACCATTGAACGAGCCGACCGGCGTGCGGGCGGCAGAGGCGATGACAATATCGGTCATTGTGGTTCCTCCACTGGCGAACTGGACCTGGGCGAGACGGCGCGGCGGCATTCTCTGAGGCGCTCTGCCGCGCGGGTGAAAGACGATAACGGCCTTTTCGCAATTGCGGCAAGGGTTGCCGCATCGCAAAATCGCGGGGTCATCCCCGCACTTTAGTCTTAGTGCGCCGCGTCCTGCCGGAAAGTCCCGGTTTCCTCGCAACCTTGACGGAATTCTGATGCCGCAGCCAGGCAGCCAGCGGCTGCCACAACCCGGCCTGGGCGCGCGGTCCTACAACCATGCCGATATGACCGCTCGCTGCGTCCAGCCGCTCAGCTTTCGGCAGTTGCTCCAGCAACACCGCCGCGCCTTCCTTTGGAACCAGCTTGTCGCGTTCTGGCAAAGCCACCAGCGCGGGCTTCTGCCAGTCCTGCGGCCGCACCGGACGACCATCCACCAGCCAGCGTCCTTTTGGCGGCGTATTCTCGCCATACCAGCCCAGCAGACATTCGCGCGCGACCGGTCCAGCCAGCGGCACGCCGTCATTCAACCAGTCTTCCATGGCAACGAACCGCCGTTCATTGTCACTGCCCGATGGCATGGCATTGAACGAGGTGAACTTCTTTAGCGCCGTCAGCGGGTCCAGCGCCCAGAAGAAACCCTGCAGCACATCGACATCCAGAGGCGGGATGGGATCACCCTGCGGCACCAGGCTTGGTGCCAGCGCCTGCACCAATGCGGCTTGGTGCGCCCCGCCGGCGTGGAAATCCCACGGCGTTGCCAGCAAGACCAAGGCTGCGATCTCGTCCTGCATCTGCAAGGCAGCAGCCAAGGCCAGATTGCCGCCCATGCAATAGCCCAGCAGAACGGGCTTGCCTTTGCCGACCTGGCGTGCGGCGGTCAGCGCGCGCCTGACCCTTGCGATATAAGCGGCAAGGTTAAAGCGGCGCTCCACTTCGCCCGGCTCACCCCAATCCAGCAGGAAAGGCCGAATGCCCTGGGATGGCAGCCATCGCGCCAAGCTTTGTCCCGGCGCGAGGTCGAGCACGTAAGCGCGATTGACCAAGGACGGCACCATTACGACAGGTACGCCATCGCCTGCAGCCCCTTCGCCGAAATCCAGCAGGCGGCTGCTGCCCTCCTGCCAGATGACAGGCGGATCGGGCAGATCGCGGCGATAAGCGTGATGGCGATAGCGCAGCACGCCGCCGGTCATTGCCGTCAGCCGCGTCGCCGTCATGCGCATCAGCGCATCGACGAAATCATTCGGGTTTACGGCGGCGAGTGCTGGTGCGAGGCTTGCGAACTGAGCCGCCAAGCTGGGATTCCAAAGCGGCGATACGCGCCTCGCAATCGGCCAGGCGGCGATAGAGCTCAGCAAGATCATGTTGGCTGTCGCCAGATGCAGCGGCAGCGGCCGTGGCCCCGCTCGTTCCGGCGCCGCCTTTTTGGCCTCCTGCATTCACGCCTCCTTGACCAAGCGCCATCCCGCCGGCCGCTTGCGCGGCGACGCCGGCGCCTCGCTGCCACAGCGCCAGCCAGGCAGCCGAGAGTTCGGCCAGTTTGGGATCGGTTGCAAGCAGGCTGGCCTGCTCCTGCCAGAGATCGAGAAAGCGCTGTGCGAGCGCTTCGGGATCTGTCGCTTTCGGATCATCCATGGGTTGCAGGCTACACAAAGTGCTGGTTTCCGGCCAGCCTTTCGCAGCGCACTGAGAGACTTGCGCAGTGCAAGAAATGCGAGTGAAATGTCCGCCGACGAATGATCCTAGGGAGCGCGTGAACGTGGCCGAACAAGACCAGACGACGGCAGCGCCGGCAATAAAGATCAAGAAATATGCGAACCGGCGGCTCTACAATACGGCGACTTCCTCCTATGTAACCCTTGAGAACCTTTGCCAGATGGTAAAGGACGGCCAGGATTTCGTAGTCGAGGATGCAAAAACAGGTGAGGACATCACCCGCAGCGTGCTGACGCAGATCATCTTCGAAGAAGAATCGAAGGGGCAGAATCTGCTGCCCATCGGATTCCTCCGTCGGCTGATTTCTTTCTATGGCGACAGCCTGCAGACCCTGGTCCCGAGTTACCTGGAAGTTTCGATGGCGTCCTTCCAGCGCAACCAGGAGCAGATGCGCCAGTACATGGCCGAGGCCTTCGGCGAGATGTTCCCGTTCCGCAGCATCGAAGAGATGGGGCGGCAGAACATGGCGATGTTCCAGCGCGCCATGAGCATGTTCAATCCTTTCGTCGCCAAGCTGGGCGATACGCCGGATGGCGACAAGGCTCCAGCCGGCGGCGAACAGCCGGCGGAAGTCGACGCGCTCAAGACGCAGCTTGAAGAGCTGCGCAAGCAGGTCGAAGCCCTTGCTCGAAACAAGGGATGATCGGCTAACCGCCTCCCAGTCCCCTGCCCCGATGCTTACCAAACGCCGCGGGCCGCGCCTGCGGCCTTCGATTTCCCTCGTCCTGGTTGGCGGTGTCGGCCTTCTGATCCTGTTATCCTGCCTTGCCTTCGGCATTGCCATGGTGACCGGGCGGCAGAACACCGTCGATCTGCTGCGCGACCGCAACGAGCGGATCGTGCAGCAGTTAGTGGAGCGCACCCGGCTGCAGCTTGATCCGGCCCACCGCCAGATTGAAGCATTCCGCAACCGCATCGTCTCCAAGCATCTGCCGCTTAACGATGTCGGCCGCCTGACCGACTATATGACCTCTGCCCTGGACAGCCTGCCTCAGGTCGATGCCATCGGCCTCGTCCGCAACGATTTCGTGGCAACGCGCGTTTTCCGTCATGCCAGCCAGCTCGTCGCCATGCATGACAAGATGACGGACGATGCGGTCGCCGCCACCCGCATGCAGGCGCTGCGCCAGAGCATCGAAGCGCCGCAGACCGGCATGGGGCTGCATCGTGATGTTCGCTGGGGTGCATTGATCTGGGCGCCTGAGCTGCAGCAGCCGCTGATCAACACCATCGCGCCGGTGGTGATGGACGGCGTCTTCGTCGGCGGCGTGGTGGCTCTGGTCTCACTGGGCTCGCTTTCCCGCCTGCTGGAAGTCGATAGCGTTGATGGCGAAGCGGTGAACTTCATCCTTTATGGCGAGGATGCCGTTCTGGCCCATCCCAGCCTGCTCAATCATCAATATGAATTGTCGATGGAGCATCCGCTGCCATCGCTGGATGAGATTCACGATCCGGTATTGCGGCAGATATGGTCCGGCCGCATCGAACTGCAGCTTGCCAATGCCATGCTCGGCGATGGCGGCAATGCCCATGTCGTCGAGACGGAAGATGGCCGGCGCTGGATCTTCGTCTATCGCAAGATCGACGGCTATGGCGAGAAACCCTGGGTGGTCGGCCGCTATTTCTCCTTCGACGAGATCGAACTGGAGGTCACGCGGCTGCGTTTCTCTGCCGTGGTCGGCGCGCTGGCGCTGATCCTGTTCTCGCTGATCGCATGGCGCCTTGGCTATCATATCCGCCGTCCGATCCTGGCCATCAGCGCCGCCGCCAACCGCCTGCGCAACCTCGACTTTGATTCGCCGCCGCTGGAGCGCGTGCGGCTGCGGGAACTCGATGACGCAGCGCAGGCGATCAACGCAGCCAATGCCGCTCTGCATTGGTTTGGCAACTACGTGCCCCGCAAACTGGTCAATCGCCTGATCCGTGAAGGCGAAGATGCGATCAGCGTCAGCAAGCACCGCGAAGTCACCGTGATGTTCACCGATCTCGTTGGCTTCACCTCGATGTCGGAACGCCTCACGGCCCAAGAGACCGCCGATCTGCTGAACGAGCATTTCGCGCTGGTCACCGCCTGCATCGAGGCCGAAGGCGGCATGGTCGACAAGTTCATCGGCGATGCCGTGATGGCGGTCTGGGGCGCAATCAAGCGCGACCCGGATCACGCCACCCATGCCTGCCGCGCTGCGCGGGCCATTACGGCGGCACTCGCAGCCGATAACGCGCGGCGGATGATGCTGGGCAAACCTATCCTGCGGATGCGGATCGGCATCCATACCGGCCCGGTGGTGATCGGCAATATCGGGGCGCCCGGCCGCATCAACTACACGGTCGTTGGAGACACGGTGAACACCGCCCAGCGCCTCGAGCAGCTCGGACGCGAACATATGCAAAGCGATTCGTCCGTGCTGGTCCTGCTCAGCGCCGAAACAGCCGAGGCGGCAAAACTGGACCCCAGGCCAAAGGTCATCGGCCGCTTCCCGGTCAAAGGCCGCGCTGCCCCTATCGAGGTATGCCGTTTGGAACTTTAGGCCGCTGGAACTTTTGAGCCGCCGGCGAAGTTACCTTCGAGGTTAACCCTTCGTTAGGTGAATCCCGGTTGAGTCCTCGCGCAACGGACAGGATCGTATGGCTCCCACCAGCATCGCCAACAGCATTGCGCTGCCGCCCTCGGGCGGCCAGGTCGATTCCCCGTCCGATTCCCTTCGCCGCCAGCCCGCGCTCCGCATCGCCCGCTTCAGCCCCGACGCCGAGACGCCGTCCTCTCAGGCGGCAGCGAAGATCCGGTCCAAAGCGGCTGCCGATGCGGTTGAGCAGCCGTTCATGCGCCGTCGCACCGACCGGGGTGAACCGGCCGATTCCAGCCTTCAAATTCCGCCGCATTTGGAACGCCGCCGTGCCTGGCGCGAGGCGTTCGGGCTTAACACCTTCCACACCCAGCAACTGGCACAAGCAAACGAAGCCGAGCCGTCCCGCGAGGCGCGTAACGCTGCCGCGCAGGCCTATCACAGCGCAGCCTGGCGCGGCCGCCTGGACCTCGACCTTGCGCAGGCCGTCAGCGTGACCGTATAAACGACCACCTCCCTTTATCTGTGGTCGTATGATGCAATCTGTACCTGCCGATCTATTGGTTATCGGCGGTGGTGTAAACGGGACTGGGATTGCCCGCGATGCCGCCGGCCGGGGCCTGAAGGTCGTTCTAGCCGAGCGCGGCGATCTCGCCGGCGCTACCTCTTCTGCCGCCACCAAGCTGATCCACGGTGGCCTGCGTTACCTTGAGCAGTACGAATTCCGCCTGGTTCGCGAGGCACTGGGGGAACGCGAGGTACTGATGCGCATGGCGCCGCATATCATCTGGCCGCTGCGCTTCGTACTGCCGCACCATCCCGGCCTGCGTCCTGCCTGGATGATCCGCATCGGCCTGTTCCTTTACGATCATCTTTCCAGTCGCCAGACCCTGCCGGGCTCGATAGGCGTCAATCTGATCGGCGATATCCGCGGCAAGCCGCTAAAGCCTGAATTCAAGCGCGGCTTCGAATATTCCGACTGCTGGGTCGATGATGCGCGTCTCGTGGCGCTGAATGCGATGAGCGCCCGCCAGCTCGGAGCCCGGGTCCTGACGCGTACCGCCGTGACGGCAGCCAAGCGCGAGGGCGAATTGTGGCGTGCCACGCTGACCGATCAGGTCAGCGGCCGGACTGAGGAAGTGCTCGCCCGTGGCATCGTCAACGCCGCCGGTCCTTGGGTGCGCGAAACGCTCACCGGCGCATTCGGCGCCAATCCCAAGAATTCCATCCGCCTGATCAAGGGCAGCCATATCGTCACGCAGAAGCTGTTCGAGGGCGAGCACTGCTACATCTTCCAGAACGCGGATGGCCGCATCATCTTCGCCATTCCTTACGAGCGCGATTTTACGCTGGTTGGCACTACCGATGTCGCCCTCGACAGGCTGGACGCTCAGCCGCGCATCAGCGAGGAGGAAACCGAATACCTGCTGGCCGCCGCCAGCGAGTACTTCCGCACCCCGCTGATACGCGACATGATCGTCTGGTCCTATGCCGGCGTGCGGCCGCTGTATGACGATGGCGAAAACAATCCATCCTCGATCACCCGCGACTATGTCCTCGATCTCGATGGCAAGCCGGGCGACAAGCAGGCGCCGCTGCTCTCGGTTTATGGCGGCAAGCTGACCACCTATCGCCGCCTCTCCGAGCATGCGATGGAGAAGATCGCCCCCTTCTATCCGAATATGGGCAAGGCCTGGTCCGGCACGAAGCCGCTGCCGGGCGGCGATTTCGGCGGGCTGAGCTTTGCCGATTATCTGACCCAGGTGATGCAGCGCTATCCGCAGCTTGACCGCGCCTGGCTCGTCCGGTTCCTGCGCCGCCATGGCAGCAATGTCCATGCGATCCTTGGCGATGCCAAGACCATGGCCGACATGGGCGAACATTTCGGCGGCGGGCTCTATGCGCGCGAGGTCGACTGGCTGATGCGCGAGGAATGGGCGCGCGAGGCCGACGACGTGCTGTGGCGACGCACCAAATGCGGCCTGTGGATCAGCGCCGCGGACCGCGAGCGCCTGGCGAACTGGATGGCGCAGCACCGGTCGAACGGGGCCGCGGCATGAGGGCTGCCTGATGAAGTTCGCCGTCGTCGGCGCCGGCGCCATCGGTGGCTATATCGGCGGTCTGCTCGCCCGGGCAGGCCATGACGTGACGCTGATCGCGCGCGGCGCCCACCGTGAGGCGATCCTGCAGAATGGCCTTGCGGTCGAAAGCGGCGGCGAGCGTTTCATCACCCATCCGGCCTGCGTCGAAAATCCGCGCGAGGCGGGGCCGCAGGATTACGTCATCCTCAGCCTCAAGGCACCGGCCGTGCCGGGCATGGTCGAGAAGATGCTGCCGCTCTTTGACCCCGATACGGCGTTGATTACGGCGATGAACGGCGTGCCTTATTGGTATTTCTACCGTCACGGCGGCCCGCTGGATGGCATCCGCCTGGCCACCGTCGATCCCGGCGAGAAACAGTGGACGATGATTGGCCCCGAGCGCGCCATCGGCAGCGTCGTATGGATCGCCGGTGCCGTTGCCGCACCCGGCGTGATCCATCATGGCGGCGGCAGCCGCCTGCCGCTGGGTGAGCCGGATGGCAGCCAGTCGCCGCGCATCCTGCGCGTTAGCGAAGCGCTGACGGCCGCCGGGATCGCCGCGCCGGTGCTGGACAACATCCGGCAGGAAATCTGGACCAAGCTGTGGGGCAATCTGTCCTATAATCCGGTCAGCGTATTGACCCATGGCACGCTGGAAAGCCTGTCGCGCGATCCGGACTCGCGGCAGGTCATCGGCAAGATGATGGAGGAATCGCGCCGCATCGGCGAAGCGCTTGGCATCCAGTTTCCCATCAGCATCGAGCAGCGCATGGCAGCCGCCGAGAAAGTTGGCGCCCATAAGACCTCGATGCTGCAGGATTTGGAAGCTGGCCGGCCGATGGAGATCGGCGCCCTCGTCGGCGCCGTCGCTGAACTGGCACAGAAACTCAATATCGCAACGCCAACCATCGATACGGTGCTGGCTTTGCTGAAGGTGCGGGCGCGCGTCGCCGGCACGTACACGGAGGGGACATGAGCGGTTTCAATTGGCGCAGCCTGAGCAGCGAGCAGATCGAGGCCCACTTCAATCCGCGCATGTCGGTGCCCGATTTCCAGCAGCATTTCGATGCCTATGTCGAGAAATCTGCTGCCGCGCGGGCGGCCATCGGAGGCGAATACGATCTGCGCTACGGCCCCGGCCCGCTGCAGACCTACGACCTGCACAAGCCGAAGGATGCCAAGCCCGGTGCGCCGCTGGTGGTGATGATCCATGGCGGCTATTGGCGCGGGCTGGATAAGAACACCATGACCTTCACCATCCCGCCCTATCTCGAGCGCGGCGCGGTGGTGGTGAACTTGAATTACGATCTCTGCCCTCAGGTGACCCTGGATGCCATCGTGCGCGAGGTGCAGGAAGCACTGGCGCATATTGCCTCCAAGGCCAAAGAATGGGGTGCCGATCCTGAGAAGATTCATCTGATCGGCCATTCCGCCGGCGCGCATCTGGCGGCCATGATGGTTGCAGCCCCCTGGCCTGCCGATCTTGGCCTGCAGCCTGCTGTTGCCTCGCTGGGATTGATCAGCGGCGTCTTTTCGCTGGAACCGGTCCTGCATATCAGCGTGAACGAAACCATTCGGCTGGATGGCGCGATGGCAGCACGCAACAGCGTCACCAAGTTTCCGCCGAGGATGAAGGGCCCCGTGCTGGTCGCCTATGGCGATGCCGAGCCGGAGGGCTGGCAGGCGCAGAGCAAGGATTTCCACGAAGCCTGCCGCGCAGTCGGCACGCGCTCGGATCTGATGTCCATGGCCGGCGGCAATCACTTCACCATCAAATTTGCCGTGGCCGATCCGAACCATCCGCTGGGCGCCGCGCTGCTGCGGCAATGCGGACTGAAGTAAGGCGGTTCGGCCGGATGGCGGCTAAAATTGTTCGATCACATTGCCACCCGGCCTAACACCCGTTTACGGCTTGGCGGCGCGCCAGGCGCCGTTCATGAAACCATCGCCCGTGGTGTCGCCAGGCTTCTGATCGCGCACCCAGCCATATAGCGGCCTGCCCTTATAGGCCCATTGCTTGCTGCCATCGTCGCGGTTGATCACCGTCCAATCGCCAGATGGCCTGGCATTCGCGGATGCCATCAGCGGAGGCCAGTTCTGTGCGCATGGACCGTTGCAGACCGATTTTCCGGGGATGGTGTCGCGTTCGAATGTGTAGAGCGTCATGCCTCTGGTATCGACCAGCACGGGCCCCATCGCGCTGTTGCCGGCCTTGGCCGGCGCCATGGACATATCGGACATGCCAGACGAGTTGGACATATCGGAATTGGAGCAGGCAGCCACGCCAAGCGCCAGCGCGCCGGCCAGCAGGAGATTGCGGATACTCATCAGAAGCCCCTTCCAGGTTAAGGCAGCCGCCCGCCGGCCGCCTGAGAAGAATACGGCTGGGGCCGCGTTTTATTTCCTTCACGAAATCGCGATTTTTCCGGCCTTGCCGGCAAGCCTTGGGCCTCCTACCATTTTTGTCATGCGATTCCTGCTGATCCTGGCTGCTGCCCTGCTCTTTTCTGCGCCCGCGATGGCGCAGAACGCTATCGACGATCTGTTCGACAAACTCTATGAAACGCAGAACCCGATCGAGGCACGGCAACTGGAGCGCAAGATCTGGGAGGCCTGGGCGACGTCAGGCTCCGACACCATCGACGCCCTGATGAAGGGCGGCATCACGGTGATGGAGAAAGGCGATCACAAGCGCGCCGAACAGATCTTTTCGGCCATGATCGAGCTGAAGCCCGATTTCGCGGAGGCCTATAACAAGCGTGCCACCGTACGCTTCCTGTCCGGCGACTATGCCGGCAGCGTCGCCGACATCGAGCGCACGCTGAACCTGGAGCCCCGTCATTTCGGTGCGCTGGCTGGCCTTGGCACCATCATGGAGCGGCTGGACAATCTGGAGGAGGCGCTGAAAGCCTACCGCCGGGCACTGGCCGCCAACCCGCATCTGGATGACGGCGCCGACAAAGTCAGGGAACTGCGCCGCCGCATCGACGCGCGCGAGCTGTAAGCGTTATCCCTACCCTACTTCTGGAAGATGAAATAGACGGCGCCGATCAGGCAGCCGAAGGCGGCAAGGTAATTCCACCGCAACCCTTCGCCCAGATAGAAGACCGCAAAGCCGGCGAAGACGGCGAGCGTGATCACCTCCTGCACGATCTTCAGCTGCGCCGCCGTGAACGTGCCGCTTGAATAGCCGATGCGGTTGGCCGGCACGGCGAGGCAATATTCGAAAAAGGCGATCGCCCAAGAAATCAGGATCACCTTCCACAGCACCTGCTCGGGATGCTTGAGATGCCAATACCAGGCAAAGGTCATCAGCACGTTGGAGCCGATGAGCATCAGGATCGTGGTCATGGTGGTCAGCTTTCGATACGGGCGATGCGCAGGATGTTGGTGGTGCCGGGTGAGCCAAACGGCACGCCGGCGGTGACGATGATGCAGTCGCCGCGCTGGGCCAGCCCGGTTTTGCGGGCCAGCGCGGTCGCCTTGGCAACCATGTCGGCGAAGTTGACAGCATCGGGCGATACAACGGGACTGACGCCCCAAGCAATGGTGAGCTGCCGCGCCGTGGCGTTCAGCGGCGTCAGACACAAAATCGGCGCCCGCGGCCTTTCGCGCGCAGCCCTCAGCGCCGTCGAGCCCGACATCGTATAGGTGACGATGGCGGCGGCATTGATGGTTTCGGCCACCTGACGCGCGGCGGCGGTGATGGCATCGGCGGCGGTATGCTCGGGCAAGACATGCTCGGCATCCATGATGCCGCGATAGAGCGGATCGCGCTCGACCTGCATGGCGATGGCATCCATCACCTTCACGGCCTCCAGCGGATAATCGCCCGACGCCGTCTCGGCCGAGAGCATCACCGCATCGGCGCCGTCATAAACCGCGGTGGCGACATCGGAGACCTCGGCCCGCGTCGGCACCGGCGCCTTGACCATGCTGTCGAGCATCTGGGTCGCCACCACCACCGGCTTGCCGGCGCGGCGGGCGGCGCGCACGATGCGCTTCTGCAGGCCCGGCACTTCCGGCAGCGGCAGTTCGACGCCGAGATCGCCGCGCGCCACCATCAGCGCGTCCGACAGCGCGACGATCTCGTCCAGGCTGTCGATGGCCGACGGCTTCTCGATCTTCGCCAGCAGGGCCGCGCGACCGCCGATCAGGGCGCGCGCCTCGCGCAGATCGTCCGGCCGCTGCACAAAGCTGAGCGCCACCCAGTCGACGCCATGCTCCAGCGCGAAGGCGAGGTCGTCGCGGTCCTTGGGCGTCAGCGCCGAGAGCGGCACGACCATGTTCGGCAGGTTCAGCCCCTTGCGGTCCGACAGCCGGCCACCGACGATCACCTCGGCCTCGGCCCAGGCGGCATCGCCGGCCACCGGGCTGGTGGCGACCACGCGCAGCCGCAGCTTGCCGTCATCGAGCAGCAGTTCGGTGCCGGGCTTCAGGCTGTTCAGCACCTCCGGATGCGGCAGCTGCACGCGAATCGCATCGCCGGGCCTGTCCTCCAGATCGAAGCGGAAGCGCTGGCCCGGCAGCAGATCCACCCAGCCCCCCTGGCTCTCCCCCTCGCGGCCTTCGCCCTTGGGGAAGAAACGCCCGATGCGCAGCTTGGGCCCCTGCAGATCGGCGAGAAGGCCGATGGGGCGGCCAGTCTCGCGCTCGAGCGCGCGGACGGCCTGGATACGGGCCAGATGATCGTCATGGCTGCCATGGCTGAAATTCAGCCGGAAGACATCGGCGCCGGCTTCGAACAGCGCCCGGATGCGGTCCGGCGTGGAACTGGCCGGCCCCAAGGTGGCGACGATCTTGACGTTCCGTTCGCGATGCATACTCCCCCCGGGATGATGTCCCATCTTAGGCGAGACCGCCCCTGGGCTTCGACGAAAATCTTACACATCAAGCGGTTGCGTTTTTTGCTGCGACGCGCAAAAAAGCACCCGCCTTCCTCTAAGACATAAGTCCAAAAGGACCAGATATGGATATTGCCCGCATCTCGGTGGGGAAAAACCCGCCCTATGACATCAATGCCGTGATCGAGATTCCGGCTGGCGGTTCGCCGGTGAAATACGAACTCGACAAGGATTCCGGCGCGCTGTTCGTCGACCGCTTCCTTCATACGGCGATGTTCTACCCCGCCAATTACGGCTTCATCCCGCATACACTGTCCAATGACGGCGATCCCTGCGACATCATGGTGGTGAGCCATGTGCCGGTGGTGGCCGGCGCGGTGATCCGCTCGCGGCCAATCGGCGCGCTGAAGATGGAGGATGAGGCCGGCGGCGACGAGAAGATCATCGCCGTGCCGGTGGACAAGCTGCACCCCTTCTACACCGACGTGAAGACCTACGAGGAGCTGCCCGCCATCCTGCTCCAGCAGATCGAGCATTTCTTCGTTCATTACAAGGACTTGGAGAAGGGCAAGTTCGTCAAAAGCGCCGGCTGGGTAGGCCCTGACGAGGCCGCCAAGATGATCACCGACGGCATCGTCCGCGCAGCCGGGATCAAGTAAGGCGGAAGGCACTGCCTGGCGGCGCCAAGCCCCAGTCGAACCCGTCTCATGCCCGGGCCTGACCCGGGGCATCTCGTTGAAATGCTTCACCACGGCGGCCCGGGCCCTCCCGGCCGCCGTTATCGTTTCAAGCCACCTGCCCGGACGGGCCAAAGTCAAACAGAGCCAAACTAAGCCAAACGCGGCCATCCGGAACCAATCCGGGCCTTCAGGCGCGGCTCAGACCGCTCCCAAGCTCCTTGCAAAAACGCGCGGATAACACCCACCGCCTACCGGGGCGTTACGACTGCCTGATCCATAATGTTCAACAGCGCATGGACCCGTGACCATCTCGGGGCCTGTGATGGCTCAATATAGAGAACAAAGAGAAAACAATAGTATGAGCGCGCCAGGTTTCATCCGGTAGAAGATCACGGGCCTGCGGGTGCGCCGTTGCATGCTGCACCGCGCCCGGGGATGACGAAAGGAACAGAGAGTACGAAGTCCTCGCAGAGAAACGCTTAGTCCCTCACGCCTTCTTCACGAATTCCGACTTCAGGTTCATCGCGCCGATGCCGTCGATCTTGCAGGCGATGTTGTGGCCGTCGACACCATCCACTAGGCGGATGCCTTTGACCTTGGTGCCACCCTTTACCACGAGCGACGAGCCTTTCACCTTGAGGTCCTTGATCACCGTGACGGCATCGCCATCGGCGAGAATGTTGCCATAGGCATCGCGCACGACGCCCGCTTCGGCCTCCGCCTCGCCTGCTGTGCCGGCGGCCAAGTCCGGGTTCCATTCATGCGCGCATTCGGGACAGACCCAGAGGCTGCCATCCTGATACACATGCTCGGAATTGCATGCGGGGCATTTCAAAGCGTCACTCATATCGGGCCTGCCTGAACGTCGTGGTGCTGATGCGCGCGACCCTATCGCGGCAAAGCGGCGAATGCCATGGTTTGGCGGTCAGGGATTGCTCCTCTTCATCATCGCCATGCCCGGGCTCGACCCGGGCATTTCATGGGGATGATCGACAAAAAACTCGTGGATGTCACGGCGCTTAAATGCTTCATCGGCCGAGGCATGACGATGAGAATATGAGTCATATCCGGATAAGATCCCAAGGCTGCAGCGCATCGTTGCACGCTGCACCGCCCGGGATGACGAGCAAGACTAAAGGAATAACCATCACCCGCGCGCGGGAATCGTCAGGCCGCGCTGCACCGCCGGGCGGGCGAGGCCCTGCTCCAGCCAGCGCGGCACGGCTTTCAGCGCGGCGTAATCCACCAGCGCGCCGGCATCGTAGAAACCGATCAGGTTGCGCACCCAGCCGAGCATGGAAATGTCGGCGATCGAATACTCCGCACCCATGATCCAGTCGCGGCTGGAAAGCCGGTCTTCCAGCACGCCGAGCAGGCGCTTGGATTCGGTGGCGTAACGCTGCAGGGGGCGCTTGTCCTCGATCTCCCGGCCGGCAAATTTATGGAAGAAGCCGAGCTGGCCGAAGATCGGCCCGATGCCCGCCATCTGGAAGAACACCCATTGCAGGCATTCGTAACGCGCAGCGGCGTCCTGCGGAATGAGCTGACCGGTCTTCTCGGCGAGATAGACGAGGATCGCGCCGGATTCAAACAGTGCCAACGGTTTGCCGTTGGGACCGTCGGGATCAAGGATGGCGGGAATCTTGCCGTTGGGATTGAGCGAGAGGAATTCCGGCGTCCAGCTCTCGTTCTTGGTGATATCGACGAGATGCGGCTCATAGGGCAGGCCGATCTCTTCCAGCATGATCGAAACCTTCACGCCATTCGGCGTGGGCAGCGAATAAAGCTGCAAGCGGTCCGGCTGCTTGGCCGGCCAGCGCTGCGTGATCGGGAATGCGGACAGATCGGGCATGGGTTTCCTCCGGATGCTTTCCGCCGTCATGCCATGCCGGGATACGGTTTTCGAGTCTTATGCGGGGAAATATCCCGTGTCTGTGATGCACTGTTGCACGCTGCACCACGCCCGGATGACGAGCCCTCCTCAAACGTCATGTCCGGGACTTGACCCGGGGACCTTGTTGTCGTGTGCATAAAGGGTGGCTACGCCGCAGCAGCAGGGTCTTCGATTCCCACGAGGCGGAAGCTGAGCTTGCGCAGCTTCGCGCGCGCCGATGGGTCATAGGCCTGCGCCTCGGCCTTCGCCGGGCGCTTGCCGTTGAAATAGAGGCCGCTCTGTCCGTCGAGTTCGGCCGCGAGCGCGAGATGCAGGATCGCATCGCCGCCTTCCTCGATGCTGCTGATGGGGCGCATACCGCTGCGGCGAACCATGGTGGTGTTCATATAGGTGGCGGGATGCAGCGCGTTCACGGTCACGCCGCTGCCCTCGAGCTGCTGCGCCAGATCGATGGTGAAGAGGATCTGCGCCAGCTTGCTCTGGCAGTAGGCGCGCGCGCCGCTATAGGCTCTGGTCAGCATCAGGTCGTCGAAATCGATGGCATGCTGGCCGGCGGAGGCGACATTGACGATGCGTGCCGGCTGGCTGGCCAGCAGGCGCGGCAGCAGAAGCTGGGTCAGCAGGAAACCGGCGAGGTAGTTCACCGCGAAGCGCAGCTCGAAGCCGTCTACGCTTTCCTCGCGCCCATCGCTGCCCTCCGCATTCGTCGTGCCGATGCCGGCATTGTTGATCAAGAGATCGAGCCAGTCCTGAGTGAGCAGCACAGCCTGCGCAAGATCGCGCACCTGCTGCAGCGAGGACAGATCGGCCGGATAGAACTGTGCCGTTCCGCCGGCTTCGCTGATCTCGCGCATCAGGCTTTCGCCGCGGCCCTGGTCGCGGCCATGGACCAGCACGTGATAGCCCGCAGCAGCCAGGCGCGAGGCGACATAACGGCCGACACCATCGGTGGCACCGGTGACGAGAGCGATTTTCTTCCGGCCGGCGGTTTCTGACATGAACCCTCCCATTTCGCCTTGGCATGCAACGATACGATTGCAGTGACGCGATAAGGATGGGATGCGAGGCGCCGATGACTAGGGGTGTGTTTCAAGGCCGCTGGTCAGCAAGTGATCTGATCAGCAGGTCGTATGGCCTCGCGGACAGCTTTTGTATTTGCCGGGATCCTGCTCGTTGGGCACGCGCACCGGCTGCTCACCGTACTGGCAGGCGGTCAGCGACAGCGGCATGCAGAGCAGAAACAATGCGAGGAGACAGCGGCGCATCGGGCCCCTCCAGGGTGAATGGGTGTTGGAGACGAACCCGCAAGGGGCGCGGCGGGTTCCGCGAGGGGCGCGGTTCTGCGCTCTCGCCCGAATCATACAAGATCGTCACCCGCGGGTTTGACCCGCGGGTCTGTGGCCGATCAGGCCGGCTCGCCGAAGCCCTTGCCGGGGGCGCGCGGCTGCAGGCGGATCAGGCGGGAATCTTCCACGGCGGCCTGACGGTGCTTCACGGCTTCGCGATACACGGGATCGCGAATCATCTCGACGAAAGCCGCAACCGAGGGATATTCCGCGATGAAGCATTTGTCCCAGCGTTCGCTGCTGGGACCGATCAGCATCAGTTCGAAACTGCCCTGCCAGACGATGCGCCCGCCGAGCCGCGCGAAGACCGGGCCGCTTTCGCGCCCGTAGGCCGCATAGGCTTCCGCGCCTGTGGCCTTGCGCCCATCGGGATAGGCGGCCTGATCGCGCAGGCGCACGAGATTCAGCATATGGATCGGGCCGGGACGATCCATCTCGCGGAATTGCGCGAAGACTTCCTTGGTGGGATCGACATATCCGGTCATTAACGTTGCTCCTTTCCGCGTGATGAAAAGATCTGGTTGAGATTGATGGCGGGCGCGCCGGTCTTGAACCCCTCGAAACTGCCCTCGCCGATCATGGCCTTGGCAATACGGGCGATTTCGGCGTAGGCGGCATGGGCGATGCGGCCGCCGAGGCTGATGCGGCGCACGCCCCAGCCGGCGATGTCCGACAGCGGCGCGCCGGTGGCGATGATGTTCACCGGCTTGGGCGCAACGGCCTGCACAATAGCGCGCACCTGCGCTTCGTCGCGCACGCCGGGCGCAAAGAGGCAGTCGGCGCCGGCGTCCGCGTAAGCCTTGAGACGGCGGATCACCGCATCCAGATCCGTCTGGCCATGCAGGAAGGCTTCGGCCCGCGCAGTCAGCACCACGCCGCTGCCGCTCTGGTCGATCGCCTTGCGCGCAGCCGACACCCGCACCGCAGCCAGGTCTTCCGCATACAGCGGTTCATCTGGCAGACCGGTGGCGTCTTCCACCGACAGGCCGGCAACGCCGGTCTGCACCGCGAGCGCGACATTGGCGGCGACATCGTCGGGCGCATGCGCAAACGCATTCTCGAAATCGGCATTGACCGGCAGATCGACGGCGGCGACGAGGCTTTCCAGATGACGCAGCACCTGGTCGCGGCTGACGCCGTAATCAGGCCGCGCCTGACTCCAGGCAAAGCCCGCGCTGGTGGAGGCCAGCGCCTTGAAGCCGAGGCTTTGCAGCAGCACGGCCGAGCCGGCATCGAAGGGATTAGGCATGATGAAGCAGCCGCTTTCATGCAGGCGGCGGAAGGCGGCACGTTTATCGGCGAGGCTCTGGCCCATGGCGTTTCTCCCCCAAAAACAGAACTGCGGGAGCAGCAGCCTAATGCGGCGCGCTCTGTCGCGACACAGCAATATTGTCCCGATTGTCTGTCTGCTGTAAGACTGACGCAACGTCAGCTATCGCGCTTTTCGCACGCGATTGTGTGGCTTTATCTTCCATATCAGGACCGCCTCACGCGATACTTTCCCCAATATCACGTCAGCATCACAAGCTGAACGCGCAAATCCGGATGGTGAAGCCTCCAGAGACGAAATCTGGCCAAAATCCCAAGCGGAACAATCCTGCCTGCAACCCGTTGCAAGGCTGGAGTCCGGTCTGCGGTGCGGGTGCCACCGATGCCCCCTCCCCATCGTGCCGAGGCGTCCCCGCAGACCGGACCGCCTTGTCGGCAAACCCAATCATCAGGCATCGCCAATGACTTTCGCGACGGCACTCGCCCGCCCGTCGCCTGCCGCGCGTCGCAAGAACATCTGGGCAGAAACCATTACGGCAGGAACATCAGGGGACTGGCTGGGTTTGTCCCATGGAATTCATATGCATGTCTTAGGGGCAGTTCTCAGAACTGCGCCCGGAGACAGCTTTTAATGAGAGGGACAATGCCATGGCTTTCGGATTGACCCGTGCGGCCTCCAGCGTGATCACCCAGCATCTGAAGGATGTCGATTTTCCCGTCTCGCGCGACGAGCTGGTGGCGCATCTGCGCCGGCACGGTTCTGATGGCGTGGTCGCCAACCTGATGGAGCGCCTGCCCAAGCGCTCTTACGAAAGCATGGGCGAAGTGATGCAGGCGCTCGTCGCCGTGCCCAGCTCGTGGCCGGGGCAGAATTTCTACAACGGCGTCCATGCAACAGAGGATGGTGACGAATACGCCTTCGCCGATGACGATGACGGCGAGGATGAAGACGACGACGAAGACGAGGAAGATGACGAAGACGATGACGACGAGGAAGATGACGAAGACGATGACGACGAGGATGATGAGGAGGACGAGGACGACAACGATGAAGATGACAAGGATGAAAGACGATGACGATGAGGATTGACCCGGCGCAGTATTTTTTCCTCTAAACCTTCCCCCCTCTACGCCGTCTCCCAAACGTCATGCCCGGACTCGATCCGGGCATCTTTATCAGTCGGCACAAGCCCCGCGGGTCAAGCCCGCGGGTGATGCTCTTGCGATATGACGCTCTTGCGATATGACGGTCGTGCGCTCCCCTCACCCTCGCGCATCGGCAAGAATCATCTCCGCCGCCTTTTCGGCGATCATCAGCGTCGGCGAGGCAGTGTTACCGGAGGTGATCAGCGGCATCGCGGAGGCGTCGACGACGCGCAGGCATTCGACGCCGCGCACGCGCAGGCAGCTGTCCAGCACCGCCATCGGGTCGGAATCGATGCCCATCTTCGCGGTCGCCACCGGATGGAAGATGGTGGCGCCGATATCGCCGGCGGCGCGCAGCATCTCAGTCTCGGATTCGATCCCCGCGCCCGGCAGATATTCCTCCGGCTTATAGCGTGCCAGCGCCTTGGCGGAAGCGAGCCGCCGCGTCAGCTTGATGCTGTCGATGGCCACGCGCTTGTCTTCCTCAGTATCGAGATAGTTCGGCTGGATCGCCGGCGGCTGGCGCGGATCGGCAGACTTGATCCGCACATAGCCGCGCGAGGTGGGCCGCAGGTTGCAGATGCTGGCCGTAAAAGCCGGGAATCTGTGCAGCGGATCGCCGAACTTATCCAGCGACAGCGGCTGGATATGGAATTCGACATTGGCAGTTTCATGCTCGGGGCTTGAGCGCGTGAACATGCCGAACTGAGAGGGCGGCATGGTGAGCGCGCCGCGCCGGAACAGTGCATAATTGAAGGCGATGGTGGCCTTGGCGAAAAAGGAGCGGTCGATCTCGTTGATTGTGCGCGCACCGGTGACCTTGTAGATCAGACGAAGCTGCAGGTGATCCTGCAGATTCTCGCCCACGCCGGGCAGATCGTGCAGCACGTCGATGCCATGCTCCTTCAGCAAGCCAGCCGGTCCGATGCCGGAAAGCTGCAGTAGCTGCGGCGAATTGATCGCGCCAGCCGTCAGCAACACCTCACCTTCGGCGCCGGCGAAGCAGCGCTGGCCATCCTGCGTATACTCAATCCCCACCGCCCGCTTGCCCTCGAACACCACGCGCTCGACATGCACCTGGGTGCGCAGTTCGAGATTGGGGCGTTTCAGCGCGGGCTTGAGGAAGGCGGTGGCGGCCGACCAGCGCACGCCGCGCTTCTGGTTCACCTGGAAATAGGACGAGCCTTCATTGTCGCCGGTATTGAAATCCTTGGTGCGTGGAATGCCGATCTCCTCGCCGGCCTCGGCCACGCGGTCGAGGATGTCCCAGCGCACGCGCGGCTCTTCTACGCGCCATTCGCCGCCCGAGGCATGAATGCGCTTGCCGTCGATGACATTCGGTCCGCCGAAATGATCCTCATGCTTGAGGAAATAAGGCAACACGTCGTCCCAGCCCCAGCCGGTCAGCCCCATCTGACGCCAGGTGTCGTAATCGCGCGCCTGGCCGCGCATGTAGACCATGGCGTTGATCGAGGTGCAGCCGCCGATCACCTTGCCGCGAGCATAGCCGATGGAGCGCCCGTTCAGTCCCGGCACGGGCTCGGTCTTGTAGCACCAGTCGGAGCGCGGATTGCCGATGGCATAGAGATAGCCGATGGGGATGCGGAACCAGATCCAGTTGTCCATGCCGCCAGCTTCGAGCACCAGCACACGGTTTTTCGGATCACGGCTCAGGCGGTTGGCCAGCAGCGACCCCGCTGTCCCCCCGCCTACGATGATGTAATCGAATGTGCCAGTGTTTTTGATGTTTTGTTGGGCCGGTACGGCCATGGCGCTTCCACCCTGATTCTGACCTAATTTTATCTTACCATTCTGTAGATTAGGTTAGGGAAACAGGTAGCGCAACATGAGGAAACGACGCGGATAGGATCCCCGCGGCTTGAACTGCAAGTCTTTCGCCATGCGGAGAGAGATGCCCATAAGGCGCCCTGCCTCACTCCTCCCCGTCGCTGTACTCGATCTTCAGCACTTCGATCTGCTCGATGCCATGCGGCGTGCGCAGATCGACAACGTCGCCGACGCGGGCCTTCATCAGCGCGCGGGCGACCGGCGAGATCCAGCTCACTTCGCCAAGCTCCAGCCGCGCCTCGTCGATGCCGACGATGCGCACGGTGCGCTCGCGGTCCTGCTCGTCGACATAGGTGACGGTTGCGCCGAAGAAAACCTGGTCGCGGTTCTTCTGCAGCTTCGGATCAACCGGCTCGGCGATCTCCAGCCGCTTGAGCAGGAAGCGGATGCGGCGGTCGATCTCGCGCAGGCGCTTCTTGCCGTAGAGATAGTCGCCATTCTCCGACCGGTCGCCGTTGCCGGCGGCCCAGGAGACGACCTCGACCACTTTCGGCCGCTCAACCGTCTTCAGATGGCGCAGCTCGTCCTGCAGGCGGCGCAGGCCGGCCGGGGTGATGTAGTTTTTCGCGCCTTTCGGAACCGCGGCCTCTTCGGGAAGGTCGTCATCCAGATCGGCGTCGTCGTTTTCCTTCGTGAATGCTTTGGACATGGTTCGATTTTACCAAACCGCGCCCGTCATGCCACGGCCGGGCGGCGGGCCGCCTGATTTGTCTTTGGAGGGCCTTAAGAAAAACTCGTGGATGCCACGGCCGAGCCGTGGCATGACGAAAGAATGGAAGCGCCTGTCACTGCCCCCATCACCATCTATGTCGATGCCGATGCCTGTCCGGTGAAGGCGGAGATCTACAAGGTGGCCGAGCGCCACCAGGCCCTCGTGCAGGTGGTGGCCAATAGCTGGATCAGCGTGCCGCGGGTGGACTGGATCACGCTGACCGTGGTGGGCCGCCGGTTGGATGAGGCCGATGACTGGATCGCGGAGCGGGTAAAGCCTGGCGATGTCGTCGTCACGGCCGACGTACCGCTGGCCGGGCGCTGCGTGAAGGCCGGCGCCTGGGTGCTGGCGCCAAACGGCCGGGCGTTCACCGCCGACAGCATCGGCATGGATCTGGCCGTGCGCAACCTGATGACCGAGCTGCGCTCCGCCGATCCGCTCGGCATGAGTGGCGGCGGCCCGAAGCCTTTCTCGCAGAAAGACCGCTCGGCCTTCCTGCAGGCCCTGCATGAGACGCTGGTCAGATTGCGGAAGGGGCCGTAGCCGCAAGAGGTTAAGCGTCACGCACCATCGTAGCCGTCACCCTGCGCTTGACTTGCGGGTCTTTCGCCATGCGGACAAAGATGCCCGGATCAAGTCCGGGCATGACGAGTAATTCTTTCAGGCGTCACGTTCTTAGTGCCGCTCCGCCGTTTCCCCTCCTTTGCGGGAGAGGGAGCCGGGCGAAGGTGTCAGAGCTGCTTCGCGGATTTCGCGATCGACTTGATCGGTCCGCGGGGGCGACCGGATTTTTCGGCGATCTCGCGGTCCTGCGCTTCGATATAGGCCTTCACTTCGTCGTCGCTGTCGAAGCCGCTGACGAGTTCCGCCGGCACGCGCCGGTTCGAGGTCTGGGTACCGTCCTGGTAGATCACGTCGAACATGATCACCGTGGCATTGGGATTGATTTTCTTCTTTGCCGTCTTGGCCATGACAATTCCACTGATGCTGATCGATGAGAGAGCCGCGTCATGCGCTTTGGTCACGCGTCCTGGCCATCATCGGCCTTGCCGGCGGCCTCGCGCTCTGCCTTGCGGCGCTCGGAGTCTTCCTGCTTGCGCTGCAGCTTCTGCTGCTTCTTCTCTTCCTTGGCCCGGTTGCGCGCGGCCCGTTCCTGTCCGTAGTTCGGCTTGAAGGCCATGGCATCCTCCTGAAGATCTGGGCGCCTAAACAAAGACCCGGCGCAAGACAGCGCAAAAGACAAAGGGGCACCCGTTGCCGGATGCCCCTCCGAATTCTTTAAGCTCTAAGAGCTTAGAGCGCCTTCAGATTCACGGCCGAGGTCTTGCCGCGCTTCGGATCGCGCTGCTCCTCGAACGAAATCTTCTGACCCTCATTCAGGCCAGCCATGCCAGCGCGCTCAACGGCCGAGATGTGGACGAACACGTCCGCCCCGCCGCCTTCCGGCTGAATGAAGCCATAACCCTTGGTTCCGTTGAACCATTTTACAGTACCGACAGCCATTGCTGTATCTCCGTCTTGGTAGTCTCGCGCCGCCCGTTATCGGAACAACGCATCAGATTCTGTAGGGAAGTCGCGGAATCTGGGTCCAAGAGGACGTAGAAGGCCGGCAGTCCGTAGCAGATCGATGACCACAAGATAGGCTGCCTGAGCCGTTTTGCAAGGGCGAGGAGCAAACAAAGACGATATGGGCCTTAAGAAAGCCGTGACATTTTTGAGTATTCGCTCGGAGGCGACCGTTTTTATGGTGAATTGACAGCGGAAAGCAAACGGCCCGGGCTTTTGATCCGGGCCGTTTATTACAGGTGTATGATGCTGTTTGAGACCACAGGCCTTAAATCACAGCCCCTTGACGATGTCCTCGACCATCTTCTTGGCATCGGCCAGCAGCATCATCGTGTTGTCCTTGTAGAACAGATCATTGTCGATGCCCGCATAACCGGACGCCATCGAGCGCTTCACGAACAGTACGGTCTTGGCCTTGTCGACGTCGAGAATCGGCATGCCATAGATCGGGCTTTTCGGATCGTCGCGGGCGGCCGGATTGGTTACGTCGTTCGCGCCGATGACGAAGGCGACGTCGGCGGTCTGGAATTCGGAATTGATCTCTTCCAGCTCGAAGACCTCGTCATAGGGTACATTGGCCTCGGCCAGCAGCACGTTCATATGGCCCGGCATGCGGCCCGCCACCGGATGGATGGCGTATTTCACTTCCACGCCCTCCTCCTTCAGCTTGTCGGCCATCTCGCGCAGAGCATGCTGGGCCTGGGACACCGCCATGCCGTAGCCCGGCACGATGATCACCTTGCCGGCATTCTTCATGATAAAGGCGGCGTCATCGGCCGAGCCCTTCTTGTAGGGACGGTCGACCTTCTGGCCGCCGGCAGCGGCAGCGCTGTCGCCGCCGAAGCCGCCGAGGATGACGTTGAACAGCGAGCGGTTCATGCCCTTGCACATGATGTAGGACAGGATCGCGCCCGAAGAGCCGACCAGCGCGCCGGTGACGATCAGCGCCGGGTTCTGCAGGGTGAAGCCGATGCCGGCCGCCGCCCAGCCCGAATAGCTGTTCAGCATCGAGACGACGACGGGCATGTCGGCGCCGCCGATCGGAATGATGATGGTGAAGCCGACGATCAGCGACAGCGCCGTCACCGCCCAGAACAGTTCCTCGCTGGGGCTGATGCAGAAGGCTACCACGAGGCCGAGGATGACGAGGCCGATCAGGGCGTTCAACGCATGCTGGCCCTTGAAGACGACCGGGCTGCCCGAGACCAGGCCCTGCAGCTTGGCGAAGGCAACCAGCGAGCCGGAGAAGGTGATGATGCCGATGACCACGCCAAGCGACATCTCGATGCGCGAGGCGATGGTGATCTCGCCGCTGGCATTGAGGATGCCGTAGGGCGCCGGGTTGTAGAAGGCGGCCGCGGCGACCAGCACGGCGGCAAGGCCGACTAGGCTGTGCATGGCGGCGACAAGCTGCGGCATCGCCGTCATCTGGATGCGGCGTGCCAGCACGGTGCCGATGGCGCCGCCGATTACCAGAGCGACGATTACCCAGACGATGGTCCCGGACAGGTCGCCGAGATTGAAGATGGTGGTCAGCACGGCAATCGCCATGCCGGTCATGCCGTAGAAATTGCCCTTACGGCTGGTTTCCGGCGAGGAAAGCCCGCGCAGGGCCAGGATGAACAGGACGGAGCTGGTCAGATAGAGCAGCGCGGTCAGTTGGATCGGCATGGCGCGGCCCTCACTTTTCTTTTTTCTTGTACATGGCCAGCATGCGCTGGGTGACTAGGAAACCGCCGAAGATGTTGACCGCGGCCAGCGCGATCGCGATCAGGCCGAAGACTTTCGATGCATCAAACACCGCAGAGGCACCCGCCGCGATCAGCGCGCCGACGATGATCACCGAGGAGATCGCATTGGTCACGCTCATCAGCGGCGTATGCAGGGCGGGCGTAACGCTCCACACCACGTAATAGCCGACAAAGCAGGCCAGCACGAAAATGGAGAGCAGCGAGAGGAAGGAATAGACCTCGGCCATCGTTACGCCCCCTCTTTCAGCAACGGATGGACAATGGCGCCATCCCTGGCGACACAGGTGCCGCTGACGGTTTCGTCTTCGAAGTTGAACTTGAAGGTCTTGGCTTCCTTGTCCCAGTGCGGCGACAGGAAGTTCCACAGATTCTTGGCGAACAGGTTGGATGCATCCACCGGCACGCGGCTTGGATAGTTGGTGTAGGCGACGATGCGCACGCCGTTGTAATCCACCACCTGATCAGGTTTCGACAGCGGGCAATTGCCGCCGGTCTCGACCGCCAGATCGACGATTACCGAGCCCGGACGCATGGTCTTGACCATCTCTTCGGTGACCAGCACCGGGGCCGGGCGGCCCGGGATCAGCGCCGTGGTGATGACGATATCCTGCTTCTTGATCGTCTCGGCGATCAGCGCGGCCTGCTTGCGCTTGTATTCGTCGGACATTTCCTTGGCGTAACCGCCGGCAGTCTGGGAGGCGCGCGCCTCTTCGTCATCCACCCAGATGAACTTGCCGCCGAGGCTTTCCACCTGCTCCTTGGTGGCCGGGCGGACGTCGGTGGCCGAGACCACGGCGCCGAGGCGCTTGGCGGTGGCGATCGCCTGCAGGCCGGCGACGCCGACGCCCATGACGAAGACGCGCGCCGGCGCGATGGTGCCGGCCGAAGTCATCATCATCGGGAAAGCGCGGCCGAAATGCTGGGCGGCATCCAGCACGGCCTTGTAGCCGGCGAGATTGGATTGCGAAGAAAGAATATCCATGGATTGCGCGCGCGTGATACGCGGCATCAGTTCCATGGCGAAAGCGGTGATACCGGCCTCGGCATAGGCCTTGACCTGATCGCGCTGCTGCAGGGCCGCGAGGCCAGCGACCAGAATGGCGCCCCTCTTCAGCAGCTTCAATTCGTCGTTGCCTTCGGCAGCGGTCATCGGCCGCTGCACCTTCAGCACCAGATCGGCATCCTGAAGCGTGGTGGCCGGATCGGCGGCGATGGTGGCGCCCACCGCCTGATAGTCTGAATCGGGTATGTCGGCTGCAAGTCCAGCGCCGGTCTCGACGGTGACCGTGCAGCCCAGGCCGACGAATTTCTTCACCGTCTCCGGCGAAGCGGCGACCCGCTTCTCGCCCGGGCGGCGTTCCTTTGGAATTCCAATTTTCATGGCGTTATCTCCCCCCGCGGCCCGACAGAATGGTGCCGTCCCTGGAACCCAGGGACGGCGGCCGTAATCAGAGCAGGAAAATCGCCATCAGGATCAGAAGAACGATAACGGCGGCGCTGCCCCAGGTGGTGATCTTCATGAAGATATTCCAGGTCGCCTTATGCTCGCTGATATCCATGGTGCCGATCTGGTGCTCGCCGATATGCTGGCTGGCCATAGTGATCCCCTCAATGACGGTTGGACGGTGTTAAAGCACTGAATTGCGCGGGGATATTACGCTGGCGGCCGAAGCGGGCACAACCCTTCGTCCTGCTCTCCGGCATACTCATCCGGGCCGGATTTATGCAATCAGGCCGATCAGCCGGCCGAGCCGGGCGGTATTGTCGTTGCCGTAAGCCTGCGCCGCCCTTGCGGCGGGGGTATTCTGGCCGGGCGTGGCAGAATCGGGAGCAGGCTGGCTTGAAACTCCGTCCTGCGACTGTGTTTCCGGGGATGGTATTTTCGCTCCTGGCGCCGCCATGTCCTGCCCGCCCTGCCCCTCACGCCCGGCCCGCTTCTGCGTCCGGATCTCGGCCAAGGCCTCCAGCCGCAGCTTGGCCGCCGCAGCGGCGACGGCGCGGTCGGCAGCGGAGGGATCAGCTGGCGCCAGAGCGGCAGCGACCACCTGCTCGGCCTTCTGCAAGGTCGCTTCGGGATCAGCTTCTGGACTGAGGTCGATTGGCACCTCGCCGCTGGTGGCGTAAAGCTGGCCATCGGGGCCGCGCGTATATTCGTAGGACGGCGCGCCAGCATATTGACCGCCGACGGCGGCATGGGCGCGTTCATGCGCGCGGACCTGCTGGTCAATCTTCTTCAGCTCGGCGACCTGCTTCTGCTCTTCCTCGGAAAGCTGGCCGGCATCCTGCGCGGCAAGCAGCGTGCTGCCGGTAACTGGCGCGAGGGTCAGTTTCAGCGGCGTGCCGCCGCTACCCGCCTGGACGGCCTGGCTGCTTTGGACTGCCTGTCCGGTCCGGCTCCCTGAGGGCTGGAGTGCGGACTGTCCCGCCACGCCCAAACGGGCGGCGCTGTCATGACCGGCGATATGGCCGAGCGGATTCAGCGTCAGGGCACCAACCATACGCGGATCATGTCGCGATCAGTCAGGGTCGCTCAAGCAGTTTTCGCATCCTCACCGGAAGGTGAAGAGTTCCGTTCAATCCTGCGGCTGCAGGCCGGCGGCCTTGAGCGCTGCCTTCTGGCGCTGCGCCAGCGCCTTGATATCGAAGCCTTTGATCAGGTCATGGAACAGGCGATGCCAGTTGATCTCGGCCTTGAGATGCAGAAACACGCCGCCCAGGCCGATGGCGGCGCGGTCCATGAAGACGAATTCGCGCGGCGGCGTCACCCCGCCATGCTGGCGCAGGCGGCGATGCACCTCTTCTGCGACCTCGCGGCCATAGAGGCCACTTTGCTCCATCTCCTGAATGCGGCGCGGACGATCCTCCAGCAGCGGGGCATAGACGAACTCGGCCCAGAGATTGAGCGTGTCGATCACCTCGTTGCTGAGATCGTGGAAGCCCCAGGTCTCGTAGGCATGCACGGCCAGATCGCGATCCTGGGTGGAGATGGCGCGGTAGAGATCAATCACGCCGCCAACGAATTTCGGCGCGAAGATGCGGATGCAGCCGAAATCCAGCAGGTTGATGTCGAGATCGTCGCGCACCGTGTAATTGCCCAGATGCGGATCGCCATGAATCACGCCGCACTGGTAGAACGGCACATACCAGGCGCGGAACAGATTGTAGGCGATGCGGTTGCGCACCTCCTGCGGCGCATCCTTAAATTCCAAGAGCCGCGTACCCTCAAGCCAGGACATGGTGAGCAGCCGCTTGGTGGTCAGTTCCGGGACCACCTCGGGCACATGTACATGCGGCTCGTCCTTGAGCATGGCGGCATAGAGCCGCATGTGGCGGCTTTCCTGCTCGTAATCCAGCTCCTCGCGCAGGCGCGCCGCGATCTCGGCATGAATGTGGCGCGTGTCGATGGCGGGGTCGTAGCGGCTGTAGATGGAGAAGATCAGCTTCAGCTGCCGCAGATCGGCTTCGACAGCCGAGGCCATGTCAGGATACTGCAGCTTGGCTGCCAGCAGGCGACCGTCCTTCGCTACCGCTCGATGCACCTGGCCGAGACTGGCGGCCGCGGCGGCGTTGAGCGCGAAGGATTTGTATTTGCTCTGCCAGTCGGGCCCGAGTTCTGCCGCCATGCGGCGCTTGACGAAAGCCTGTCCCATCGCCGGTGCATTGGCCTGAAGCTGCGCCAGTTCCTGCACATATTCCTTGGGCAACGCATCGGGAATGGTGGACATGATCTGCGCCACCTTCATCAGTGGCCCTTTCAGGCCGCCCAGCGCCGCCCGCAGGTCGGCTGCATGGCGCGCGCGATCCATCTTCACGCCCAGCACGCGCTCGGCGCCCAGCCGCGCGGCCAGCCCGCCGACAGATGCCCCGACTCGGGCATATCGGCGGGCTCGGCCAAACGCGCTGTCTTTTTCAGCCATGGCTAGCCGAGCTGCTCCAGCTCGTCGATGAAGCCTTCGATCACGCCGAGGCCCTTCGACCAGAAAGCCGGATCGGAAGCATCGAGGCCGAACGGCGCCAGCAATTCCTTATGCCGCAGCGTACCGCCGGCCTTTAGCATGGCGAAATACTTCTCCTGGAAGCCCTGCTCGGCATCCTGGTAACGCGCATAAAGAGCGTTCACCAGGCAATCGCCGAAGGCATAGGCGTAGACGTAGAAGGGCGAGTGGATGAAATGCGGGATGTAGCACCAGAAGGTGCTGTAATCCTGATCGAACTTGAAAGCCGGGCCGAGGCTTTCCTTCTGCACGCCCAGCCAGATCTCGCCCAGGCGATCCGGCGTCAGTTCGCCCTCGCGGCGCGCGGCATGCACCTGGCGCTCGAACTTGAAGAAGGCGATCTGGCGAACGACGGTATTGACCATGTCCTCGACCTTGGAGGCCAGCATGATCCTGCGCCGTTCCGGTCCCGCCTGATCGAGCAGGGCGCGGAAGGTCAACTGCTCGCCGAAGACCGACGCCGTCTCGGCCAGGGTAAGCGGCGTATCCGACATCAAAGGCCCCTGCTCGGCCGCCAGCAACTGATGCACGCCATGGCCCAGCTCATGGGCAAGCGTCATCACGTCGCGCGTGCGGCCCTGATAGTTCAGCAGCAGATACGGATGGGCGCTGGGCACCGTCGGATGCGCGAAGGCACCCGAGGCCTTGCCGGGCCGCGCCGGCGCATCGATCCAGGCATTGTCGAAGAATTTGCGCCCCAGGTCGGCAAGCTGCGGCGAAAAGCGGCCATAAGCCTTGAGCACGATGTCGCGCGCCTCGTCCCAGCCGATCACGCGGTCCTGGTCTTCCGGCAAGGGCGCGTTGCGATCCCACCAGGGCAGCTTCTTGGCCCCCATCCACTTGGCCTTCAGCTTGTAATAGCGATGCGACAGCCGCGGATAGGCAGCCGTGACCGCGTCGGTGAGCGCGTTGACGACTTCCGGTTCGACGCAATTCGACAGATGGCGATAGGCTTCCGGCGTCGGATACCTGCGCCAGCGATCCTCGACCTCCTTGTCCTTGGCCAGCGTATTGGTGATCAGCGCGAAGAGACGGATATTCTCGCGGAACACCTTGGCGAGCGACTTCGCCGCTGTCTTGCGGACCTTAGGATCACGATCGGAGAGCTTGTGCAGTACCTGTTCGGCGGTGAGCTTGTCCTTGCCGAACGGAAAACGCAGGCCCGCCATGGTTTCGTCGAACAGGCGGCTCCAGGCGGCACGGCCGGCCACGGCCTTCTCATGCAGGAGCTGCTCGATCTCGTCGCTGAGCTGATGCTCACGGAACAGCCGCAGATCACGCAGCCAGGGCCGGTAATGCGACAGCTTGGCCGATTCCGATAACTTTCGTTCCAGCGCAGCATCCTCCAGGCGGTTCAATTCCAGCGTCAGGAACAAAAGCTTGGTAGTGATCTCGTTCAGCTTCTCCTGCATGTCCTGATAGAAGCCGGCAATCCTGGCATCGGTCATGTTGCTGGCATAGGCGAGCGACGCGTAGGACATCATGCGGCCGATCAGATCCTGCAGCTGCTCGTATTCGGCAATCGCAGCGCCGAGATCGTCGCCGCTCAGATCCGCGATGCGGCCCTTATTTTGCTGCTCCAGCCTGGCGGCGCGCTCCGCCACGGCGGCAAGATCGCGCTTGAGCTCTGCGGAATCGAGCCCCGGATAAAGATCGCTCAAATCCCAGGTCGGCAGAGCGCCAAGATCGTTGGCAACAGAACCGGTCGCGACAGCAGGAGAAGACATTCGTCACCTCAATCAAATATCGACAGCACTATATGGGAAGCCGGCTGGGGCTTGGCTACCCCAGCCCATCACGTCCGGGACCGGAAGCAGGATCAGCCGAGCAGAAAATGGGCATGCGCCGCGGCCACCGGGCGCTCGGGGTCGTCCTGCCAGGCTTCGGCGCGCACATTGGCGATGCGACGGCCATGCTTGGTGATGATCGCGCGGGCGTAAGTTTCGACCGGGCGGGCCGAACGCAGGTAGTCCACCGAAAGGTCGATGATCTTCGGGATCGCGTCGGTCTCCGCCGCCCAGATCAGATGCACGATGGCTGCCGATTCCAGCAGCGCACCGACCACCCCGCCATGCAGGGCAGGCAATTGCGCATTGCCGATCAGCTTCGGATCGGCGGGCAACACACAGACCGGACCGCCCTCGCCGTCCCGCACCGTCAGGCCAAGAAAGCGGAAATAGGGAATCGCCTGCATGAAGCGGTCGTAATCGCGGGCCGCGCGCGCCTCGGCCACCAGTTTCTGCAGATCGAGGCTCATGACTGGCCCTCAACCTTGGCCTGGTCGCGCGGCAGGGGCGGCTTCTCGGACGAGCCGATCATGAAGGCGCCGACGCAATTGGCCACCAGATCGTCCGGCGTGTCGGGGTGATAGGCCCGCGCGCGGGTAAATGCGATGTTGCTGGTCAGCTTGTAGCATTCAGCCGTGGCGTGGAGTTCCTTGTTCGCCGAGGCCGGCTTCAGGTAGTCGATGCGCAAATCCAGCGTGGCGATAGCCTGAAGGCGCTGCAGCGCAGCAAAGACAGCCATGCCGCAGACGGTGTCGATCAAGGTGGTCACCGCGCCGCCATGCAGTACGCCGTTCACCGGATTGCCGATCAGATCGGGATTGTAGGGCAGCGACAGGGTAGTGGCCTCGCGGCTGATCTTCACCACCTTGATGCCGATGGCCCCGCAATGCGGAATGCCCTTCTGGACAATCGCTTCGACGATTTTGGGGTCGACACCCGAGGGGTCTATGCGTGGCGCTTCGCTCATGATCAGATCTGATTGTGGTAACGGCGATACCACTCGACGAAGCGCGGCACGCCAACATCGATGGGCGTGGTCGGTGCGAAGCCGGTATCGCGCCGGATCGCCGAGATATCCGCATAGGTGGCCTTCACGTCGCCTGGCTGCATCGGCAGCATCTTCTTCTCGGCCTTGCGGCCGATGGCGTTCTCCAGCACCTCGATCAGCCGCAGCAGCGGTTCGGGCTTGTTGTTGCCGATATTGTAGACGCGGTAAGGCCGCCCCTGTTCGTCCGGCGGTGGCGGATTGTCCAGCGTCTTGATCACGCCATCCACGATATCGTCGATATAGGTGAAGTCGCGCTGCATATCGCCGTTGTTGAACACTTCAATCGGGCGGCCTTCGAAGATCGCCTTGGTGAAGATGTAGAGCGCCATGTCGGGCCGGCCCCAGGGACCGTAGACAGTGAAAAAGCGCAGGCCCGTCTGCGGAAATTTGAACAGATGCGCATAGGCATGGCTGATCAATTCATCCGCCTTCTTGGTCGCCGCATAAAGCGAAACCGGTGAATCGACTCGGTCTTCCACGGCAAACGGCAGCTTGGTGTTGCCGCCATAGACCGAGGACGACGACGCGTAGACGAAATGCTCGCATTTCGGGAGGTTCCGGGCCAGTTCCAGCATCACCGTATGGCCCATCAGATTCGCGCGGATATAGGCGAAAGGATTGACCAGCGAATAGCGCACGCCGGCCTGGGCGGCGAGATGAACAATGCGGCGGATATCGGCGCCTACAACCGCCTGCTGCACCGCATCAACGTCTGCGATATCGGCCTGGTAAAATTTGAACCCTTTTTTGCCCTGAAGCCGATCGAGTCGTGCGCGCTTCAGCTTTGGGTCGTAATAATCATTCAGATTGTCGATTCCGATGACTTCGTCGCCACGCGCCAGCAGCGCTTGTGCAACATGAAAACCGATGAATCCGGCAACGCCGGTGAGCAGAATGGCCATACGATGTCCGGGAAAGCGCCGTTGACGTGGTGCGTTGACTAGCCTTTGCTATCTACCAGAACCAATTCAAACGGCAACAGACGGCGCCGTTGTGTGACCTTTCGGGATTTTACTCGACTCTTATAGGCGGCGCTTTATAATTAGGTCAGTATTGCTTACCTATTTCCGGTAGGCGGGAGGAGACTGGATGCTGGCGAATGTTACGCTGGACGACAAATACACCCTTGAACGCGGCCGCGTATTCCTGACCGGCACCCAGGCGCTGGTGCGGTTGCCGATGCTGCAGCGGCAGCGCGACCTCGCCGCCGGCCTGAACACCGCCTGCTTCATCTCCGGTTACCGAGGCTCGCCGCTTGGCATGTTCGATCAGCAGCTTTGGCGTGCCCGGAAGTTCCTCAAGGAAAACCATATCCACTTCCAGCCCGGCGTGAATGAGGACCTGGCCGCGACGGCGGTCTGGGGCAGCCAGCAGCTCAATCTCTTCCCCGGGGCGAAATACGATGGCGTCTTTGCCATGTGGTACGGCAAGGGCCCTGGCGTCGACCGCTCGATGGACGTCTTCAAGCATGGCAATTCGGCCGGTACATCCAAGCATGGCGGTGTGCTGGTGCTGTGCGGCGACGATCATGGCGCCGCCTCCTCCACCGTGGCGCATCAGTCCGAGCACATGATGATGGCCGCGATGATGCCGATGCTGAATCCGGCATCGGTGCAGGAATTCCTCGATTACGGCCTGCTAGGCTGGGCGATGTCGCGCTATGCCGGCGTCTGGGTCGGCTTCAAATGCCAGACCGAGACGGTGGAAAGCTCGGCCAGCGTCTCGATCGATCCGCAGCGCGTGCAGATCGTGCTGCCGACCGATTTCCAGCTGCCGCCGGGCGGGCTGAACATCCGCTGGCCGGACGGCATTCTCGATCAGGAACTGCGGCTGCAGCGCGACAAGGGTTATGCAGCTCTCGCTTTTGCCCGGGCCAACAAGATCGACCGCGTGGTGATCGACAGTCCGCGGGCGCGTTTCGGCATCATCACCACCGGCAAGTCCTATCTCGATGTGCGTCAGGCCTTCGACGACCTTGGCATCGACGAGAAGATGGCGGCCGAGATCGGCATCCGCGTCTACAAGGTCGGCATGGTCTGGCCGCTGGAACGCGAAGGTGCCCGGCGTTTCGCCGAGGGACTGGAAGAGGTCCTGGTGGTGGAGGAAAAGCGCGCCATCATCGAAAACCAGCTCAAAGAGCAGCTTTATAACTGGCGCGAGGATGTTCGCCCGCGCGTCGTCGGCAAGTTCGACGAAAGCGGCGAATGGCTGCTGCCGTCTGCCGGCGAGCTGTCGCCCGCACTGGTCGCCAAGGCGATCTACAAGCGCCTCAAGAAATTCCACACCAATCCCCGCATTGAGGAGCGCATCTCGTTCCTCGAGCAGCTGGAACGCGAACGCGCATCCAGCAGCAGCACCAAGACTGCGCGCATCCCCTATTTCTGCTCCGGCTGCCCGCACAACACCTCGACCCGCGTGCCGGAGGGCAGCCGCGCGGTGGCTGGCATCGGCTGCCATTTCATGGCGGTGTGGATGAACCGTTCGACAGCGACCTTCACCCAAATGGGCGGAGAAGGCGTGCCCTGGATCGGCCAGGCGCCGTTCACCGAGGAAAACCACATCTTCGCCAATCTGGGCGATGGCACCTATTTCCATTCCGGCCTGCTGGCCCTGCGCGCCGCCGTCGCCGCCAAGGTCAACATCACCTACAAGATCCTCTACAACGACGCGGTCGCCATGACCGGCGGCCAGCCGCATGACGGCCAGCTCACGCCGCCGCAGATCACCCGGCAAGTGGCAGCCGAAGGCGTGGAGAAGATCGTCGTTGTCACCGACGATCCGGAGAAATATCCCGTCGGCACCGACTGGGCGCCGGGTGTGACCATCCGCCACCGCGACGAACTTGACGACGTGCAGAAGGAACTGCGCGAGATTCCCGGTGTGACCGTGCTGGTCTACGATCAGACCTGCGCCGCCGAGAAGCGCCGCCGCCGCAAGCGCGGCACCTTCCCCGATCCGCAGAAGCGCGTTTTCATCAATGATGCGGTCTGCGAGGGCTGCGGCGATTGCTCGGTGAAGTCGAACTGCGTCTCGGTCGAGCCGCTGGAAACCGAGCTGGGCCGCAAGCGCAAGATCAACCAGTCGGCCTGCAACAAGGATTTCTCCTGCATCAAAGGTTTCTGCCCCAGCTTCGTCACCGTGCATGGCGGCAAGGTCAGGCGCGCCAAGGTGAAGCTGCATCAGGGTCCGAATGAAGACGACATCGCCGATCTCTTCGCCGGGTTGAAGACGCCGGAACAACCTTCGCTGGACAAGCCCTACAACATCCTGATCACCGGCATCGGCGGCACGGGCGTTGTCACCATCGGCCAGATTCTCGGCATGGCCGCGCATCTGGAAGGTTATGGCACCAGCGTGCTGGACTTCACCGGTCTGGCGCAGAAGAACGGCGCCGTGCTGAGCCATATCCGCATTGCCCGTCGTCCGGAGGAAATCCATGCCGTGCGCGTTGCGGCCGGCGGCGCCGATCTGGTGCTGGGTTGCGATATGGTGGTGGCGGCTGGCGATGCCGCGCTGGAGAAGATGCATCGCGGTGCGACGCGCGCCGTGATCAACACGCATCTGACGCCGACCGCGGCCTTCACCATGAACACCAACACCGTCTTCGATGACAACGAGATGGTGCAGGCGATCCGCAAGGCCGCTGGCGAAAACCTGTCGGAATTCCTGGAAGGCACCAAGATCGCCACCGCGCTAATGGGCGATGCCATCGCCACCAATATGTTCATGCTCGGCTATGCCGTGCAGCGCGGCCTGGTGCCCGTTTCGCTCGATGCGCTGCTCAAGGCCATCGAGCTGAACGGCACGGCGGTCGATGCCAATATCCGCGCGCTGAACTGGGGCCGGCTCTATGCCCAGGACCCAAAGGCGGTGGAAGAGATCGTGCGCCCGACCGTGGTGGCGATGGAGCCGAAAGCCTTCGCCCAGACGGTGGACGAGCTCCTGGCCGACCGCATGCCGCGTCTGATCGCCTATCAGAACCAGGCCTATGCCGAACGCTACAAGGCTCTGGTCGAAACCGCGCGCCGCGCCGAGGCTGATCGGGCCAAGGGCAAGACCGGCTTCGCTGAAGCGGTGGCGCGCTATGCCTACAAGCTGATGGCCTACAAGGACGAGTACGAGGTCGCGCGGCTTTATACTGATGGCGATTTCCTCAAGAAGCTGAACGCGCAGTTCGAAGGCGACTTCAAGCTGAGCTTCCATCTGGCGCCGCCGATCGTCGCGCATCCCGATGCGGAAACCGGCGTGGCCGAGAAGAAGGAGTTTGGCCCCTGGGTGTTCCGCCTGTTCAAGATACTGGCCAAGCTGAAAGGCCTGCGCGGCACCAAGCTCGACATCTTCGGCTACACGGAAGAACGCCGCACCGAGCGCAAGCTGATCGCCGATTACTTCGCGCTGATCGAGGAACTGGCGGCCAAGCTGACGCCGGAGAACCATGCTCTGGCGGTGCAGCTTGCCAAGATCCCGGAAGAGATCCGCGGCTTCGGCCATATCAAGATGCGCAACCTGATGGCGGCGAAGGAAAAGGAAGCCAAGCTGCTGGCAGCCTTCCGCGCCCCCACCGCACCGCTCGCCACCGCGGCGGAGTAAACGCGATATCTAGTCGTCATGGCCGGGCCCGTCCCGGCCATGTTTTTTTAGCGGTTCTGAAAACCAAGCCTGACGCAGAGGCAGATGTCGCGCCGGCATGCCGCTGGGACATTACCAACAAGGTAATTGCGCAAGCGCGCAATATCGTGCCGAGATAGACGGCATGAATGTTGTCGCCCATAGCCAGACTGCCCATAGCCAGAACATGGCACCGGAACGCATCCGCCTCCATCGCGCCGAAGGCACAAGCTTTGCGGTGCATCTCTTTCCGGCCGCCTATGCCGCCGCGCCGGCCATCCTGATCGAACCGGCGATGGGCGTGAAGGCCGGCTATTACCTGCCGCTGGCGGCTGCGCTGAACGAAGCGGGCTGCAACGTCGCCATCGCGGAATTGCGCGCCCATGAGGAAAGCGGCGGACGCAAGCCCGCTCGCTCCTACGATTTCGGCTATCACGAAATGCTGACCGAGGATTGGCCGCTGGCGATCCAGGCGGTGAAGGCGCACTTCCCCAACGCGCCCTTCTATCTGCTGGGCCACTCTCTGGGCGGTCAGATCAGCAGCATCTATGCCGCGCATCACCCCGAGCAACTGGCAGGGCTGATCCTGATCGCCTGCTCATCGGTGCATTGGAAACTCTGGCCGAAGGCGTTCCTGCTCTACAGCCAGGCAATGGTGCTGATCGGCCGCATGATCGGCCATTTTCCCGGCCACCGCTTCGGCTTTGCCGGCCGGGAGGCACGCAGCGTGATCGCGGATTGGGGACGGCAGGCGCGTACCGGGCGTTTTTGCTTCGGCCATCCGCGCGTCGATCATGACCGGCATCTGGCGACCTTGACCCTGCCGGTGCTGGCGATTTCCTTCCAGGGCGATTTCTTCGCGCCGAAACATGCGATGGACGGTCTGCTGGGTAAATTTCCCAAGGCGCAGCTGACGCGCCATCACCTGGATCCCAAAGCGATGGGTTTCGAGGGCATCGATCACTTCCGCTGGGTGCGCAAGCCGCAGATCGTGCTGCCGATGATCAGGGAGTGGCTGAGGCTTTGAGGCAACAAGTGCGAGGGCGGACCCGCAGCCGCGCCACTAACGCCCTTCGTAGCACTTCACCTTGGTGGTCTCGCCGCTGTCGGTCTGATCGCTTTTCTCGCGATAGATTTCCATCGTGCCGCGGTTCTTCAGCGAGCATTCCCCGATGGGAAACCACGTCGATTTGAGGGTCACGATGATGCGCTCGTCTGGCTTCAGCCTATCCGGCGCGCAATAGCGCATCACTTCGCGTGGCTGCGCCATCACGGTGGAGCTGACGCGGCCGGTGCGGCGGATGGTCACCGGCCATTTGTATTCGGTGAGATTGGCAATCGAGATGCAGGCCTGTGCATCATCGGTGATGATGCGGTTCGGCGCTTGGCTGCGGTTCGGCGTTTGCGCCGATGCCGCCTGCGAAACGAGGCAAGCCAGCGCAGCCCCAGCCCAGACTACAGCCCAGACCTGGCCGCGCATGATGCTTACTCGGCCGCCTCGGCGTCGGCGGCGCTGTGATCCACCGTCATGCCGAGCGCTTCCATGTAGACCTCAAGCAGGCTTTCCTGCTCGGCCAGTTCGGCGCGGTCCAGCTTGCGCAGCTTGATCACCTGGCGAAGGATCTTGGTGTCGAAGCCATGCGCCTTGGCCTCGGCATAGACCTCGCGGATGTCGTCGGCGAGCGCCTTCTTCTCTTCCTCCAGCCGCTCGATGCGCGCGACAATCTGATTGAGCTGGTCGGCGGAGAAATTGCCGGAAATCAACTTGGTGGCCATAGGACGGGACCTCGAATGGAGAACACGGATTGGCGCGGATTATACCGGCGCCAGCCGCCCCTCCAACTGCTCAAGCCTGATCAGGGGGCAGTTATCCACAGGAATGCGCTGCACCTGTGGGTAATCAGTGCTGATGGGCTTTTTGCGCCTCGGCAAAGGCCTTCTGCTGCTCGGGCGTGGCTTCTTTCTGGTATTTTTTCTGCCATTCCGGATAGGGCATGCCGTAGATGATCTCGCGCGCGGCCATCTTGTCGAGTTCGATTCCCTTGCTCTTCGCCGCGTCCTGATACCAGTTGCTCAGGCAGTTGCGGCAAAAGCCGGCCAAATTCATCAAATCGATATTCTGCACATCGGTGCGCTGGCGCAGATGCTCGACCAGCCGCCGGAAGGCCGCCGCTTCGAGTTCAATCTGCGTCTTCTCATCGATCTTCGGTAAATCGCTCATGACCACCCTCTTCTCACTCTGGCCGGCCTATTCGGGAATGGTGAAGTTCACTGTCTCCGCAACCAGCCAATCCACCACGGCTTTCAGCGCCGCGTCCTTGTCCATCCCAGCATGTAGCGCGTCGCGGTAGACTTGCAACTGCCGCTGGGCCGAGGTGCCGCGCTTGAGGATGCCGCGCGCCCGCTCGACTTCGGCCAGGCAGCCCAAGGCTACGGCCTCCTCTCGGGTCAGTTCGATCAGTTCTTCCAGCAGATCGGCATACGGCACTGCCTCGCCCTTGCCGAAATCGACCAGCTTGCCGGCCGTGCCGTAACGCTGGGCCAGCCAGCGATTCTCGTCGATCAGCGTATTGGCATAGATGCGCCAGCGCTGGTTTTTCTGCTTCAGCCGCGTCAGAACAGCCAGCAGGCAGACATACAGCGCGGCAACGCAGATGCCATCATCCAGCCGGGTGCAGACATCGGTCACCCGCATCTCCAGGGTTGGATAACGCGCCGAGGGACGAATGTCCCACCACAGCTTGGTGGCATCCTCGATCAGCCCGGCCTGGACCAGGCGGTTGACCAAGCGCTGATACTCGCCCCAGGTCTCCAGCCGTTCGGGCAGGCCGGTGCGCGGCAGGCTGTCGAAGACGGAAACGCGATAGGATTGCAGGCCGGTCTCCTCGCCCTGCCAGAAGGGCGAGGATGCCGACAGCGCCATCAGATGCGGCAGGAAATAGCTGACCTGATTCATCAGGTCGATGCGCAGATCCTCATCGGGAATGCCCACATGGACATGCATGCCGCAGATGATCAGGCGGCGAGCAACGCCGGCAAGATCGCGGGCGAGGCGGTCATAGCGTTCCTTTGCGGTATGGCGCTGCTCGGTCCAGCGCGCGAAAGGATGCGTGGAAGCGGCAATCGGCGCCAGACCATGACGTGACGCGACTTCCGAGATCGCGCTGCGCAGCTGCACCAGATCGGTGCGCAGTTCCGTGACGTTGCGGCAGATCTTCGTGGAAGCCTCGATCTGGCATTTGAGGAATTCCGGATTGACCTGACCGCCGACCAAACCTTCGCATTCGGCCAGCATCGCTTCCGGCGGCTCGACAGCCAGCACGCCGGTTTCGCGATCCACCAGCAGATATTCTTCCTCGATGCCGATGGTGAAATCGCCGATCCCCAGCATCTTGCCCCTCAATGCATCCTCAGGCCGCGCTGGCGGCGACGGAGGTCCACAATCCGGCTTCCGCCAGCATGCGGCGAAAGCAGCGTTCCAGCCGCACCGCCCATTCTGCCGCGCCTTCCTCGTGGCTGACCAGATCCTGGCGCACTTCGATCATCACATGATGCAAGCCGAGATTCTGGCCATGCGCGAAGATCGAATAGCCGGAATGATCGCGGCCGCTGTAAGGCTCGTTATCGCCGACCACGAGATCGCCTTCATCGCGCAACGCCTGCAGCAGCGGCGCAGCCAAACGGTCGTCCCGGTCCCACACCACGCCGATATGCCAGGGGCGGTCGACAGCCTGAACACGCATGCGCGGCGTGAAGCTGTGGATCGAGATCAGCGCCGGCGTCGGCGTGCGGCGCTTGACCACCTCCATCATCTCGTCCACTGCACGATGATAAGGATAGAAATATCTCTGCAGGCGGCGTTCGCGCTCGGCAGCATCGATGCCGCGATTGCCCGGCACGATGGTGCCGTCGCTGACCTCACAGATCAGGGTCGGATCGTCCGGCCGCCGGTTGCAATCGACCACCAGACGCGACACACCCGACAATACCGCCGGCGCATCCAGTGCAACGCAGAGCCGTTCCGCAATCGCAGCCGTGCCGGGGTCCCATCCGATATGGCGGGACAGTTCTTCATCCGGCAGGCCGAGGTGGTTCATCTCAGCCGGCACCAGACGGCTGGCATGATCGCAAATCAAAAGGACCGGCGCCCGGCCCTCGGGGTTGAGGACGCGGTAACTGGGAGGATCGTCTTCCGTGGTCATGTCTGGGAGAGGATGTTTTGCAAGAGGGGAAGGCCGGACCGCTTGGGCAAAGCCGAAATCACTTTTCGGGGAATCAATGTCCGGTAGGCGGGCTCAGGTTTACAGACTCTGGCTGGTTTGCGTTAGGCAAGTTTGCATCCTGGGGGCAGGCTGCACTAAGGTTGCGGCGTCGACGTATCATAACTGAAATAAAGCCGTGCTGCACCATATCGCTATCATCGGCAGCGGCCCGTCGGGCCTGTTCTGCGCCGACGCCCTGCTGAAGCAGCGTCCCGAACTGAAGATCGACGTCTTTGACCGCCTGCCGACCCCGTTCGGCCTGGTCCGCTTCGGTGTGGCCCCGGACCATCAGGGCACCAAGGCGGTGACCCGCCAGTTCGACCGGCTGTTCGGCAGCAGCAATCTGCGATTTGTCGGCAATATCGCTGTCGGCCAGGATTTGCCGCTGGCCCGGCTGGCCGAGCATTACGACGCCATCGTGCTGGCGTTGGGTGCCCATGCCGACCGGCCCCTTGGTATCCCCGGCGAAGACCTGCCCGGCCGCTATGGCTCGATGGCCTTTGTCGGCTGGTATAACGGCCATCCGGATTATTACGGCCTGAACCCGCTGCTCGACCGGACGGGCGTCGCCGTGATCGGCGTGGGCAATGTCGCCGTCGACATCGTGCGCGTGCTGGGCAAGACCCCGGCCGAGATGGCGGCCAGTGATATCTGCGCCCATGCCGCTAAAGCCATCGCTGCCGCGCCGCTGACCGACCTCTATCTGATCGGCCGCCGCGGGCCGGCGGAAGCGAGCTTCACCAGCGCCGAACTGGCCGAACTTGGCCGCTTAGAGCGCGTCCGCCCGGTGGTCAATAAAGCCGATCTGCCAAACGCTTTGCCTGCCGGGATCGATCCGGCGGAAGCGAAGATCAAGGAGAAGAATCTCCAGTTGCTGCATGAATTCGCCGCCCGCAGCGACGCCAAGCCCATCAAGCTGCATTTCCTTTTCCACAGCGTGCCGGAAGCCGTGCTAGGCAAGAGCCGGGTCGAGGGCTTGAAACTGGCCAATCGCACGCTCGATGTCGGCACGGTGATCAGCGCCATCGGCTACCGCACTGCCGTGCATGGCGATCTGCCGCAACCCGATCAGCACGGCATCATCCCTAACCAGGATGGCAAGGTCGCCGACGGACTTTATGTGGTCGGCTGGGCCAAGCGCGGTCCATCGGGCACGATCCCGACCAATCGCGCGGAAGCAAAAATGGTGGCTGACCGGATACTCGCGGATTTCGCCAACGACACCGCGCCGGCGAAATCGGGCAATGCCGCGCTTGACGCCTGGCTGGCGCAGCAAGGCCTAACACCGGTCGACTGGATGGGCTGGAAGCGCATCGAAGCCGCCGAAATCAAGGCTGCCCGCCAGGGCAGCCCGCGCGAAAAGCTGGTCGACTGGGCCGCGTTACGACAGGCGGCTTTATCGAGCGAAACAGTGTCATGAAGCTCTATTCCCTGCCTACGTCACCCTATGCCGCGCGGGTGCGCATGTTCCTGCGGGCAAAGGGTGCTGAGATCGAACTGATCCCGCCGCCACGGGCGGAGGAATACCGTGCGATTACGCCGCTCGGCAAAGTGCCGGCGCTGGTGCTGGATGACGGCCGCATCCTGCCGGAATCGGAAGTGATTTGCGCCTATCTCGACGGTGAGCTTGCGGGTCCGTCGCTTTATGCGGGCGATTTGGTGGAATGCGCGCAGATATCGCTGCTGGTGCGGCTGGCCGATCTTTATCTCTCGCCGGGCCTGAACGACTTCTTCAAGCTGCTGTTTACCGAGCCTGGAAACCGCGCGGCGATCGAGCAGACTTTGCCTGAGATCGGGCGCGGCCTGAAATATCTCGATCTTTATGTTGCGCCGGGCGGCTATGCCGTGGGCCAGCGCTTCACCCAGGCCGATTGCGCGCTGGCGCCGCTGCTGTTCAACGTTGCCGAAGTGTTGGCGCCGGTGATCGGCGAGAACCTGATCGAGCGCCGCCCTAACCTGCTCGCCTATTGGCAGGCCATTCAGCAAAATGAGTTTGCAGCGCCGGTGCTGGCAGAGATGCGCGACGGCTTGAGGAAGTATCGCGCCATGCTGCAGGCCGCCCAGGTTCAACAATGAAGGCTGCCCGGCCATGAGTGACACCGCCGCCAGCCAAGAGCCTGCTCTGCTGCCGGTCTGGCAGGTTCTGGCGGCGACGCTGGCGACGCAGTCCCTGACCACGCTTTGCGCACTGGTGCTTTCGGCCATCGCGCCAGAGGCCGCGGCCGATCTTGGCATCGGCCCGGCGCTGGTGGGCTATCAGGTGAGCATCATCTATTTCGGCGCAGTGGTCTCGTCCCTGATCGGCGGCGGCTTCGTCAAACGGCTGGGCGCCACACGGGCAAGCCAGTTGGCACTTTGGCTGGCTGCGCTGGGCTGCCTGCTGTCCAGCATCGGCACACTGACGAGCCTTGCGCTTGGCGCGCTGGTGATCGGACTGGGCTATGGCTGCACCAATCCGGCGGCCTCGCATCTTCTGTCGCGCACCCGCAGCGGCGCGCATATGAATCTCATTTTCTCGATCAAGCAATGTGGCGTGCCAATCGGCGGCATCCTGGCCGGATTGCTGATTCCGCCGATCACGCTGTGGCTGAACTGGCAGGCCGGATTGATCGCCTGCGCGCTGCTGGCTCTGGCGCTCAGCCTGATCCTGATGCGGGTACGCGCCGACTGGGATGGTGACCGTCAGGCGGACGCACGCCTGTTCATCTCGCCGCATGCCGGGCTAACCCTGATCTGGCGGCATCCCATTCTGCGCTGGCTGGCGCTGTGCTCGTTCGCCTATTCCGCCGTGCAGCTCAGCCTGACCGGATTGCTGGTCACCTATCTCGTCACGGAAGTCGGCATCGATCTCGTGCTGGCCGGCAGTCTGCTGGCAATCGCGCAGACCGCTGGCGCCGCCGGACGCCTCGGCTGGGGCTGGCTGGCCGACCGGCTGCGCTCAGGCTCGAAAGTGCTGATCCTCAACGGCATCGTCGCCATGACCGCCTCGATCCTCACCGCGATGATCACCGTGTCATGGCCGGTCGTGCTGATTGCCGCCGTCGTGGCGCTGTTCGGCTTCTGCGCGGTGGGCTGGAACGGCGTCTTCATGGCCGTCATCGCTCGCCAGGCGCCGCGGCAGAGCATCGGGCTGGCTACCGGCGCCACGCTTAGCATCACCTTTGCCGGCGTCATCGTCGGCCCGTCCGGCTTCGCGCTGATGCATGACAAGCTTGGCATCTCCTATGCCGACGGCTATCTGCTGATGGCCTTTGTCACCCTGCTCGGTGTGCTTTGCATGGTGCGGGCGCGCAAAGGCATCCCGCCGCGCTGAAATCCCGGCTAGAGATCGCCGACGCGGAAATCGAGGCGCAGTACCTTCGGATAGCCTTCTGCATTGGGCGGCATCTTGAAAGGCTGTGCCAGCCGCATGGCGCGCAGGAAGGTCTCGATGGCGGTGCGGAACGCTGTGGCCCGTGGACCTTCGGCATTGGCGATCTCATCCCAGTTGTTGATCATCGCCCGCATGTCCCAAGGATCGTTCTTGCCGAACGGCGGTGCCAGCATGCCGTTGGGCAGCACCATGTAATTGCCGAAGATCTCGATGTCGCGGAACTGCGGCGCGCGAAAATCGATCACCCAGGCCGCAACGATCTGGCTGAGGAAGAAGTCGCTTTCCGACTGCGTCATCGTCTCGCCAGGGCTGCCGGCGGCGCGGCCGCTTCCAGCCTGACGGTTGCCGGCCTGCCGCTGGGCCTGCGGCTGCGGACGCGGCGCTTGCGGGCGAGGCGCTGCCTCTGGACTGCGCTGGGCCGGCCTCGCTTCCGGCTTCGGCGCTTCTTCGGCCGTGGGTTCGCGCTGTTCGGTCGCCTTGTCGCCGGCACCCGGCGCGGAGGTGGATTCCTCGGCGATCGGCGCGCGCTGCAATTGCGGCGGCGGTGGCGCTGGGCGGGCCGGTGTGGGCTGCGCCTGCGGTGACGGCGCCGGCGGCTCGGGCGCGGGCGGCGGCGCAGGCTTGGGCGGCTCGGGCAGCACGAACTCGGCAAGAATTTGCGGCGGCTGCGCCGGTATCTGCCAGGCCCAGGGCTGGAGAACGAGGACACCTACCAGCAATGCATGCAGCAGCACTGCCAGCAGCACCGCATACCAGCGCGGGCGTTCGACCTCATTCTCAGAAAAATCATACATATTTGTCACTTAGCGCTGACGTAACGGCAGGCCAAGAGTTTTGCCGGGCTCACACCAGTCGGCTATAACCGGATTTATCCGAGAGCGATGCATAAAATTCGGGAGAGAAACGTGACCGACCCTGTCGTCTACGCCGTTCAGGACGGCGTCGCCATCCTCACCGTCGAAAACCCGCCCGTCAATGCACTCAGCCAGGCGGTGCGCGCCGGACTGATTGCCGCGCTGGACAAGGCAGATGCCGATCCTGCCGTGCAGGCAGCCGTGATCATCGGCGGCGGCCGCACCTTCATTGCCGGTGCCGACATCAAGGAATTCGGCAAGCCGCCGCTGAAGCCCTACCTGCCGGAAGTGCTGGCCCGCATCGAAGCAATGAAGAAGCCCGTAGTGGCTGCGCTGCATGGCACGGCTTTGGGCGGCGGCTTCGAGGTGTCGCTCACCTGCCATTGGCGCGTCGCCGTCGAAAACGCCCAGGTCGGCCTGCCGGAAGTGAAGCTCGGCGTCATTCCCGGCTCCGGCGGCACGCAGCGCCTGCCGCGCCTGATCGGGCCGAAGCTCGCGCTCGACATGATCGTCTCGGGCAATCCGATTGCGGCGAAGAAGGCACTGGAGCTTGGCGTCATCGACCAGATCGTCAGCGGCGATCTGCGCGAGGGCGCGATTGCCTTCGCCAAAACGGTGGTGGCGGAGAAGCGCCCGCTGCGGCTGGTGCGCGACATGAACGCCAAGATCAGCAATGTCGATCCGGCGGTGTTTGCCGACTACCGCAAGAGCATAGAGCGCAAGGCCAAGGGCTTCCTGGCGCCCTGGCGCTGCATCGACGCCGTCGAGGCCGCTACCAGCATGCCAATCGACCAGGGCCTGCAGAAGGAGCGTGAGCTGTTTTTCGAATGCATGAACAGTCCGCAGCGTGCGGCCCAGATCCATGCCTTCTTCGCCGAGCGCGAAGCGCAGAAAATCCCCGACCTGCCGGCCGACGTGAAACCGAAGCCGATCAGGTCGGCAGCCGTGATCGGCGCCGGCACGATGGGCGGCGGCATAGCAATGAACTTCGCCAATGCCGGCATCCCGGTGAAGATCCTAGAAGTCTCGCAGGAAGCGCTCGCGCGCGGCCTTGGCGTGATCGAGAGGAACTACGCGACCTCCGTGCAGCGCGGCTCGATGAAGCAGGAAGCAATGGACCGCGCCATGAAGCTGATCTCGGGCACACAACGCTACGAGGATATCGCCGACGCCGATATCGTCATCGAGGCAGTGTTCGAGGAGATGAACGTCAAGAAGGAGGTCTTCGCCAGGCTCGACAAGATCATGAAGCCGGGCGCGGTACTGGCCACCAACACCTCGACGCTCGATATCGATGAAATCGCGTCTGTAACGCAGCGGCCGCAGGATGTGATCGGCACGCATTTCTTCAGCCCGGCCAATGTCATGCGGCTGCTGGAAAACGTGCGCGGCGCGAAATCCTCGCCCGAGACCATCGCGACCGTCATGGCGCTGGGCAAGACGCTGAAGAAAGTGCCCGTGCTGGCCGGCAATTGCGACGGCTTCATCGGCAACCGCATGCTGCACGGCTATCTGCGGGAGGCGAATTTCCTGCTGGAGGAAGGCGCCACGCCCGAGCAGGTCGACCGCGCATTGGAGGAATTCGGCCTTGCCATGGGGCCGTTCCGCATGAGCGACCTGGCCGGTCTGGATGTCGGCTGGCGTATCCGCAAGGGCAAGGCGCATCTGCGCCCCAAGGACGAACGTTATTCGCCCGTGGCCGACCGGCTTTGCGAAATGGGCCGTTTCGGGCAGAAAACCGGCGCCGGCTTCTACAAATACGAAGGCCGCAATGCCCTGCCCGACCCCGTGGTGCAGGACATCATCCTGCAGGCCGCCAAGGAGCAAGGCATTGAACGGCGGGAGATTTCCGACGAGGAGATCGTCCAGCGCTGCATGTATCCGCTGGTCAATGAGGGCGCCAAAATCCTGGAGGAAGGCATCGCCATCCGGGCCAGCGATATCGACATTGTCTACCTTTTCGGCTATGGCTTCCCCGTTTATCGGGGCGGGCCGATGTTCTGGGCCGAGCAGATCGGCCTCGACAAGGTGCTCGCCACGATCCGCGGCTTCCACAAGATCCACGGCAAGTTCTGGGAACCGGCCAAGCTGCTGGTCGAGCGCGCAGAGGCCGGCAAGGGGTGGAACGACCGCTGACCATGCCCCATATGAGGGCCGAGCTTCAGAGGTAGTCCAAGAGTACGATGTCCGAACCCGCCCTCGCCGTTCCGGGCGCCCAAGGTCAACCTGACCCTATCGGCGCCCGGCGCACCTTTGCCATCATCGCGCATCCTGACGCCGGTAAGACCACGCTGACCGAAAAGCTGCTGCTGTTCGGCGGCGCGATCCACCTGGCCGGCGCGGTGAAGGCGCGCGGCGAGAACAGGCGTGCGCGTTCGGACTGGCTGAAGATCGAGCAGCAGCGCGGCATCTCAGTCTCCACCTCGGTGATGAATTTCGAATACGAGGGCTGGACCTTCAACCTGCTCGACACGCCGGGCCACGAAGACTTCAGCGAGGATACCTACCGTACTCTGACCGCCGTCGACAGCGCAGTGATGGTGCTGGACGCCGCCAAGGGTATCGAGAGCCAGACGCGCAAGCTGTTCGAGGTCTGCCGCCTGCGCGACATGCCGATCATCACCTTCGTCAACAAGATGGACCGCGAAAGCCAGGATCCTTTTGCGCTGCTGGACGAAGTCGCTTCCACGCTTGCTCTCGATTGCGTCCCCGCCAACTGGCCGATCGGCATGGGCATGGATTTCAAGGGCTGCTACGACCTGTTCGGCAGGCGGCTGCTGTTGACCGGCAAAGAGAACAAGAATCTCGAGCCGGAAGTGATCATCCTGGAAAACGGCCTGGACGATCCGCGCGCCGAGGAACTGCTCACCGTCGAGCAGCGCTCCAAGCTTCGGGAAGACCTGGAACTGATCGAAGCCGCCTGCCCGCCTTTCGATCTTGAGGCTTACCGGCAGGGCCATATGACGCCGGTCTATTTCGGCACGGCGTTGAAGAATTTCGGCGTCGACGAGTTGCTGAAAGGCCTTGGCCGCTTCGCGCCGCCACCACGGCCGCAGCCGTCCGAGAAGCGCATGGTCGAGCCGACCGAAAAGGCCGTCACCGGCTTCGTGTTCAAGGTCCAGGCCAATATGGACAAGAACCATCGCGACCGCGTAGCCTTCCTGCGGCTCTGCTCGGGCCATTTCAAGCGCGGCATGAAGCTAAAGCAGGTGCGCAGCGGCAAGCCGATCACGGTGAGCAACCCGACGCTGTTCTTCGCCCGCGACCGTTCGCTGGCGGACGAGGCCTGGCCGGGCGACATCATCGGCATCCCAAACCACGGTACGCTGCGTGTGGGCGACACGCTGACCGAGGCAGAAGACCTGCGCTTTACCGGCATCCCCAATTTTGCACCGGAAATCCTGCGCCGCGTACGCCTGTCCGACCCGATGAAGGCCAAGCATCTGCAGCGCGCGCTGGAGGATCTGGCCGAGGAAGGCGTCACCCAGGTCTTCCGCCCGCGGATCGGCGCCGACTGGATCGTTGGCCTGGTCGGGCCGCTGCAGCTCGACGTGCTGGCCGCTCGCCTGTCCGAGGAATACAACCTCGATGTCGGCTTTGAGACCGCGCCGTATGAGACCGCCCGCTGGGTCGATGCCGAGAACAAGGCGGACCTGGACCAGTTCATCGAGCAGAATCGCGGTGCCATGGCCGATGACCGCGACGGCGCCCCGGTCTTTCTGGCCCGCAATGCCTGGGAACTCTCCTACACGGAGAAAAAGTGGGATAAAATCCGCTTCCATGCGACGCGCGAACGCTCATAGCGCCCTGCCCCGCCGCCGGTTCCTGGCTGCCAGCGCGGCCTTGGTGGCTTTTGCCGCCATGCCCGCCACCGCGCAGGAGGAGAAGAAAAAGAAAAGCGCCGACGCGCCGCCGGAGAAGCCGCCGATCACCACGCCGGTCCTGACTGTCGATGCCGTCACCGCGCCGGTAGCCGGCCCGCCGGGCAGCATGGTGATCATGACGCTCAGCCTTGATTGCGCAACAGTCGATAACGCCCGCGCGGTCGATACCCTGATGCCGCGTGTCTACAATGCCGTGATCATGGAGCTCAATCGCGAGCCGCTCGGCCGCAATGGCCGCGTCTACGAGCACGATCTGGAAGGCTTGAAGCAACGCCTGCTGTATCAGATCAACCGCGCTCTGCAGGGGCCACAAGTGGCCGCTGTTTATATCCACAGCCTGCAGGAAGTGCCGCGGCTCGGCCGCAGCTAACCGCGCTCTGTCCGCTTATTCCGTTTCGTCGTCGCGCGCGAACAGGATCGCCTTGGCGCGGATGTCATCAATGCTGCTCAGCAGGTCTTCGATCTTGGCTTCCAAAAGATCAGCCGCCTGCCGTGCCATCGCAAGCTCTTCTTCGACCGCCTGCAACATTGCCTGTCGCGCCGCACCGATGATGGCGCCGTTGGGCTGAGCCGGGAAGCTGACGCATTTGGCAGCAAAACGGCGCACGGCCGAAGCGCTCGGCAATTGGCCCAGCACCAGATTGGCCGGGATCGCCAGCACCATCCAAGCGCCGCCCTGCAGATAGGCGCCGAAATCGCCATGGCGGAAGCCGGAGACGGTTTTCGCATCGCCCTCGGCGCCAGGAACCGAAAGCTCGGCCGGCTGCCAGCCGAAGGCGAGGAATTCCTGCGCGGCGGCCTCGGCCTCCGCTCCCGTGTTTGCTTCCCTGTCTATCCGCGCTCTGTCGTCCATCCGCTCATCTTACCTCAGCGCGGCCGTCACCGCTTGCGCATTCTTGCGCAGATTGTCGGGCGACATGGTCCCCACGACGATGGAGGAAACGCCCGGCAGGGCGGCGATGTCGGCCAGGGCCTGCGCCGGATCGGCGGCATGGCCGCTGGCCAGAGCCTTCTTGATCAGGATGCCCTTGCCGGCCTGCCTGGCGGCATCAATCACCACCTGCTCGTCGCGGTATCCGGCATTGTAGGTCACCATCAGCAGATCGACGTGCCCAAGCATCTTCAGGCCACCGGCGACCGTCTTGCCCGAAAAGCCGGTTGCGCGCAGCTTGCCCTGCTCCTTCAGCCGCAGAAGCGCTTCAGCCGCCGGCAGGAAACGGTCGCCATCCTCGCCGCTGCCGTCTGAATGCAGCAGCACGCCATCCAGGTAATCCACGCGCAGCCGGCGCAGGCTGCGCTCGACCGAAGTCTGGACCGCCGCTGGCGAAAAATCGAAAAACGATTCCCCGCGCTCGAAGGTCTCGCCTGCCTTGGTGACGATCACCCAGTCTTCGCGCCGGCCGGGCCGCAGGGCGCCAAGCCGCTCCTCACTGCGGCCATAAGCTGGCGCCGTATCGAGAAGATTGATGCCGAGCGATTGCGCGGTTTCCAGCAGCGCGACAACGCTGCGGTCATCCGGCAGATCGAAAGGGCGAGGATATTTCACGCCTTCATTGCGGCCAAGCTTCACTGTGCCCAGCCCCAGCAGGCTGACCTTGATACCGGTGCTGCCGAGCGGCCTCAGCTCCATGCCGCGGTCTCCCATGGCGCTTTAGCAATATCGGGGGTTGCCCATTCGGCTGCTTCTACCGGCGGCCGCGATGCCGGCGGCAAATCCGCCAGTACCTGATCCGCCAGTTGCGGCGACAGCGCGAGCTTGGTCGGCCAGGCGATCCAGACCGCGCCGTGGCGCTGCAGCACCGGGCCGTCCGGCTTGGAGCCATCAGGTGTCGCGCCCTCCGCGCGATCCACCGGATGCGTGGCGAAACGGCTGTGGCTGAAATCAAGCCGCGGCAGCAGCAGCGACAATTCAGTTTTGGCGGTGGCGATCAGTTCAGCGGGCGACTGCTTCACACCGTTTTCGGCGATTAGTCCGCCGATATACCAGACCAAGCGGTTATCGCTGCGCCGATGCGTGGTGATGGTGACACGCGGCTTGTCGCCGGCATCGAAACAATGCGCCCAGAGCGGCGCAGCCGCATTGTCCAGCATCACCATATGCAGCGGACGACGCTGCGCGGCTTTCGCGGGCGCGCCGATCTGGCTCAGGACGTCTTCATTACCCTTGCCTGCCGTGGCGATCAGCCTTGCCGCGGCGATCCTGTAAGCACGGCCCCGATCGTCCCGCGCTTCAACCGTCACGCTATCCGGCCGCGCATCGAGGCGAATGCCGGGCTCGATCTTCTTGATGAAAGGCCGGTGCGCCGCCGCCAAAACCGCCACCAAAGCTGGCACGTCCAACACAATTTCGTCCAGTGCATAGACGGCGCCGACATGCTCGGGGTCGCGCAAGGCTTCGGGCCACTGCGTGGCATCGAGCTGATCCACCCGGCCGCGCAGCAGTTTGCTGCCGAAGAAGCCGGTTATGCGGCTGACCAGCGACTTGCGTGCCCAGAAAAGATGCCGCTCGGTTGCGACTTTTGCCGCGCGCAGGTCGATCTCACCGGTTCCATTAAGGCAGGCGCGCCAGCGCGCCGGCATGTCGGCCAGCGCGTCGCTGGCGCCGCCCAGCTTCAGATCGATCGCGTATTTGAGCCCGCCATGGATGATGCCCTGAGAGGCGATGGTCTGCCCGGCACCCAATGCCTGGCTTTCCAGCAGCAGCGTGCTGTAGCCCGCCTGGCGCAGCCGCGCCAGCAGCCACAGGCCGGCAATACCGCCGCCCAGGATTGCGACATCGACCTGCAGCGTGGCGGAATCCGCCATCGCCTAGCTCCGCAATCTTTCGATGGTCTTGGTCGTGCTCTGGCCGGCAACGTGGCGTGAGACGCGAACCTCGCCGCCATAGGCGCGCACGATATCGGCGCCGACGACCTGATCGACGGTATAGTCGCCGCCCTTGATCAGCAGATCCGGCTGCAGAATTTCCAGCAGCGGGATCGGCGTGTCTTCGGTGAACACGATCACCAGATCCACCATGCTCAGGGCCGCCAAGAGACGCGCGCGATGCTGCTCGTCCTGCACGGGGCGCGTCGGCCCCTTCAGCTTCTTCACCGATGAATCGGCATTGATGGCGACGATCAGCCGGTCGCAGGCCGCGCGCGCTTCCGCCAGCAGCGCCAGATGCCCGGAATGCAGAAGATCGAACACGCCGTTGGTAAAGCCGATCCGCTCGCCATGGCTGCGCCACAGATCGACGCGCTCCTTTGCCTGCTGGCGCGACACGACCTTCGCATCGATGCCATGCGGTTCAGGCATGTGCAGGGCGCGGCGCAATTCATCCGGATGCACCACTGCCGTGCCGACCTTGCCGACCACAATGCCGGCTGCGGCATTCGCAAGCCTTGCAGCCTGCGGCAAGCTGCGGCCGACCGCGAGCGCCGCCGCGATGGTCGCCATCACGGTATCTCCCGCGCCGGAGACGTCGAAGACCTCGCGCGCCTCGGCCGGCAGATGCAACGGCGCATCGCCGTTCTGCAGCAAGGTCATGCCCGCCGCGCCGCGGGTGATCAGCACATTGGCGATGCCGCATTCCTGCAGCAGCTTGCGGCCGGCAGCGACCACGCTGTCGTCGGTATCGCAAGCTTGCTTGGTGGCGAGCGCAGCTTCCTGCCGGTTCGGCGTCACCAGATGCACGCCGTGATAGCGGCTGTAATCGCTGCCCTTGGGATCGACCAGCACCGGCTTGCCGGCTTTTGCCGCCGCCGCGACCAGAGCGATGATGACGCGCTCGGAAATCGCGCCCTTGGCATAATCCGACAGCACCACCACGGCGCAGTCATTCATCGCTTCGGTGGCGGCTTCGATCAGGGCTTCAATGCTTTCGTCGCTCGGCGGAATGCGGCTTTCGCGGTCGACGCGCAGAAGCTGTTGCCGGCCGCCGATGAAACGGGTTTTCTCGATGGTGCGGCGGGTTTCGTCCACCACCAGACGCGCGGTGATGCCGGTATCCAGCGCCAGCGCATCGTTTAACTCATCCGCCGCGGCGTCATCGCCGACCAGGCCGATCAGCATGGCATGGGCACCCAGAGCTGCGAGGTTGCGCGCTACGTTGCCGGCGCCGCCCGGCATGACGATCTCGCGTTCGGTCTGCATAACCGGGATCGGCGCCTCGGGCGAGATGCGCTGCACCCCGCCATAGACGAAGCGATCCAGCATCACGTCGCCGACCACGAGAACGCGGGCGCCAGTGAAATCGGTCAGTTCGGGAACGAGTTCGGACATGGCTTTCGATACACCGCCGGGGCGCTGAATTCCAGACCTTGAGTCAGGAAGGGTCGCCCGCTGCGTGGCTGTGGGCCCCCTCTTCCCCGGGACGACAAGGGTCTCGCGCGTCCTACGTCTGCAGCAGGCGGCGCTCGGCCCCTTCCAGCACCAGGGCGGTCAGCCGCCCGGTGGTATAGGCTCCGGTATCGATGCCGATCCGGTTGGGGCGCCATTCCACCTCATGCACGATGGTATGGCCGTGCACCACCACGACCCCGTGATCGGCCTCCGAATCAAGGAAGGCGTCGCGAATCCAGATCATGTGCTCGCGCGCCTGCCGGTCGAGCGGCAGCCCCGGCTTGATTCCGGCATGTACGAACAGATAGTCGCCGAAGCGTACCTCCACCGGCAGGCTCTCCAGGAACTGCCAATGATGCCGCGGCAGGGCATGGCGCAGCGCGCGCTGAGTGATCAGCAATTCGTCATAGGAGGCCGGCACCCGCACCTTGTAGCTGGCCAGCGTCGCATCGCCGCCATTGGCGAGCCACAGCGAACCGCCATAAGGCGCATCGAGAAATTCCAGCATCATCGCTTCGTGATTGCCGAGCAGCGCAACCACTTCAGCATTGCCGGGATGGTGGCGACAGATGCGCTCGATCACCTGTGCCGAATGAGCGCCGCGATCGATGTAATCGCCGAGATAAACGATCACGCGCCGCTCGGGCGCGTCGGCGAGATCGGCCTCGATCAGTGCATGCAAGCGCTCAAGCAGATCGACGCGGCCATGAATGTCGCCGATCGCATAGATCCGGAGTCCGGGCGGCAGCCTGGCCTCCTCGATGAACATGGCGTCCTATTGCGGCGAGCGCTTGGCGAGGATGCGCTGCAACGTGCGGCGATGCATCTTCAGGCGGCGCGCGGTTTCGGAAACGTTACGGTCGCAAAGCTCGAAGACGCGCTGGATATGCTCCCAGCGCACGCGTTCTGCCGACATCGGCTCGTCCGGTGGCGGCGGATGCGCCGCATTGCCGACCTTAAGCGCACGATCCACATCATCGGCATCGGCGGGCTTGGGCAGATAATCGACAGCGCCGGCTTTCACCGCGGCGACCGCGGTGGCGATGTTGCCATAGCCGGTCAGCATGACAACGCGGGCATCCTGACGCACCTGCCGGATCGCGCTGACGACGTCTAGGCCGTTACCGTCGGTGAGACGCAGATCGACCACCGCATAAGCAGGTGGCCGCGTGCGGGCCATCTGGATGCCGACTGCGACGCTATCGGCGGTCTGCACCTGATAGCCCCGCTTCTCCATCGCCCGCGCCAGACGCATCCGCAGCGGCTCGTCGTCATCCACGATCAGAAGAGTGTTGTCGGTCATGATGCCTGAATGTACTCCACCCCCGGCACCGTGCAACCCCTGGGCGGTGCTACCTTACTGTCTTATAACGCCCGCAGGCGGGCTGGTTTACCCGGCCTTGCTGCCCAATGCCGTGCGCGGCCAATGAACCCGGGCGCGGGTGCCGCCGCCCAGCCGATTCGCAAAGGACAGGGTCGCGCCGCTGCGACGCAACAGGTTCATGGCGATGAAGACGCCAAGCCCCATGCCGCCGCTATCGGGCCGGCTGGTCACATAAGGCTCGCCGAGCGCCGAGAGGATATCGACATTCAAGCCAGGGCCATCGTCGAGAATGTCGAGCTGCACCATGCGGTCATCCCAGGCCACTTCGACGACCACGCTGGCACGGGCGAACTCCATCGCGTTCTGCAGCAGGTTGCTCAAGCCATGGATGATCTCGGGCCGGCGCGGCAGGATCGGCGCATCGCCACTGCCCTTCAGCTTAATCGAGAAGTCGATGGCATCACGCCGCCAGGGCTGAGCCGCCATCTCGACCAGATTGGCAATGCCAAGATCGGAGAAGGTTTCGGTCACTTCCGCGGAAGGACGGCGCGCCAGCCGCGCAAGGATTTCGCGGCAGCGGTCCACCTGGCTTTGCAGCAGCGCGATATCCTCGGCCTGCGGCGAATCTGGCTGCACGTCGCGGCTCATCTCTTTCACGACGACCGCGATGGTGCCCAGCGGCGAGCCGAGCTCATGCGCCGCCGCCGCCGCGAGGCCGCCAAGCGCCGAAACCTGCTGCTCACGCGCCAGAGCCATCTGCGTCGCCGCCAAGGCATCCGACATGCGCCGCGCTTCTTCCGCCACCTGCCAGGCATAGGCGGCGATGAACAGGGTGCCGAGCGCGATGGCGGTAAACGCGCCCCACTGGAAGGTCAGCGGCAACTGGATTCCCGGCTGATCGGCACCCCAGGGCAGCGGGTAGTGATACAGCGTCAGCAGCGCCGCCAGGATCAGCGCCAGTGTCCCCAACGCCACGGTCGAGCGCAAGGTAAGGATCGTCGCCGACACCGTCACCGGCACGAGGATCAGCAGCGAGAACGGGTTCTCCACGCCGCCGGTCAGAAACAGCAAGGCGCATAACTGCACAAGGTCGAAGGCCAGATAACCGGCCGCACCAGCTTCGCTTAGACGCTTCGCCGTCGGATAGACGACGAACAGAATGACGTTGAGGAGCGCAGAAATCGCCACCACCATCAAAGCCGGCAGCAGCGGCAGACGAAAGCCCAAGCCGAAATGCACGAACAGGATCGCCAGCAGCTGGCCGATGATGGCGATCCAGCGCAGCAGCACCAGCGTTTGCAGACGCACGCGGCCGGCGGGATCGTCCGCTGCATTCAGATGCGGACCGAGCCGGTCGCGCAGATGGGCCAGCAATTCAGGCATTTTTCAACTCAGGCATTGTCAGCGCATGTCCTCGTGCCAGGTGCGGCCATCGCGCTCGATCAGCCCGATGGCAGCCGAAGGGCCCCAGCTGCCCGCCGTGTAGGTTTTCGGCGCATCGCCCTGCATGTTCCAGCCGGCCAGGATCGGCTCGATCCAGCGCCAGGCGGTTTCCACCTCGTCTCCGCGCATGAACAGCATCGGATTGCCGCGCACCACATCCATCAGCAGACGTTCATAGGCATCCGGCTGACGGCCCTGAAAGGTCTCGGCGAAACTCAAATTCAGCGGCGCCTGGCGCAGGCGCATGCCGCCGGGCCCCGGCACCTTGGTCATCATATGCAGTGAGATGCCTTCATCCGGCTGCACGCGGATAACAAGGCGATTGGGCACCACGTCGCGCGTCGCGCCGGGGAAGATCAGATGCGGCACCGGACGGAACTGCACGACGATCTCCGAACGCCGCTGCGGCAGCCGTTTCCCGGTGCGCAGGTAGAACGGCACGCCGGCCCAGCGCCAGGTCTGCACATCGGCCTTCACCACCACGAAGGTTTCCGTCATGGTCGAGGGATCGCCGACCTCGGTGGCATATCCCGGCACGGCGACGCCATCCACCGCACCCGCCGTATACTGGCCGCGCACCGTGCGTTCCGTCACCGCGCGGTCAGTGATCGGACACAATGCCTGCAGCACCTTCAGCTTCTCGTCGCGCACCGCATCGGCGTTGAAGGCGTTCGGCGGCTCCATCGCCACCAGACACAAAAGCTGCAATAGATGGTTCTGCACCATGTCCCGCAGGGCACCGGCATGATCGTAATACCCCGCCCGGCCCTCGACGCCGATTTTTTCGGCCACTGTGACCTGCACATGGTCGATGACACCGCGATGCCAGATTGGCTCGAACAGCGCATTGGCAAAGCGCAGCGCCATGAGGTTCTGCACCGTCTCCTTGCCGAGGTAATGATCGATGCGGAAGATCTGATCTTCCGAAAACACCGCGCCGACCGCCTGGTTGATCGCCTGCGCCGAGGCGAGATCGTGGCCGATCGGCTTTTCCAGCACCACGCGGGCGGCCGGGCGGTTCAGCCCCGCCTTGGCGAGATTGCGGCAGACATCACCGAAGAAGCGTGGCGCCATGGCGAGGTAAAACACCAGGACGCGGTCGCAATCACCGTCCAGCGCCGCATTCAGTCGCGCATAACCTGCCGGATCCTCCACATCGACGGTGATATAGCGGATGCGCCTGGTGAAACGCTGCATCCGTTCGGCGCTGATCTCACTGGCCGGCAGATGCTGTTGTAATGCCTTGGTGGCGACCGCGCGAAACTCATCGTCGCCATGCTCGCTGCGCGCAACCGCGAAGATGCGGGCATCGTCATTGAGCTGCCCGTCGGCATCGCGCAGATAAAGCGCTGGCAGCAATTTGCGCAACGACAGATCGCCGGTCGCGCCGAAGATCACCAGGTCGAATGAGAAACTGCCGCTGGGATTGATCATGAGATTACCGTGACATGACGGGTAGTTTGCTTCAATCGGGAGACCTTACTCCTCAATGAAATGCGGCTCGGGCCGTTCATGCAAAGCCTCGTAATGCACCAGTGAAGACCCCTCGCCCAGTGGCACCGGCTGGCCGCCCCGGAGGGCCCATTCGCCATGATCACAATGCTCGGCCATGACAAAGCTGTTGATATAGAAGCGGCGGTCAGCCTCGGTGCGACTGGCCTGGAGCCATGCACCAAGTAGGGCGACCACCGCGCCAGATCGCCGGGTGCGAGTGTGAAGTCGATCACATCGGCTGTATCGGGCCCTGCGCGGTGCAACGCCTCGTCCTGCATGGCCTGGTCGAGGATCGGCCTCCCCCGCCCCGATGGGGGCGCCGCGGAATAAGGCATCCGGGGCCGGCAGGCGGCTCTGTCAGTCGTGGGCGGGTCCGGAAACGCAACATCTTGGGGATAATTCCGATTCGGCCCTGGTTGTCGCAGGCTTAAACCCTAGCCCCGAATCAGATTCTTGTGGATAAGGACAGAGTCCGGTTGACCCAAAAGCCAAAATAAGGCCTTACTGCATCTAGCGTCTCAGTCCAGAAATGGGGGCTAGATATGGTGTGGACGGACGAGAAGGTCAAACTTCTGGTTCAACTTTGGGAAAGCGGCCAGTCGATCACCCAGATCGGCAAGGCGCTGGGCATGACCCGTAACGCCGTGGTCGGAAAGGCTCATCGCATCGGTCTGGCCAAACGGGCCTCGCCCATCATGCGCAGCGACAAGCCGGCACAGCCCCGGCCCGCGCCCAGCCATCAGGCCGGGCCACCCGCAGCACCTCGCGCTCCGGTGCAGGTGAAGACCGAGCCGGCCGTGGCGCCGCAGGCCGCTCCTGTCGGTCAGGCGTCGCAGCAGGCCCAGCTCACCCCGGCCATGCTAGCAGCCCTGACCCCAACCACCGGTCCGCGCTGCAAATGGCCGATCGGCGATCCGAAAAGCTCGGAATTCGACTTCTGCGATCATGTCGCCCTGCCGGGCAAGCCCTACTGCGCCCAGCATTGCGCCATGGCCTATACCAACTGGAATCCGGAGAGCGCCGTCGAGGCCGTGAAAGCGGTCAACGCCGCCTAAGCGCCCAAGACGTTCCGGTTTCCACAAAGAGCCCGGCGGTCACCCGCCGGGCTTTTTCCTATTCCTGGCCTGCAATCCGACGGCCGGCTCGTTCCCGCTGAGATAGCCAGAATGAAAATGGCCAGCCGGGACACCCCGACCGGCCATTTCGCAAAAAAAATCCCGGCTGGCTTACGCCGCGTTGGCCAGAGCCGCGAAGCGGCGCTGGTGGTAGTCGGCATGGCCGAAATAGGTGTCGATCATCATCAGTCGCTTCATGTAATGGCCGACATTGAGCTCGTCGGTCATGCCCATGCCGCCGTGCAGCTGGATCGACTGCTGGCCGACCCAGCGGCCCGATTTGCCGATCTGCACCTTGGCCGCGGCGGCCGCCTTGGCCCGCTCGGCCGGCGCCGCATCGGCCTTGAGATTGGCAAGGAGCGCCAGCGAACGTGAGCTTTCGACATGGATCATCATGTCGACCATGCGGTGCTGCAGCACCTGGAAATCACCGATCGGTCGGCCGAACTGCTTGCGCGTCTTCAGATAGGCCAGTGTCGTCTCGTAGAGCGCCTGCATCGCGCCGACGGCTTCCGAGGCGAGATAGCCGATGGCGCGGTCCACCACGGCCTCCACCGTCTCCAGAGCATTGCCCGGATCACCCAGCACGCCCAGGACCGGCACATTATCGAACTGGATGTCGCTGGCGCGGCGATTGTCGACGGTGCGGTAATCCTGCCGCGTCACGCCTTTGCCGTTGGCATCCACCACGAAAAGGCCGAGGCCCTGCCGGTCGGCGGCCGCGCCATCGCTGCGCGCCAGCACGATCAGCTTGTCCGCTGACGGCGCATCGAAGACGACGATCTTCTTGCCGGAGATCATCCAGCCCTCACCCGCCTTCTTCGCAGCCGTATTCACCTCATGCAGGACGAAACGCGCGCCATGCTCGGCAAAGGCAAAGGCCCATTTTGCCTTGCCCTCGGCGATTTGCGGCAGCCATTCCTCCTGCTGCGCCTTGCTGCCGGCGGCAAGGATCAGACCTGCGCCGATCACCACGGTGGACAGATACGGCTCGGCCACCAGATGCTTGCCGAAGCGTTCGGCAATCAGCATGCATTCGACTGCGCCGCCGCCCAGACCGCCTGCCTCTTCCGGCAGCGGCATGGCCAGCCAGCCGAGTTCGGCCATCGCCTTCCAGTTCTCTTCAGCATAGCCGAGATCGGTCTTCACCAGCTTGCGCCAGCGCTCGAAATCGTACTTGTCCTGCAGCCAGCTCTCGACGCTGTCGGCTAGCAGTTTCTGTTCTTCGGAAAGTTGAAAATCCATTCTGCCTATCCTTGCGTAGAGCGGTTACAGACCAAGCACCATCTTGGCGATGATGTTGCGCTGGATCTCATTCGATCCGCCATAAATCGTGGTTGCGCGATTGTAGAGGAAGGATTCCATGCGGCCCTGCGCGTAGTCGGGACCGACTGGCGGCTGGTTGGAGCCATCGGGCCGATGCTCGTAAGGCGCGGCATAATAGCCAAGCGCCTCGCAGGCCAGTTCGGTGATGGTCTGCTGGATTTCCGAGCCGCGGATTTTCAGCATGCTCACTTCAGGGCCCAAAGCCTTGCCTTCATTCTCCGCCGCCAGCACACGGAGATTGGTGTATTCCAGCGCCAACAGATCGATCTCCACCGCAGCGACCTTGTCACGGAAGCTCGGCTCATCCAGGAGCGGCGCACCGAAAGCCTGTTCGGCGCGGGCGATTTCCTTGAGCCGCCGCAGCCGTTGCTTGGATCGCGCGACCTCGGCAATTGTGGTGCGCTCATTCCCCAGCAGGAACTTGGCGTAGGTCCAGCCCTTGCCTTCCTTGCCGATCAGGTTCGCCTTCGGCACGCGTACATTGTCGAGGAAGACCTCGTTGACGCTGTGGCCTTCGTCGATCGAGATGATCGGACGGACGCTGATGCCGGGAGTGGTCATATCGATCAGCAGGAAGGAAATGCCCTCCTGCGGCTTGGCATTCGGATCGGTGCGCACCAGGCAGAACATCATGTTTGCGAAATGCGCCTGTGTGGTCCAGATCTTGTGACCGTTAACGATGTAATGATCCCCCTCGCTTTCGGCGCGGGTACGCAGGGAGGCGAGATCGGAGCCCGAGCCCGGCTCGGAATAGCCCTGGCACCACCAATCCTCCATGCTCAGAATCCTCGGCAGATATTTCTTCTTCTGCTCTTCCGAGCCAAAAGTATAGATCACCGGGCCGACCATGGAGATGCCAAAGGGCGAAAGCGGCGGCGCATCGGCAGCGGCGCATTCCTCGTCGAAGATGTATTTCTGCACCGGCGTCCAGCCCGGCCCGCCATATTCCTTCGGCCAGTTCGGTGCCGACCAGCCGCGCTTGTGCAGGATCTTGTGCCAAGCGACGTAGTCTTCCTTGGCGAGGTGAATGTTGCGGCGGCTCTTCTCGGCCAGTGCCGGGGGCAGATTGTCGCGGATGAAGCTGCGTACCTCTTCGCGGAAAGCACGCTCTTCCGGCGTGAAGTCGAGGTTCATGTTTCTCTCCCTTGATGGGCGACAGGGTAAAACCCGCGCCCAGGCGAGGCAAGCTGGTGACGTTGGGTAAAGCTTGCGGCAAGGGGCCGGTTTTTGCTCTATGAAAGTCCAGGACAGAGAAACAAGACCACAAGAACGATGAGCTTCGACCCCGTCACCGCCGGCTGGAAACAGCGTCAGGGCCAAGGCCCCTTCACCCAACTGGTCGGCCCGGTCTGGGTCAGACGCGAAGCCGAAGGCTCGGCCTACGCCTTCCTGGCCGAAGAGCGCCATACCAATTCGCGCGGCGTGGTGCATGGCGGCATGCTGATGACGTTCGTCGACCACGCGCTGGGCTGGATTGTTTGGGATGCGGTGGACCGCATGCCCTGCGCCACGGTGTCGTTGAACCACCAGTTCGTCGCCGCCGCACGGCCCGGCGACTGGGTGGAGATGCGCGGCCGTATCGTCCGCAACACCCGCAGCCTGGTCTTCATCCACGGCATGATGAATGTCGGCGACCGCACCGTGATGGTCGCCGACGGCATCTGGAAGAAACTCGGCGTCGACTAAAGCTCAGCGCCGGCGCCGCACCAGCTTCTTGGCCGGCAGCAGATCGTCGAACTTGGCCGGGCGCTTTTCCTGGTTGGCCTGCATCTGCTCCATCAGGTCCTTGGTCAGGAACATGCCGGCCTGCCAGACCTGCATATAATTGAGGGCATCCGCCACGCTGTGGTCGCGCGTGTAGTTCAGCATGTCCTTGGTGCCGTGGATCGCAAGCGGCGATTTCGAGGCGATGGTTTTCGCGATCTCCAGCACCGCATCGATCATCGCCTCGTGGCTGTCGAACACCGTGTTGACGAGGCCGCAGCGGAAGGCCTCCTCGGCCGGCATCCGCCGCCCGGTATAGGCCAGCTCGCGCACTAGGCCGGACGGCATCAGATGCGGCAAGCGCTGTAGCGTGCCGACATCGGCGGTCATGCCGATATTGATCTCCTGGATGCAGAACCAGGCGTCACTCGTGCAGTAGCGCATGTCGCAGGCCGAAATCAGGTCGACGCCGCCGCCCACGCAGCCCCCTTGGACCGCCGCCAAGACCGGGACGCGGCAGCGGTCGATCACGGCAAAAGTCTCCTGCATTTCGGCCACCGTACGGCGCATCTGCTCGCCCACGCGGCCGCGGTCGCCCTTCATCATGTCGCTGGCTATGCCAGCAAAGGCCGCAAGATCGAGACCGCCGGTGAAATGCTTGCCTGTGGACGAGATCACCACCGCGCGCACCTCTGGCCGGTCGTCAATCTCGGCGAAGACATCGACCATCTCCTGCCAGAACGGTAGCACCATGGCGTTGGCCTTGTCGGGACGGTTGAACACGATCCGCGCCACATGGTCGACAACGCTGAAATCGAACGTGGTATAGGCCATGAGTTTCCTCCCTGGACAGGCCGATCTGGCGGGCTAACGTTGCGTCAAGGCTGGTGCAGACCCGAATGCCCCGTTAGAGTCGCGGCAAGATTAAACGGAGGAACCATGCCGATTGTCTACGACGATCTGATGCGCCTCGATCTGCCCGAGCGGGAATTCAGCTATACCGATCGCGACACGATGCTATACGCATTGAGTGTCGGCATGGGGCAGGATCCGATGGATCTGGATGAGTTGCCCTTCGTCTTCGAGAAGAACCTCAAAGCGCTGCCCAGCCAGGCCACCGTGATCGCCTGGGACGATTCCTGGGCCTTCAAGGCTGGGATCAACGTTGTCATGGTCGTGCACGGCGAGCAGCGCATCACGCTGCATCAGCCACTGCCGCCGCAGGGACGCGTGAAGTCGAAAATCCGCATCAAGGATGCCTTCGACAAAGGCGCCAACAAGGGCGCCGTACTGCTGGTGGAAACCGCAATCCGTGATGCCGTCAGCAATGCGCCGCTTGCCACGTTGCTCTCCACTGTCTTCGCCCGTGGCGATGGCGGCTTCGGCGGCCCGCAGCGCGCGCCGGGAGAAGGTCCGCCCGAGCCGCATCAGATTCCGGATCGCGCGCCGGATGTCGGCGTGACTGCGAAGACGCAGTCGAACCAAGCCCTGTTCTACCGCCTCTGCGGCGACCGCAATCCGCTGCATGCCGATCCCGCCTTTGCCAAGGCGGCGGGTTTTCCGCGTCCGATCCTCCATGGCCTCTGCACCTACGGCCATGCCGTGCGGGCCGTCGTAAAGGCCGCCTGCGATCACGATCCGTCGAAAGTCGCGCATATCGAGGCACGCTTCACCGCCCCGGTCTTTCCGGGCGAGACGATCCATACCGAGATCTGGCGCGACGGGAACACGGTTTCGTTCCGCGCCCGGCTGGTGGAGCGCGATGTGATCGCGCTGGACCACGGCAAGATCGAATTGCGTGGCTGATCAGCGCCGCTTGGTGACCGGCACCTGCGTTGGATCGAGATGCCCGCCTGAATCGTCGAGCCGCAGCGGCTCCAGCCTGGGCTCGGATTCCGGCCGGCCGAACAGGTAACCTTGGCCGTAGTCGATGCCGAAATCATGCAGCAGGCGAGCCTGATCCTCGGTCTCGACCATCTCGGCCACCGTGCCGATCCGCAATTCCTTGCACAGCCAGACCATGCCCTTGAGGATGGCACGGTCGCGATCCTGGCCGGTGGTTTGCAGCGCCTTCACATAGGCGCCGTCGATCTTGACGTAATCGACATCCAGCGCCTGCAGATATGGGAAGGACGCAGCGCCAGCGCCGAAATCGTCCAGACAGACCGAATGGCCGTCCTCGCGCAATTGCCGCACGGCGTTAGCCGCATGCACCAGATCGGTAATCTGCGTCGATTCCGTGATCTCAAAAATCAGCTGACGGCGCAGCTCAGGCACCGGCGCCAGGATTTCGCGCAGGGCTGCCATGAAGACCGTGCTTTCCAGGCTGTGACCAGACAGGTTCACCGCCACATCGATGATCTCGCCCTGCCGGCGGCGCTCGGCCAGCAGGTCGACGACGCGCTGCACGACCGCCAGATCAAATTCACCGATCATGTGCACGCCCTCGGCCAGCCGGATCGTCTCGAATGGTGAGCCGCCATCCTCGAAGCGCGACAGCGCCTCGTAATGGTGCAGCGTGCGGTTATCCAGTCGCACGATGGGCTGGAAGACAAGCTGGAACTTTTGCCCCGCCACGGCCGAGCGCAAGGCCCGCACCCGCGCAACCGTGGTGTTCAGCAAGGCCTTCAGGCTGTCTTCGGTAGAGCGGAAGGAAAAACTCTCAGCCCCGTCGCGGGCGAAGCGCTGCACGGCAAAGGCCATCGCGCTGGCGGCGTCCTCGTCGCTCATGTCTTTGGCATGCAGGTCCAATGTCGCGCCGCGAATGCCGACCATGTCGGCGGCGGCATCGGGCCCGGCGCGGACAATCAGCTGCCGGACCTGCTCTGCCACCGCTTCCTGATCCAGGGCCTTGGCATGCAGGATGCCGTATTTCTCCGGATCGATCCGGCTGGCGGTATCGCCGCCGATCGACTTACCGCGCAGCAGGGCGCCGACATCGCTCATCAGCGCCTTGCCTTCCTCAGGCGGCAATGTCTGCGCAAGCTCCTGCAGGCCGACAATCTCCAAAAGAGTCAGCTTGACCTCGGCGCCAAGCTCGCGGGCAAGTTTCAGCCGTTCGCCGGCGCGGGCATCGAAATCCTCCGGCCCAAGCAACCCGGTCTGATAGTCGCGCTTGTTGAGCATGGCCGCCTCTGCGGCCGGCAAGCGGGCATTCGACAGAGTCAGGTAATAGCGGCCCTCTTGCAGCGGCAGGCAGCAGCCGCCGAGCACGCAAAGAGCACCCGACGCACCATCCGCGCCTACAAGGCGCAACGTCACCGGCTCGATCCGGCCGCCGACCGAAAGCGTGCTGAGCAGGTTGAGGATAAAATGCCGGTCGGCCTCATCCACAAGGCTGGCGAATTGCCGTCCGACCAGGGCATCGGCCTCCATCCCCGTCAGCAGCCGCGCCGCGCCAGAAGCGAAGGTGATCTGCCCTTCGGCAGTGACTTCCAGCATCAGATCGGCAGCGGAGAAGGCAAAAGCGACGAACCGGTCGCGCTCCGCCCGTATGTCCTTGGCGCCGCCGCCCATTCTGGCCTCTTGGGGATAAGGAATGACAGATGGAGTCTGCCAGCCGTTGCGCTGCCACGCAACCCGGGCGGGGGGCGAATTGACGTAACGCCACGTTGCGCCACTCTCGCCCCGTTCATACAATGCCCGGGCCCCGCGTGATTGGGGTTTTAGTCTAGGGGGAGAAACCGATGACCGCACCGTTCTGGGAAAAATCCTATCCAGCCGGCGTGACCTGGGCGCAGAATTTCCAGGCCAAACCGATCTGGACCCTGTTCGACGATGCCGTGGCCCGGTTCGCCCCGCGCCCCTGCCTGAATTTCATGGGCAAAGTTTATACCTATGCCGCCATTTCGGATCTGATTGACCGGGCCGCCAAGGGCTTCCAGCAGCTCGGCGTCGGCCCCGGCGTGCATGTTGGCCTGTTCCTGCCGAATACCCCGCATTACGTGATCTGCTTCTTCGCCATTTTGAAGGCTGGAGGCCGGGTGGTGAACTACAGCCCGCTCGATGCCGAGCGTGAGCTGCGCTACAAGATCGAAGACAGCCAGACCGACATCATCGTCACCCTCGATCTCAAGGCGCTGTACGGCAATATCAGCAAAATGCTGGGCAGCACGCGTCTGAAGAAGATCGTCGTCTGCCGCCTGCCCGATGTGCTGCCCTTCCCGAAGAACATTCTGTTCCCCCTGGCCAAGGGCAAGGAAATCGCCAGCGTCCCGAAGGACGACAAGCATATCCGCTTCAGCGATCTCATTGCTAATGACGGCCGTTACACGCCACACCCGGTGAAGGATCCAGTCGAAGAAGTGGCGATCCTGCAATATACCGGCGGCACCACCGGCCAGCCCAAAGGCGCGATGCTGACCCACGGCAACATCACCGCCACGGTGCAGATGTATGCAAGCTGGACCGAGAACAGCGAGGCGCTGAAGCTGGAAGACGGCAAGGAGAGGGTCATGATGGTCCTCCCCATGTTCCATATCTATGGCCTGAGCGCGGTGCTGCTGCGCATGCTGATCATCGGCGCCGAATTCATCCTGCATCCGCGCTTTGAGCTGAAAGCCGTGGTGGAGGATCTGCACAAGAAGAAGATCACCATCTTTCCCGGCGTGCCCACCATGTACGCCGCCATCGTCAACTTCCCGGATCTGAAGAATTACGATCTCTCGGCCCTGAAGTTCTGCGCTTCCGGCGGCGCGCCGCTGCCAGCGGAGATTCAGGACAAGTTCGAAACGATCACCGGCCACAAGATGATCGAGGGCTGGGGCATGACCGAGACCTCGCCGGCCGGTACCCAGACCATCTATGGCGGCAAGCGCAAGCGCGGCTCCTGCGGCCTGCCGCTGCCCGGCGTGATCATCGAGATCGTCGATGTCGACGATCCACTGAAGGTGCTGGGCGTGAACCAGACCGGCGAAATCTGCATCAGCGGCCCGAACGTCATGAAGGGCTACTGGAACAAGCCGGAAGCAACGGCAGAAGCCTTCGCCGGCGGCCGCTTCCATACCGGCGACGTCGGCTACATGGATGAGGAAGGCTATATCTTCATTGTCGACCGCAAGAAGGACATGATCCTGTCCGGCGGCTTCAACGTCTACCCGCGCAACATCGAGGAAGCGATCTACGAGCATCCCAGCGTCGAGGAATGCACCGTGATCGGCATTCCCGATCAGTATCGCGGGCAGTCGGCCAAGGCCTTCATCAAGCTGAAGCCCGGCGCGGAGCCCTTCACCTTCGAGCAGCTCAGGGACTTCCTCAAGGACAAGCTCGGCAAGCATGAAATGCCGGTGGCGATGGAAATCCGTGACGCCCTGCCGAAGACCCTGATCGGCAAGCTTTCGAAGAAGGAGCTTGTCGAGGAAGAGCTGAAGAAGGCCGAAAGCGGCAAACAGGCCGCAAGCTGAGCGGCACAGACCGCAATGCAAAAAGAAAAGCCCCGGATCCGTCCGGGGCTTTTGGTGTATGGGCGTCTGCCTTTATTCAGCCGCCTGAGCCGTGGCCAGGCTGGCATCCCAGGCCTTCAATGCCTGCGCGACAGGCTGCACCCTCGCCTTCTGTTCGGCATTGAGATTGCTCATCAGCGGCAGCATCGGCCCCATTTCCGCGATCCCGGCCAGACTGACGGCATCATGCAGGACGCGGAGCGGATTGATGCTATCGCGCAGATCCTCTAGCGGCAGGAAGGCCTCGCGCAGGCGTTCCGCCTCGGCCCAATCGCCGCGCTGGATCGCGCCGAGGATCGCGTTGGAACCGCGCGGCGCGATGCAGACGGAGCCGGAAGTAAAGCCGCCCAGGCCAAACTCGCGCAGATGCACGATGGCCGGACGTTCGCCGATGCCGCTGATCACCAATTTCGGATCGACATGGTCCAGTAGCCGCCGCAGGTAATCGTCCTGCGCCGGATCGGCATGAACGGTACCGTATTTCACCGCACAGACGAAGCCGTCTTTCACCAGGCGCCCCGCCGCCTCGGGATGGATGTAGTTGTCGGACTTGATATAGAGGATCAGCGGCTTGCCCATGGTGACTGCCGCGCGGCGCAGGCCGACCTCAATTCCGTCCGGCGTGGCCGGGAAGGTCTGCGGCAGCGCCATGGCTGTCGGCACCTTTGAGCCGCGCAGAATCTTGGCTTGGTCGATCAGCTTGCCGTAATCGGGCCCGAAGGACGGGATCAGCCAGGTATCCGGACCGACCGCGTCGCACAGGAACTCCAGAACCTCCGCGTATTCACTGACCGGAAGGTTATAGAAATTGGCGTTGCCGCCATACATCAGGCTGCGAATCCCGCCGGCCTCAAGATACGCAATGAGCTGGCGATTCGCTTCTTCGTTGAGGGTCAGATCGGAATAGCGCGCCAGCGGCGGCACCGCAAAAACGGACGCCGCCAGATCGGCCGGCGTTACCGGAGACGTTTTCATTCTGTTTGCTCCAACTGGTCGTTCCTCCTAATCTGCTAGAGTAAGCAACTTCCACCCCCCTCTGCAAAGCGAAATGTCGCTGCCCCCCGCTGACGCCGAATACCGAAGGACCTACCTCGCGCCGTTTCTGCGGGCATCGATCCGTGCCATCGAAGGCGGCCAGTTGGGGCAGGCGGATGGGGTGCTCGACGGTATACTGCAGAAGGAGCCGGACTTTCCCGATGCCCTGCATCTGAAGAGCCATATCGCGCTCCAGCGCGGCAATCTGCCGGTGGCAAAACAGATGATCGAGCGCGCGATCGACCTCGCCCTCGAAACCGGCACGCCGGTTGAACAGTATTATCTGACGCGGGGCCATATCCTCCTCGCCGATGGCGCCTATGACCTTGCGCGGGAAAGCTTCGACGAAGCGCTCGCCATCGACCCGGAGCTGGCCGGCGCCTATGTCGGGCATGCTCATGCCGATCTGACGGAGGGCAAGTTCGACAGCGCCATCGAGGCATTGTCCATCGCGCAGCGAAAATCGCCGCAGCCCGATCCGGAAATCAATTACCTTTGCGGCTATGCGCTGCTGGGCAGCGGCGAGACACAGCGCGCGCTGGAGCACTTCACCGTGGCGCTGAAGACCGCGCCCAATATCGTTCGCTACAAGACGGGCTTCGCCCGCGCGCTGAGCGCGCAGCGTATTGAGCAGCCCGATCCCGCCTTGACAGAGTTGATCCTGTCCCTGCTGGGCAAACCGGGCGTCGAACCGCGCGATCTCGCGGCCTATATCGAAGGCATCATCCTGGCGAGCCCCAGCATCTCGGCTCTGGCTGTGCTGGAAAACCTGCCGATGGATGCCGTTGCGGCCCATCTGGAATTGCCTGACTTTTCAGATCCGGCCGAAGATCCCGCTGTCGCGGCCTGGCTGCGGTATGGTCTGGTCAGTTCGCTGGAGCTTCAGAATCGACTGAATGCCTTGCGCCGCGGGGCATTGTATCTCGCCGCCCATAAACCGGCCGCATTACAACGCTTCGCATCCTTGCTGTCGCTGCTGGCGATCAGTGCCTTCCATGCGGAATACATCGATCCGGTCGGCGGTGCCGAGCAGGAACTGCTGTCGCGCTTGGACGCAACTCTCACAGATTCCGACCCGTTGCTGACGGCCGCACAATTCGCCGTCTACGCCTGCTACCGCCCGTTATGGCGGCGCGAGGATGCACCTCGCCTGTCGAACCAGACATGGCCGATCGCCTATCAGGAACTGAAATGCATCCAGCTTGACGAGCCATTGGTGGAACGTGCCCTGCTGGACTCGACACCGGTACTGACCCCCATCGATGAAGCCAGCCAGGCTGTGCACGAGATGTATGAGGAAAGCCCGTTCCCGCGCTGGCAGCAGCCGGTCCTCAGCATGCCATCGGCTTTGGCGATCCGCTTGCGCGCGGCCCTGCCCTACCAAACCTTGCCGCTGCCCTATTGTGCCGCGCCGGACATTCTCGTCGCCGGCTGTGGTACGGGACTGCATGCCATCCTGGCCAGCACCAGCTACTACAATTGCCGGGTGCTGGCGGTCGATCTCAGCCGCGCCAGCCTTGCCTATGCCCGCCGCAAGGCCGCCGAACTCGGCATCTGCAATCTCGACTTCGCCCAGGCCGACATCCTGCGACTGGGTGAGATCGAACGACGCTTTGACATAATCGAAAGCTTTGGCGTGCTGCATCATTTGCGCGATCCTGCGGCCGGGCTGGCACAGCTCATCACCCTGCTCAAGCCCGACGGCTTCATGATGCTGGGGCTGTATAGCGAAATCACCCGCCGTGACGTGGTTGCGGCCCGCGAACTTATCGCCCGCCATGGCTACACCGACAGCGCGGAAGATATACGCCGCTTCCGGCACGATCTGCCGCGCCTGGATGCAGCCTTGGCCGAGCGTCTGGCACGCTTCAGCGCCTTCCATGCCTTAAGCGATCTGCGCGATCTGCTGTTTCACCGCCGGGAGCATCGCTATACGCCGCAGGGCATTCGGGCCTTGCTGGACGGAGCCGGGCTGGAGTTCCTCGGCTTCGAGTTCGGCCTGCCCAGCATTCTGGCAAAGTATCGCAGCCGCTTCCCCGACGATCCTTTGGCGGTCAATCTCGACAATTGGGCAGTAGTCGAACAGGACAACCCGGACCTGTTCGCCCATTGCTATCGTTTCTGGGTGCGCCGCAAGCGGTGATCAGCGGCCAAGATGGCTGCGGAAGCGCTTGACGATCTCGCGCGTCGCCTTGGTCAGCAGGCCCTGATCCACGCCGACAGCAACGAAGGTGAAGCCGGCATCGAAATAGCGCCGTGCATCGTCTTCGTTGGGCGCCAGGATGCCGCAGGGCTTGCCTGCCGCCTTGCAAAGCTCCAGGCCGCGCATGATCGCCGCCTGCGCCTCCGGATGCGCCGGGTTGCCGAGATGGCCGACATCGGCGGACAGATCGGCCGGGCCGATGAAGATGCCGTCGATGCCGTCGACCTTGGCGATCTCCGGGATACGTTCCAGCGCCGCGCGGGTCTCGACCTGAACGATGACGCCAATTTCTTCCGAAGCCTTGGCGTGATAATCGGCGATCAGGCCGTAGCGGTTGGCCCGCTGTGAGCCGGAAACGCCACGAATGCCATGCGGCGGATAACGCGTGGCAGCCACTGCCTGGGCCGCTTCCTCGGCACTCTGCACGAAGGGCAGGATCAGGTTGGGCGATCCAATATCCAAAAAGCGTTTGATCAGCACCGGATCGTTCCAGGCCGGGCGCACCACCGGGGTGGCGGTGGTGTTGGCGTCGATCTGCATGGCCTGCAGTTGCTGCAGCACCATCGGCAGTTCATTGGGCGAATGCTCGGTGTCGATCACCACCCAGTCAAAGCCCGCCGTAGCAACGATCTCGGCCACGATGTTGCTGCACAGCATGCTCCACAGACCGATCTGCGGCCGTCCTTCCTTGAGCGCGCGCTTGAACGCGTTCACTGGCAATTTCATCTTATGTCTCCAGTCGGTTCAGTGGATTTCGGGTTCCGGCGTGGGGGCACCGGCATGCAGGAAGTCGAAGTCGCAGCCGCGTTCAGCCTGCGTGATGTGCTGTGAGAACATCGCGCCATAGCCGCGCTGATAGCGCGGCGGCGGCGGCGTCCAGGCAGCGCGGCGCGCAGCTAGTTCTTCATCCGAGACCTTCAGGTCCAGCCGCCGCTCGGCCACATTCAATTCGATCATGTCGCCGGTACGCACCAGCGCCAGCGGCCCGCCGATGTAGGACTCCGGCGAGATGTGCAGCACGCAGGTACCGTAAGACGTGCCGCTCATGCGGGCATCCGACATGCGCACCATGTCACGCACGCCCTGCTGCAGCAGCTTCTTCGGGATCGGCAACATGCCCCATTCGGGCATGCCAGGGCCGCCTTGCGGGCCTGAGTTGCGCAGAATGAGTACGCTGTCCGGGGTCACCGGCAGATTGGGATCGTCGATGCGAGCGGCCATGTCGTTGTAGTCCTCAAACACCATGGCCGGGCCGGTATGGTTGAGCAGCTTCGGATCGGCGGCGCTCGGCTTGATCACCGCGCCATTGGGCGCGAGATTGCCGAACAGGACCACGAGACCGCCGCTTTCCGCAATCGGATTGTCCAGCGAGCGGATGACATCGTCGTTATGCGGCTTGGCCCCGGCGATATTCTCGCCCAGCGTCTTGCCGTTCGCGGTCATGCAATGCAGCTTCAGCTTCGGCGCGAGCTGGCTGAGCAGGGCGCGGATGCCGCCGGCGAAGTAAAAATCCTCCATGAGGTATTTGCCGCTCGGCCGCAGATTGGCGATTACCGGCACCTCGCGGGAAATCTCGTCGAAGCGCTTGAGCGGCAGATCGACGCCGGCGCGTGCCGCCATGGCGACGAGATGGATGATGCAGTTGGTCGAGCCACCGACCGCCATCGCGAAAGTAACGGCGTTGTCGAAGGAATCGGCCGAAAGGATGTCGGTCGGCTTGAGATCCTCCCAGACCATCTCGACGATCCGCCGTCCGGTATAGCTGGCCATGCGAGCATGGCCGGAATCTGCCGCCGGGATCGAGCTCGAGCCGGGCAGGCTCAGGCCCAGTGTTTCGGCGATGCCGGTCATGGTGGAGGCCGTGCCCATGGTCATGCAGTGGCCTGGACCGCGTGCGATGCCCTCCTCGATCTCGCCCCAGGCCTGCCGGTCGATATTGCCGGCGCGCAGCTCGGCCCAGTATTTCCAGGCGTCCGAGCCGCTGCCCAGCGTGTTGCCGCGCCAGTTGCCGCGCAGCATTGGCCCTGCAGGCATGAAGATCGCCGGGATGTTCATGCTGATGGCGCCCATGATCAGCGCCGGGGTGGTCTTGTCGCAGCCCCCCATCAGCACCGCGCCGTCGATCGGATAGGAGCGCAGCAGTTCCTCCGTCTCCATCGCCAGCAGATTGCGGTAGAGCATGGTGGAGGGCTTCTGGAACGGCTCGCTCAGGCTGATCGCCGGCAGTTCCAGGGGAAAGCCGCCGGCCTGCCACACGCCGCGCTTCACCTCTTCGGCGCGCTGGCGGAAATGGGTATGGCAGGGATTGATGTCGCTCCAGGTATTGATGATGCCGATCACCGGCTTGCCGGCGAAATCCTCACGGCTGAACCCGATCTGGAAACTGCGCGAACGATGGCCGAAGGAACGCAGATCGTCGACTCCAAACCAGCGGTGGCTCCGCAAATCCTCAGGCCGCTTCACACGGCGCCGGCCATCACTCATAGACTGCCCCTCCTCCCGGGTATTTCGTTGAACAGTTTGGAATAACAGAAGAATTAATGTATGCGTGGCAAGAGGAAATTACTTACCGGCTGGGCCGCCGATTTGCTAGAACTGTTTCCGGCAATGGTTGAGCCGGGAGAGCAGGCAGGCTCGAAGGAGGGATCATGACGCAACTTCCCACCGCACCCCAGACTCCGATTCCGGGCATGCCGGCTGGCATCGCCTCCGGACGCGCACTGACCGCTGGCGCGGATGTTTCTTCGAGCAGCAATGAATATCTCACCTTCGCCATCGACAATCAGTATTACGGTATCGACATTCTCTCGGTGCGCGAGATCCGCGCCTGGACCGAGGTGACCGGCCTGCCGAATACGCCCGACTACGTCCGCGGCATCATCAATCTGCGCGGCACTATCGTGCCGATCTACGATCTGCGCGTTCGCCTGGGCGGCGGCCGTACCAACCCGACCCGCATGCATGTGGTGATCGTCGTGGTGGCAGCCAACGGCACCTTCGGCCTGCTGGTGGATTCGGTTTCCGACATCCTGTCGATCGACAACCGCGACCTGCAGGCTGTGCCGGAAACGGGCATGGAAGCCGATAACCGCTTCCTGAGCGCGCTGGTCGCCCGCGAAGAGCGGATGGTCTCCATCATCGATCTCGACCGCTTGGTGAACCAGGACACCGCCGCTCAGCTGGAGCAACTGGCAGCGCAGCAGCCGGCCGCAGCCGAGCCCGCCGCTTAAGTTGAGCCAGACAAAACCTACACCCCTGAAGGTTGGTGTCGGCTCGAAATCTCTGCGCAGCGGTCTGCGCCACTTTGGCGATGAGAGAGTGGTTCGCTGCCGTTATCTAATTTGTCGATAACGTCAAGAAATTTACCAAGCGACACACAATCACTGCCTGTAGCATGCGCCGCCAAATCGCCCGGATGTACCGGTGCGGCAACAGGGAACATCGCTATGAAGTCGCTTTCCATTCGTACCACATTGGGCCTGATCATCGGCCTGCTGGGCCTGCTGCTGGTGGTATTCAGCATCAGCGCGCTAAACACTGCTTTGGAGCGCAACCGTACGGCTCATAAGGTTGCCCAGCTTGCGCCGATCAGCCAGAACTTGTTCAGGAGCCTGCAGCAGCATCGCCTCGAACGCGGCAATATTCTGATCAACCTGCGTGCCGATGCCCCCGCCACGAAGCAGTCGATCGACGAGATCGCTGCGCAGCGCGATGGAACTCGCGAAGCCTTCAACGCCGGCTATAACGCGCTTGCCGCAATCCCCGATCTGCCCGGCGCGGCGCAACTGCTTTTGCGGCTGAAATCCACCCACGACGCCGTCGAAGTACTGCGCCCGAAGGTGTTCACCGCCATGACCCAGCCCAAAGCCCAGCGCGATGTGCAAGTCCTACAGGAATGGCCGCGCGTCACGCAGTCGTTTCTCGACACGGTGCAGGAGACTTCCGATTTCCTCGAAAGCTCTGCGATGCTAATCGATCCCGTGGTCGATCAATTGCTGAGCGTAAAGCAGAATGCCTGGACGATACGCGCCAATGCCGGATCGATGGTGCTGCGGCTGCTGACAACCATGTCTGCCGACCAGGTTTGGAGCACCGAGGACATCATCGCCTACGCCGAGGATGACGGCCGTACTCAGACAGCCTGGAACATCGTCTCCGCCATCGGCGCGCGCATCGATACGCCGCCAGCGGTGGCCGAAGCCATCAACAAGGCGAAGGCATTCTTCTCCGGTCCACTGCTGGAAGAGCGCAAGCTCATCGCAAAGGCGTTCAGCAGCGGTCAGAAATCTCCTGTCCCACAGGCCAAGTATCAGGAGCATGCCAGCGCCGACCTCAGCATGCTTAATGCGGTAGCCAATGCGGCGCTGGATGTTCTGGTGATCCATGCTGACAAGCAGGCTGCCGAAGCGACCCGTAGTCTGGTGCTGAATGGCGTTCTGCTGGCTGTTGCGGTTGCCTTCACAGCCATCGGCTTCCTGATCGTGCAATGGCGCGTCAGCGGGCCGATCCAGCATATGACGGCCGCGATGCAGAGGCTGGCCAACCGTGAACTCAGCGTCGAAATCCCGCATGTCGATCGCGGCGCGGAAATCGGCCAGATGGCGAAGGCCGTGCAGGTGTTCAAGGACAACATGATCGCCCGCGAAGAGGCCGAGGCGCAGATCGCGCGCCAGCGCGAAGAGGACGACAAGCAGCGCCGCGAACGCGAGGCACGTGAAAAAGCGGCCGGTGAGGAGATCGCCGCGCTGGTCAGCAAGGTGGCCGCAGGCGATCTCAGCGGTCGCATCGACGAAAGTGGCAAGGAGGGCTTCTTCCTCGCCACCAGCCAGCAGCTGAACCGCCTCACCGCAACCTTGCAGACCATGACGAACGAACTCGCCGACACCGCGGGCGCCATGGCCAATGGCGACCTGACCAGATCGGTGAAGGGCAACTATCACGGCGTCTTCGGTCAGCTGAAGGAGGGCGTCAACGGCATGGCCGGCCGCCTGCGTGATTTTGCCAACCGGCTGACCGAGACGGCGCAGTCGGTGAAGATCGCGTCTGCGGAGATTTCCGCCGGCAGCCAGGATCTGGCGCAGCGTACCGAAAGCCAGGCTGCTTCGATCGAAGAGACTGCCGCATCAATGCACGAGATCACCACGACGGTGAAGCAGAACGCGGAGAATGCGCAGGCCGCCAATCAGCTTGCCGGTGCCGCACGCGATACCGCCGAGAAGGGCGGCATGGTCGTGGCCGACGCCGTCGCTGCTGTCAGCCGCATCGAGGAAAGCGCGCAGAAGATCAGCGACATCGTTTCGCTGATCGACGAGATCGCCTTCCAGACCAACCTGCTGGCGCTCAATGCCTCGGTGGAAGCCGCGCGTGCGGGCGAAGCGGGCAAGGGCTTTGCCGTGGTGGCGCAGGAAGTGCGTGCGCTGGCACAGCGTTCGGCCAATGCCTCGAAGGACATCAAGGCGCTGATCACGGAATCGAACCAGCAGGTGAAGACCGGCGCGACCCTGGTCGGCCAGACCGGCGGCAGCCTGCAGGAGATCGTCAATGCCGTAAAGAAGGTGGCCGATATCGTAGCCGAGATCGCCGCCGCCAGCCGCGAGCAGGCCATGGGTCTGGAGCAGATCAATACGGCTGTGGCCAGCATGGACGAGATGACCCAGCGCAACGGCGCACTGGTGGAAGAGACTTCGGCCTCGGCGCAGGCGCTGGCAAGTCAGGCGCAGGATCTGGCCGGACTGGTCGCCTTCTTCCGCACTGGCAACGAAACCGTCTCTGCCGCGCCAGCGCGCATCGCCAATACCAATGCCGCGCCGGCCGCAGCCAGGTCTGCAACGCAGCCTGCTGAGGCGCGCAAGATTGAGCCGAGCAAGACTGACAAGGCCAAGGCTGACAAGAGCAAAGCTGAAGCGAGCGAGCCTGAAGCGCGTAAAGCCGCGCCGGCGGCCAAGCCTGCACCAGCGCCGCAGCCGAAGGCACAGCCTGCAGCCCTTGCAGCCCCGGCGGCCAGCAACACCGCCCCGTCGTTTGACGACGACGACTGGCAGGAATTCTGAGCCAGCCACCCTTTCTGCATCTGTCCTTCCCGCATCCGTATCGCAGGATGCAGACAAAAAAATGACGGATACCGAAGTATCCGTCGAGTTGGGGGGAAGGACAGGAAACTAGATCCCGGCGCGGCCGCTGAACCGCGCCGGGGTCATCGGACGCTTACGTCAATGGCGGTCGCCGACCCGTGATGAGATGGGCGATCAGACTGACCACGAAGACCGCCAGGAAGACGAAGAACAGTATCTGCGCGATGCTGGCGGAAGCCGCAGCGATACCGGTGAATCCGAATACGCCGGCGATAATCGCGAGAATGAAGAAGATCAAAGCCCAGTACAGCATGGTCGCTCTCCTTTGCATCTGACCGCCGGTCGCAAGCCTGCAACCTGCTGGCCTGACCGGAACCGCTTTGCATTGGGACGCGGCTAGCCACTAACCCGGCTGCGTCGGATTTGTGCCATCGCCTTTCAGAGCGCTTCCGCAGGGCATGTCTCCGGTAACGACTGGTCGGAGACGCGGGAGAACTGAGCAGGGAGATGACGCAACCCGTCGTTCCAATGCGAGGATGGTCGGGTTCGATTGGGGCGGGATTCCATTCAAATTTAGGCAATACCGGGGCATTTGCTTCGCCGTGCGGGAACGCCGGCCGGGTTCACGCCGTTGTCACCGCAGTTCTGTCACGCATCAATCTGACGCATCAAAATGCGAGGCGGTGGACATCGGCATGGCTGCGCAGCCCAAGAAATGGTTACGGGTGTGGTTGATGCCTTTGGCCATTCTGGGCGCGGTGCTGGCCTGGCGTTCCGGATGGATTGTGTTGCCGCGCGAATACGATCCCTTCGCGCCGCTTCATGTCGCCGACCCGCGCACCATCGTCACCGGCTTCAAGCTCCGGCGCCTGCGCAGCGATGACGGCTATTGCAGCCTGTCACTGGAATCGTCGCAGCTCGATTATCTTCCCGTCGCCGATATGAGCCGCGAGGAGGGCTGCGTGCTGCTGAACACTGTGCGGGTTGCGCGCTCGCATCTGCGTTTCAACGCCTCATTTGTGGCGAGCTGTCCGCTGGCGGTTTCTTACGCGATGTTCGAGCACCACGGCCTGCAGCCGCTGGCGCGTAAGCATTTCGGCCAGGAGGTCGACAGCGTATCGCATCTGGGATCCTATGCCTGCCGCAATGTTCGCGGCAGCGCGCGCCGCAGCGAGCATGCCACCGCCAATGCACTCGATCTTGCGGCGTTGACGCTGCGGGATGGCCGCCGCATCGATGTGCGACGGCACTGGCAGAAGGATACGAAAAGCGAAGCGGCGGAGGCGGCGTTCCTGCGTGACCTGCGCAATGAAGCCTGCCGCTTCTTCCGCATTGTGCTGGGGCCGGATTACAACGCGGCCCATCACGATCACTTCCATCTCGGCGTCGGCAGCGGCTTCACCATCTGCCGCTGACGATGCCGTGGCGACTGCTTCACTTGGGATTTACTTTACCCGGAAGGGCAGGTTCGCCGTCGCCGCTGCGCCCTTGCCGTCACGCACGGTCACGAACAGGCGGTAATGGCCCGGCTGCAATCCGGCGATGCCGACGCCTTTCGGGCTTGGATCGCGGATCGCCTGCGGAAAGGCAGGCGGCACCTGTTCGGCATCGCCGAATTTGCGCTGCTCCGCGCTTTCCGCCATCACGGTCCATACCACGCCGAGCGGGTCGCCATCGGGATCGCTGACCGTGATCTCGGCGCGGGCCGTGGCGTCGCGGTTCCATTCATTGCCCTGCACGAACTGGAAGTTTTCGATGCGCGGCGCCTGATTGCGGTTGGGCGTGGCTCCGCCCCAGGCAGAGGCCATTACCTCGGCTGTGCGCTGCCATTCGCCGCTTTGCAGCAGCAGGCTGTGCCAGGTGGGCGTGACTTCCTGCTTCTGGCCCCAGTAGAAAACGATCTGGCCCTGGGTGGTCGATTTCAGCGCGTGCAGATAGCGTGCCAGCAGCACCGCCTTCTCGCCGCTGGAGGGTTCGATCGGCGCGCCCCAGTCGGTGCGCGGCGCCTCCCACTGGCCCTTCGGGCCCATCTCGGTGATGACCAGGGGGCCTTTCCAGCCCTGGGCGCGGGCGCGTTCGCCAACCGTCAGCAACGCATCGCCGTAGGAGTTGATGCCGAGCACCTGGATGCTGGGCGCATGACGGCGCAGCTTGACGATCTTGTCGGTGCCGGTTTCCGCCAGCACCGCCATGGTCGGATGCTTGGGGTCGAGCCGGCGCACGATGCGGGCGGCTTCCTCGATGGCGGGCCAGACCTGGGAATCGTCGGTCAGTTCAGCCTCGACCTCGTTGCCGATGCCCCACATCAGAAGAGCGGGATGATCGCGGAAACGTTCGACGAATTCGGTGAGCTTCTGCAGTTGCGGACCGGTCTGCGCCAGGTCGGTGTAATTGAAGCCGCGGCGTGGATGCTCCATCCAGAAGCCGGCGATCACCTTCAGGCCATGCTTCTGCGCTTCATCGAGCACATAGCCGGTTTCATCGCCATAGGTGCGGATGGTGGTCGCGCCGAGCTGGCGCAGCAGACCAAGGCGGCCCTGGCCGGCAACGCCCTGGATCGTGAAGGGGCGGCCATCGACCAGGATGCGCTCGCCCTGGATGGTGACTTCAGCCGCCTGCGCCGCCGCGCCGGACGCGCAAGCGAGCGACAGCAGGGCAAGCGACAGAACAGCGGACCGGAAAGTGTTTGCGAGTATATGAGGCATGCGGGCAACTCTTGCCGAGAAGCACAGCCGGACGCAAGCCGCGTGTAGCGGTTTCCTCCGGCGGCGTCCACCGGCAGACGGCAGGTCTGGCGAAGCGGGACATGGCCGGCTGATGCGGTTCAAAGTGAGACGTTCAAGTTGGGGGGTCCGGTCCAGCATTCCAAGTGTCGCTTCCCTGCAACAGCCGGCGGCAGTCCCGGTTCCGGTGCCGTCCTGTGTCAATCGATGGCGCCGCCGCTGCAATGCAGTCGTCCGGCTGCTATACCTAGGCACTCGCAATGGCTTCCGCTACCTTATCGCGCATTTCTCGTCTTTCCGGTTCATGGTTTCTGGATAGCCCGCATGGAACGTCTGTTCGAACGTACCCTCTTCGCCAGCCGCTGGGTGATGGCGCCTTTCTATCTCGGCCTGGCCGCTGCCCTGGTGCTGCTGCTGGTGAAGTTCCTGCAGGAGCTGTTCCACGCCATCCCCAATGTCGTGGCCATGAGCGAAAGCGAGCTGGTGCTGTCGATCCTGTCCCTGATCGATCTGTCGCTGGCCGGCAACCTGCTGCTGCTGGTGATCTTCTCGGGCTATGAGAATTTCGTCTCCAAGCTGGATATCGGCGACCATCGCGACCGCCCGGAATGGATGGGCAAGATCGACTATTCCGGCATGAAGCTGAAACTGGTGGCAAGCATCGTTGCCATCTCGGCCATTCAGCTTCTGCGCGCCTTCATGAATATCGGCGCCATGGAGACGGCCGACCTCGCCTGGCTGGTCGGTATCCACATGACCTTCGTGGTCTCCGGCGTGCTGCTGGCGCTGATGGACCGGCTGACGGAATCCGCCGAGGGCCATGGCAAGGATCCGCATCTCGAAAAGGGAACGGTAGTTGCCGAGGGCACGGTGATCGAACACGGATCCGATGGCAAATCGGACAACCAGCAGAACAAGTCGTCCTGACGTGGCGCCGCGCTGGACCAGCACATTGCTGCCCGGCGCATGGCTGTTCGGCTTGCTGCTGCCTGGCCTGCTTCTGCTGGCCGGCTGCGCCGCCGACCGCGACGCGGCTTATCTGCGCATAGACAGCGCGGTGCAGCGGCCGCATTTGCAGATCCTGCCGCATCTGGATGAGGCCGGCCGGCTGCGGCACAGCTTCGATCCGCAGCTTTCCTTCCTTCCGCTGGCCTTAGGGGGCGCGCTGGTCGACTACCGGCGCGGCGTCAGCCGCGGCTTTGCCGATGCCTTCGCCGCCGATTTCAATGCCGTGGTTGGCGATCCCGATCAGCCGCTGCCCGCCCTGCTGCGCGCCGCAGAAGGCTCGGGCGTCCGCCTGCTGCGGCCCCGGCACGAAGATGACAGCGATCGCGGCCTGACGGTTCTGCTCGATGCCTCGGCCGCCGCAGTGATCGCCATGCCGCGCGATCCCGTCCGCATCGACGATTTCGCTGCCGCGGCACAGGCGGCGATCAAAGACGGGCGGCCAGTCTGGGCGCTGCTGCCCGCCCATGGCACGGCGGAGCAGCGCCTGCTGCAGCCCAATGAAGCGCGCGCACTGGCTTATGCCGCGCTGGTGCATGGCGCCAGTGGCCTGATCTGGCAGGGCGAGGACAATTATGCCGCGCGCAATGCCGGCGCCATCGGCATCGCAGCGGCGCCGCAGATCGATTACGGCATCGGCATGCGCGGCGAGACCGATCATGTGGCAATCATGGCACCGCCCTACCGCGCCAGCCCGGCGGAGGTCGCAGCATCAAAAAGGCTATGGGATACGGTTGCGGGGCTGAACCGCGCGATTGCGCGGCTGAGGCCTGCCCTGCTGCGGCCCGATATCGATCAGCCCTACATGATCGCGCTGGCATCGTCTGAAAGCGCCATGCCCGCACCGGTGCGCAGCCTGCTGAAACCCTGGGAGGACGGCTGGCTGATGATCGCGGTCAATCTCGACGCTTATGACCATGCGATCCGCGTCGATTTCGACAGGCCATTGCGGCGGATCGCGCGGTTTACCGGGCCTGACGCCGCCTTGTCGTTGGAGCAGGATTCAGCGCGCGGGCGCTTTTACGACACATTCGAGCCCTATGGCGTTCGGCTCTATCGCATCACGCCGTAAACGCGGCGAACTTCTTCCTGAACAAAGGCTGGCGCCCCGGTTTCTGTCCTGGAAACCGACTGGAGCTATGCAATGGCGATGCGAAAGGACAGCGCGCGGCCGGCGCGCGCGGTGCCGCATGTGGTGATCGTAGGTGGCGGCTTTGCCGGCCTGGAGGTGGCGCGCGGACTGAAGGATGCCGCCTGCCGGGTGACGCTGGTGGACCGCGTGAACCATCATCTGTTCCAGCCACTGCTGTATCAGGTTGCCACCGCCGCGCTGTCGGCGGGCGAAATCGCCCAACCGATCCGCCATATTCTGCGAAACTGCGCCAATACGACCGTGCTGCTGGATGAGATGACCAGCCTCGATGCCGACCGACAGCGCGTGATGCTGGAGGGCGCCGGGCCGCTCGATTACGACATCATGGTGCTCGCCATCGGTGCGACCCATGGCTATTTCGGTCATCCCGAATGGGCACGTTTTGCGCCGGGCCTGAAGACGCTGGACGATGCGCGGCGGATCCGCAACCAGATCCTGTTGGCATTTGAGCATGCCGAGCAAAGCGACAATGAGGTCGAACGTCGGCGGCTGATGACAATAGCGGTGGTCGGCGGCGGCCCAACCGGCGTGGAGCTGGCCGGCGCGCTGGCGGAACTGGCGCGCGAGACCCTGCCGCGTGAGTTCCGCCGCATCAAACCCGAGCAGGCGGAGATCATTCTGTTCGAGGCGGGGCCGCAGCTGCTGCCGCAACTGCCGGAAGATCTGGCCCGCTATGCCGAGCGGGCACTGGTGAAACTTGGCGTGAAAGTGCGCACCGGCGCGCCGGTCCAGGATGTGCGCGCGGACGGCCTGACCGCCGATGGCAGCGTCGTGCCCGCAGCCACCGTGCTATGGGCCGCAGGCGTGGCTGCGCCGCCGCTGGGACGCTGGCTTGGGGTACCGACCGACAAGGCCGGGCGCGTCGTGGTTCAGCCGGACCTGTCGCTGGCTGAACGGCCTGAGGTCTTCGTGCTGGGCGATGCCGCTGCCTGCTTGGATGAAAGCGGCAAGCCGCTGCCGGGCCTTGCGCAGGTCGCGCAGCAACAGGGCCGGCATCTGGGCCATGCCCTGGCGCGGCATCTCGACGACGGTGCGCCGATCCCGCCTTTCCGCTATCGCGAGCGCGGCAGTCTCGCCACCGTCGGGCGCAATGCTGCCGTGGCGCAGTTCGGCCGCACCAGGCTGCGTGGCTTCCTCGCCTGGTTGATCTGGGGAATCGTGCATGTCTTTCTGCTGGTCGGCTTCGAGAACCGCATGCTGGTCGCAATCCGCTGGCTGTGGATCTACACGACCGGCCAGCGCAGCGCGCGCCTGATCACGCGCGAATGCCATGCAAGCGAGCAGCAAAAGAGCGCCCGCCAGTGGCAGGCGCATTCGTGACCGTCACTTCATCGCGCCTGCTATTTATTGGAAAGCTGAAAGCGGTCGCTGAGCTTGTCGGCCACGTCGTCGGGCAGCGCATGGGCATCGAAGGCATGCTGCAATTCATCCGCCAGCGATCGGGCGGCCTCTTCCGACTTGGTGGCGCGCACACGCACCGTCTTGTTGCGGTGGGTGGCGAGCACAAAAGCCGTCGGGCCAGGATGGACCGGAACGAAAGCAATATCGGCGCTATACAGACGCATTCACTCCTCCTCATGCGTCGCGGGGTTTCTTGAATGGGTCGCGGGGTTTCTGGAATTGTCGGGATAGCCCTGCAACCCGCGTTCTGCACAGAAGTTCCCGGAAGAAGGGTTTTCGTCAGCTTTTCAGCTTTCGCGCTTCAGAATCGCGGACAGCAACGTTGCGATGGTGCCTTTTGCCTTCGGCGCGGCGACATAGCTGCGCGTAGGGCGGGTTGATCCGGCCACCGTCACCGAAACGCCATGCTTGGGGCAGATGCCGAGGCAGCGGCAGCGTGCCACCCGCACATCCTTCTTGTGGCCGGCATCCTTGACCGCATGCCTAAGCTCGCTGGCGAGATCCGCGCCCCTGCCGCCGTCGCATTCGGAACAGACCAGCACCAAGGCTGTCGACCAGTCCGGCTCCACCGGCCGAACCGGGTCGTCATCGTCGCGAGACATGAAGTAAACGCCTGCCTTGACCGTCCAAAGGCCTGATGTAACGCGGTCGGACTCAATCGCAAGTGCTGCGCTGGAACTGTTGCAAATCTACAACGCTGCTCGGTTTTCTGCCGACACTATCTTGCTGCTCCGGCGGTTCTGACTAGTTAGACCACGGTTCATGCCGCAGCCTGGTACTGGCATTCCGGTGCGTGAGCCTGGATGCGGGATTGACCAGCCGAATTTCGCAGTTCAGCGCCGGGGGGCGTCGAACTGGGGGGCGGCGGGACCTCTCCGGGTTCCGCCGCTGTCCATGCCGCTCTCCATTCAAGGCTCGGTGATTCGAGGCTCCCCGGCTGATCTGTGAATTCGCAAATCCGCGTAACCATCTCCCCAATAGTTTAAGGTTTGATCACATGCGTCGTCTTCTGCTTTCCGCTGCGGCTCTGGCTTTTCTCGCAACGCCGGCCCTGGCCCAGGATTCCTTCAAGACCGGCTGGTACGGCACGGCGGGCGGCGCCTGGGTAGTGCCGCGCGATTACGAAGGCAATGGCGCCGTCGAGGAGCTGAAGCACGATAACGGCTACGGCTTCTATCTGGGCGCCGGCTACAGCTATGGCAACGGCTTCCGCACCGAAGTCGAAGCCGCTTACGGCCAGTTCGACCATGACCTCGTGCGCTTCCGCTCGCCGGCCGCCACCGTGCAGACCAATGGCAGCGTGGATCAATACAGCCTGACCGGCGCCGTTTTTTACGATTTCGGCAGCTGGGTCGGCCTGACGCCCTATGCCGGCGCGGGCGCGGGCATCCTGTATACCCGCGACGACCGCCGGGCTGTGACCTCGGGCGGCAACACGATCGCGGCGGGCGACGACGGCACGGATCTGACGCTGTTCGGCGAAATCGGCGTCAGCTATCGCCTGACCCAGCAGATCGACATCGTTCCGGCCTATCGCTTGCAGTGGATCAACAATGGCGGCAACGGCACCGATGACGGCAGCCAGCATGTCGCCCGCATCGGCCTGCGTTACTGGTTCAACTAATCCGGCTTGAAACCGGCCTAGTGGCACGGCGGGGAGCGATCCCCGCCGTTTTTCTTGATCTGCATCTTTGTGGATGTCTGCGCCTTGGCAGGACGCGCGCCGTCGTGACCGGTTTCAGCCAGATCATCGAGGATCGGGCAATCCGGACGGCCATCGCCATGGCAGGCTTCCGCCAGATGCTGCAGAGTGCGCCGCATCGCCTGCAATTCGGCGATTTTCTGCGTCAGCTCGTCGATATGCTTGAGCGCAATCGCCTTGACTGCCGCAGAAGGCCGCTCGCGATCGCGCCATAAGCCCAGCAGCGTGCGGATATCGTCGAGCGCGAAGCCAAGATCGCGGGCGCGGCGGATGAAGCGCAGCATGTGCACATCCTGCTCACCATAGACGCGATAGCCGCTGCCGGTTCTGCCCGCCGGCGGCATCAGACCGATGCTTTCGTAATAGCGGATCATCTTGGCGGTGACGCCGGAGGCTTCGCTGGCTTGGCCAATATTCATATCATCCCTCGATGTCTGCCCGACGATCGGTTCGGGCCTTACGACGATGCCGGGCGCCACCGCCTGAGCAGCAGCGCATTGGTCAGCACCGATACGGAGCTCAGCGCCATTGCCGCGCCGGCCAGAACCGGATTGAGCAGGCCGATGGCGGCCAGAGGAATGCCGACCACATTGTAGAAGAAAGCCCAGAACAGGTTCTGCTTGACCTTGGCATCGGTGACCCGCGCAATGGCAATGGCATCGGCCACCAATGCCGGATCACCGCGCATCAAGGTCAATCCCGCCGTATGCATGGCAACGTCGGTGCCGGTCCCCATGGCGATGCCGACATCGGCAGCCGCCAGGGCGGGCGCATCGTTCACGCCATCGCCCACCATCGCCACCTTGGTTTTGGCTTGCTGCCGCAACCTGTCAATCAGCGCCGCCTTGTCCTGCGGCAGGATTTCGGCCTCGACCTGATCGATGCCGAGCCGCGCCGCAATGGCAGATGCCGCGCCCTTGCTGTCGCCTGAAAGCATCACTGTGCGGATGCCCATCGCCTTCAGCCGCGCCACGGCTGCAGCCGCCGTCGCCTTCGGCTCGTCGCCGAAGGCGATCAGGCCAAGCAGCCTTGGCCGCGGCGCGATCTCGGCCAGCCACGAGATCGTGCGGCCCTGCTGCGCCAGGCTTTCGGCGCGCTTCAGCAGCGGCGCCAGATCGATGTTATTCTCCTGCAACAGGCGCCTGTTGCCGAGCAGCAGGCTGCGGCCGGCCAGATCGCCCCCGATTCCCTTGCCCGGCAGGTCGCGGAAATTTTCCACGCCAACAAGCGGACAGCCAGCGGCCTTCTCGCGCAGCGCCATCGCCAGGGGATGCTGCGAACCGGCCTGCAAGGCAGCGGCATCGCTGAGCAACGCCTGCATATCGCCGTCGGCGGCAATCAGATCGGTGACCACCGGCTTGCCTTCAGTGAGTGTACCGGTCTTATCGAAGGCGACTACACCGACCGTGCGCGCCGCTTCCAGTGCTTCCCAATCCTTGATCAGGATGCCATGCCTGGCTGCGACGCCGGTGCCGACCATCAATGCTGCCGGCGTCGCCAGACCGAGCGCGCAAGGGCAGGCAATCACCAGAACCGCGACGGCGTGGATCAGCGCCAATTCGATATCGCCGCCGCCAAGCGACAGCGTAAAGACGAAAGTCAGCAAGGCGATGAAGACGACAACCGGCACGAAGATCGCGCTGATGCGATCGACCAGCTTCTGGATCGACGGTTTGCTGGCCTGCGCGGTTTCCACCAGGCGCACGATGCGCGACAGCATGGTCTCGCTGCCCACCGCAATCACGCGGGCGACGATCAGACCGTCGCGGTTGATGGTGCCCGCATGCACGGCGTCGCCAGCCGCCTTTTCCAACGGCAGGCTTTCGCCGGTCAGCATCGCCTCATCGACGCTGCCATTGCCTTCTATAATTGTGCCATCGGCGGCGAAGGCTTCGCCGGCGCGCACCACCAGCAGATCGCCGGATTGCAGCAGCGCGCTTGGTACTTCTTCCTCGCGGCCGTCGGCACGGCGCACCCGCGCGGTCTGCGGCTTCAGCTTCATCAGCGCGCGCAAGGCGGCCACCGTCTGGCCCTTGGCGCGCATTTCGAGCCATTTGCCCAACCGCACGAAGGCGATGATCGCCACCGAAGCTTCGAAATAAAGATGCGGCATGCCGGCTGCCGTCAGCAGCATCCAGGTGCTCAAACCCCAGGCCGCCGAAGTGCCGAGCGCCACCAGCAGATCCATGTTGCCGCTGCCGGCCTGCAAGGCATTCCAGCCCGCACGATAGAAGCGCCAGCCGAGCAGGAACTGCACCGGCGTTGCGATGGCGAATTGCATCCAGCCCGGCAGCATGAATTGATGCAGCCCCGCCAGGTCGAAACCCATGCCGGCCAGCAGCGGCAGGCTGAGCGCCAGCGTCAGAACAGCAAGATTACGTTCGCGCACGACCTGTCGCGCTGCCTCGTCCTCGCGCGCATCCTGCAGCGAGGCAGCATCGTCAAAAGGGCAGGCATCGTAGCCGGCCTTCTTCACCGCAGCGATCAGCGCCGCCAGATCAGCAGCGCCGCGCGCGACGGTTACGGTTGCCTGTTCGCTGGCCAGATTGACGCTGGCTGCCTGCACGCCGGGCACCGCCTTGAGCGCCTTTTCGACCCGGCCGACGCAGGAAGCGCAGCTCATGCCCTTGACCTGCACGCTGAGCTGCTCGGTCGGCACGCCATAGCCGGCCTTTTCGACAGCCGAAATCAGCGGCGCAATCTCCGGCGCGCCGGCGAATTCAACACGCGCGGTTTCGCTGGCCAGGTTGACCCGCGCCGCGACGACGCCGGGAACGGCGCTCAGGGCTTTCTCGACCCGGCCGGCGCAGGAGGCGCAGCTCATGCCCTGGACAGGCAGATCGACGACATTGGACACGCTGTCATTTGACGGCCTGATAGTGGGCGCGGCCGTGGCAAGACCGGATGCAGGCTGGGACATGACACTCTCTTCCGCGGCAGAATGCGGCCGCTGTAGGATTTCTCAGGAATTCTGCCTCAGAGAGATAAGGCTTCCCATTATAGGAAGGTCAAGATGCCGCCTGAAATCGTCCGTAACCGGCTGAAAACATAATCAAAACATAAGCATTCACTTGGAACGAGCCTTGCTATTTTAACAGCATGGATCTCCTCGCCAGCTTGCCCACTCCCCTGACCGGCCCGAGCCGCCGGTTCTTCGCCATCTGGGATAGCTGGCGGGATGGCAAGCTGCTGCCGGAGCGGCGACGGCTGGATACCGACAGCCTGGGCGATCTGCTGACACGCTGCCTGCTTCTGGGCATCCGCGGCCGAGATGAAGTGACGATCTGCTTCGCCGGCAGCACCGTGCACGACCTGCTGGGCACCGAACTGTCCGGACGCAATTATCTTGATCTGACGACGCCGCAGAACCGTGCCCGCCGCGCCGCGCTGCTGCTGGCCGAAGCAGCTCAGCCCTGCGCTGCGGTGATCTATTACTGGCTGGACGGCAAGGCCGGCGGATTGACGCCGGTGGAACTGGTTTCCGCACCGCTGCTGGCCGATGGCGCGACGCAGGCGACGCTGATCCTGGCCTGCGCGACGCCGCTGACATCACCACCCGGGCAAAGCAAGGTAAAACCGGAATCTTATGCCGAAGGTGAAGGTCTGCGTTTCATCGATATCGGCGCCGGCATTCCGCCCTTGACCGGCAATCTGCATCTGCTGGCACAACGGGTGCAGTGACCGTCATGTTTTCCGACAGCGATCTTTTTCCCTCATGCGCCGAGCCTTTTGCACACACGGAACCCTTGCGGCTGCTGAACCCAGCCATTGCCGCCAGCGAGCCGGACGCCATCGGCGGCGAGCCGTGCAGCCCTGAAAGCCTGCATTTCCTGGAAGCCTGGCATCACTGGCGCGGCGACAGGCTGGTGCCGTTGCGGCGCGATGTCGAGCTGCTCTCGATCTGCAAACTGATGCCGCAATTCATGGTCCTGGAAGTGAATGGCCCGGATCGCGCGACAATCCGCCTGGCCGGCACCGAAGTGGAGCGTCAATTCGGCTCGACGCTGACCAAACGCAACCTGATTGCGCTGACCGATCGGCCCTATCAGCCGCAGCGCGGCCAGCGTCTGTGGCAGATGGTCAACCAGCCCTGCGCCGCCTTGCTGCATCTGGCAATCGACCGTCAATCGGGCCAGCGCAATGAAGTGGAACTCGCCATCGCGCCGGTGCTGCCCGATGACCACCGCGCGGCCTGCCAGCTCTTCATCGCCGTGAGCCGCCTGCCACACTGGCAATGGGGCAGCGCCGCCGATCCGGTGGCGCACAGCCTTGGCAGAAATCTGCGCTTTCTCGATATCGGCGGCGGGATACCGACGCTCGGCTGAACGGCCGGCAGACAGGCCTTGCGCCTGACGCATGGTAACCTCTTGGCGGCGCGGGACTTTCCCGTTAACCTCTTCCACAAGGCGAATACGTCGGCCGGCAGCGGCCCTAACAAGGGGGAGACGATCCTGGCGTCCGTCCGCAAGCCTGACTCACCGCGCACCATCCTCCTGGTCGAGGATTCCGAACCCGTCCGCGCTGCGCTGCGCGCAGCCTTAGAGGCGGCGCATTACACGGTTCGCGAGGCGGCAACCGGGGAGGGCGGCCTGACGCAGACAGCCGGCGTGGATCTGATACTGCTGGATATCGGCCTGCCGGATATCAGCGGCTTCGATGTCCTGGAGCGGTTGCGGGGCGGACAGCATTCCAACCTGCCGGTGATCATCCTGTCCGGCCGCGAAGAAGTGGATGTCAAAATCCGCGCGCTGGATCTGGGCGCCGACGATTACGTCACCAAGCCTTTCGATCCCGGCGAATTGCTGGCCCGCGTGCGCGCCGCCCTGCGCCGCCAGCAGGAAGCTGCCGCCGCCAGCAATGGCGTCGTTCAGGTCGGGCCGTTCCAGATCGACATCACCACCGGCGATACAAGACGCGAAGACCGCCCGGTGCGGCTGTCGCCGATGGAAGCGCGGTTCGTGAAGATGCTGGCGCAGCGCAGCGGCCAGCCGGTCGGCACGCGCCAGCTTACCGAAACATTGTGGGGCTACGATACTGCCGAGCAGCGCCAGGCTTTGCGGGTGCTGGCGCGCAAGGTGCGCTGCAAGCTGGAGAAAGATCCGGATGCGCCGCGCTTTCTGCTGACCGAGCCGCGGCTGGGCTATCGTCTGGTCGATCCGGAATTCGCGTCGAACTGAAACGCTCGATACCTGACAGACGCGCGGCTAGGCGGTTTCGGCTGCGGCCTGCACCTTGCTCAGCAGCGCGAACAGTGTTGTACGTTCCGCCGCGCTCAAATTCTCCGCGATCTTTGCTTCGTGACGCTCGACCAAAGCTAGCGCCTTCCTGTAGACGCGCTGGCCTTCCGGGGTGAGCGTCAGCGCATGCGCGCGGCGATCCTTCGGCACGGCGCGGCGTTCGACCAAGCCGCGCTTTTCCAGCTTGTCGACGGCAGCAACCACCGTGGAGCGGTCAACGCCGAGCGCGCCACCCAGTTCGATCTGCTTCAGGCCCGGATTTGCCGCGATGATCGCAAGAACGCCAAACTGGCCAGGCGTGAGTTCCGCCGCACCGAGCTTGGCCGTCACCATGCTGACGAAAGCGCTGAATACCGCTTCCTGGCTGCGCCGCAGGCTGTATCCCAGCAAATCCGGCAGAATTCCGCGATCAACGATGCGGCGTGGCGGTGTCGTGGAAGACGATGATGATGCTTCGTTGGCGGAGCTGCGGCCCTTCCCGGCTGCGCGGCCTTTTTTCACGGAAATGTTGATTTCGCCCACTTGGCAACCCCGCTTGGCGGACCCATATGACAGTTAAGCGGCGGCGATGCCGTCGCTGGTGCCGCGAGATCCCCCCCTCTCGGCACTTCTCTGGCGCAGACCAAATATGCGCATAACGCCCGGTTCGCCCCCCGACCGGGCGTTTTCTTTTGCCCGGACCGCTTCATCTCTCTTCTATCCTATTGAGCATTAATCGGCAAACACGCTGATTGTTTGTCATGCAAACAATTTGACATGCATCCTGTCGCTTCCTAGTATCGGAGCGGCTCGAAAATCAGGGAGGAAACGGAGCCGTGGCCCATCGTGTGGTTGTGCGTCAGCTGCCGGAAGCCGTTCTTGTGGAAGATGGCGACACCATCCTGTCGGCTGCGCAATATGCCGGCTTCGACTATCCCTGCGGCTGCCAGTCGGGCAATTGCGGAGCCTGCAAATCGATGCTGATCCGCGGCGATGTCGAGATGATCCCCTATTCGGAATTCGCGCTGTCGGATGAAGAGCGCGGTGCCGGACTGATCCTCGCCTGCCGTGCCACGCCGCTGTCTGACTGCGAAGTCGCCTGGCTGGAAGAGGGTGAGATCGCCGCACATCCGCAGCGCAAGCTCAGCTGCAGCGTGATCAGCAATGATGCGATGACGCATGACATCCGCCGCATCCGGCTATCCATCGACAGCGGCGGACCCTTCGTATTTTCCGCCGGGCAATATGCCGCCGTCACCTTCGCCGGCCTGCCAACCCGCGATTATTCCATGGCCAGCCAGCCGGGCGAGCCGGTGCTGGAATTCCATATCCGCCTGGTGCCGGGCGGCAAAGTCAGCCCTTACGTGCTGGAGCGTCTGCAGCCGGGCGACAAGGCAACCGTTGAAGGCCCGCGCGGCATTTCGTTTCTGCGCGAAAACCATGGCGGGCCGATCCTGGCGCTGGCGGGCGGCTCGGGGCTGGCGCCGATCAAGTCGATTGTGGAGCGCGCGCTGCATCTGGGCATGACACAGCCGATCCATCTGTATTTCGGCGTGCGCGACGAACGCGACCTGTATCTGGAGGAGCATTTCCGCGCGCTGGAGCGGAAGCATCCGCATTTCACCTTCACGCCGGTGCTGTCGCAGCCGGGCGGCCCGACCAGCCGGCGCACTGGCTTCCTGGCCGATGCGGTGAAGGCTGATCATCCCGCGCTGAGCGATGCGAAAGCCTATCTCTGCGGGCCGCCGCCGATGGTTGAGACCTGCATGGCGGCGCTGAGCGCGGCTGGCCTGCCGCGCGAGCATTGCCATGCCGATGCGTTTTATACCGAGGCCGACAAGGCCGCATTGAACAAGGGCGCTGCATGAGTACGGAGTTGAAAGATCGCGTGGCATTGGTCAGCGGCGGCGGCCGGGGCATCGGCCTTGCCATCGCAGCCGATCTGATGGCACGCGGCGCAAAAGTGGTGATCGCCGATCACGGCACTGGCATCGACGGCATGGGCGCCGATCCCGCGGTGGCCGCCACGGCAGCGGCAGATATTGGCGCGGTGGCCTTTCCGCAAAGCATTGCCAGCCCCGAAGCGGCGAGCCAGGCGGTGAAGCTGGCGGTCGATACCTTCGGCGCCATCGATATCGTGGTGAATAATGCCGCGATTCTGCGCGATGCCTTCATCTTCAAAAGCGATCCGGCGAATTTCGAAGCCGTTCTGCGCACCAATCTGTTTGCGGCCTTCTATCTGGCCGCTGCCGCCACGCCCTATATGCGCGAACAGCAGAAGGCCGGACGCGCTTTCGGCCGCATTGTCAACATCACGTCCTCGGCCGGGCTTTACGGCAATTTCGGCCAGGCGGCCTATGCCAGCGCGAAGGCTGGCCTGCTGGGCCTGACCCGCGTCATTGCCATGGACATGGCGCGCAGCCAGGTGACCTGCAATGCTATCGCGCCCTTTGCCGCCACCCGCGTCACCGACAGCATCAAGCCGGCGAATGACGCGCAGGCCGCCTATAAGGAGCGCGCGCTGAAGATAGCGCCCAGACATGTGGCGACTCTGGTGAGCTGGCTATGCTCCGATCATGGCGCGCAGATTACCGGACAGCTTTTCGGCGTGCGCGGCCGCGAGATCTTCCTGTTCAACCAGCCGCGGCCGGCTGCGCGCATCGCCAAGCTGGACCGCGACTGGGATTTTGCTGCCTTGAGCGAGGCCGCGGCGAAGGAGTTCGCGCCGCATTACACGGATCTGAAGACCGATCTGGAGGCCTTCAATACCGAGCCCATCGTTTAGGACAAGATCATAACAGGAGAGGAACCATGAACGCCCCCGTCGTCAAAACCGTAGAGGAACTGGCTGCTCAGCCGGAGGAATTCCGCGTCGCACTGGAAAAGATCGTGATCAGCCATGCAATCAACGAATTGTATGGCGCGCGGGTGTTCGACGAGCCGGCAATCGCGCTGGCGCCGACGCCCTATGCCAAATGGCTGACCTGCCGCGTCGCCATGGAGGAATATGGCCATCACGTGCGCTTCCGCGAACTGGGCGAGCAGATGGGGATTCCGGAAGAGAAGATGGTCCCCAATGCGGAGAAGCGCCCGCTGTCGATCTTTGAATTCCCGCTCAAGACCTGGGCGGAATTCTGCGTGATCAAAGCAATCGCCGATCTGGCGGAAATCCTGCAGGTGGAAGATCTCGCCCATTGCAGCTTCCTGCCCTTGCGCAATCTTTCGCGCATGACCATGCCGGAAGAGCGTTTCCATGCGCAGTTCGGCAAGGATTTCTGCGACGAGCTGCTGCAGACCGAGGAGGGCCGCGCCGAGGTGCAGGACGCCATCAACCGCTACTTCCCCTATCTGCCGGCCTTCTTCGGCCGGGCGGGCTCGAAGAATAACGAGATCTACCGCAAATGGGGCATCAAGCAGCGCAGCAACGAAGACATGCTGGCCGACTATCTGATGCGCGTGAAGGAACTGGTGGAAGGCCATTTCAAGCTGAAGCTGCCCGAACTGCCCGCGCAGGCGGCCTGAACCTTTGCCGTCATGCGCGGACTTGATCTGCATCTTTCGCAAACGAATGAAAACCCGCGGATTAAGACCGCGAGTGACGGGCTCGAGGTTTGGCGGTTAAATAGCTCGCCTAAAAAATACCGGCGCCCCGCGAGCGGGGAGGAGGAAAACGCCATGACCCAGCGCCCCAATATCGATCCCGCGGTGCTGCAGCAGCGCAAGGCCTATTACGACAAGATCGGCGGCCACAAGCTCGCGCCGCTATGGGAAGTGCTGCATGGCCTGGTGATCAAGGAGCCGAAAAGCGCCTGCCAGCCGGCGATTTGGCATTACGACGAAATCCGTGGCTTCATCATGGAAGCGGGCAGCCTGATCACGGCCAAGGAAGCCGAGCGCCGCGTGCTGGTGCTGGAGAATCCTGGCATGCCGGGACAATCGCGCATCACCACCGCGCTTTACGCCGGCTTGCAGCTGATCATGCCGGGCGAAGTGGCGCCCTCGCATCGCCATACGCAATCGGCGCTGCGCTTCATCGTGGAAGGCAGCGGCGCTTACACGGCGGTTGATGGCGAGAAGACCATCATGGAGGAAGGCGATTTCGTCATCACGCCCTCCTGGACCTGGCACGATCACGGCAACGAGACCGACAAACCAATGGTGTGGATGGACGGGCTCGACATCCCCATCGTGCAGACGCTCGACTGCTCCTTCATGGAACGCTATCCGGAAGACAGCCAGCCGCTGGCGCGGCCGGTGGGCGATGCGCTGGCGCGCTACGGCTCGGGCCTTCTGCCGGTGGATTACGAGGCGGCGACGCCGACCTCGCCGGTTTTCAACTATCCCTATCGCCGCACCCGCGAGGCGCTGGAAACCATGCGCCGCAGCAATGAATGGGACCCTTGTCACGGGCTGAAGGTGCAGTATGTCAATCCGGCGAATGGCGAAAGCGCGATGCCGACCATCGGCACGTTCATGCAGCTTCTGCCGAAGGGCTTTGCAGGCGAGCGCTATCGCTCATCCGACGCCACGGTGTTCAGCGTGGTGGAGGGTGAAGGCTATACCCTGGTCGGCGACGGCCCGGAGGCATTGCGTTTCGACTGGCGCAAGCGCGATACTTTCGTGATCCCGAGCTGGGTGCCGCATCGCCACCATGCGCCAAATAGCGATGCGGTGATCTTCAGCTTCTCGGATCGCCCGGTGCAGAAGAAACTCGGCCTGTGGCGCGAAAGCCGCGGCAACAGGTAATTTTCATGTCATCCTGGCCGAAGCGAAGCGGAGAGCCGGGATCCCATTTGTTGAAATGAATGGCGCCGAGATGAAAAGGGACCCCGGCTCTCACCCAGCAGAGGGCTCGGCCGGTAACGGCGATAAGTGGATGAATCATGCCCAAGATCACCAAGATTGTCGAAGTGGCCAATGACGACGATGAGATGGACGCGATGAGCGACGAGGCGCGGGGCGACGACCTCGAAGGCCTGCGCGCGGTTGCGCGGCTGTCGAAGCTGTGCGGCCGGATCAGCTGGTTTTCTGCCGTCGGCGAGCCGCTGGAGCCGTCCGAGATCGCCGATGCCGAAGCCTATGTCTCGGCCCTGGGCTTTCCCGATGTCAGCGTCGCTGCCGTGGAAGACTGGCGGGCTGCAGCCGCTGCCGCGCAGGCGCCGGACTGGAGCCAGGATTGGTGGCAGGCCGAAGAGCAGATGCGCAAGGCTTTGCTGGAGGAAGCGCTCAGCCTCAATCCCGAACATGACCTGATGGTGGCGCTGACCCATGTCTCGACCAAGGCAAGCGAGGTTTCGCATGGCCTGGCAGCGGTTTCGGCTGCGCGCGCCGGCGTTGCCGATGAAGCCCTGATCCGTGTCGCCGCCGGGGCTGCGGCGCAGGCCGCCTATCAGGCCGCTCTGGTGCTGGCCGCCGATGGCGATGCCGAGCATCCCTTTGCAGTGAAGTTCCGCCTGTTCGAAGCTGGCCGCCTGCCGCTCGGGATTGTCGGCAACACGTTCAATCTGTTCTGACGTTCTGGTCTGAGAGACACGCCTCTCTTGCCGGGGCTGGCCCGGGCATCTTTGTGTCATGGCGGCAAGACCCGCGGATCGAACCCGCGGGTGACGCTAGGGCGCGCGTGAGGGATTAAATCAATAAAAGATTACGCGACCCCGAGCTGTTGCAGCCCCGGAAGCTGCTTGGTGGTGAAGCTGCGGATGAAATCGACGATCAGGCGGCGGTTCTCGGCCGAAACCCAGCTGAAAATGCCATGCAGCACGATGATGTCGAAATCCGGCAGATCGGTGCGGCGGCCGAAGTCTTCGAAACTGTCATCGTAGAAATGGATGTTGGTGGCGCCGGCCTGCCTGGCGAGCCTGCGTGCGCCGGCAATATGAACCGGATTGAAGTCGGTTGCGTGAAACTCGCCGCCGGGATGAGCAGCTGCCACCAGATTGACGTTGAAGCCCTGGCCGCAGCCGAGATCGCAATAGATGAAATGCTCGAGATCGACGCCGCTTTCCACCCCGCGCGACAGCAGCGCGAATTGCTGCAGCGCCGGCGTCAGCTGGCGGTAAAACCCATGCGTGTAGCCGATGCCGGCAACATACCCACCCCGACCAGTCCATCTCGGCCTCTTGCTCCATCATTTGGCCGACCCGCCGGGGTACGCGATTTTGCCGGAAGACGGTGGATATCCGCTTTACGGTACTGCGGGATAAGGTTGGAGAAGGTGTCGCCTAAATCCACCAGGACTGGAACGGCAGCGAGACAGAGCTGCCAGTCAGAGCTTCTTGTCGCGCTCGATTTCCTTGCGGCGGCCATAGAGGAAAATGCCGACCACAACCGCGCCGACCACCAGGCTGAAGCTGACGCCGATGATCATCGGCGTGATCGCCGCCGGATCGAGATCGCCGGGCATGCCGTTCCAGAAACGCAGCGCCATCACGCTGGCGCCCAGCAGGGCGCCCACCAGGGCAGCGGTAATGGCAATGGCGAAAATCTTGTCAGCGCGGGTCAACATCGCAGTCACCTCGGATCGGATGACGATGATGACAATATTGCGCATCCGGCTGCTATGGTCCAGCCAAGTGGCAAAATGCCGCAAGGCCCTGCCAGGAATCACCGGAAGACCGAGGAAACATGCCCAGCAGAGAGACCGTCGAAGCCTTCATCGCCGTCGTGGAATCCAATGACCATGTCGGCGCGATCCGCGACTTCTACACAGAAGATGCCAGCATGCAGGAGAACTTAAACCCACCGCGCCAGGGCCGCGATCTGCTGATGGCACATGAGCAGAAGGTGCTGGACCACGCGGCGAGCGTGCGCAGCCGATACATCCGGCCGGTGCTGATCGAGGGCGATAGCGTGGTGGTGCATTGGGTATTCGAGTTTGAATTCAAGGACGGCTCGAAGCGGCGCATCGAGGAACTGGCGCACCAGACCTGGAAGGGCGAGAAGATCTGGCGCGAGCGCTTCTATTACGATCCGGCGCAGATAAAGAGGTGAGGCTTATGCCGTCATGGCATCCTTCAGGCGCGCCATCCATGCGTTGTTTTCACTGCACAACAAAGACAAGGAACTCGTGCATGCCGCGGCCAGCCGTGGCATGGCGGAAGTGGTAAGCCGGCCCAGCTTATCTCACTCCACCCAGACGCCGTGCTTCTTGTGCCAGTCGGCGATCGAAAGCCGCGGGTAGAGATCGTAGGTCTCGTCATGCTTGCCAATATCGGGCTTCACCCAGCCCGGCTTGTAGCGCAGCATGAGATGCACCTTGGCGGGCGGCTCCGGCAGTTCGGTGTCAATGGCAGATGCAAAGGGATGCACGAGATCCGGCCAGGTGGGATCGTAGAGCCACAGGGCCGAGCCGCATTTTCTGCAGAAATTCCGCTCGCCCGTGCTGGTCTCGCAATTGCTGCCGTCGTCGTCGCAGATTTCCGCCCGGTAGACGCCCAGCGCCTTCTTGCCTGTCACCTTCAGGCTGTCGGCAATACCCGAGAGATTGATGGCGAAGCCGCCGCCGCCGGCGGTCTTGCGGCAGATCGAGCAGTAGCAGAGCTGGTAGGGCACTGGCGCATGGCTGTCGACCGAGAATTTCACCGCGCCGCAGCGGCAGGATCCTTCCAAACGCATCGGCATGGCGCACCTCCTTGGCGTTCAGCCAAAAAGTGAGGCTCCTCCCGGCTCAGGCAAGGGGGGCGAGACCGTTTATGCGCCCGCGCGGTTCGTGCTAATCAAAGGCCATGCCGAAGAAACCTGCCGCGCCGAAAGGCCCCATCACCCTCGCCACCTGGAATATCAACTCCATCCGCGCCCGCCTTGATCTGATGGACGGCTTCCTGCGCCAGTACGCGCCGGACGTGCTCTGCCTGCAGGAGACCAAGGTGCGCGACGACCAGTTTCCGCATGAGCTGTTCGATGCGCATGGCTATACGACGCGGCTGATCAAGGGCCAGCCCGGCTATAACGGCGTCGCCATCTTCGCCAAACATCAGGTCGAACTGCACGAGATGCGCGCTTTGTGCGGCCGCAACGATTGCCGCCATATCTCCGCCAAGCTGCCCGATGGCACGGTGCTGCATAACTATTACGTGCCGGCCGGCGGCGACGTGCCCGATCCGGTCAAGAACGACAAATTCGCCCATAAGCTGGAAGTCGTCGCCGAGATGACCGCCTGGTCGATGGAACTGAAAAAGAAGGGCGGCAAGGAAATCCTGGTCGGCGATCTGAACATTGCGCCGCTGGAGACCGATGTCTGGTCGCACAAGCAGCTTCTGAACGTGGTCAGCCACACGCCGGTGGAAACCGAAGGCATGCTGAAAATGCAGGCCGCGCGCGACTGGGTGGATGCCGTGCGCCATTTCGTGCCGGCGGAGCAGAAGCTGTATTCCTGGTGGAGCTACCGCTCACCCAACTGGGAATTGGCGGATAAAGGCCGCCGGCTGGACCATGTCTGGGTCAGCCCGCAGCTCAAGGGCAAGCTGAAGCATGCCCAGGTGATCAAGGAAATGCGCGGCAAGGAAAAGGCTTCCGACCACGCACCGATCATCGTCACCATTGATCTGGGATAGATTGATCCGGGACAGGCGCGACCGGCAAGACGGCTTGCTTGCCGGCTTGGGCACGAGCTTGATAGGCTGGCTCCAACAGGAAAACAGCCCATGATCGCGCGCCGCTCATTCATCGCCAGATCCGTCATCGCCGGCCTGCTTTTCGCCGCTCTGACCGGCCTCGTCCCGCAGGTCATGGCTCAGGGTAAGCCGCAGCCGCTCAGTCCGCAGCCTGCATCCGATAGCTTAAAGCCCGGCCTGCTGCCGCGTTATTACCGCAACCTGCTGTTCAACCATATTGATGAGCTTGTGCGCGCCGCCGCCGATCCGTCCCAGGGCGAGGTGGGCACACCGGTCCCGGTGCTGGACGAAAGCACCGCCGGCAAGCTGTGGGAGTCCCGCATGGACAGCCTGTACGGCATCCGCTTCGACGGGCTGATCAAGCTGGAACGCGGCGAGCATTATTTCGTTGTCAATTCCAATGATGGCGTGCGCGTCTTCCTCGGCGGGCCGATGCTGGTGGAAGATCCGGACGTGCACGCCGACCGCATGACCACGCCAGCCGCGGTGAATGTCACCCAGCCAGGCTGGTATCCGCTGACCATCTGGTATTTCCAGAAGCGCAACACCGCGACGCTGCAATTGCTGTGGCAGCCGCCGGGCGCCAGCCAGTTCACTCCCGTACCGGCCGAAGTGCTGGCGCATCAGCCGAAGTAAAGCGGCGGTTTAGAGGCCCCAGTTTGGATCGGGAATCGTCTGGAAGACCTTGCGCAGGCCTTCGCCCCACAGGCTGCGGATCGAGGTAAAATAAGGATCATCCTCGGTGATGCGCTTGCGCAGCGCGAATTGCAGATGATCCTTGCGCAGCACCACGAGATCGAGCGGCAGGCCGACCGAGATGTTGGAACGCAAGGTGGAATCCATCGATACCAGCGCGCATTTTGCCGCCTGCACCAGCGGCGTGTCGGGCCGGATCACACGATCGAGGATCGGCTTGCCGTATTTGATCTCGCCGATCTGCAGAAACGGCGTGTCTTCCGTGGCGCGGATGAAGTTGCCCGCATAGTAGAGCATATAAAGCTCATGCGGCCGGCCGCTGATCTGGCCGCCCAGCAGCATCGAGAGCGCAGGCTCCAGCCCCTGCTGCTTGAGGCTGTCGCCATCGCGGCGGGCGACTTCCCGGATCGCCGCGCCGACCATGCCGGCCGCCTCGAACATGCTGGTCGCCTGCATCAGGTCGCAGAGCCGTCCGTCGCTGTCGGTAAAGGTCTCGCGCAGCAAGGCCACCACCGACTGGCTGAGCGACAGATTGCCCGCCGTGCCAATGGCCAGTGCACGGTCGCCCGGCTTTTCCCAAAGATGCATCTTGCCGAAGGTGGCGATGGAATCGACGCCGGCATTGGTGCGGCTGTCGGACAGCATGACGATGCCGTCATTGAGGTAGAGGCCGACGCAATAGGTCATTGGCTTACGCTAGGCTGCCTTTTTCAAACGCAACGTCACGCCGGCTGCATGAAATCCTGCGCGATCTGGGCGCCGAGTTCGATATTGGCGTCGACGATCTCGGTCAGATATTCATGCAGGCCGCGCTCGAAGATCGTCTCGATCTTGCCGTAGCGCAGGCGCATCAGCATGCGCTCGGCCAGCCGCACCGAGCGGTAATTGACGCGATAGCCTTCGCGCAGTTCATGCAGGATGTCGACGATCTCGCTGAAGCAGGCATGCAGGCTGCGCGGCATATCCTCGCGCAGGATCAACAGCTCGGCCACCTTGATCGGGCGGATCGCGTCGCGATAGATCTGGCGGTAGATGCGGAAGCTGGACACCGAGCGCAGCAAGGCCGCCCACTGATAATAATCCACTGCGCCGCCGACATCGCCGGGCGATGGCAACAGGATATGGTATTTGACATCCAGAATGCGCGCGGTGGCATCGGCGCGCTCAATCAGCGTGCCGAGTCGCATGAAGCGATAGGCATCGCCGCGCGGCATGGTGGCCTCGGCCACGCCGCGAAAGAGATGGCTTCGTTCACGCACCCAGTCGAAGAAAATGGAATAGCCGTCCGCCTCGGCCTTGTCATGGGTGAGCGTGCGCATCTCCAGCCAGGCGGCGTTGATGCTCTGCCAGGCTTCCGACGTGATCTGCGCCCGCATGGCGCGCGCATTCTCGCGCGCCGCCCGCAGGCAGGCATAGATGCTGGACGGATTGTCGGGCGCGAAGGAGAGGAAGTCGATGACGTTGCGCGGCGTCGCCGGACCGCCATGCAGCGCAAAAGCCTTGTCGCAGCCCGCGATGATCAGCGCCGGCTCCCAGGGTCCGCCGCGCTGCGCGCCGACGCTGCCCTGCAGCGCCATGCGATGGGCCACATCGAGGATGCGCGCCATCGCCTCGGCGCGTTCGGTATAGCGCATCATCCAGTAGAGATTGTCGGCTGCGCGGCTCAGCATGATCAATCCTCGCCGGCGGTCTGAAGCTGGCTCTGATGCTGCGCGGTCAGCGGCGCGGGATCGTGCAGGCCGTCTTCCAGCACCCAGGTATCCTTGGTGCCGCCGCCCTGGCTGGAATTCACCACCAGCGAGCCTTCGCGGAGCGCGACGCGGGTCAGGCCGCCGGGCACGACGCGGATGGTTTCGCCGCTGAGCACGAAGGGCCGCAGATCGACATGGCGCGGCGCGATGCCGGTCTCGACGAAGGTGGGGCAGGTCGAAAGCGCCAAAGTGGGCTGCGCGATATAGGCTTCCGGCTTGGCCAGGATCTTGGCGCGGAATTCCTCGATCTCGGCCTTGCTGGCGCGCGGCCCGACCAGCATGCCGTAGCCGCCCGAGCCGTGCACTTCCTTGACCACCAGCTCGTCAAGATGATTGAGCGTGTATTTCAGATCCTCGGCGCGGCGCAGGATATAGGTGGGCACATTGGCGAGCAGCGGCTCCTCGCCCAGATAGAAGCGCACCATGTCGGGCACGTAAGGATAGACCGACTTGTCGTCGGCGACGCCGGTGCCGACCGCGTTCGCCAAGGTGACATTGCCGGCCTTGTAGGCGGCAAACAGCCCCGGCACGCCGATCAGCGAATCCTTGCGGAAGGCCAGCGGATCGAGGAAGGCATCGTCGAGGCGGCGGTAGATCACGTCGACGCGCTTCAGTCCGCCGACCATGCGCATGTAGACGATATCGTCCTTCACAACGAGATCGCCGCCTTCGACGAGTTCCACGCCCATCTGCTCGGCGAGAAAGACATGCTCGAAATAGGCGGAGTTGAACACACCGGGCGTGAGCAGCGCCACCGTCGGCTCGTCCTCGCAGTTGGGCGGCGCGCTTTCGCGCAGGGTCTGCAGCAGCGAGTCCGGATAGTGGCCGACCGGCGCGACGCGCACCTGGCCGAAGAGATCGGGAAAGAGGCGCATCATCGCCTCGCGGTTCTCCAGCATGTAGGAGACGCCGCTGGGCGTGCGCGCGTTATCTTCCAGGACGTAGAAATCGTCCTCGCCGGTGCGCACGATGTCGATGCCGGCGATATGGGTATAAATCTGGCGCGCGATCTTCACGCCATGCATGGCGGCGAGATAGGCGGGGTTGCCGGTGATCAGCTCGGCCGGGATCTTCCCGGCCTTGAGAATTTCCTGGTCGTGATAGATGTCAGTGAGGAAGGCGTTGAGCGCGCGCACGCGCTGCACCAGGCCGCGCTCCAGGCGCCGCCATTCGCGGCCGGACAGAATGCGCGGCACCACATCGAAGGGGATCAGGCGTTCGGTATCGCCGCCTTCGGAATAGACGGCAAAGGTCACGCCGAGCCGGCGGAACATCAGATCGGCTTCCTGGCGGCGGCGCGCCAGCAGATCGGCGGGGGCTGAATCGAGCCAGCGCTTGTAGGCGCGATAGGGGCTGCGTACCGAGCCGGCCAGTGCCTCGCAAGCGGCGGCCGGAGCCTCATTCATCTCGTCGAAAGCGGACATCACCACAACCTCCACGACGAGAAAGGAGGGATTACCCTTGCCCGAATCAAAATAGAAACCGGGCCTAGAAGAGTGGGAGGGAAGAAGGAAACCCGGGCCGGCGGGTGGGTGAAGCCGGCCCGGGCTCTGCTCGCGCGAACCCTTACTGCACCGTCTCGCCGTGCAGGTTCAGGTCGAGACCATCGCGCTCGGTGGCCTCATCGACGCGCAGACCAATCGTCCAGTCGATGATCTTGAGGATGATCAGCGACATGATGGCGGTGAACACGATGGTGATCACGACACCATAGATCTGGGTCAGCACCTGACCGCCATTGCCGTCCAGCAGGCCCAGCGGCTCTTCGGCGCCGGTGATGGCCGCACGGGCGAAGACGCCGGTGAGGACGGCGCCGACGATGCCGCCAACACCATGCACGCCCCAGACATCCAGGCTGTCGTCGTAGCCCAGCGCGTTCTTCACGCTGGTCGAGGCGACGAAGCAGATGATGCCGGCGACAATACCGATGATCAGAGCGCCCATCGGGTCGACGAAGCCAGCGGCCGGGGTGATGGCGACGAGGCCGGCCACGGCGCCGGAGACGATGCCCAGAACGCTGGGCTTGCCGCGGGCCAGCCACTCAGAGAACATCCAGGCCAGGGCGGCAGCAGCCGTAGCAACCTGGGTGACCAGCATGGCCATGCCCGCACCGCCGCCAGCGCTGAGCGCCGAGCCGGCGTTGAAGCCGAACCAGCCAACCCACAGCAGCGAGGCGCCGATGATCGACAGCGTCAGGTTATGCGGCGCATGGCTGACCTTGCCGTAGCCCTGGCGCTTGCCGAGCACGAGGCAGGCGACCAGGCCGGCAACGCCGGCATTGATGTGCACGACGGTGCCGCCGGCGAAATCCAGCACGCCCATGTCACCCATCAGCGTGCCCTCGCCGCCCCAGACCATGTGGGCCACCGGGGCATAGACGAAGATCGACCACAGGCCCATGAACCACAGCATGGCCGAGAACTTCATGCGGTCGGCGAAAGCGCCGGTGATCAGCGCCGGGGTGATGATCGCGAAGGTCATCTGGAAGGTGATGAACACGGTCTCGGGGATCGTGCCGCTCAGCGAGTCGACGGTGACGCCCGAGAGGAACAGCTTGTCGAAGCCGCCGATGAAGGCATTGCCCGGCGCGAAGGCGAGGCTGTAGCCGACGACCATCCAGATGATGCTCATCAAGCAGCAGATGGCGAAGCTCTGCATCATGATGGCGAGCACGTTCTGCTTGCGCACCATGCCGCCGTAGAACAGCGCCAGACCGGGAATGGTCATCAGCAGAACCAGCGCGGTGGACGTGAGCATCCAGGCGGTGTCGCCGGGATTCAACGTGGGTTCGGCGTCCTGAGCGAAGCCAAGGCTGGGAAGCAAAGCAATGACGGCAGCCGCAGCCAGCGTGAGCCAGCCGAGTTGCCGCTGACCGGACACACGGGCAACCTGCGCCGCGGACCGCGAGACGGTGGGAAGTTGCATGACGATAAGACCTCCTGATCATGGAAGGTCGCGCCATTATCCCGGTCCGTTCCTGACGATCAGGCCCTTCTCCGGAAGACCGCTCCGGTTCCCCCCAACTGACGGAACGACGGCCGGCCCACCTCTGGCGCATACCTCTCAGGCCCGGAGTTACAAGAAGCGTGCCAGCGCTCAGGGCCGGGACTCAGGCAGAAGTCGGGCCTGATTCCGCTGGGGAAGACGGGTTTTTCCGCGTATCCGTGCCGGATGGCTGCACAAATTTTGATCACACGCCTCTAATCTGATGATTTTCGCGTCACTGTCCGGGGTCGGTCAGGCAGCCTGGCGTGCCAATCAGGCGCGGCCGGGAGCAGGGGATCGGTGGCGCTGACCGGTGGCATTGATGGATAGACAATGAGCAGGACTGGCCTTGGATGGCGCTTCAGGCAGGGGGGATCCGCCCGGCTATCAAGTCTGCCGCTCCGTTTTCAAACGCGCGGGTCGAAGGCGAAGCTTTGAGTCCGCTGAGGGCTGGCGATGGCGACGGTGATGACGTCGTCTTTCTTTCCGCCGCGCTCATAATGGCGAACCGCCAGGGGTGGTTTTCTCCAACGCTGAAAACGCCTCGCCAGGCGTGCGGATTCTTCACCGCTACCGCGATTGTGATCTCGTTCACAGTTTTTGTTGCGTTACCCTTGTCACATGCCGTCGTCGGTCTTTGTTCGCCCAATTAGCGGCCGGCTAACAGGGAGATAAGCAATGCCAAAGCTCAACGTGAACGGCGTCATCAGAGAATTCGAAGCGGAGGAGGACACACCGCTTTTGTGGGTGCTGCGCGAGCAGCTTCAGCTCACCGGCACCAAATACGGCTGCGGCATCGCGCAATGCGGCGCCTGTACCGTGCATGTCGACGGACAGCCGATGCGCTCCTGCGTCATGCCGGTTTCTGCCTTCACCGAGGACCAGAAGATCGTCACCATCGAGGGCCTGTCGCCGGATGGATCGCATCCCGTGCAGAAGGCGTGGCTGGCGCTCGATGTGCCGCAATGCGGCTATTGCCAGACCGGCATGATCATGGCGGCGGCTGCCCTGCTGCAGCAGAACCCGAAGCCCAGCGACGCCGATATTGATGCCGAGATCACCAACATCTGCCGCTGCGGGACCTATAACCGCGTGCGCGCCGCGATCCACGAAGCCGCCGGCAATGGCGCTGCCAATGGCAGCGGCCGCCGCACCTGATCGCGAGGGAGGACAGCCAATGAACGCGCTTGCCGCTTCCGTTTCCCGCACTGCCATTTCCCGCCGCGGCTTCATCATCACTTCGTCTGCCGCTTTCGGCGGCCTGAGCCTCGGCTTTCACATTCCGTTCGGCCAAGCTGCCGCGCAATCGGGCGGCATGCCGGAGATCAATGCCTGGGTTGTCGTCAAACCGGACGACACCGTGGTCATCCGCATCGCACGCTCCGAGATGGGACAGGGCACGCTGACCGGCCTGGCGCAGCTCGTCGCCGAGGAACTGGATTGCGACTGGTCGAAGGTAACCACAGAATATCCGACGCCGGGACAGAACCTCGCGCGCAACCGGGCCTGGGGCAATTTCTCCACCGGCGGCAGCCGCGGGATCCGTGAATCCCACGATTATGTCCGCAAGGGCGGCGGCGCCGCGCGCATCATGCTGGTGCAGGCGGCCGCCCAGCAATGGAATGTGCCGGCCAGCGAATGCCGTGCCGAGAAAAGCGTGATCACGCATGTGCCGTCAGGCCGCAAGGTCACTTACGGCCAGGTGGCCGAAGCAGCCGCGAAGATCGCGCCGCCAACCGACGTGCCGCTGAAGGATCCGAAAGACTGGACCATCGCCGGCAAGCCGCTGAAGCGGCTGGATACCGCCGACAAGCTGACCGGCAAGCAGGTCTACGGCATCGATCTGCAGCTGCCCGGCATGCTGAATGCCGCGATCAGGGATTGCCCGGTCTTCGGCGGCAAGGTGAAGAGCTTCAATGCCGCCAGCATCGCCAGCAGGCCCGGCGTGAAGAAAGTCGTCCAAGTCGGCGACAGCGCCGTCGCGGTGATCGCCGATACCTGGTGGCGCGCCAAGTCGGCGCTGGATGCGCTGGAGATCGAATGGGACGAGGGCCCGAATGCGAACGTCTCCAGCGCGAGCATCGCCGAGATGCTGAAGGAGGGGCTGGACGCCAGGGAAGCCGCGGTTGGCAACAGGCAGGGCGATGTCGAGATGGCGCTGAAATCCGCCGCGCGCACCATCACCGCCACCTATTCCTATCCGTATCAGAACCACGCCACCATGGAGCCGATGAACGCGACGGCGAAATGGACGCCGGAGCGCTGCGAAGTCTGGACGCCGACCCAGAATGGCGAGGCGGCCTTGGCCGCGGCAGCCGAAGCCGCGGGCCTGCCGGCGACGCAATGCGAGGTCTACAAGATCCATCTTGGCGGCGGCTTCGGCCGGCGCGGCGCCGTGCATGACTGGGTGCGCCAGGCAGTTCTCATCGCCAAGGAGATGCCCGGCACGCCCGTGAAGCTGATCTGGTCGCGCGAAGAGGACATGCTGCATGGCCGCTATCACCCGGTCACGCAATGCAAGCTCACCGCAGCATTGGACGACAAGGGCGAGCTGACCGGCCTGCATATGCGCATTTCCGGCCAGTCGATTCTGGCCGGCATCTTTCCGCAGAATATCCGCAACGGCCTGGACCCGGTGGTCTTCCAGGGCCTCAATGCGGGCGGCGCGGAGGCGGCGATCGGCTACACGATCCCGAACCTTTTGATCGACCATGCGATGCGCAACCCGCCGGTGCCGCCGGGTTTCTGGCGCGGCGTCAACCTCAATCACAACACCATCTACCTGGAATGCTTTCTCGATGAGGTGGCGCATGCCACCGGCAAGGATCCGCTGGAACTGCGCCGCAAGCTGATGGCGAACCACCCGAAGCATCTGGCAGTGCTGAATGCCGTGGCGGAGAAAGTCGGCTGGGACAAGCCCGCGCCGCAGGGCATCTATCGCGGTCTGGCGCAATGCATGGGCTTTGGCTCGTATGTCGCCGCCTGCGCGGAAGTTTCGGTGGCGCCGGACGGCAAGCTGAAGATCCATCGCATCGTCGCGGCCACCGATCCGGGCCATGCGGTGAACCCGCAGCAGATCGAGGCGCAGGTCGAAGGCTCCTTCGTCTATGGCCTGACGGCGGCGCTGTATGGCGAATGCACGGTCGCCAACGGACGTATCGAGCAGGAGAATTTCGATACCTATCCGATGATGCGCATCGACGAGATGCCGAAGGTGGAAACCGTGATCGTGCCATCGGGCGGCTTCTGGGGCGGTGTTGGCGAGCCGACGATCGCCGTTGCAGCGCCCGCCGTGCTGAACGCGATCTTCGCCGCCACCGGCAAACGCATCCGCGATCTGCCGCTGAAGAAGCACGATCTCCGGCAGGCGTGAATCGCGGCGGCTGCAGAGCTGAGACCTTCTCACCCCAACCCTCTTCCGCAAGCGGGAGAGGGAGGTTGAGGGCGTTGGCGGCGGCCATGCTGACATTGGCAGCGTCCATGCCCGCCGCCGCGCAGCCGCTGGTGTCATACGAGGTTGTTGGCGATGCGATCCCGCAATCGCTGACCGGCGTGCCTGGCGATGCAGCGCGCGGACGCGCCATTGTCGCCAGCCGGCAGAAGGGTCTGTGCCTGCTCTGTCACAGCGGCCCGATCCCGGAAGAGCGGTTCCAGGGCAATCTGGCACCGCCGCTGGATGGCGCAGGATCGCGCTGGAGCGAAGGACAGTTGCGGCTGCGGCTGGTGGATTCGAAACGCCTCAATCCGGCCAGCATCATGCCGGCCTATTACAAGATCGACGGCTTGCAGCGCGTCGGCGCTGCCTGGCAGGGCAAGCCGGTGCTGTCGGCTGAAGAAATCGAAGACGTGATTGCGTATCTGAAGACCCTGCGGTGAAGAAGCGATCTGCGTTGAGGAGTGCCGCCATGCCGATGCCAGGCCGAACGCGATGGACACGACGCGAAACGCTCGCGGCCAGTGCTGCCGGAGCCGTTGGATTGCTGCTGGTGCGGCCGTCCTGGGGCACGCCGGATGCACTGGCTGCCGCGATCCGCGAGTTTACCGGCGGCGCAACGCTGCAGCGCGGACGGGTGAAGCTCGACCTGCCGCCTTTGGTGGAGAACGGCAACTCGGTTTCGGTCACCGTCCGAATGGACAGCCCGATGACGGCCGAGGATCATGTTCGCGCCTTGGCCTTGTTCACCGAACAGAATCCGCAGCCGAATGTCGCCATCTTCCATCTCAGCCCGCGCAGCGGCCGGGCCATCGTCACGACGCGGATGCGGCTTGCGACCTCACAGAAGGTGATCGCGCTGGCCCAGCATAGCGATGGCAGCTTCTGGTCGGATCAGGTGGATGTGATCGTCACCCTGGCGGCTTGCGTGGAGGGCTGATGCGATGAATCTGGCGCGCCTGTCTTTTCCAAAGACCGCGAAGAAGGGCGAGATTATCGAGATCCGCACCCTGATCTCGCATGTGATGGAAACCGGTTACCGTCCCGATGCCACGGGCAAGGTGGTTCCGCGCGACATCATCCGGCGCTTTACCTGCCATTACGATGGCGAGGAAGTCTTCCGCGCCGACCTGTGGCAGGCCATCGCCGCCAATCCGTATCTTTCATTCACGACGGTGGCGACGAAAAGCGGCGAACTCACCTTCACCTGGGAAGGCGATAACGGCTTCCGCCATGTTGAGAGCGGCACGATCACGGTGACATGATCCGCCTGCTCTCTCTCGCCTGCTGCCTTGTCGCCGCTTTGCCTGTCCTGGCCGCTGAGATTAAGACCCGCGACCGCCGCTCCGGCTTCGATTTCATGACGCCCTCGAGCCAGGACATGCAGCGCGACGACATGCTCAATCCGGGCATGCTCTGGGTGCTGGAAGGCGAAGCGCTGTGGCAGCAGCAGGCGGCAAACGCGCCCTCCTGCGCCGGATGCCACGGCGATGCGAAAGACAGCATGCGCGGCGCGGCAGCGCGCTATCCGGCCTTCAATGACAGGCTCAACCGCCCGATCAATCTGCAGCAGCGGATCAATCTATGCCGCAGCGAAAACCAGCAGCAGCCGGCCTTCGAGCCGGAATCCCGCCCCCTGCTCGCTCTGTCCGCTTTTATTGGCGCGCAGTCGCGCGGCCTGCCGATTGCGCCGCCTGAAGATGCACGGCTGGCGCCGCATCTCGAAAACGGCAGGCAGTTTTTCAAAACGCCGATGGGACAGCTTGGCCTGTCCTGCGCGCAATGCCATGACGACAACTGGGGCGGCAGGCTCGCCGGCGCGCCGATCCCGCAGGCGCATCCCACCGGATATCCGATCTACCGGCTGGAATGGCAGACGCTCGGCTCGCTGCAGCGCCGCCTGCGCAACTGCCTGACCGGCATCCGCGCCGAGCCGTTCGACTGGGATGCGCCGGAAATGGTGGAGCTTGAACTCTATCTGATGAAGCGCGCCGCAGGCATGAACATCGAAACGCCCGCCGTGCGGCCTTGAGCGCCCGTGCCTAGCGGCGGCTCAGCTTCTTGGCGAGTTCGTCGAGCTGTTCCAGGGTCTGGTAATGCAGCACCAGGCGGCCGGCTTCCGGATTGCCGGGTTCGGTCTCGATCTCAGCCTTCAGGCCGAGCGCAGCCGTCAGCCCGCGCTCAAACGCCAGCGTGTCGGGATCCTTGCGCACCGGAGCAGCATTGCCGGTGGGCGCCGGCGTCTTGCTCGGCCGTCCGCCCTTCTTCGCTGCGGCTTCGGTGCCGATTTCGCGGCCAACGGCGACCAGCTTTTCGGCCTGGCGCACAGTGAGGCTGCCTTCGGCAATGCGCTGGGCAAGTTGTTCGGCCAGCGCATGACCGATGAGTGGCCGTGCCTGACCGGCTGTCAGCTGCCCGCGGCTGATCATCTCCTGCACGCTTTTCGGCAGCTGCAGCAGGCGCAAGGTATTGGTGACATGACTGCGGCTCTTGCCGATCACCTGCGCGATCTGATCCTGGCTGTAGCCGAATTCATCATGCAGGCGCTGAAAAGCGCCCGCTTCTTCCAGCGGATTGAGATCCTCGCGCTGGACGTTTTCGATCAGGCCGATCTCAAGCGCGTCGCGGTCGGTGATTTCCTTGATCACCACCGGCACGGCATGCAGCTGCGCCAGCTGCGCCGCGCGCCAGCGGCGTTCGCCGGCGACGATCTCATAGCCCTGGCCGTCGCGTGCGCGCCGTACCAGCAGCGGCTGCAGCAGGCCCTTCTCCTTGACCGAGCGTGCCAGCTCCTCCAGCGCGCTGGTATTGAATATCTTGCGCGGCTGATAGGGATTGGGCTTGAGCTGCTCGATCGGAATCTCGCGCACGCCGCCACGCGGCGTGGCCGCCTCACCGTCCCGCGGCGCGGTGTCGCCCATCAGGGCGGCGAGGCCGCGGCCCAGGCCCTTGCCTGGCACGGGGCGGCGTTTCGGATCGTCGCTCATACTCTGTCCTTCGCTACTCTGATCGTTACGCGTCTGTCGTCACGCGGCGTCGCGGATCGCCTGCTCGCGCTTGATCACCTCGCGCGCCAGCGACATGTAGGCCGTGCTGCCCGGCGCGCGATGATCATAGATCAGCGCCGGAACGCCATGGCTGGGCGCTTCCGAAATGCGCACATTGCGCGGGATCACCGTCTCGTAGACCTTCTCGCCGAGGAAGCCGCGCACATCGGCAGCGACCTGTTCGGAGAGATTGTTGCGCTTGTCGAACATGGTCAGCACCACGCCCTGCACATCGAGCGAGGGGTTGAGCGTGGTGCGCACGCGCTCGATGGTGCGCAGCAGCTGCGACAGACCTTCCAGCGCGAAGAACTCGCATTGCAGCGGCACCAGAACTGCATCGGCCGCGACCATCGCATTCACCGTCAGCAGGGTCAGCGATGGCGGGCAGTCGATCAGCACATGATCGAACTCGCCCAGCTTGCCGTCGATGGCATCCTTCAGGCGATGCTGGCGCCGGTCGAGATCCATCATCTCAAGCTCAGCACCGGCAAGCTCGACGCTGGCCGGCACGATCAGCAGATTGGGCACCTTGGTCGGGCGGATCGTCTCGTCCAGCACCGCGGCGCCCATCAGCAATTCATAGGTGCCGAATTGCCGTTCGTCCTGCGACAGGCCAAGCCCCGTCGAGGCATTGCCCTGCGGATCGCTGTCGATCAGCAGCACGCGTTCGCCGACCGCCGCCAGCGCCGTGGCCAGGTTGATGGCCGTGGTGGTCTTGCCGACCCCGCCCTTTTGATTGGCGACCGCAAGCACGCGTCCCATACGCTGCGGCGCGGCATGCGGGCGCGGCGTGTCGTCTTTCTGTGCCTTGTTGTCGTTCTTTATAGAGTTGCCGTCCTTTGTAGAGGGATCCGAGGTCATGCCGGCATCCTCGGCGGCCGATGCCGCCAGTTCGGCCTCCAGATCCGGGTCGGGCAATCCGGCGCCCGGATAGCCTGCGCCCGGATAGCCTGCGCCTGGCGAGCCTGATCCCGGCGCGTCCGGCCAGTTCGGCTCCGGCTCAAAGCCGGGCTCCGGGCTGTGTTCTTGTTCCGTGCTGGTCAAGCGGGTTCCAGTCCCCTGATGCGCAGAATCCGCGCCGCCTTATCGGTTTGACTTGGCAGCATATCCACCGTGCCGATTGTCCAATATCGCTGGGCCGTGGTCAATTCGTCCTCCGCCTGCCGGCCCTTCGGGAAAAGGTACAGGCTGTCCGGTCCCGCCAGCCGATGGGCAAGCGGCAGCAGCTCGGCCAGCGGCGCCAGCGCCCGGGCCGAGATCACCTGTGGCGAGCCTCCCATGGCAGCATGCAGGGCGGCGGGATCGACAGCCTCGATCCGCTGGACATGCACAATCGCCGGGACATCCATGACACGAGCCGCCTCACGCAAAAAGGCCGCCTTGCGCTGGTCGCTCTCAACCAGATGAACGCCGGGGATGCCCATGGCCGCGATGACCAGGCCGGGGAACCCCCCGCCCGAGCCAAGATCGAGCCAGCGTCCTACGCCCGGCGGCGCCAACGGCAGCAGCTGCGCGGAATCCAGAAAATGCCGGCCCCAGATATCGGATAGCGTGTTCGGCGCCACCAGATTGATCGCCTTCTGCCATTTGACCAGCAGGGCGGCATAGGTCTTGAGGCGGTCGATCACCTCGGGCGAGGCCTGGGTCTGGCACTGGAAATCGTCTGGCGTCACGCCGCAGTTATGGCGCAGTTGAGCAGGATTGTCAGCCTTGCAACTCTTGCAATGCATGGCGCTCCTTGCGATGAATATCCCAAAATTACAGCATAAAGACAGCGCCGCCATTGCAGGCCAAAACAGGGGTGGCCTGTCGGCGTGGGTTGCAGGCAGCTCGGCGCCGGGGGAATTCGGGGTTCAAGATACTCTTTATCGGTAATGTGATGGGCTTCAGTAATGCGCATAAGCATTACATGATCTGGCCCAAACTGATGCAGGGCCTCATCCGCTGCGGCCACGCCGTCTACGTTTTCAACGAACGAGACTATGCCCGCGCCACCACCATTTTCCGCTCCCGCAGCTTTGGCGCCCGCAATATTCCCAAAAAGCTGCTGCAGCTTGCGGCTGACTTGGTGCCGGATCTGATCATCCTGGCGCATGCCGAGATGATCCCCGACGAGACGATTATCGAGATACGCCGCCAGCATCCGGCAGTGCGGATCATCTATCTCAACGTGGACTCGCTGGCGCAAGGCGAGAACATTAGGAAGATTGCCCGGAAGGTCGGCATCGCGGACGGCATTTTCATCACCACCGCCGATCCGTATCTGCGCCAGCTCGAGACCAACAAGACCTTCATTCGCTTTTTCCCGAACCCCGTCGATCCCTCGGTCGATGTCGGACGCTCCTTCGATCACACTGATCACCAGTTCGACATCTTCTTTGCCGGCGGCCGGGATACCGACAATGCGGAAGATCCGCGGCGGCGGCACCTGCAGGTTCTGCAACGCAATCTGGGCGACCTGCGGCTCGGCTTCTTCGGATCGGCGGTCAAGCGGCCTTTTGTCTGGGGCGCGGAACATCTTTCGCTCATCGGCGCATCGAAGATCGGCCTATCGTTCGACCGCAATAACGACTACTCCCTCTATTCGTCCGACCGGATGGTGCATTACCTCGGCAACGGCCTGCTGACCTGCCTGCTGCGCGGCCGCGGCTTCGAGCGCTGGTTCGATGAGGACGAGGTCATTTATTTCTCCGACATGAGCGATCTCGAAGTCGGCATCCGCGCCGCGCTGAAGGACGACAAAACCTGGCGTGATAGGGCTCGCCGCGCCTGGACCAAAGCCCATCGGCTGTTTTCCTCCGACCGCATCGGGCGCTACATGGTGGAAACCACCTTCGGCATGCCGCTTTCGGAATCCTATGAGTGGCCGACAGGATCGCTCTAACAGCGAAGACCTGGATGTACCCGTTTTGTTCTGATATTTCGGCGAAGCTGTCTAAGGCCGCTTGCCTATTCTCCTCTGATATAGTCCTGCATCATCTGCCGCACCGCATTCTGCGCGGCCAGGCCTGACAGTCCCTGGCTCCGATTTCTTCAGGATGATGCCGTCGTCCAGCGGCGATCCAGACATCCATCCTGCCGTGTGCCGACGACGCGGAAAAGCTCGGCAAGAACAAGCTGTCTCGTCTGCTGGCCCAACTGAAAGCCTCAGAGCAGACTGCAAGACCGGTCATCGCAGGGGGCTTCGGAGAGGATGTCATCTCCCCAGCTCCGCGAACCGAGCGTAAAGTCCCCGACATACTGTGGTCGATCAATGAACCGGCTTGCTGGCATCCTGGTCGAACCTGAGGCCATCACCTGACCGAGGCGCGAACCGGGCGAAGAGACATGGCTTCCTCCCGCAGGAAGCGGAGCGAATGATCCAATCTCGGCTTATTGCGCCGGGATAGGACTTCGGGGGTATGTTTCACGTGAAACATACCCTTTGACAGTCTGCGATATAAAAAAGAGAGAAACGATGCCCCTATTCCGCCGCTTCGGTGTTGCGGCGGGCCTTTTTGACATAGCCTAGCAAGGCGGACAGGGCCGCCGGGGTGACGCCCGAGATCCGGGCCGCCTGGCCGAGCGTACCCGGCCGGTGCTCCTTGAGCTTGGTGCGGACTTCGTTGGACAGGCCGCCGACGGCGTCATAGTCCAGATCCGGCGGCAGGCTCAGGCTTTCGTCCTTGCGGAAGGCCAGGATATCGGCCTCCTGCCGCTCCATATAGCCGGCATACCGGCCATCGATCTCGAGCTGCTCGACGATATCCGGCCGCAGGCCGCGCAATTCTGGCCAGATCTCCGCCAATTTTGCGACAGTCATGCCGGGATAGCCGAGCAGCATGGCGGCAGAGCGGATCTGGCCGTCCTGGTTGACCGGCAGGCCGCGCTTGACCAGCTCAGGCGGGGTCATCTTCAGGCTCCGGACCAGGGCGCGGGCTTCCGCCAGGGCCGCCGCCTTTGCAGTCCAGGATGTTTCACGTGAAACCCCCACGCAGCCGATCTTCAGCCCCAGCGGGGTCAGGCGCTGGTCGGCATTGTCGGCCCGCAGGCTCAGGCGGTATTCCGCCCGGCTGGTGAACATCCGGTAGGGCTCGCGGGTGCCCAAGGTGACCAGATCGTCGATCAGAACGCCGATATAGGCATCCGCGCGGTCCAGAATGAAGGACCGATCGCCGCCGCCTGCCGTCAGGGCGGCATTGATGCCAGCGATGAGACCCTGGGCCGCCGCCTCCTCATATCCCGTCGTGCCATTGATCTGGCCGGCGAAATAAAGGCCCGGCTGGCGCTTGGTCTCAAGCGTCGGCTTCAGCTCCCGGGGATCCACGAAGTCGTATTCGATGGCATAGCCCGGCCGCAGCATCACCGCATGCTCCAGACCGGGGATGGTTTTCAGCAGTTCGAGCTGCACATCGCGAGGCAGCGAGGTCGAAATGCCGTTGGGATAGACGGTGTCGTCGTCCAGGCCCTCCGGCTCGAGGAAGATCTGATGCCGGTCGCGCTGGCCGAAACGCACGACCTTGTCCTCGATCGAAGGGCAATAGCGCGGCCCCGTGCTTTCGATCTGGCCGGAATACATCGGCGCGCGGTGCAGATTGGCTCGGATCAGGTCATGACCGGCCGGCGAAGTATAGGTCACGCCGCACTCGATCTGCGGCGTGGTGATCATCTCGGTCAGGAAGCTGAACGGCACCGGCGGGTCGTCGGCCGCCTGCATTTCCAAGGATTTCCAGTCGATGGTCCTGCCGTCCAGCCGCGGCGGCGTGCCGGTCTTCAGCCGGCCCAGGGCAAAACCGCATCTTTCCAGGGTTTTTGACAGGCCCAGCGACGGCGCCTCGCCGACGCGGCCGGCCGGTATCTTCTCTTCGCCGATATGAATGAGGCCGCGCAGGAAGGTGCCGGTGGTGAGGATCACCTTGGGCGCGGCAATGAAGCTGCCATCGGCGCAGATGACGCCCTTCACCTCACCTGCTTCGATCCGGATGTCTTCCGCCGCAGCAGCACGGATCGTCAGATTCTCCTGCTCGGCGAGGATGGCCTGCATGGCCTGGCGATAAAGCTTGCGGTCGGCTTGCGTCCGCGGCCCGCGCACGGCCGGGCCCTTCGAGCGGTTGAGCATGCGGAACTGAATTCCGGCGGCATCGGCAGCGCGCCCCATGACGCCGTCCAGCGCGTCGATCTCGCGCACCAGATGGCCCTTGGCGAGACCACCGATGGCCGGGTTGCACGACATCTCGCCGATCGTCTCGACCTTGTGGGTGAGCAGCAGCGTGCGCGCGCCGATCCGCGCCGCAGCCGCCGCCGCTTCGCAGCCGGCATGCCCGCCGCCGATCACGATGACATCGAATTTATCCGCCATGGGCGCGGGTTTTACGCAAGCCGGCCTCAGGCGTCAAAGAGAATCGGAAGGCGGGATGTTTCATGTGAAACCGGTGCATTTCATGGGGGGGTTTCACGTGAAACATAGGCAAAAGAGGCATTTGTTTATGATATGTTCGGAACAATTGTGCCAATAGTCTGGGCTATGGGTCTAAAAGAACAAAGCGCTACTGGCTGACGCAGAGGCGAGCCGGAAGACCGCCGACCAACATCGTCTCACTAGGCATGGTTCCCGGGGTGAAGAGGGCGGCGCGAGAGAAATCGATCGCCCTTACGAGATGAGAAACCCGAGGCCTTATCGAAAAAGCCACGCGCAGGTCATCGCCCTCATCGGGCAACATGCTCTGCGATACGGCCCCTTGTCTTTATTTGTGTGGCTTATGCCGCGCGGCTCAATACACCAGCCGCAGCAATACGACAAACACCGCGAAGATCTGCACGAAGTTGATCATAACGCTCAGGCGATGCAGGCGGCGGAATTTCGGCCGCGCGCTGTCGTCGCCCCAGCGCGCCGCGTCATGCAGGTTGTTGATGCGCGGCATGAGGCCCTGATGCACGAAAGCAGCCAGCACTGCGACAAATCCCATCGTGCCGGCCAGCATCACGTCATGGATGGCCGCCAAGGCCAGGCCCGCTATGGCCGCAAGAATGGCATTGATGATGTGATAGAGCGAAAACAGCGCACGCAGGAATTTCAGGCCCGGCACCGGCTCCAGCACGCGGAACACCGTCGGCGCCACGATGAAGGAAAAGAACATCATGCCGCCGAGCAGCAGCGCAGCAGCAAAGATCGCAACGAGAAAAAGCAGCAGTTCGATACCGGACATTCCCCCCGCCCCTGATCACCGAAAGTAGTACAATCTCTCAGTATCGGGAAAAAGTTTCACCTCCTGCACCCGATTGTCACGGATGACGGCACGGCGCAGCATTCCATCGAGGCAGGTATCCGATCCGCCTCTGCTGGGAAGACGCCCGCAAGATGGTGTGGAAGATGATTGACCCGGAAAGCGCCTTCTCCCATCGTCGCTGCCATGACCAGCAGCTTCGCCTCCCTCACCCGCATCGCCCGCTTCCCGGTCAAGGGCCTGTCCGCCCAGCCGCTTGAGCAGGCCCAGCTGACGCCCGATCAGCCGATTGCCGGCGACCGCCGCTTCGCGCTGGCGCATGGTGCCTCGGCCTTCGACCCGGCCCAGCCGCGCTGGGAGAAAAAAGCGAATTTCCTGACCTGGGTGCGCAATCCGAAAATTGCCGCGCTGCACTGCGCCTTTGATCCGTCCGGCACCCGGATCACCGTAGCCGATCCGGAACCGGAAACCAGCGACGATGGCATCGACAATGCCGACCTGACGACGCCGGAAGGCCGTGCGGCCCTGGCGCGCCTGGTCGCTTTCCTGCTGGATGAGAAAGAAACACGCGGCAAGGTCGAGGTGGTTGAAGCGCCGGAAACCTGGTTCTCCGATGTGCCGCAGCCATTTCTCTCTATTCAGAACACCGCCTCGATAGCCGATCTCGGCAAGCATCTGGGTCCGACCCATGGCAACGCGCCGGTGGACTGGCGGCGCTTCCGTGCCAATCTGCTGATCGATGGCTTCCCCGCCTGGGCCGAACGCGACTGGATCGGCAAGCGCCTGCGGATCGGCGAGGCGGTGCTGCAGGTGGAAGAACTGATCGGCCGCTGCGCCGCCACCCATGTGAACCCGGACACGGCGGAGGTCGATACCGATATCGTCGGCACCCTGCGCGCCCATTACGGCAGCCATCATTGCGGCGTCTATGCCCGCGTGGTGGCAGGCGGCATGATCCGGCTGAATGACCGCGTCAGCCTGGTCTGAACCATGATCCGTTGCAAGCATGGCTAGCCGGCGCGCATATTTCACGCGCGACGGCGTGCGCCTGTCTTACGTCGATTTTGGCGGCGATGACGATGCGCCGCTGCTGATCGCCCTGCATGGCCGCTCGGGCTCGGCGCGCAATTTCGCGCCGCTCGCGCAGAAACTGCGGCCCGACTGGCGCGTCATCGCGCTGGACCAGCGCGGCCATGGCTGGAGCGATCATGGCGAGGATCGCAGCCGCGAGGCCTTCATCGCCGATGCAGCAGTGCTGATCCGTTATCTTAACCGCGGCCCGGTGATGCTGCTCGGGCATTCGCTCGGCGGCGTGAATGCCTATCAGCTTGCCGCACGTCATCCGGATCTCGTGCGCGCCCTGATCATTGAGGATATCGGCTGCCGCTTCGGCGAACCGGCGCCGGAGGAGTCCTGGCCCCTGCGCTGGGACACGCTGGATCAGTTCCTCGCCTTCATGCAAACCACGCCCATCGGCATGGACCGCCTGCTGCTCGACAGTCTCGTGGAATACGAGGATGGTTGGGGTTTCCGTTTCAGCGATGAGTGGTACAAGCCGGTGCGCGCCGCGTTGACCGGCGACTGGAGCGACGATTGGGCAGCGATCCGCTGTCCCATCCTGCTGCTGCATGGCAGCAAAAGCTGGGCGGTTACCCGCGAAGAGATCGACCGCATGGTGGCGCTCAATCCGCGGACCGAGCTGACCGTCTTCAAGGAGTGCGGCCATACACCGCATGACGAGCAGCCCGATGCTTTTGCCACGCGGTTAAAGGCATTCCTGTTGCGCCACGCAGGCCCGCAAGAAATCGCGTAATGGTCACAGCCTTGCCGTCTTCCCGCCCGATTTTGCGGGATGATATCGGCCATGAACTCGCTCGCTTCCCTTCTCCTCATCGCCCTGCTGGCCGGCGCTGCTGCGCCGGTTCACGCTCAGGCCTCCCGTGCACAATTGCCAAATGAACTGCCCGGCGCACCGCCGGTCGGCTCGCTGTCGCTGTCGCAGATCATCATCAAGATCGAGGGTGAACCTGATTTCGCCTATATCGACGAGATCGACTGGGATCACGATGACGGGCTTTACGAGATCGAGTACCGCACCCGCGACGGCGGCAAGCGCGAAATGAAGATCGATCCGCGCACCGGCAAGGATCGCGCCTCGGCGATCAATAGCGGCAATCCCGCGCCCTCGCAGCGCGCCCAGTAATTTCTCTCTTTTACGCGATAGCCGTTTCCGGCTCCTGTTCGCTCGGCCATTCAGAGCGCAGCAGGGCGAAAAGATCGCAATCGCGCCACTGGCCGCGGACGAAGAAATTCTGCTTCAGCCGTCCCTCGCGCCGGAAGCCCAGTTTGGTCAGCACCATGTGGCTGCGGTCATTCTCCACATCGGCCAGCGCCGTGATGCGATGCAGGCCCAGCGTGGCAAAGCCATAGCGCAGGGCCGCCTGAACCGCTTCGGACGCATAGCCCTGCCGCCGCAGGCGGCCATCCAGCGAAAATCCGATATTGCCCTGCCGGTGCTCGGTGCTGGCGATGCTGAGCCGCACCATGCCGATGGCGCGCTGCATCTCGCGCTGCTCCACGGCGAAAACCCAGTCGCGGCCGCTTGGCGCCTCGGCATCGCGCAGCCGAGCCTCGATGAAGCGATGCACAAGCTCCGCATCCAGCTCCGGCCCCGGCAGAAAGCGCCAGAAATCCTCTTTGACCGCAAAGTCCTGAAAGGCCGCTTCATCCTCGGCACGAAACGGGCGCAGCAACAGCCGGGTTGTCTTCAGTGTGGGAAACAGATCGATGGCATTCATGGTGCAAGCTCGGCAAAGGCGGGGGCACCGCACAACATGTCGACCGGCGCGTCTGATCTGGCCAGCGGCATGACAAGGCCAACCCAGCCAATCCCCTCATGCCTGGCGCGGTTGAACCAGTGAAGACAGCGGGCCCCGCGCGGGATCTCCATCCGGCTCGATATCCGAACGCGACAGCAACCGGTCGCCGAAACGCTTGCTCTCCCAGTAACCAGCCCATCGCGCAGCTTCGGCTCCGGCAGCGCCGCGATGTCCCAACTCGTCTCCAAAAATTCCATCTCGGGATTGCGGCGGTTATCGTCGGTCATCGCCTACTTCCCGATACAAAAATCCCGGAAGATCACATCCAGCAGGTCTTCCACGTCGATCCGGCCGGTGATGCGTCCCAAGGCCCGCGCCGCCAGCCGCACATCTTCAGCCGCGAGTTCTGCATCGACGCCCCCGGCCAGGAAGCGGTCGAGCGCGGCCACGCATTCAATGAGCGCTTCGCGATGGCGCGCGCGGGTCAAAGTCGCGCTGCCGGTCAGGCCGATGCGCGCAACTACCTCCTGCTCCAGCATGGCGAGCAGTTCCTTCATGCCCGCGCCGCTTTTGACCGATAGCGGCAGCACCGGCCGGCCGTTGATCGCATAGCCTTGCGGCAGGCTGCCCGCATCGACCTTGTTGGCAACGACAATGGCGTTATCGTCGATCAGCGCCAGCGTCTCCGGCGGCAGGGCGCCCTGCAGCCGTGTCGCGTCCAGCACCACCAGCTTCAGATCGGCAGCCTCGGCGCGTTTGAGCGCACGCTTCACGCCTTCGCTTTCGATCTGGTCCGCCGTCTCGCGCAGGCCCGCCGTATCGGCCAGCAAAACAGGATAACCGCCCAGATCGAGATGCACTTCGATGATGTCGCGCGTGGTCCCCGGGATGTCCGACACGATCGCGGCCTCGCGTCTTGCCAGCGCATTCAGCAGCGACGACTTGCCCACATTCGGTGCGCCGAGAATCGCCACCATCAGACCGTCACGCAAACGCTCGCCGCGGCGGTTGTCGGCCAGATGGCCGGCAATCTCCTCGCGCAGGCGGGCAATCTGCGGCTTCACTTCTGCGGCTACGCCTTCCGGCAGGTCTTCGTCGGGAAAATCGATATCGGCTTCCAGGTGCGCCAGCGCATGCACCAGCTTAGCACGCCAGCCTTCATACAGATCGGCCAAGGCGCCCTGCATCTGCCGCAGAGCCTGCTTGCGCTGCGCTTCCGTTTCGGCATTGATCAGATCACCCAGCGCCTCGGCCTGAGTCAGATCGAAGCGGCCATGCTCGAAAGCGCGGCGGCTGAACTCGCCGGGTTCGGCCAGACGCAGGCCGGGCAATTGCGCCAGCCGCTCGAACAAAGCCGCCAGCACGGCGCGGCCGCCATGCACATGCAATTCGGCGACATCCTCGCCGGTGAAGCTGTGCGGCCGCTCAAACCACAGCACCAGCGCCTCGTCGATCAGGGCGCCGTCAGCATCCTTCAGGCGGCGCAGACTGGCCACGCGCGGCTTCGGCACCTCGCGGCCGGTCAGCGCCAGCAGGGCCTCGGCGGCCTGCGGCCCGCTCAAGCGGATCACCGCAACGCCGGCACGTCCTGGTGCAGAAGACAATGCGTAGATAGTTTGCGCCGTCACACGTTCTTCGCTGTCACTTCTTCTTGGCGGAATGATCCGGGCCGTCTTCGGGCTTGAGCATCAGGCGCTGCACGCGGCCGCCCTGCTTCACATGCACGTCGAGAATCTCATCGATATCGGCAAAGGTCTCGGCGCGGTACCACACGGCATCCGGATAGATCACGATGGTGGGCCCAAGTTCGCAGCGCTCCAGGCAGCCGGCATTGTTCACCCGCACGCCGTCTTCCAGGACCAGGCCCAGTTCCTTGGCCCGCGTCTTCATGTAGTTGCGCAGCTTCTCCGAGCCCTTGCGCGCGCAGGAGCCGCGCGGATGATTTTCCGGCCGCTCATTGGTGCAGACGAAGATATGGGCGCGGTAGAAGGATTTCGGGTCGCCGGGCAGAGATGTCATCGCGAATTACTTTCATGAAACCAGAACAAGATTCTACTTCTTCTTATCTGTGGCACCGCCGCCGGGGAACTGGCTGAAGAAGAATTTCTGAATCTGTTCAAGGTTTTGCAGACCGAGCGGCGCCCAGGTCTTGAGCAGGGTTTCAGGATCCATGGCGTTCAGCGACCCCATGATGCGGTCCTGCATCTGCTGCATGACTGCGCTTTGCAGGGGCTGCACATCGGGCAGGCCCAGGAAGCTGCGCGCTTCCTCTGGCGTGCAATCGATATTGACTGTTATCTTCATCGCCGCACCTTAGGTTCGAGTGAAACGCCGAAAGCAGAAGCGGGACAAATACCTAGCATGGCCGCAGACCCCTTGTCAGGGACCAAGCAGATCGATCTGAACCGGAATAATCTCGACCGGGCAGCCTCGCCTTATCTGCAGCAGCATCGCGACAACCCGGTGCATTGGCAGGTCTGGGGGCCCGAGGTCCTGGCGGCCGCCCAGGCGCTGGACAAGCCTATCCTGCTCTCCATCGGCTATGCCGCCTGCCACTGGTGCCACGTGATGGCCCATGAAAGCTTCGAGAATCCCGAAATTGCCGCGGTGATGAACGAGCTGTTCGTCAATATCAAGGTCGACCGCGAGGAACGGCCGGATATCGACGCCATCTACATGAACGCGCTGCATCTCCTGGGCGAGCAGGGCGGCTGGCCGCTGACCATGTTTTTGACGCCCAAGGGCGAGCCCTTCTGGGGCGGCACCTATTTCCCGGCCGAGCCCCGCTATGGCCGGCCCGGCTTCGTCGAGGTTCTGAACAAGGTCTCGGAGGCCTATCACCAGAACAAGAAGGCGGTGGCGCAGAATGTGAAGATGCTGGTCGGCGGCCTGCGCGAGCTGGCCAGGCCCCAATCGCGCGACCGCCTGATGCTGAGCAACGAGGTGCTCGATCAGATCGCCGCTCAGCTGCTCACCCATGTCGACCCGCAGCATGGCGGCATCGGCGGCGCGCCCAAATTCCCGCAGACCGGATTGTTTGATCTGCTCTGGCGTGCCTATCTGCGCAGCGGCAATGTCGATTACGCCCAGGCGGTGACCAACACGATCGCCCGCATGGCGCAGGGCGGCATCTACGATCATCTCGGCGGCGGCTTTGCCCGTTATTCCACCGATGCCGAATGGCTGGCGCCGCATTTCGAGAAAATGCTCTACGACAATGCGCAGCTTCTCTCGCATATGGCGCTGATCGAGGCCGAGATCGACAATCCGCTGCTGCGCCAGCGCATCGAGGAAACCGTCGGCTGGCTGCTGCGCGAGATGGTCGCCAAAGGCGGCGCCTTTGCGGCCACGCAGGATGCGGATTCGGAAGGCGAAGAAGGCAAGTTCTACGTCTGGCAGAAGCGCGAGATCGAACAGATCCTCGGGCCGGAAGAGGCGGCGCTGTTCTGCGAGGCCTATGACGTCACCGATACCGGAAACTGGGAACACAAAACCATCCTGCGGCGCAGCCTGACGCCGGAATTGCGCGACGAGGCCACAGAGGAGCGGCTCGCTGCCGCGCGCGTCAAGCTGTTTGCGGCGCGAGAACAGCGCATCAAGCCGGGCTGGGACGACAAGGTGCTGGCCGACTGGAACGGCCTGATGATCGCAGCCCTGGCCGATCTCAGCCGCCAATACGGCAAGCCGGACTGGCTCGCGGCGGCTGAGCGCGCCTATGGTTTCATCACCAATACGATGGCGGTGGGCGATGCCAAGCTCGGCCATAGCTGGCGCGATGACAAGCTGATCTTCCCCGGCCTTGCCGACGACTATGCCAACATGATGCGCGCCGCCATTGCGCTGTTTGAGGCGACCGGCAGCCCCGATTACCTCGATCAGGCGAAACGCTGGGGCGAGACCCTGGAGGCCGATTACCTTGATGCGGTGAACGGCGGCTATTTCCTCACCTCGAAGGAAGCCGAAAGCCTAGTGGCCCGCACGCGCAGCGCCGCCGACAACGCCACCCCTGCCGCCAACGGCACCCTGGTCGGCGTCTTCGCGCGGCTGTGGTATCTCACCGGCGAACTGCTCTGGCGCGAGCGCGCGCAGAACCTGATCGACGCCTTCGCCGGCGATGTCGCGCGCAACTTCTTCCCGATGGGCGCCTATCTGAACGGCTTCGACCTGTTCAGCAACGCCGTGCAGGTGGCGATCATCGGCCAGCGCGGCGAGGCGGCCACCGAGGCGCTGATCGATGCGGCCTACAAGGTCTCTTTGCCCAACCGCATCTTGCAGGTCACAGCACCCGGCGCCCTGCTGCCGGAAACCCATCCGGCTTTTGGCAAGACGCAGGTGGACGGCAAACCCACGGCCTATGTCTGCATCGGGCCGACCTGCGGCCTGCCGGTGACAACGCCCGGCGAATTGACAGCCGCGCTGAAGGCAACGCGTGCAGTCTGACGCGCGGTAACTTGCAGCTTTGACATTATGAGCCGGTAACTCTGCTCTGAACTTGCAGATCCGCTGTGACGCAACTGTGACAAAAGCGGCGCGGCAAGTGGGTATTCGGTTTTTAATCTCGGATTTCTGCGCCGCTCCCTGCAAGTTGGCCGCGAATTTCCGCGTTCCGGTTTCACCGCGTTTTGGTCAGGCGTGTCGCGTCAAGCTTTGCCGCTTGCGAACGATCCCCCCTTGCCCGGCGACAGCGATCCGCGGCGTTCAGCCATATCAGCAACGAATCGCAAGGGCAGTTCCAATGGCCACATCAAGCAGCGTCGACAATCCGGTTACCGCCGTCGATGACCGTTACGTCATCGCCAAGGGCGAGACCAAGTATTTCAGCACCCGCTATCTGACCTGGAACGACAAGGGCGCCGATGGTGGTCTGAAGGTCACCACGGTCAGCGCCACCAGCAAGGCCGGCGTGAAGATCGAGACCTGGTCGGATGGCACCGTCATCTACCGGCCCAAGCCCGGCTGGGAAGGCGTTGACAGCATCGAATACACGCTCGTCGATGCCAATGGCAGCACCGATACCGGCACCGTCTTCATTCAGGTCGGCAATGCCCCCGCGCCAGCGCCCGAGCCGTCGCCTGCGCCGAGCCAGCCCTCCACCGGCAAAGGCAATCCCGTCACTGCCGGCGATGACCGATGGACCATCGCCAGGGACGAAGTGAAATACTTCAACGACAGCCACCTGCTGTTCAACGACAAGGCGCCCGATGGTGGCCTCAAGGTCGCTGCAATCGACAATGTCACGGCATCCGGCGCCAGGCTGGAGAAGCTTGCCAATGGCACGGTGATCTACCGCCCGCTGAAGGGCTGGGAAGGCACTGACAGCTTCACCTACACGATCACCGATGCCGATGGCAGCACGGATACCGCCACCGTCACCATCAAGGTCGGCAGCGGCACAGCAACGCCGGCCCCGACTCCCACGCCGACGCCGACACCCACGCCAACGCCCGGCAACAGCATCACCGGCACCAAAGCGTCCGACACGCTGAACGGCACGGCAGGCAACGACACGATCAGCGGTCTTGCCGGCAATGACGTGCTGAATGGCAATGGCGGCGACGATGTGCTGATCGGCGGGCCGGGCCGCGACCAGCTCAACGGCGGCGCCGGCAATGACACTGCCTCCTACGCTGATGCGGCCGGTTCGATCACCGCGGATCTTGCCACCGGCGTGGCGACCCAGGCTGTCCGCATCATGGCGATGGGCGATTCCCACACCTATGGCATGATCGGCTACACCAATAACGAAACCAGCGGCGGCTATCGCAGCCTGCTGGCTGACAAGCTGAAGGGCGCCGGCCTGAAATTCGATTTCGTCGGCAGCCAGAACAGCGGTCCGGCAGGCTACGACAATCAGCATGAAGGCTATAACGGCTGGCAGTCGAACCAGCTGAATGACATCGCCGCCAAGGCGCTCGCCGATCACAAGCCGGATGTCATTCTGCTGATCTCGGGCAGCAACGACGCCAAGATGGATTCGGTCGCGACGATGAAGGCCGATCTCAGCAAGCTGCTTGATACGATCTATGCCAATTCACCCGACACGCAGATCCTGCTCGGCACCCTGCCGCCGCCGCGGCCGGAAAATGTCGCCAACATCCCGCCCTCGAAGGTGGCGGAATATAACGCGCAGCTTCCCAGCCTCGTCGCCACCAAGGCGGCGGGCGGCATGAAGATCAAGCTGGTCGACAACAGCAATCTGAACCTCAGCGACGTGCGTCCGCTCGGCGGCGACTGGGGCGTGCATCTGAACGACCAGGGCTATGAGAAGCTGGCTGGCAACTGGTTCAACGCGCTCAAATCCCTCGGCGTGGAACAGAATACCATTGCCGCCAACCGCGACACGCTGTCCAGCATCGAGAACCTGACCGGCTCGGCGCAGAACGACATCCTGCGCGGCGACGGCAATGCCAATGTGCTGAACGGCAATGGCGGCAACGACCAGCTATGGGGCGGCGGTGGCGCCGACACCTTCCTGTTCCTGAAAGGCAAGGGCGGCCACGACAAGATCCTCGATTTCAACCGCGCCGAAGGCGACAAGCTGAAGACCGATTACACCCTGGCCGATATCAAGGGCTGGGGGACCAACACGCTGACCTTCGATACGGCCTCGACGCAACCGGAATCGGTGCAGTCGAACCATATCTGGGCGCAGTCGGACCTTCTGTTCCTGTAATGCTGCATTGAAAAAGCGACGGCGGGCGGTGTTGCACCGCCCGCCGCACTGAACGCAGCGAAAAAGCTGCGCTGAACGATTACACCGCCGCCTTCGACAGGCCCGGCAGGCCTGCGGCGCGTAGACCGCCGGCCATCAGCGGCAGGGCGCTGCCTGCCGGCAAGCCGCCGGAGAAAACCGCACGATGGTTCTTGCGGTCGGCAGCCTTGCTGATGTCCTCGACCGGATTGCCATCCACCAGCAGGAAGTCCGCCTGCGCGCCTTCCTTGATCACGCCATGCGAGGGCAGGTCGCACAGATCGGCAGCGTTGCTTGTGCCCGCCCGCAGGGCGTCCAGCGGCGTCATGCCGCCTTCGACCATGTATTTCAGCTCCATGGCATTCTCGCCATGCAGGTTGAACGGCGTGCCCGCATCGGTGCCCATCGCCACCTTGCCGCCGGCATCGACGAAGCGCTTGAAGTTGCGCTTGTGGATCTCAAAGACGCGCTGCGCCTTCTCCACCGCCCAGGCCGGGATGCCCTTGTCGGCGTTCTTGACGATGTTCAAGACGGCGGCCAGCGTCGGCACCAGGAAGGTGCCGCGCTCCAGCATCGCCTTCAGGCACTCGTCATCCATGAAGATGCCATGCTCGATGGAGCTGACACCGCCCAGCACGGCATTGAGAATGCCCTCCGCGCCCTGCGCATGGCTGGCTGAGCGCTTGCGGAAGCGGCGTGCCTCGGCAAGGCCGGCCGCCATTTCCTCGCGCGTGTAATGCGCATCTTCCGGATCGACACCCGGGGTCATCACGCCGCCGGTAGCCATGATCTTGATCACATCGGCGCCGGCATGGATCTGCTCACGCACCGCCTTGACCACTTCATCCACGCCATCGGCCACCCGGCCGGTGCGGTTGCCATGGCCGCCGGTCATGCAGATGATCTTGCCCGAGGCGCGGATCACCGGCCCGGTGAACTCACCGCGCTTGATGGCATCGCGCACGCTCAGCTCGATATAATCCTTGCCGCCGCAATCGCGCACCGCGACGATGCCGCTGCGCAGCGTCAGTTGCGCGCGCTCCAGGGTTTTCAGCGTCAGCTGCGCCGCGCTCAGCTTCGACTGCGCGGTGCCCGGATCGGCTTCGCCGCCCATGGTGAGATGCACATGGCAGTCGATCAGGCCCGGCATCAGGGTGCCGCCGGTCGTATCGACGGTCTCACCGGCAAAGCCGGCAAACTCGCCGGCCGGCGCCACCTTCACCACCCGGCCATTTTCGACCAGCACGCCGAAACCCGGCTGCGGCGCCTTGTGACCATCAAATACGAATCCGCCAATGAATAATGTGGGCATTTCCTGGGACTTTCCTGGTCGCGAAACAAAAACGGGAGGCTGCAGGTTGGCGCGGCGCGGCCATGTTGGTCAATAGAAATCCGTATGCGGATGCTCGTCGCAGGACTGCACGCGGGGCGCGAAGCAGCCCCGTGGAACCGCGACCTTTGCTGGGGGATGAAATGATCGCTGCTGACACCATGTTGTCAGCGGTGCCGCGGTAGAAAGCGATATCCGCAAAGGCCGGCGGGCTGCGGGTTTTCCAGGCTGGGATGACCCAAGTCATATCACGCCTTGGCCACATTTCCGCCGTCTGCCGCGGTCTAGCTTCGCGGTTATGACCGGCCCCAAGCAGCCGGAACAAAAACCCAGTCAAGGATGTTGGTTCGGTGCCGCGCGGTACCGCCAAGAAATGGAGACCAAGGATGAACGAAACCCTGGCGCTCGGGACCAGCACGGATCACCCCGTCTCGGAGCATATTGCGCCAGATCGCGTCGGATCAGATCGCACAGGAGCGGACACACCCCCTTCCAGTTCACGTTCCGCGACAGATAATCCGTCTTCTGCCAGCACGACGCTGTTCAGCGACGCCTATGGCCGCGACACGCGGGCGGCCTTGCTGCGCGGCTATCGCGCGGTGCGGCAGCTGACCGAAAAGCTGGCCGCGCCGCTGTCGCCGGAAGACCAGTGCCTGCAATCGATGCCCGATGCCAGCCCGACCAAGTGGCATCGCGCGCATACCGCCTGGTTCTTCGAAACCTTCCTGCTGCAGCCCTACCTGCCCGGCTACTGCGTTTTCGATGAGCATTTCGCTTATCTGTTCAATTCCTATTACGAAGCTTTGGGCGCACGGCATCCGCGGCCGGAACGTGGCATCCTGAGCCGTCCGACTACCGGCGCGATTGCGCAATACCGCCGTTATGTCGATGCGGCGATGACCGAGCTGATCAGCCAGGCCGACGATGCCATCCTGGAAACCATCGCGCCGCTGCTGGCGCTGGGCCTTGCGCATGAGCAACAGCATCAGGAACTCATCCTCACCGACATCAAGCACGCCTTTTCGCGGCATCCCTACGCGCCGGCCTATCAGCCGCCGCAGAGTTTCACCCGCGAACCAGCGCCGGCGCTGGACTTCATCCGCTTCGAGGGCGGCATCGTCGAAATCGGCCATGACGGCCATGGTTTTGCCTTCGACAACGAGCAGCCGCGCCATCCGGTGATTCTGCAGCCCTTCCGCATCGCATCGCGGCCGATCACCTGCGGCGAGTATCTCGCCTTCATGGAAGATGGCGGCTATCGCCGGCCCGAGCTTTGGCTGTCCGACGGCTGGGCCCTGTGCCAGGCGGAAAACTGGCAGGCGCCGCTCTACTGGTCGCAGGACAAGCGCGGCTACTGGCAGATCTTCACCTTGAACGGACGCCGCGCCATCGATCCGGCCGAGCCGGTCTGCCATGTCTCCTTCTACGAAGCGGCCGCCTTCGCCACCTGGGCCGGCAAGCGCCTGCCGACCGAGGCGGAATGGGAACATGCCGCCAGCTCGCCGCAGCGCCGCGCGCATGGCAATTTCCTGGATCATACGCATCCGCATCCGCGCACGGTGCAGGCGCCCGATGGCGTCCTGCAGATGTTCGGCGAAGTCTGGGAATGGACCCGCTCGTCCTACGAGCCTTATCCCGGCTATCGCCCGGCGCCTGGCGCCATCGGCGAATATAACGGCAAGTTCATGATCGGGCAGATGGTGCTGCGCGGGGGCTCCTGCGCCACGCCGCGCGGTCATGTGCGGCCCAGCTACCGCAACTTCTTCCCGCCAGCTGCGCGCTGGCAATTCTCCGGCATTCGCTTAGCGGACGACGCCTAGACAAGAGGTCACGATGACGATGCTCGCCCTGCGGCAACACGCCGACACCTTGCCCTTGCAGCCGGCTCGCGACTTTGCCACCGACGTCCACGAAGGATTGCGCGGCTGGCCGAAAGCCATTCCATCGAAGTATTTCTACGACGACGAAGGCTCTCGTCTCTTCGAGAAGATCTGTGAATTGCCGGAATACTATCCGACCCGCACCGAGCTGAAGCTGCTGCAGGACAACGCGCCCGCCATTGCCGAGATCATCGGCCCGGATGTCGAGCTGATCGAATTCGGTGCCGGCGCCGCGCGCAAGGTGCGTCTTTTGCTGGATGCGCTGATCCGCCCGCGCGCCTATCTGCCCATCGACATCTCCGGCCCGCATCTGACCGCAGCCGTCAAGGCGCTTGCCGCTGATTATCCGCATATCGCGGTGAAACCGGTGCCGGGCGATTACACCGCGCCGCTGCGCCTGCCGCAGCCGCAGAAAGGTGCTGCGCGCCGCGTCTGCTTTTTCCCAGGCTCCACCATCGGCAATTTCACGCCGGAGGAGGCGCATAGCTTCCTGCGCCATGCCGCGCGGATGCTGTCGAACGATGCCAAGCAGGGCGGTCTGACCTCGCCGGGCGGATTGCTGATCGGCGTCGATCTGGTGAAGTCGCCGGACATCCTGCATGCCGCCTATAACGATTCCGCTGGCGTGACGGCGGCCTTCAACCTCAACCTGCTGCACCGGATCAACCGCGAACTGGGCGGTGATTTTAAGGTCGACCGCTTCGCCCATTACGCTTTCTACCAGCCGCATCTGCGGCGCGTGGAAATGCACCTGGTCAGCCTGGCGGCGCAGACCGTGCGGATTGGCGAGGCGTCTTATGAATTCTCGGAAGGCGAGTCGATCCATACCGAGAATTCCTACAAATACACGCTGGCCGGTTTCCGCTACATGGCCGAGCAGGCGGGCTTCCGCCCCAGCGCCGTCTGGTGCGATCCGGACCGCCTGTTCAGCCTGCATTGGCTGACACTGGCGTAATGCTTACTGCTGCTGCGCCAGAAAACTGCGGAAGCGGATCAGACTGAAGGCGAAGAAGCTCGCGCCGATGGCGAGGATTGCCGCCAGCGCCGGCCAGACCACATCCAGGCCGGCGCCGCGCATCAACACTGCCTGTGCTACCGCGACATAATGCTTGGTGGGCAGAAACTGCACGGCGGCATGCAGCCATTGCGGCATCGCCTCGATCGGCGTCAGCGCGCCCGACAGCATGGTCATCGGCATCAAAATCAGCATGAACAGCAGCGCAAACTGCGCCATCGACCGCGCAATGGTGGCGAGAAAGATGCCAAGCGAGGTCGCGAAGAACAGGTAGATCACAGAACTGGCGAGAAATAGCCAGAGCGAGCCCGCCACCGGCATCCCAAGCAGCATGCGCACCACGCCATACATCGAGACCAGGCTGAGCGCCAGGATGATGCCGCCATTGGCGAGAATCTTGGCCAGCATGATCTCGGCGGCGCGCACCGGCATGACCAGCAGATGCTCAAGCGTGCCGCGCTCCCGCTCGCGGATCAGTGCCGCGCCCGCCAGCAGGATGCCCAGCATGTTGATCACCTCGATCAGCGCCATGGTGCCGGAGAACCACACCGAGTTCAGCGACTGATTGAAGGCGATGCGGACCTGCACACTCACCGCATCGGCCTCAGCCTTGCCTTCGCGGCGCAGGAAACGGCCCACCTCGTCGCTGATGATCGACTGGATGTAATTTGATCCGATCCCCGCCTGCATCATCGCGGTCGCATCGATCAGCACCTGCAGCACCGGTCGGCGGCCCGCCAGGATATCGGCCTGGAAATCGGGTGGAATGTCCAGCACGAAAGTATAGCGCGCCTGGTCCATCGCCTCGTCCACTGCATCGGCGGCAAGCGCCACCGGTTTCTGGAAGCGCGGCGGCAGGAAGGCATCGGCGATCTGCTGCGACAAGGCCGAACGGTCCTCATCGACGATGCCGACCGAGGCGCGTACCAGATCGTGCGAGACGCCGGTGGCCTGGCTGTAGACCATCAGGCTGAAGGCGTAAAGCATGAAGACGAACAGCACGCGGTCGCGCAGCAGGCTGACCAGTTCCTTGCGGCACAGCGTCCAGATGTTGCGCAGCGACAGCATCCTCAGCGCTCCTGCTTGCGCAGAAAGACGAAGGCCAGCGCCAGCAGGACCGGCCAGAACAGCGCGGTGCTGGCAATGAAGGGCAGCAATTCAGACACCGACAGGCCCTTGCTGAAGGCGCCGAGGCTGGTACGCAGGAAATAGGTGGCGGGGAACAACGCACCGATCAGGCGAGCGCCGCCCTCCAGGCTGGAAACCGGCTGCAGCAGGCCGGAGAAATGCACCGTCGGCATGATGGTCAGCACCGAAGTGCCGAACAGCGCCGCCACCTGGCTGCGGGTAAAGCTGGAGGTAAACAGGCCAATCGCGGTGCTGGCCAGCACATAAAAGAAGCCGCCGATCAGCAGTCCGGCCAGGCTGCCCTTCAGCGGCACATGAAACACCGTCACCGCCATGACGATCAGCAGCAGCAGGTTGATATAAGCCAGTGCCACATAGGGCATCTGCTTGCCCAGCAGGAATTCCAGCTTGCTGACCGGGGTGACGTAAAGATTGGTGATCGAGCCGCGTTCGCGCTCGGCCACCACGCCCAAAGTGGCAAGAATGGCCGGGATCAGCATCAGCATCATCGCAAACAGCGCCGGCACCATCGCATCAAGGCTGCGGAAGGCCTGGTTGTAGCGGAAGCGCGTGGCGATCTCGGCCACTGATGACAGCGTAATGCCGGCCTGCTCGGCGGCATTGGCGACGAACTGGCGATGCGCGGCGGCGACATAACCCTCGATGGTCTCGGCGCGGAACGGCATGCCGCCATCGATCCAGATCGAAAGTTCCGTGGCGCGCCCGCGCCGCAGATCGGCGCCGAAATCGGGCGGTATCTCAATGGCCAGCGCGATCTCGTTGGCACGCAGGCGCCGGACCAACTCCGCGGAATCCGCCACATCCGCGCGGCGCAGGAAATAGCTTGAGGATTCATATTCCTCGATATAGGCGCGGCTTTCCGGCGTCTGGTCGCGGTCCAATACCGCAAAGGCGATATTCTCGACATCGAAGGTGATGCCGTAACCGAAAACCAGCATCAGCAGCAGCGTGCCGAACAGGGCAAAGGCCAGACGGATCGGGTCGCGCCACAATTCCAGGCCCTCGCGCCAGGCGTAGGCAAAGCAGCGGCGTGGCGAAAAGAGCGAGCGTCTTGCCGGCACTGAAGCGGCAGTTGCCATCTCTATTTCAGGCAGGGCCTGCACCGCCGCGCGCCCGCCAAGCTCCATATAGGCAATGAAGGTCTCTTCCAGTGTCGCGGCATGCTGCGCCCGCTGAAGCTCAGCCGGCGCGCCGGAGGCAATGATCCGGCCAGCATGCATGAAGGCGACACGGTCACAGCGCGCGGCTTCGGCCATGTAATGGGTGGAGATGAAGATGGTCACGCCGCGCTCGCGCGACAGACGGGTTAGATCCTGCCAGAACACCGCGCGGGCCACCGGATCGACGCCCGAAGTCGGCTCATCCAGGATCAGGATTTCGGGGTCGTGGATGATTGCGGTGGCCAGCGACAGACGCTGGCGTACGCCAAGCGGCAGGGAATCCGCAATCGTATCGAGACAGGCGACCAGTTCGAACCGCTCCGCCAAGACTGCAATACGGTTCGCCGCATCCGCCTCGTCAATGCCATAGAGCGATGCATGCAAGGTCAGATTCTGACGCACGGTCAACTCACCATAGAGCGAGAAGCTCTGCGCCATATAGCCAATGCGGCGGCGCAGAGCGAAATCGCCGCCCGCCACCGGTTCGCCGAACAGCTTGCCTTCACCCTCGCTGGCCGGCAGCAGGCCGGTCAGCATTTTCATGGTCGTGGTCTTGCCGCAGCCGTTCGATCCGAGAAAGCCGAAAATCTCGCCGCGCCGGATGGCGAGATCGACGTGATCGACTGCGGTGAAGTCGCCGAACCGCCGCGTCAAGCCATGCGCCTCGATCACCACCGGCGCCGGCCCATCGTCCAGGGGCGGCGGCGCGCCATTGCCGCTCAGCGCCGCCCGCCGTTCTGGCGGCAGCAGGGCGATATAGGCCGCCTCCAGGCTCTCCGTCTGCGTGCGCCGCCGCAATTCGTCAGGCGCACCTTCGGCCAGGATGCGGCCGCGGTCGATCATCGCCACATGGTCGAAACGCTCGGCTTCGTCCATGGTCGAGGTAGCGACCAGCAAAGCCAGATGCGGCCGGCTGCGCTGGACGGCGGCGATCAGATCCCAGAATTGCCGGCGCGAGAGCGGATCAACGCCGGTGGTCGGCTCATCGAGGATCAGCAGATCCGGATCGTGCACCAGCGCGCAGCACAGGCCGAGCTTCTGCTTCATGCCGCCGGACAGTTTCTGCATCGCCCGGTCGGCGAAAGGCGCAAGGCCGGTCGCTTCCAATAGCTGCGGGATGCGCCGCGCCTCCTCGGCGCCGTCATGACCGAACAGACGGGCGAAGAAGGCGATGTTCTCGCGCACCGACAGGCTGGGATAGAGATTGCGGCCCAGCCCCTGCGGCATATAGGCGATGCGCGGCTGCACATTCATGCGCGCCCATTGGTCCGACAGATCGGCCCCCAATGCTGAAATCTGGCCGCTCTGCATCTTTTTTACGCCAGCGGCCAGCGCCAGCAGAGTCGACTTGCCGACCCCATCGGGGCCCACCACGGCCAGCGAGCGGCCAGGCTCCAGCGACAGCGCGATATTCTCCAGCGCAACCAGCTTGCCGTAGCGATGGCTGACGCCTTCGATCCGCAGGCCAGCCGTCGCGGTCATCGCATCGCCCTCATGGGGTGTCGCGGGTCAGATCGGATTGCAGCCATGACGGCCAGTCGGCTGCGGCATCCAGCTTCACATAAGCCATGCCGGTCAGGCCGGTCTTTACATGCTCCAGATATTGCTGCACCAGGCTTTGCGGCACGCGAGCCTTGACGCGATACATCATGCGATCGCGCTCGCTGCGCGTCTCGACCTGCTTGGGCGTGAATTGTGCACGCGCGGATACAAACGAGATCGTCGCAGGCACCGCCAGATCGGGCACGGCATCGAGCAGGATTCGCGCCGGCGCGCCGATGGCCAGCCGGCCGACGACTTCGGTCGGCAGGAAGAAGGTCATGTAGACATCGGACAGATCGAGCAAAGTCGCCACCTTGCCGCCGGCGCCCAGAACCTCGCCCGGCTCGGCCAGACGAAACAGAATACGGCCGGCCTTCGGCGCTTTCAGCGTGCCATCGGCCAGGAGTTCGCGGATGCGTTCGGCCTCGGCCGAGGCGACGCGGATGGCGGCATCGGCACCGCCCAGCTTGCTTTCGGCGGCAGCCAGAGCTGCCTCCGCCGTGCGGCGGATGTTGCGTTGCTGATCGACCTTCTGCTCGGAGACAAAGTTCTTGCCCGACAGAACCAGGGTGCGCTGCAGCTCCTTGTCGGCGAGTTCGAGTTCGCTTTTGCGCTGACGGATTTCCGCCAGTACCTGTTTGCGGTTTTCTTCCGCCTGCGCGATCTGCGCCTCGGCGGCACGGTACTGCGCTTCCAGATCGCGGGTATCCAGCCGCGCGATCAGTTGCCCGGCCTGCACCAGTTCGCCTTCCTCGACCGCGATCTCAAGAACGCGGGCGGCGTATTTGGTGGCGATGTCGATCTCGTTGGCTTCGACGCGGCCGTTGCCGGCAACAATGCCAGGCGGCAGGGACGATCTCTGCTTCAGATAATACCAGCCGCCAGCGGCTGCGGCACCGATGACGATGACCAAGAGCAAAAGCAGAAGGCGCCGCATGATCTCAGCCCGTTTATCCTGGTGTTGCTGTCCTGAAGAAGCCGCTTGCACCACGTATCGGCCAGGCCAGCGGGAAGGCGCCAAGTCTGGCGCCCATCCCCTTTTGCTTCATTGCGGTAAATCAATTCTCTTTCCGGAATGGATAACGCGCGAAATGCTGCCGCGACGCCAGCAAAACCCTTGTGCTGCCGTCTGCCAAATTCGTATCGCGAAAATGGACACGACGGCCTCGCGCCGTTCACTGGCCGCGGATGTCCTTCAGCGCGCGCACCAGAATATCGATGACGCGGCGCTGTTCTTCCGGCGATGCCTCGGCTTTTTCGTTGAGCACCCGCCGCAGGGCATGCCGCACATTGCGCAGGCTGGCGGGTTCATCGGCCGGCGCGTCCTCGGCATCCTCACCCCAGGCAAAGAATTGCCGCGCGCGCGCCATGCGCTCGCCGACCCGCGCCAGCTGCATCAGCATCGCATCGACCTGAGCGCGCCGTGCTGCGAGGAAGGTCTCGCCATCGGCCGTGATGCGGTAAAGCTTCTTGCTGCCTTCGGCTTGCACATTCGCATGGCCAATCTCTTCCAGATAGGTCAGCGCGGGATAGATCACGCCGGGGCTGGGCGAATAAAATCCGTGGCTATACTCTTCCAATGCCTTGATCAGCTCGTAACCGTGGCGGGGCTTCTCCGACAGCAGCGCCAGGATCAGAAGCTGAAGATCGGCCGAGCCGATCAGGCGGCTGGCGCGGAAGCCGCGTCCGCCCATGCCGAAGCCGCCGCCGAAGGGGCCATGACCAAAGCCGCCATGGCGGCGATGCCGGGCCATGGCCATCAGAGAATGGCCGCGACAGGCGGCTTTAAGGCAGGAATGCATGAGTTTTCTTCCTAAAATGCTCTTTTGATATATCGTAAGATATATCTGTAGATGCTGAAGGCAAGAAGACAGGAACAGTGGTGCCCGCTGCCGGACTCGAACCGGCACGGCCTTGCGGCCTCGGGATTTTAAGTCCCGTGCGTCTACCAATTCCGCCAAGCGGGCAGGCGTCCCTTCTCTAGGGCTGCCGGCGCAACCGGTCAATCGCCGCCTAGGGTCGATCCGCATCGCCCCGCCTGTACCGCGGCGGACATCCCATCGCGAAAAAGGCGAAGCGACTCCATCCGCCACAGACACAATCGCGGGAGATCGCAACATTGTGTCGCTACTCTCACACGCAAAAAGCCCTGCAGCCTATCGCATTTCGACAGGCCCGGCCCTATCTTGCGGCCATGGATCCTGTCGTCTTCACAAAAATCGCACGCTGCGTTGCGGATGCATCATTGGACGGTTCGACCGAAGGCGAGATCCTCGCCTGTTTCGGTAACGCGCTGAACGAGGCAGGCATTCCGGTCACGCGCGCCATGCTGGGCGCCGATACGCTGCATCCGGTGCTGGCCGGACGCATCTTCATCTGGCATCGCGACATACCCGATGTGGGCCTGCATGAATTCGGCCGCTCCACGACGGCCGAAGGCGACCGCAAATGGCGCGAAAGCCCCTTCTACTATCTTGAGACAAGCGGCGAGTCGCTCTTTCGATTCCGCCTGCTTGGCCATAACGGCGACTATCCCTATCCGGTTCTGAGCGAGCTCGCGCAGCAGGGCTTCACCGATTATCTCGTAACGATGACGCGTTTCGGCGAGAAGGGTGTCATCGGTCAGCTCGATTCCGTCTATGCCTCCTGGGCCACCACCAGCGATGCCGGCTATACCGATGCGCAATTAGAGACCTTGAAGGCATTGATCCCCTTTGCCGCCGCTGCCGTGCGCGGCGCCAGCGTACGGCGCATCGCCGATACGCTGGCCGAAACCTATCTCGGCCGCGATGCCGCCCGCCGCGTGCTGAGCGGCACGATCGGCCGCGGCGACGCCGAACGGATTTCGGCAGCTTTATGGTTCAGCGACCTGCGCGGCTTCACCAAACTGGTCGATACCGTCTCGCCCAACCTGATCGTGCCTTTGCTCAACGACTACGCCGGCGCCGCCGTCTCGGCGATCCATGCGCAGGGCGGCGAGGTGCTGAAATTCGTCGGCGACGGCGTGCTGGCGATCTTTCGCAGCAACGATCATGAAAGCGCGTCTTTGCGTGATGCCTGCCATGCGGCGTTGCTAGCCTTGCGCGAATGCCGCAAGAATTTGCGCGAGGTGCGCAACCGGCGCGCCAATGCCGGCCTGCCGGTTACCGAGATGTCGGTGGCGCTGCATGTCGGCGAGGCGCTGTACGGCAATTTCGGCGGCGAGGACCGGCTCGATTTCACCGTGGTGGGGCCGGCGGTGAACGAATTGTCGCGCATCTCCGGCCTTGCTCGTTCGGTCGAGCAGCCAGTGATCTTCTCCGCCGCTTTCCGCCAGGCCGCCGGCGGCCTGCAGGAAAAAGCCGTCTCGCTTGGCCGCTATGCGCTGCGCGGCGTGGAATCGCCGCAGGAATTGTTCACGCTCGACCCGATCCTGCTGCGCGGCGTTTAAAGCGCTTCAGCTGAATTATTCAGCCGCAACCTCGGCCGCCTTCACCCGGTTCGCTTCCAGCGCTTCCAGGATGAGCTGTGCCACCTGCTCAGACGATGCCGGATTCTGCCCGGTGATCAGATTGCCATCGCGAAGCGCATGCGGCTGGAAATCCGGCGCGGCGACGAAATCGGCGCCCAGGCTGCGCAGCTTCGTTTCCAGCAGGAAAGGCACGGCTTTGGTGAGGCCGACCTTTTCCTCTTCGGAATTGGTGAAAGCCGTCACTCTGCGGCCTTTCACCAATGGATCGCCATCGTTGTTCACCACATCCGTCAGGCCGGCCGGGCCGTGACAGACAGCGGCGACGATCTTGCCGCCTGCATCGAGCGCGGCGATCTTCTCTGCCAAAGCCTTGCTGCCCGGCAGATCCCACATCGTGCCATGACCGCCAGGCAGGAAAATCGCATCCACGGTGGAAATATCGACGCGCTCCACCGGCGTGGTGGTCTGCACTGCCTGCATGGCGGCGCGATCCGCCAAAAACCGCATAACGCAATCTGGCTTCGGCTCGCCACCATTGACGCTGCGCGGATCGAAGGGGATCGGTCCGCCCTTGATCGACGCCAAAGTGATCGTCGCGCCGGAATCGAGGAAAACGTAATACGGCGCTGCCAATTCTTCCGCCCAAACCCCTGTGGCATGCCCGTCATTCATCACATTGTGCGATGTCGCGACGACCAGAATATGGGCGCCCATAACGTAACCTCCATCTCGAAGATGGCCGTTACATAAGTAACGGAAAAAGCGTTTCAACGGGAACGAATCAGGGCGCGGCGGAATTAAATTCCGCGCAAAGCGCGCTTCACACAAGGTCTGAAAAACATCATGCCCGGATGGAAGTCCGGGCATGATGCAAAGCGAGGTTTTTAGTCTCTCGTTTTATTCGCCGGCTGGTCCCGGCCCAGGCTGTGGCCTTGGCTGCGGTGCTGCTGCCGCGGCACGGCGGGCTGTGATCGCCCGCAGCACGACATAGAAGACCGGCGTCAAAAACAGGCCCACGAAAGTCACGCCGATCATGCCGGAGAACACCGCGGTGCCCAGCGCGCGCCGCATCTCTGCCCCCGCGCCGCTGGCCGTGACGAGCGGCAGCACGCCGAGGATGAAGGCAAAGGCCGTCATCAGAATCGGACGCAGACGCAGCCGGCAGGCCTCGATGACCGCTTCGACCGGCTTGTGGCCTTCATGCTCAAGCTGACGGGCGAATTCGACGATCAGGATCGCATTCTTCGCCGCCAGACCGATCAGCACCACAAGGCCGATCTGGACCAGGATGTTGTTGTCGATCCCGACCAGCATGACGCCGGTCAAGGCGAACAGCATCGACATCGGCACGATCAGCATGATCGCCAGCGGCAGAATCCAGCTTTCATACTGCGCCGACAGCGCCAGGAAGACGAAGACGATCGACAGCGCGAAGATGAAGATCGCGGTGTTGCCGGTCGAACGCTCCTGCAATGCGATTTCCGTCCATTCGAAGCTCTGGCCCGGCTGCAGCACTTCGCTGGCCAGCTTCTCCATCGCCGTCAGCGCCTGGCCGGTGGAGAAGCCCGGCGCGGTGTTGCCCTGCAGCGGCACGGAGACATACATGTTGTAGCGCTGCACAAGCTGCGGGCCGGCTGTTTCGTGAATCTCGACCAGCGTGCCGAGCGGCACCAGTTCGCCGCTTGCTGAGCGCACCTTCAGGCGCTGGATATCTGCCTTGTCGAGACGGAACTCAGCTGCTGCCTGGGCGCGCACCTGGAAGACGCGGCCGAACGCGTTGAAGTCGTTCACGTAGGACGAGCCGAGATTGGTCTGCAGCGCATCGAAGATATTCGCCATCGGCACGTTCAGCATCTGCGCCTTGGCGCGGTCGATGTTGAGGAAGACCTGCGGCGAGTCTGCCGTGAAGGTGGTGAACACGCCGGTCAGACCCGGGGTCTGCATCGCGCGGCCCATGATCTGATAGGCGGCCGCCAGCAAGGGGCGCATATCATCGCTGCTGCGGTTTTGAAGCTGCATCTTGAAACCGCCGCCTGAGCCAATACCGGGCACCGCCGGCGGCGGCACCGCGATAACGAAGGCTTCCTCGATGGCCTGCAGGCGGCCGATCATCTGGCCAATGATCGCATCGCCGGTCAGGCCCTGTGCCAGACGGTCCTCGAAGGCCGAGAAGGTGGTGAACATCACCGCCGAGGAATTCGAGTTGGTGAAGGTGGCGCCGTTAAAGCCCGGGATGCCCACCACATGCTCGACGCCCGGCATGCCCTGCACCAGCTGGGTCGCCTTCTGCACGACCTCGTCGGTGCGATCCAGCGTCGCGCCGTCAGGAAGCTGGATCACCACGATGGCATAGCCGCGATCCAGCGGCGGAATGAAACCCTGCGGCACGGCGCCGAAAATCCACACCGTTGCCGCAACCAGCGCGCCATAGACACCCAGCATCATGAAGCGGCGCTTGACGATGGCGCCGATGCTGCGGGCATAGCCGCCGCTCATCCTGTCGAAGCCGCTGTTGAACTTGCGGGCGAAAAGCTGTCCGACCCGCACCGGCAGGAAGCGCGAGCGATGCTCTTCGCCCTTCCTGTGCGGCTTGAGCAAAATGGCGCCGAGCGCGGGCGATAGGGTCAGCGAGTTGAAGGCTGACAGAATGGTTGCCACCGCGATGGTCAGGGCAAACTGGCGGTAGAACTGGCCCGAGATGCCGGGAATGAAGGCGGTGGGAATGAACACCGCCGACAGCACTACAGCAATCGCCACCACCGCGCGGCCGACTTCATCCATCGTTTCATGGGCGGCGTCGCGCGGCGACATGCCGAGCGCGATGTTGCGTTCGATATTCTCCACCACCACGATGGCGTCGTCGACGACGATGCCGATTGCCAGCACCAGACCGAACAGGGTCAGCACGTTCAGGGTGAAGCCGAAAGCCGACATCACGAAGAAGGTGCCAACCAGCGAGACCGGAATGGCGAGGATCGGAATCAGTGAGGCGCGCCAGTTCTGCAGGAAGATCAGCACCACCAGCGCGACCAGGATGATCGCTTCGATCAGGGTCTTGTAGACCTCGTCGATGGACTGGTCGATGAATTCGGTCGGATTGTAGATGATGGTGTATTCCAGCCCTGGCGGGAATTCCTTCTGCAGCTCGTCCATCTTGGCGATGACGGCCTTCGAGGTTTCCAGCGCGTTGGTGCCCGGCCGCTGGAACACGCCCATGGCGATGGCGGTCTGGCCGTCGAGATACGAGCGGCTGACATAGTCACGGCCGCCGAGCTCGACGCGGGCCACATCCTGCAGGCGCACCAGCCGGCCGTCCGTGCCGACCTTGACAATGACATTGCGGAACTGCCGCACATCCTCGAAACGGCCCTGCGTGGTGACGATTGCCTGGATCGGCGTGTCGGCAGGAGCCGGCTGCTGACCCAGTGCACCGCCGGAGACCTGCACGTTCTGCGCCTGCAGCGCCGTCACGATGTCGTTGGCAGACAGGCTGAAGGCAGCCAGGCGGGCGGGATCGAGCCAGATGCGGATGGCGTATTCGCTGCCGCCGAAAACGATGACATTGCCCACGCCGTCGAGCCGCAGAAGCTGCTCGCGGATCCGCAGGTTCATGTAGTTGGCGATATACAGCTCGTCGTAGCGCTTATCGGGCGACAGCAGATGCACCACCATGAGGAAGTCGCCGGCCTGCTTGGTCGTGGTGATGCCCTGGCGGCGCACTTCTTCAGGCAGACGCGGCTCGGCGATGGCGACGCGGTTCTGCACCTGCACCTGCGCAGTATCCAGATCGGTGCCCGGCCGGAAGGTGACGGTCAGCTGCATCTGGCCGTCTGATGTCGAGTAGGACGACATGTACAGCATGTTCTCGACGCCGTTGATCTCCTGCTCGATCGGCGTTGCCACCGTTCGGGCCAGTGTCTCCGGATCGGCGCCGGGATAGCGCGCCGTCACGTTGATCTGCGGCGGCGCGATCTCGGGATATTCGGTGACCGGCAGCTGAAAATAGGCGATCGCGCCGATGATCACCGTCACGATCGAGATCACCGAGGCGAAGATCGGCCGGTCGACGAAGAAGTGTCCGAATTTCATATCTGCCTCGCGCCTTGCGGCTTATTGCTGGGTGGCGGCGGCGGCCTGACCGCCCGCCTGGCCGCCTTGGCCTTGCTGCTGCTGCTGCGCGGCCAGGGCCATCAGTCCCGGCCAGACCGGCGGCAGGGTGACCGGCTGCGGCGTCACCTTGCCGCCGCCAAGCCGCACGCGCTGCAGGCCGTTGATCACCACGGTTTCGTTGCCCGTCAGGCCTTCGCGGATGATGCGGTATTTGTCGGTGCGCGAGCCAAGCCGCACCGGCTGCTGCCGCACGCTGCCGTCATCCTCCACGACATAGACGTAACGGCGCTCCAGATCGGCGAGGATCGCTTCATCGGGCAGCAGGATGCCCTGATATTCCGGACTGCCCGGCACGGCGATGCGGCCGAACAGGCCTGGCGTCAGGAACAGTTCCTTGTTCTCCAGCACGGCGCGCTGACGCATCGTGCCGGTTTCCGGATCAAGCCGGTTGTCGCTGAAATCGAGCACACCCTTATGGGTGAACTCTTTTTCGTCGGTCAGCTGCACCAGCACCGGCAGGCCGCCGGCGCTGTTTCCATTGCCGTTGCCGTTCATGCTGCTGGCGCCGCCGCGCTTGGCGATGCGCTGATAGGCCAGATAGGACCGCTCGTCGATATCGAAATAGAAATAGATCGGGTCGAGCTGCACGATGGTGGTCAGCAGCGTCTCGTTCTCGCGCACGAGATTGCCTTCGGTCACCAGCTTGCGGGAAATGCGGCCCGAGATCGGTGCGCGGATTTCGGTGAATTCCACATTCAGCCGCGCCGTATCCATGGCGGCGCGCGCGCCGGCGATGTCGGCCTGGGCCTGCAGGAAGGCCTGACGCCGCTCTTCCAGCGTGCGCACGGGCGCAGCGCCGGTCTTGGCCAGCTGCTGATAGCGCTCATAGTCGCTGCGCGCAAAATCGAGCCTGGTCTGCAGCGCGTTGAGATCGGCCTGCGCCTGGTTCAGCACCGCCTGATAGGGACGGCGGTCGATGGTGAACAGCAGATCGCCCTGCTGGACCACCGCGCCGTCGCTGAAATGCACCTTGTCGAGATAGCCGTTCACGCGGGCGCGGATCTCGACATAGCCCACGGCTTCGAAACGGCCGGTATATTCGTCCATCTCGACAATCGGCTTCACCAGCGGCTTTGACACCGTCACCGGCGGCGGGCCTCCCGGGCCGCCTTGGGCGTTGGCGTTCGCTGCGATTCCTGTCGAGGTCAGAACGGCGGAGAGAAGAGCGAAACCAAACAGCGCTGCCTCGGCTTTTTTGCCGTCTGGGCGGACCATTACGATTGTCATTGAATTTCCCCGAAATTTCGCATGCGCGAAGAACTAGGCATATCGTCGTGTTACGACAAGCAAATGCTTTGTGATGAATGCCACGAAAACCAGACGTTGCAGCACTTTAGCGACGAGGCTGCGGCGATGCCGCCGAAACATTGAACCGCTACAATCCGCATGTCCGTATTCGCGAACCCAAATGAAACCTTGCCAAACCGGCGTTAAGGGGCGCCCGTCTAGCAGAGAACGCCCTAGTACACAACCAGAACATATTCTCGCAGTGTTACAGGCGCGTCGTCCTTAGACGGATGAACGTTGACGGATGAATGCTGCGTTATGTGACAAGCCCAGAGCGGACTTGAAATCAGAAGGGCTTGAGGATCACCAGCAGCACGATACCGATCATCAGCAGCGTCGGCACTTCGTTGATGATGCGATAGAAGCGCTGACTGTGGCGGTTGCGGTCCTCCGCGAAGGCACGGCGCCAGCGCGACAGGCCTGCATGCACGATCTGCATACCGATGAGCAGGGCCAGCTTGCCATGCAGCCAGCCCTCCAGCCACAGATCGCCGGCATAAATCATGCTCAGGCCGAAGATCCAGCTGGCGATCATCGCCGGGTTGATGATGCCGCGCAGCAGGCGGCGCTCCATCACCTTGAAGGTTTCCGACTGCACCGAGCCGGTCTCAGCCACCGCGTGATAGACATACAGCCGGGGCAGGTAGAGCATCCCGGCCATCCAGGCGATGACCGATATGACATGCAGGGCTTTCAGCCAGTCGTAAAGCATGCGCCTCTTTAGCGCCGGCCCATGGGCACTGCAATACCGTCGTCTGCCCCCTGACAGCCCATATCCACCGGGCAGTTATTGCGGAAGCAGGCGCCGGCATCGCAGTAGCGGCAGACCGTATAGGCCTTCCGGCGGCTCGCCGTCAGATTGCTCAGCATCTTGCGCAACAGATTATCGAACTGCTTGCGTTCGTTCGGAGCGAGGACGTCCAGCAGCGGCTGCAGCCTCTTGGCGCGCAGGGCCAAAATCTCACGCCGCCGCTGCTTGCCCAGCGGGGTCAGCTTAAGCGACAGCGTGCGGCCGTCCTCCTCCGCCGGCGCCTTTTCTACGAGGTCATCCTGGACCAGACGATCCACCAGCCTGACCGTGCCGGGATGGGTAAGCCCCAGAACCCCGGCCAGGTCGCCGATGGAAAGACCCGGCAGCATGCCGATGGTCACCAGGGCAGCGGCGCCCTGGCCGCCATGGCCGGCCACCTCCTCCAGACCCTCGTGGATCCGGTCCATCACGGCAACGCCCAGCGCGCCCAGCAGATTGACAGTGGTATCCTCGCGCAACACAGCCTCGCTTACCGCAATTTCCACCAATAAGAAGCCAGCTCCTTTAAGACGTCAACGCCTTGCGCCATCTTCCATTATATGTATGACTCATATATATGTATAAGTCATACATATGAAGGAGGTGCCGATGAACGGTACGCGCATGAAGACGGAAATCGCTTTTTTCCATCCTTATCGCGTGCGCTGGGCGGATGTTGACCCGCAAAATATCGTGTTCAACCCGAACTACTACGTCTTCTTCGACGATGGCTGGAACGAATATCTGCGCCAGATGGGCTTTCCCTTTCCCCGGGGGCTGGGCGTGCTGGGCATCGATTTCGTCGTCGCCCGCAGCGAAGCGACATTCCATGCCTCGGCCAGGTTCGACGATGAGCTGCTGATCGGCGTCCGCATCATCGAATTCGGCCGCACCAGCCTGAAGGTCCAGTTCACGGTCTGGCGTGACGAGGCACTGCTGAATGAAGGCAGCATCACTTACGTCGCCGTCGATCAGCAGACCCACCGGCCGGTGCCGGTGCCGTTGGATCTCATCCGTCGCGTCATCCGATTCGAGACCGTCGCGCCGGCCGAAAGAACCAGGGTGGAGGCATGATCATGACGGACTGCAATATGACGGAGGATTGCACTCGCATGGCCGCCAAGCCGGCAGGCGGCGGTTTCTCGCTGCTTGGACTGCTGGCGCTGTGGTACCGCCGTGCTCGCGAACGCCAGCAGCTCGCTGCCATGAAGGATCTGGCCTGGGGCGATCTGGGCTTGAGCGATATCGACGTAAAGCGGGAAATCAAAAAACCGTTCTGGCGGCCCTAGGACGATGCCTGGCTGGCGTGATCGCTAACGTTTTGCTCTTAGCTCTGGCAGGTGCAGCGCCGCCAGGCATTGCCGCAGGGCCGCGCGCCGCTGCCGCAGATCGCCTGGCCCTCGTAGGATTCTGTGTGCCTAATCATGCGGGCAAGGCCGGCGATGAATTCCGGCTGCGTGCCGACCGTCGGCACCCGGATGTAGTCCTTCGCACCATGCTGCTTGGCCAGTTCGGCATATTCGATATCCAGCTCGACCAGGGTCTCGGAATGCTCCGAAACGAAGGCGATCGGCACGACCACGAGAATGCGCCCCTCCCGCGCGCCGCGCTCGACTTCAGATTCCGTCGACGGCCCGATCCATTCCAGCGGACCGACGCGGCTCTGATAGCAGATCTGCGTCTCCAGATCCGGCCGGTTGAGCTGGCGCAACACGGCTGACACGCTGCGCTCGACCTGCATCTGATAGGGATCGCCGTCGCGTACCACCGAACGCGGCAGGCCATGAGCGGAAAAGAGAATGCGGACCTGCTTCGTCGCCTCGGGATCGGTTTCGATCTTCTCCAAAGCTTCACGCAGCAAAGCCGCCTGGGCGGCGATGAAACCCGGCTCGTCGGGATAGCAGCCAATCGCTGCGGTCGGCACGTTCAGCCCCACCTTGCTGGCCGCCCGGCGCCAGTCCCGCAGCGACGAGGCGGTGGTGGTGGTGGAAAATTGCGGATAGAGCGGCAAAAGCAGAACCCGGTCGGCGCCCCAATCCTTAGCCGCGCGTGCGGCTTCGGTCGAAAAAGGATGCCAATAGCGCATGCTGATCAGCACCTTGTAATCGTCCGATCCGAGGCTGCGTTTCAAAGCCGCGGCCTGTGCTTGCGTCTCAGGCAGGATCGGCGAGCGGCCGCCCATCAAGGCATAGATGTCCTTTGCCTTGGGCGCACGCCGCGACGAGATCAGGCGCGCCAGCACATACCGCAGCAGCCCGGGCAAGCGGATGATTGCCGGATCGTTGAACAGGTTGAACAGGAAGGGCCGTACCGCCGCCTGGCTATCGGGCCCGCCCAGATTGAACAGAACGATCGCGGTCTTGGACATGCGACTAGGATGTAGGCCCCGGACCCGGCGACGCAATCCCTTCATGGACGGCGCGGGCAAAATGCCCCAGCCCTGTGACAGTTCAGCCACAGAGCCGCCGCAATCCAAAGAAAGGCTGCCCGGCAGCAAACGGCGGTATGTAATTGCCGGCCAGGCTTATCTGACTTTCATCAGGCGCTGACCTGCATGCCCTTCACCAGCCGCACCAGTTCCTCGACATGGCGCACCGGCGTTTCCGGCACGATGCCATGGCCGAGATTGAAGATGTAGCGCTGCTGCGGAAAGCTGCGCAGCAGGCGGTTCACGCCATCCGCCAGGGCCTGCCCGCCAACCACCAGAAGCCGCGGATCGAGATTGCCCTGCACCACCGTCTTCGGCCATAGATGATCGCGTGCCCAGCTCACCGGCAAGGTATAATCCATGCCGAGCGCATCGGCGCCGGTGGCCGCCGCATAGCCGTCATACATCACGCCCGCGCCGCGCGGGAAAGCGATCACCGGCAATGACGGATATTTTCCCTTCAGGCGGGCAATGATCCGCTTGACCGGCTCGATGCAATAGCGCCGGAATTCCTGCTCGGGCAAAACGCCGGCCCAGGTGTCGAAGATCTGAACCGCTTCGGCGCCGGCCTGCACCTGCCGCTCCAGATAGGCGCCGGTCGCTTCCACCAGAATGTCCATCAGGGCATCCAGCCCTTCCGGATTGCCAAACGCCCAGGTCTTGGCGGCAGCATGATCGCTGGAACCGCGGCCTTCCAGCATGTAGGTCGCCACCGTCCAGGGCGCGCCGGCGAAACCGATCAGCGCGCATTCGTCCGGCAGGCCCGCCTTGATGCGCGATACGGCCTCGTAGACGGGCGCCAGTTTCTTGTGGATGCCATTTGCGTCGAGCCGGGCCAGCTCGCCCGAGGTGCGGATCGCATCCAGCACCGGCCCCTCGTTCTCCTTAAAGGCCAGACCCTGGCCCAGCGCCTGGGGCAGCAGCAGGATATCCGCAAACAGTATGGCTGCGTCGAAGCCGAAGCGGCGGATCGGCTGCAGCGTCACTTCAGTGGCAAGCTCGGGGTTGTAGCAAAGATCCAGAAAGCTGCCTGCCTTGGCCCTGGTCTCGCGATATTCCGGCAGGTAACGCCCGGCCTGGCGCATCAACCATATGGGCGGCCTCGCGCTCGGCAAGCCTGCTAGCGTGCGTAAGAATGGTTTGGTCGGCGTCGTCGCCTGGGCGTTCGGAACAGGGCTCATACCTATTCCTTCTACTATTTTATTTAAAAATAAAAGAGATGGGGTGGAAGGTTGTGCGGTGGTTCACGGGGATAACTGGTTGTCCGGATGGGATGCAGGATTCCATCCAGACTCCGCCGGATGGGCTAGCCTTTCCGGGAGATGGTGGAAAACCATCTGGGAGAATGGTGCCGGGATGCCGTTTTTCAGCCATAGGAATTATGGGGAAAAGGTGAGTAAAACCCCATCTGTGACTGAACGGTGTCCAATCCCCGGGATTCACAGGGTAAGGAGAAATTTGATCCCCGAGTGACAGGTTGGTTGCATGAAAACCGGCTTACGGGCATGAAAATGTCCCATCTGGGGACAACTGCCCGCTTATCCCCTTTATCCACGGAATTCGATGCCGTCCGTCATGTCCAAACCCGCCCGGCCGCATATCCATCTGGTGTCTGACGCTACCGGTGAAACCCTGAAATCGGTGGCCAAGGCGGCGCTGGTGCAGTTCCAGAAATCCCAGGAAGAGGTCGAGGTTCATACCTGGGCCCTGGTGCGCAAGCCGCTGCAGATGGAACGCGTCATCGAGGCCATCGCGGCGATGGGCGGCCTGGTGCTGTTCACCGTGGTCGACCAGCAGCTGCGTGAGATCCTGATCAAAGGCTGCGCCAATGCCAAGCTGCCGATCGTGCCGGTGCTCGATCCGGTGATCCATGCCTTCGGCAAATATCTGGGCGAGAAAGCGCAGAACCTGCCCGGCCGCCAGCATGAACTGGATGCCGAATATTTCAGCCGCATCGATGCGATGCATTTCACCATCGCCCATGACGATGGTCAGCATCTCTCCGATCTGGACAAGGCCGATATCGTCCTGGTCGGCGTATCGCGCACCTCAAAGACGCCGACTTCCATGTATCTCGCCAATCGCGGCTTCAAGACGGCCAATGTGCCAATTGTGCCGGGCCTGTCGATTCCGCCGGAGCTGGAGAATCTGAAAGGCCCGCTGGTGGTCGGCCTGACCACCTCACCCGAACGGCTGCTGTCGATCCGCAAGACGCGGCTGATCGCCATGCAGCAGAATACCGAAAGCGATTATGTGGACGAGGAGCGCGTGCGCGAGGAACTCAACATGGCGCGCAAGCTGTGTACGCGCCACAACTGGCCGATGATTGATGTCACTCGCCGCTCCATCGAGGAAACCGCGGCTGCCATTCTCAATCTGCATGCCCGCCGGGTCGAGCAGCGCAAGCAGCAGGATCTCGGCGTATGACGATCATTCTGGCTTCCGCCAGCGCCTCGCGCGCTGCTTTGCTGCGTTCGGCTGGCCTGGAATTCGATGTGCAGCCGGCCCGCGTCGATGAAGAAGAGATCAAGCTGGCTTTGCGAGCCGAAGGCGCAACGCCGCAGCGCGCGGCTGAGGCTTTGGCGGAACTGAAGGCACATCGCGTCTCGCCCAAAACGGGCGAGGATTTCGTCATTGCCGCCGATCAGATGCTGGTCTGCGAAGACCGCTGGTACGACAAGCCGCGCGATATCGGGGAAGCGCGCGAGCATCTTTTGTCCCTGCGCGGCAAAAATCACGACCTGATCTCGGCGGTCGTGCTTGCGCGTGGCGGCAGTATCATCTGGCGCCATGTCGATATCGCCACTTTGACGATGCGCAATTTTTCCGAGGACTTTCTCGACGCTTATCTTGCCCAGGCCGGCGAGGCTGTCCTGCACAGCGTCGGTTGCTATCAGCTTGAAGGCCTCGGCGTGCAATTGTTCAGCCGCATCCGCGGCGACTTCTTCACCATCCTCGGCCTGCCCCTGCTGCCGTTGCTGGATATTCTACGTGAGAACAAGGTGCTGCGGGCATGAGTGAAACCGATGAGATTGTCCCGCGTGCCGGCGTGATTGGCTGGCCGGTCGCCCATTCGCGTTCGCCGAGACTGCATGGCTTCTGGCTGAAGCAATATGGCCTTGCCGGACGCTACGACAAACTGCCGGTGCCGCCGGAAGACCTTGGCGTCTTTCTCGAGGCTTTGCCGAAAGAGCCGGGTTTTCGCGGCATCAATGTCACCTTGCCGCATAAGGTGGCGGTTCTGCCCTATATGGCGGAAATCGATTCCGTGGCGCGGCGCATTGGCGCGGTGAACACCATCGTCATTCGGCCCGATGGCAGCCTGTTTGGCAGCAATACCGACGCCTTTGGCTTCATCGAAAGCTTAAAAGCTGACGCGCCGGCAGGATGGTCCGCTGCGCAAGGCCCGGCGGTGGTGCTGGGTGCCGGCGGCGCGGCGCGGGCCATCGTTGTTGCCCTGCTTGATGCCGGCGCGCCTGTCCTGCGCATCGTCAATCGCAGCCTGGAGAAGGCCGAAGCTCTGGCGGCGGAATTTGGCGACAGGTTGCAGCCGGTCGCCTGGGACAAGCGCGCTGAGGCTCTGAGCGGCGCCGGTCTGCTGGTGAATACCACAAGCCTCGGCATGAGCGGCCAGCCGCCGCTCGAGATTGCGCTTGACGATCTGCCGAAGGCGGCGCTCGTCAATGACATTGTCTATTCGCCGCTGGAAACCGATCTGCTGGCCCGCGCCCGTGCCCGCGGCAATCCGGTGGTCGATGGCCTGGGCATGCTGCTGCATCAGGGCCGGCCGGGCTTCGAGGCCTGGTTCGGCGTCGCGCCGCAGGTCACATCGGACCTGCGAGCTGCCGTGCTTGCCGATTGACGCGGCTGAGTCCGGACGGCTAAGGCTAAACTTATGTTGAAGGTCGCACTCACCGGCTCGATCGGCATGGGCAAGTCCACCGTCGGCAAAATGCTGACGAAGATGGGCGTGCCGCTTTTCGATGCCGATGCCACCGTGCATGCGCTTTATGCCAAAGGCGGCGCAGCGGTGGAACCTTTGCGCGCTGCCTTCCCGGATGCGGTGGTTGATGGCGCGGTGGACCGCGCGATCCTGTCGCGCCTGGTGCTGGGCAAGCCTGACGAGATCAGGCGGCTGGAATCCATCGTGCATCCGCTGGTCGGCGAGGAGCGGCTGCGCTTTCTGGCCGCAGCCGAAGCGCGCGGCGAGCCTTTTGTGGTGCTCGATATCCCGCTGCTGTTCGAAGGCCGCGGCCGCGCCGGCGTCGATGTCGTCATCGTCGTCAGTGCACCGGCCGACCAGCAGCGCCAGCGGGTGCTCAGCCGCCCCGGCATGACGGAAGAAAAATTCGCCGCCATCCTGAAGCAGCAGGTTCCCGACGCGGAAAAGCGCCGCCTGGCTGATTTTGTTGTGGATACCGGCGTCAGTCTGGCGGAAACCGAGCAGCAGGTGCGTGACCTGGTCGGCAAATTGCGGCAAAAAGCAATGCAGCAAGGGACCGACTGATGCGCGAAGTGGTGCTGGATACCGAAACCACGGGCCTGGATCCGCAAAATGGCGACCGGGTGGTGGAAATCGGCTGCGTTGAGCTGATCAACCACATTCCGACCGGACGCCATTATCACATCTATATCAATCCCGAACGGCCGATGCCGGAAGAGGCCTTCAAGGTGCATGGCCTGTCGGATGAATTCCTCAAGGACAAGCCGGTCTTTGCCGACATCGCCCGCGAATTCTGCGACTTCATCGGCGAAGACCCGCTGGTGATCCATAACGCCGCCTTCGATATCGGCTTCCTGAATGCCGAACTGGCGCGACTGGATGGATTTCCGCATATCGCCGCCGAACGCGCGGTGGATACCGTGCGGCTGGCGCGCAGCAAATTTCCCGGCGCGCAGGTCAGTCTGGACGCGCTGTGCAAACGCTTCAATATCGACAATTCCGCCCGTACCAAGCACGGCGCGCTGCTTGACGCCGAATTGCTGGCCGAGGTCTATCTCGAGCTGATCGGCGGCCGTCAGCAGGGCCTTGGCCTGGCCGGCCTCGATCTTGAGGCCAGCACAATAGTTGCCATCCAAATGCCGCGTGGCCCGGCCCGCCCGCCGCGCCCGCATCAGGCCAGCGAAGAGGAACTGGCCGCCCACGCGGCCTTTATCGCCAAGCTGAAAGACCCGCTCTGGCTGCGCGACGCCTGAAGGCTGGGATGACAGGCGAAAACTAGACTCAGCGAAGCCACAGGCGGCTGCTGGCCGCAGCAGTGGCGCGATCCAGATTCTCGGCGATGCCATCGACCGGGAAGCAAGCAGCATTCCTTATCGACCGCCGCCGCCTGCTGGCTGCGGCTATGGTGCTGATGGTGCCGCGGATTGCCGCTGCTCAAGCCGCTGAACCGCTGCGGCCGCTGTCGAAAGACATGGATGTCGAGGCGCTGCTCGCCCTGTCGCGCGCTGTCACCGGTCATGCCGATCTTTCTGCCGAGATGGCATCGCGCATGTTGGCGGTTCTCGCAGAAACCGGCCGCCTGGCGAACGTATCGGCGCTGTATGACGCGCTTCGCCTTGCAGGCAGCAATGCCCAGGCCATTGCCGCAGCCCTGAAATCCGATGGTGAGGGGGGTGCGAAGCTTCTGCTGCGCGGCTGGTATACCGGGCTCCTGCCGGGGCCGAAGGGGCCAATACTGATCGGTTATGAGGATGCGCTGATGGGTCGCGTTGTCGCCGATCTGCCGCCAGACCATCCCAAACGATGAGCGAGGCCGACTGCGATACCTTAATTGTCGGCGCCGGTCTGGCGGGCGCTTTGGTGGCATATAGGCTGGCGCTGAAAGGCCAGCGCGTGGTGCTGCTTGATGCCGGTCCGCGTCTTGAGCGCAGCGACATCATTGCCGCCTTTCGTGCCGCGCCACGCAAGAACGATTTCATGGCGCCCTATCCCAGTCCGCCGCATGCGCCGCAGGGCGAATATGTCATCCAGAAAGGTGCCATGCCGTTCAAGGCGCAGTATATCCGCGCCGTCGGCGGCACGACCTGGCATTGGGCGGCAATTGCCTGGCGCTTCCTGCCGGCCGATTTCTGCATGCGCTCGACCTATGGCGTCGGGCGCGACTGGCCCATCGCCTATGACGATCTCGAACCCTATTACCAGCAGGCGGAAACAGAGCTTGGCGTTGCCGGACCTGATCCGGCAAAGGAGGATCTCGGCTCGCCGCGCCGCGCGCCTTATCCAATGCCGGCGGCGCCGCTCAGCTACATGGACCGCGAATTCGCGAATAAGCTGAAGGCGCATGGCTTTCGCGTCGTGGCCGAACCAGCGGCGCGCAATTCGGTCGCTTACGACGAACGGCCCGCCTGCTGCGGCGCCAACAACTGCATGCCGATCTGTCCCACCGGCGCGCTTTATTGCGCTGCCATGCATGTCGCAAAGGCGGAAGCGGCCGGTGCGCGGCTGATCGAGAATGCCGTCGCCTGTCATGTCGAGACCGATGCCGAAGGCCGCCTCGTCACGGGCCTGCGCTACAGGCGGCCGGATGGCAGCGATGCGCGCATCATCGCGCGCAGAATCGTTCTGGCAGCAAACGGCATCGAGACGCCGAAGCTGATGCTGATCTCGCGCTCCGATGCCTTGCCGCAAGGTGTGGGCAACAGCTCCGGCCAGGTTGGCCGCAACCTGATGGATCACCTCAATGTCGGCGTCAGCTTCCTGTGGGACAGGCCGATCTTTCCTGGCCGCGGACCGCAGGAGATGTCGGCCATCGTCGATTATCGCGACGGGCCGTTCCGCTCGAGCGAGGCGGCGCGCAAGCTGCATCTTGTCAACATGGCGGATTTGGCAGGCGTCACCGCAGCGCTGATCGAACAGGGATTATCCGGTCCGGAACTGGAACGGCAGATCCGCCATCGCGTGGCGCGCAGGGCCGCGATCGACTGCTTCATCGAGCAGCTTCCCGATTTGGAAAACCGCATCCAGGCCAGCCGCACCGAGATGGACATTCTCGGTATCCCGCGTCCGGAAGCGGTCTACAGCGTTGACGATTATGTCCGCCGCGGCATTAAGGAGACCCTGCGCAGCTATCGCCGCATCGCAGCAGTGCTGGGCGCCACGGAAGTCAAACTGCGCGCCAGCCCGAGCGGCAGCAGCCATATGATGGGAACGACGATCATGGGGGACGATCCCCGCCATGCGGTGGTGAATCGCGAATGCCGCTCGCATGACCATCCGAATCTTTTCATCGCCGGATCGTCGGTCTTTGCCAGCGGGGGAACGGTCAATCCGTCCCTGACCATTGCAGCACTGGCCTTGCGCCTGGCCGATACGATAACGGCCGGCGGTTAGCCCGCCGGCCGTTCATCGTCAGGGATCGCCAAAAAAGCTTCAGGCGAGATTCTGGTTCTGCTTCTGCTCGGCTTCGAGCTGCTTGCTGCGCTGATACTGCTGCAGGAAGTCGATGGGATCGAGCATCAGCGGCGGCATGCCGCCATCGCGGGTGGCATCCGCCACGATGCGCCGCGCGAACGGGAACAGCAGCCGCGGCGCTTCGACCAGCAGCAGGGGCTCGATATGCTCGGGCGGGATATTGGCGATGGTGAACAGGCCGGCATAGTGCAGGTCCACCACGAAAGCGGTCTCCTCGCCATGCTTGGCCTCGCAGAGAATCCGCAGGGTGACCTCGAACATGGTGTCGTTGACCCGCTCGGCCTGGGTTCCGACATTCACGGAGATCTGCGGCGCAGCATTCATGCCAAAGGTGCGCGGCGCCATCGGATGCTCGAACGAGAGATCCTTGGTGTACTGGGCATTGAGCCCGAAGCGCGGTGCATTCTCGGGATTGAAGCCCGGGGGCGGGTTGGCGGTATCGGTCATGACCGGCAATCTTTCTGCTTATCCAAAGGGCGCGCCTCCCTAGCATGCTTTGCAGCGGACCCACAAGGCGGTGGCGGCATTCGGCGGCGGCTGCGCCCGTTAAGCTTGCAAACTGAGCCAGACCGCCTATTTCTTTGTCGGCACGGCATTTTCGGCTACTGGCAGGTCTTTTTAAGGCCGGCTCCATGGCTGGACCGGCCAGATTTCCAGGTTTAAGCTTCCAGGCGATACGGCGACAGGTATTTTTTCCGATGGGCGACGGCGGTTTCCAGTTTCTCGACATTCTGCTGCTTGGCGCGATTGCCGGTTTTATCGCCTTGCGTCTCCGTGCCGTTCTGGGCCAGCGCACCGGCCATGAGCAGCGCCGCCGCCGGCCGCCCTTCGCCGGTCCCAGCCAGGAAAGCGAAGCCGATAAGGGCAGCGAGCGTGACAATGTCGTGGCCCTGCCGCGGCGTGAAGCGGAAAAGGCCGCGCCCGAAGACGCAATCACGGCCCGCCTGCGCGCGGTCGATCCCAGCTTCGACCGTACCGAATTCCTCGCCGGCGCCAAGGCCGCCTACGAGATGATCGTCACCAGTTTCGCCGCCGGCGACAAGGATGCCCTGCGCCCCCTGCTGTCGCGCGAGGTCTTTGCCGATTTCGCCAGCGCCATCGACGAGCGTGCCAAGCGCGACGAGACGATGGAAACCACTTTCGTCGGCATGCGCGCGGCCGATATCATCGATGCGCAGGTCAACGGCCGCATCGCCGAAATCACGGTGAAATTCGAAAGCGAGCTGATCAGCGTCACCAAGGACGCCAACGGCCATGTCGTCGCCGGCCATGCCAATGCCGTCGAACAGGTCACCGATATCTGGACCTTCGCCCGCGACACCAGCTCGCGCGATCCGAACTGGACATTGATCGCCACTTCCGCGCCGCAATGATCCTGGTGCGACGTGCTGCGTTCCTGCCTCGCCGCCGCTGCCCTTCTCCTGCTCGTTTCCGCCTGCGCGCCTAAGCCTGCGCCGCTGGCGTTTCAGCCGGCCCGCTTCAACGACCTGCCCGGTTATGCGCAGGACCGCGTCAGCGAGGCGCTGCCGGCGCTGAGCCGCTCCTGCGCGCGGCTGCAGGCGCGCCCGGCCGAACGCGCGCTCGATGGCTATGAACGCTACGGTACCACTGCCGAATGGACACCTTTCTGCGCCGGTCTCGCCGCCATCCAGCCGGGCGACGATGGCGCGCTGCGCCGCCTGATAGAGGCTCATCTGGCCCCGGTCGGTGTCGTCGGCGACGGCAAGGCGGAAGGATTGTTCACCGGCTATTACGAGCCGCTGGTGCGCGGCAGCCGCCAGCGCGGCGGACCCTATCAGGTGCCGCTCTACCGCCAGCCGCCCGATCTGGTGCAGGTCGATCTCGGCGAGTTCCGCGACAGCCTGAAGGGTCAGCGCATCGCCGGCCGCGTGCGCGACGGCCGCCTGCGTCCCTACGATGACCGCAGCCGCATCGAAGCCGGCGCGCTGGCTGGCAAGAATCTCGAACTCGTCTGGCTCGACGATGCCGCCGACGCCTTCTTTCTGCAGGTACAAGGTTCCGGCCTGGTGCAGCTCGACGATGGCCGGCAGACCCGTGTCGGCTTCGCCGCGCAGAACGGCTTTCCCTATGTCGCTATCGGCAAGGTGATGATCGAACGCGGCTTGCTGCCGCGCGAGGATGTCTCGATGCAGAGCATCCGCGCCTGGCTGCGCGCCAATCCGGATGCGGCGCCGGAATTGCTGCGGCAGAACCCCTCTTACGTCTTTTTCCGCGAATTGCCCGCGCCCAAGGACGATACCGACGGTCCGCAGGGCGCGCAGGGCGTGGCCCTGGTGCCGGGCCGCAGCCTGGCGGTGGACCGCAGCCATTTCGCGCTGGGCATGCCGGTCTGGCTCAGCGCCGCATATCCTGCCGCCGAGCCACCGCATGCACCGCAGCCGCTGCAGCGCCTGATGGTGATGCAGGATACCGGCGGCGCCATTCGCGGCGCCGTGCGCGGCGATGTCTTTTGGGGTCATGGCCCGGCGGCGGAGGCGATTGCCGGACGCATGAAGCATCCCGGCCGCTACTGGATCCTGCTGCCCAAGGCTGTTGCTGCGCGCCTCGCTGCGACCTCGTAGCCGGCCTCTCTTGCATTTCGGCTAGACCAGCCCGGCTGGTTGTCTGGCCGGGCGTTCGATGTCGTCTTGGTCGGACGCGCGCTCTTGTGACAAGATGAGGGAAAAGAACCTCTATCCCGGATTTGCCGACGCGCATGACCAATCAGCCTACCCTCATTGTCCGCCCCTCCCACGAAAGTGATATCCCGGCGATCGCCGCGATCTACGGACATCATGTCCTGCATGGTTCGGCGAGCTTCGAGGAAGTGCCGCCCGATGCCGCCGAGATGGCGCGCCGCCGCAGCGAGATTCTTGCCAAAGGCCTGCCCTATCTGACGGCGGAGCTGGATGGAAAAGTGGTCGGCTACGCCTATGCCGGACCATACCGGACGCGGATCGCCTATCGCTTCACCCTGGAGGATTCCATCTACGTGGCGCCGGATGCGCCGCGCCGCGGCATCGGCCGCGCGCTGCTCAGCGATCTGATCGCGCGCTGCGCGGCCCTGGGCTATCGGCAGATGGTTGCGGTGATCGGCGATACCTGCAACACGCCGTCCATCGGCCTTCATGCCGCGCTTGGCTTCCGCGTGGTCGGCACGCTGCCTTCGGTCGGTTTCAAGCATGGCCGCTGGGTTGATAGCGTATTCATGCAGCGGCCTCTCGGTCCTGGCGATGCCACGCTGCCGGGCGAGCTGGTCACGCCGCAGGCTCGATAGGCCAGTCGCGCGCCACAATTTAATCACCCTCCGCTTCTGGCGCTTAGCCCAGAATGACCGTGGCTTCTTCCAGCAAAGAAGAAGAAACGGAACCCGCCCCAGGCGGATCGCGATGGAGGAGTGAAATGCAAGTGGACAAGGATACACCCGACGCTCAGGTCGAAGCGCGGCGTCGGTTTCTGGCGACATGCGGCAAGTTTGCCATCGCCACGCCGCCGGCCATTACGCTGCTGCTGGCGCAGTCGAACCGCAACTATGTCTTTGCCGGATCCGGCCGCGGCCATCATGGCGGTGGTGGCGGAGGCGGCTTCGGCGGCGGCTTTGGTGGCGGCCATAAGGGCGGCGGGCATAACGGTCCCGGCCATGGCGGTCCTGGCCGCGGCGGTTCGCCGGGTCACGGCGGTGGCCCTGGCCATGGCGGCGGTTCCGGCCGCGGCGGGCGGCATTGATCACTGATTGCCGCTGAACAGGATGTCGCGGCAGCAGATGGTCGTCGCGACATCCGCTTTCTGCGGTGTGCCGATAGGGTGCACCGGGTTGAGGCCAAGGGAGGAGCAGACATGACGGAACCAAGCAAGACTGCATCCGAGCATAATGCGGCGCGGCGTAAATTCCTGGCGCATTGCGGCACATTCGCCGCGGCTACGCCGCCGGCGATCACGCTGCTGCTGGCGCAGTCCGGGCGCAGCTATGCCTTCGCCAGCTCCGGCGGCATTCCGGTCAATGCCAATCTGAAAGACGGCGATTTCGAAACCGTGTTCGGACGGCGCCGGCCCTGGACGACGGTCAACGACCGCCAGTTCCGCAGCCTCACTGATTCCTGATCGTCTTTTTTGACTAGTGGCTTTTGAACAGGCGTGCGACCATCGCATCGCCTGTGCTTTTGCGCAAAAACTGCGCCGCGTGTTGAATCCGCCGCTGAAACAGCGGCGGATTGGTGCCGTAAAGCCCGTCCATGCGATGGGCGGCAAATGCACTCCACAGATTGGCCAGCGGCAGGGTCGCCATCTCCAGCATTGGCATCCGGATCTGCAGCAGGCAGCGCTGCAGTTGCCAGCGCGTCAGCATGCCGGGCCGCTCCGGCAATGGCCAAGGCAGACCCAGCAGCCGGTCGGCCGCCAGCAGATAGGCATGCAGCACGCCGGTCAGACGGTGGCTGCGCATATGGCCGGATAATTCGGTCCAGTCGATCTGGTCGCGATAGCGCCGCGCAAGAGTGACGAAATCCAAAAGCTGACGCAGTTCGAAACTGCCGCGGTAATAGTTGCCGGTGTGATGGACCTGCGCATGCAGGATGTTGTGCAGCACCGCATGCTGGATCGAAGGCGCGAAGGCAACGCCGCAGGGCAAGCAGAGCTGACGCGCCTGCTGCCACAAGGATGCGGCGGGCAGAAGATAGGGCGCATCGACCACTTCCAGATGCAGATCGATCGCTGCCGGCGCGCCATCGCGGGCGAAATCGCCATAGGCGTTATGGCCTTCCGGATAGCGGGCAACAGCGCGGTAGCCGATCCGGCTCAGCGCGTTCAGGGCCGTATCCGCCTGACTGCGCGGCACCAGGAAATCGAGATCGCGGATCATCCGCGCGGCGGGATCGTCGTAATAATCGAGGAACAGGGCCGCGCCGCCCTTCAGCAGCAGCGGCGCAACGCCGGCGGCATTGAAGGCGGCGATGACCTCCTCCGCCTGCTGGCGCAGATGGCTGTTGCGCAGGCCGTTCTGCTCATGCAGCAGGGCAAGGTAATCGCGCAAGTCTTCCGGCAGGCTGTTCCAGTCCTGCGCCGCCGCCAGCGACGGATACAGGGCGGCGCTGATGAAATGCGCATTCGCCAGGGCGAGAATGGGTGGCCAGTCATCGACCTCGCGGCGATGCGCAACGCCGGCCTCGCCGCCGGCCATCGGCCGCAGCGCCTCGGTCAGGATATGCAGAGCCTGGCGGGAGTGGATGGCGATCATGACCGCGCGGCCAGGCCGCAAAGCTGCTCGACCGCGTCCTCGAGCGCTGAAAAACGCAGCTCGAAACACGCGACCTCGCGGATCCAGGCCACAAGCTGCGCGACTTTCGCCGCATCGAGCCCGGCGCCGAGCGGATAGCAATCCTGCATCAGGCGGCGCAGCGCCTCCGGCCGCGGCAGCGGCTCCAGGCGGCTTTTCGCCTGCGGCGCGTGGGAGGGAAACACGATCCAGCCCACCGGCTGGCGGCTGGAGGGGTCGATCCAGCGCTTCGGATCAGGCGGCAGCAGATAGCGCACGTATTTGCCATCCATGCGGCAATAGGTCGGCTGCAGCGCCAGACGCGGGAAGCGGCTTTGCAGCAGCGCCCAGGATCCGCTCTTGAGGCAGATGGCGAATGGCATCGGCCGCGCCTGGAAATCGTCAGTCAGGACGATGGTGTCGTCGCCCAGCAGCGGCAGACCGGCGCCCACCAGAGCCGCGGTCAAGGTGCTCTTGCCGCTGCCCGATGCGCCGGGCATCAGCAGGCAGCGGCCTTTCAGGCTGACGCCTGCCGCATGAAAGGCCAGCGCATCATTGCTGCGCTCCAGTGCAAGACGCACCAGACCGGCCTTGATCATCGGCACGATCTGATTGACGTCGTCGCAGATCTCCGCGTCTTCATTGCCGATCTTCAGAACGCGGTCGCGCTCATCGACCAGAATATCCAGTGCCGCGTCCTTGCATGGATTGGGATCGGCCAGCGGTGCCAGCAATCCGGCGAGCTGCTCGCGCAGCATCGCTGAAGAAGCCCGCAGGCAGAAAGGCATCTCCAGCAGGCGGAAATAGCCGACCTCAAAATCGGGATTGGGCTCCGGCTGGCGCGGCGCATTTTCGGTGTCGCGGAACAATCCAAGCGACCGCCACTGGCTCAGCGCCGTCTCCAGGCAGGCTGCGGCCTGAGCCGCATCAAGACCGAAACTCTGCTGCAGCAATGGCGCGATCTCCTCCGGCGCCAGGCCTTCTTCCAGCTGGCACCAGATGAAGGTGCCGGTGGTATTCAGCGCGTAAAGCTGCTTGGTATCGGCGCGGAACAACACCCCGGCATCGTCGAGGAATTGCAGGCTGACATGGGGGGAAAAGCCAGGCGGGGATAGAGGATCGGGTCTCATGGTTTTGCGGGTTGCCGGAAATGGCCGCGCCATTCAAGCAAAACGGCTTGCACGCATCTGTGAGCAGGCAATGACCGATGCCCCGGCCTGGCCGCTGCTTCGGCCACAGAATTGCGACAGATGAGGCGCTGGTGTGTGGACGGATGTTAAAATTGACTTACAAGGAAAATTTCTGTAACTTGTCAGACAGGTAAGGACATGACTGCCCTGTCTGATCTCTCCCGCCCGGTCCCCAGCCGCGCTGACAGCCTGGCCGAAGCCCTGCTGCAGCCGATCCTTTCGGGCGCCTGGCGGCCGCATGACCGGCTGCCGTCCGAACATGACCTGGCCGAACGCCATGGCGTCAGCCGGGCGGTGGTGCGCGAGGCCATCGCGCGGCTGAAAAGCGAGGGTTATGTCGAAACCCGCCAGGGCAAGGGCGCCTTCGTCGCCGCAGCCCCCGGCGCCAATGCCTTCAGGTTATCGGCGGAACAGGATGCCGATCTGCTGGAACTGCGCGCGCTGATCGAAGCCGACTGCGCCGCGCTGGCAGCCATCCGCCATACCGACACCGATCTTGCCGCCTTGCGCGCAGCCCAGAGGGCGATGCGCAAAGCCATCGCCGCGGGCGGGCTTGGCCTGGCTGAAGACATTCACTTCCATGACACGCTCGCGGCGGCGGCCCATAATCCCGCCTTGCGCCGCTTTGCGGCCTTTGTCGGCCGCCATGCCCGCGAAGCGATGCAGATGGCCCGTCTCAGCCGCTTGCGCTACGAGGACCGGCTTCATGAGATCGAGGCCGAACACGACGCCATCGTGGCCGCGATTGCTGCGCGCGATGCCCAAGCGGCACGCGCCGCCGTGCTGCGCCATATCGATAACGGCCTTCAGCGCCACGGATTGCCACGCCCGGCGAGCGGTTAAAGTGAGTTCAGGGAGACCAGCCCCATGCATGCCCAAACCATCGAAGCAGGCAAGAAGCCCCGCGTAGGGCTGTTCGTGACCTGCCTTGTCGACCTGTTCCGCCCCTCTGTCGGCTTCGCTGCCATCAAGCTGATGGAAGATGCGGGATGCAGCGTCGATGTTCCCGAAGCGCAGGTCTGCTGCGGCCAGCCGGCCTATAATTCCGGTGACCGCAAGGACACGACCGAAATCGCCAGGCAGGTGATCGCCGCATTCGAAGGCTACGATTATGTCGTCGCGCCCAGCGGCTCCTGCGCCGGCATGATCAAGGAGCATTACCCGGCTCTGTTCGCCGCCGATCCAGTCTGGCAGAAGCGCGCGGAAAATCTGAGCGCGCGCATGTTCGAGCTGACCAGCTTCCTCGTCGACGTGCTGAAGATCGATGCGATAAGCGGCGTGACCTGCGAGGCCAGGGCCACCTATCACGATTCCTGCTCGGGCCTGCGCGAGCTCGGCGTGAAGCAGCAGCCGCGCAAACTGCTTGACGGCGTCGCCGGCCTGGAACTGGTGGAGATGAAGACGCCGGAAACCTGCTGCGGTTTCGGCGGCACCTTCTGCGTCAAATACGGCGACGTCTCCACCGACATCGTCAGCCGCAAGACCGAAGACATCGCGCAGACCGGCGCGGATCTTCTGCTGGCCGGCGATATGGGCTGCCTGCTCAACATGGCCGGGCGGCTGCAGCGCGAGGGCCGCAATGTCAAGGTCCGCCATGTGGCGGAAGTGCTGGCCGGCATGACCGACACGCCGGCCATCGGCGAAGCCGAGAAAGCGTGAGGCGCGGCCATGAGCATGACGATCACCGCCCAGGATTTCGAGGCCAATGCCAGCAAGGCCCTGCGCGATCCCAATCTGCGCAAGGCGATGGACATCATCGGCGGCGCGATGGCCAGCCGCCGCGTCGATGCCGCCAGCGCGTTGCCAGAATTCGAGGCCCTGCGCGACGAAGGCGTGAAGATCAAGAACCACGTCCTTGCGCATATCGATCTCTATCTGGAGAAGTTCGAGGAACAGCTTACCAAGCGCGGCGGCAGGCTGCATTGGTGCCGCACGCCGCGCGAGGCGCGCGAAACCATCCTGGCGCTGTGCCGCTCGCGCAATGCCAAGACGGTGACCAAGGGCAAGTCGATGGTGACCGAGGAGATCGGCCTGAACGGCTTCCTCGAGCAGCATGGCATTCAGCCGGTCGAAACCGATCTTGGCGAATACATCATTCAGCTCGCCCATGAGCCGCCCAGCCACATCATCGGCCCGGCGCTGCACAAGACGCGCGAGCAGATCGCCCAACTGTTCGAGGATCACCATCCCGATTACGAACTGCCCAACGCGCCGGGCGTGAAGGCCGGGCCGCGCTCGACCGACCCGCAGACCCTGGTGACGGAAGCGCGCGCCGTCCTGCGCGACCGCTATTTCCAGGCCGATGTCGGCATCACGGGTGCGAATTTTCTGATCGCCGAAACCGGCGCCACGGTGATCGTCACCAATGAAGGCAATGGCGACCTGACGCAGTCATTGCCGAAGATGCATATCGTGGTCTCCAGCATCGAGAAGGTGATCCCCAATCTGGAAGACCTTTCCACCATCCTGCGGATTCTTGCGCGTTCGGCCACCGGCCAGGAGATGAGCGTCTACACGACGCTGTCCTGCGGGCCGAAGCGGCCGGAAGATCCGGATGGGCCCGAGGAATTCCATGTCGTGCTGCTCGATAACGGCCGCAGTGAAATGCTCGGCACGGCCTTGCAGCCGCTGTTGCGCTGCATCCGCTGCGGTGCCTGCATGAACAACTGCCCGGTCTATCATTCGGTCGGCGGCCATGCCTATGGCTGGGTCTATCCCGGCCCCATCGGCGCAGCGCTTGATCCGCACATGATCGGACTGGAAACCGCACGGCATCTGCCGAACGCCTCCACCTTCTGCGGCAAATGCGAAGAGGTCTGCCCGATGCGCATTCCGCTGCCCAGCATCATGCGCTGGTGGCGCGAACAGGCGCATGAACGCAAAATCGGCCCCGCCCTGCCGCGCTGGGGCGTCGAGGCCTGGGCCTTTGCTGCCAAACATCCCTGGCTTTATCGCCTCAGCACGCGCATTGCCGTCGCCGCGCTGAACATGATGTCCAAGGGCAAGGGTCGCTTTGCGAAGCTGCCGCTGGCCTCGGGCTGGACCAATGGCCGCGACCTGCCGGCGCCGCAATCGGCCGAGACCTTCATGGCGCAATACAAGAAGCGGAAGCACTAAGATGAGCCAGTCCCGCGACCGCATCTTCGCCACTTTGCGCAAAGGCCTGCCGGCTGGTGCCGATGATGCCGCGCGCCGCGCCGCTGTGGCCGAGCGCATCGGCCAGCATCCGCGCAACCTGATGCCGAAGCGCGCCCAGCTTCCTCATGCCGAACAGGTGGCGTTGTTCACCGCCAAGGCGGAAGCATTGACGGTCACCGTCGACAGCGTCGCCAGCGAACAGGACGTGCCCGGCAAGATCGCCGATTATCTGGCCCGCCATAACCTGCCGAGCCATCTGCGCGTCTCGCCCGATCCGCTGCTGCAGAACCTGCCCTGGCACGAGCGGCCGCTGCTGCAGGTCGATTACGGTCCCGGCCGCAGCCAGGATCTGGTCAGCGTCACGCCGGCCTTCGCCGGCATCGCCGAGACCGGCACCCTGATGCTGCATTCCGCCAGCAACACGCCGACCACGCTGCATTTCGTGCCGGACCATCATCTGGTGGTGATGTATGAAAGCCAGATCACCGGCACTCTGGAGGAAGCCTTCCAGCGCCTGCGCGACAAGCTCGGCTCCGTCGAAAACTGGCCCCGCACAGTGAACCTTGTCACCGGGCCGTCGCGCACCGCCGATATCGAGGGTGTGCCGGTGCTCGGCGCCCATGGACCGCGGCGCCTGCATATCGTACTCATCAGCGATGGCCCCGCGTCGCAGCAAAGTTAAGCCGGAACCGCTCGTCCCCGATCCGGAGGTGTGGCAGGAAATCGCCCGCGGCGTTAAGCCGATCCGGCGCAGCAACATCGCGCCGCAGCCGCTGGCGCCGCTGCCGAAACTCTACCGCCCCGAAGGCGCGGGCGCGGCGGCATATGCGAAAATCGACGCCAAGGAAAAGCGTCCGCTGCTGCCGGCCCATGTTTCCCCTGGCCGCCATGGCGAGCCGCCGGAGCTGCAGATGGACAAGCGCCTGAAGCAGCGCTTCCAGCGCGGCGAACTGCCCGTCGAAGCCCGCCTCGATCTGCATGGCCTGACGCTCGCCAATGCCGAACGCGCGCTGTCAAAGCTGATCCGCGACAGTCTCGCGCAGCAGAAGCGCTGCCTGCTGGTAATCACCGGCAAGGGCGCCCGGAGCGCTTCAGAGAATGATTTGTCGAGCGGTACCATGTCCGGGCGCGGCGTGCTGCGCGCCTGGCTGCCGGACTACCTGAAACGCGGGCCCTGGCGCGAGCAGATTCTGGGCGTCACGCCTGCGCGCCCGCATATGGGCGGCACGGGGGCTTTTTATGTACTGCTCAGAAGGCAGCGCAATGACGGTCGATAAATGACGCCTGCCGTGGCAGGCTTGAGCCGGGCCAAGCCCGAGCACGGTTTCATTCGGATTTCTGGATAGTCGTCGATGTCCATTCACCAGTATTTCTCCCCCGATTACGCAACGGCGCGTCAGGCCTTCCTGAAGGCGGCCAGGCAGGCCAATGCTGCCGCCATCGAAAGCATGCCGCATCCGCTGAAAGGCATCGCGGGTGAGGATCTTTTCACCGATCTCGCCTGGTTCGGCCCGCGCGATGCCCAAGCCGTGCTGGTCACCGTCTCGGGCACCCATGGCATCGAAGGCTATTACGGCTCCGGCTGCCAGGTCGGATGGCTTTCGGAAGGCCATATCAACCGCCTGCCGTCCGGCATGGCGATGCTGCTGATCCATGCGTCCAACCCTTATGGCTTTTCCTGGGGTCGGCGGGTCAACGAAGACAACATGGACATCAACCGCAACTTCATTGATTTCGAAAAATCCGCGCCGCCCGCCAACCCGGCCTATGCCGAAGTGCATCCCTGGCTGCTGCCGGAAAGCTGGGACGACGACACCGCCCGCGCCATACAGGAAAAGCTGACGGCATATTTCGAGCGCGTCGGCGCCAAGGCGGCGACGGCTGCCATCGTCGGCGGCCAGCACAGCCATCCGGACGGCATCTTCTACGGCGGCAAGGAGCCCTGCTGGTCGCACCGCACCATCAAGGCGATTGCGGAAAAATATCTGAAGCAGGCCCGGCATGTCTGCGTCATCGACTTCCATACCGGGCTTGGCCCCTTCGGCTATTCGGAACTGATCTGCCGGCATCAGCCGGGGTCCGAAGCACTGCGGCTCGCGCAGGCCTGGTGGGGCGATGCGGTCACTTCGCCGGCGATGGGCCAGTCGGACTCGCCGATCATCGAAGGCAATCTGCGCATGGGCCTTGTGCGCTTCTGCGAACCGGCCACCACGGTGGCGATCAACATCGAGGTCGGCACCATCAGCTCGCAGGATGTGCGGCTTTCGGTGATCGCCGATAACTGGCTGCATCTGCGCGGCGACGTCTTCTCGCCGCTCGGACAGAAGATCAAGCGGCAGATCCGCGCCGCCTTCTATCCGGAAAGCGATGAATGGCGCGGCCTCTGCTATCCGCGCGCGGTGGAAATCCAGCAGCAGGCCATCGCCGGCCTGGCGGCGGCGTTGCCTTCGCCATGACGCCCTTCGGCGCCCGCATCCGCAGCCTGCGTCAGGCGCGCGGCGTTACCCTGAAACAGATGGCAGCCGATATCGGCGTGTCGGCCGCCTATCTCTCGGCGCTGGAGCATGGCCATCGCGGCCGCCCGTCCTGGCTGCTGCTGCAGCGCATCTGCGGCTATCTCAACATCATCTGGGATGACGCTGAGGAACTGGCGGAACTGGCAAAGCTGTCGCATCCGCGCGTCACCATCGACACGGCGGGTCTGTCGCCGAAGGCAACCCTGCTGGCGAATGAGCTGAGCCGCAAGATCGCCAGCCTGGATGACAGCAGGCTCGACCAGATGCTCAAGCTGCTGCGCGGATAACCGCGAACAGTTTCACCTGCGCCACGGGTATCGCTGATCTCTGGCCTCCACTGAGACCAGGAATGTCACGACTTTGCCGCGTGATCGCCCCCTTGGTGACGCTGTTTTCCTCCCTACATCGTTAAGTAGCTCCTTCGGGCGTTACCAAAGCCTTGGCTGCCGTGTTGAACAGGCGTCAAAGGAGGTCCCCGGTGAGTCTCGCCGAAGCAACGGATGGTATCGACCAGATAAAAACGGCGTCAGCACTGCTCCAGCCCGGACGGAATGTGTGGCGATGCGAAAAGGCCGCGCGTGTTGCCGTGCTGGTGGATGCGGCCGCCTATTATGGTGTGCTGCGGCAGGTTTTGCGTAACGCCAAGCGCAGCATCTACATCATTGGCTGGGATATCGACAGCCGCACGCCGCTGGTCGGTGCCGACGGCAAGACCGGCGACGATCTGCCGCCGCGCCTGGGGCCGTTCCTGTCCGAACTGGCGGCGCGCAGCCCGGATCTGTCGATCAAGCTGCTGCTGTGGGATTACGCGCCGCTCTATTCGCTGGAGCGCGAGAAGATTCCAGCCCTGACCCTGCAATGGAGCACGCCGCCCCAGATCGAGCTTTGCCTCGACAAGATGCTGCCGATCGGCGCGTCGCATCACCAGAAGATCGTTGTGGTGGATGATGCGGTGGCGTTCTCCGGCGGCCTCGATCTCACCATCCGCCGCTGGGACACTGCCGAGCATGCGCCGGGCAATTTGCTGCGCGTCGATCCTGCCGGCGTGATGTACCCGCCCTTCCATGACGTGCAGATGATGGTCGATGGCCCTGCTGCCCGCGCGCTGGGAGATCTTGTTCGCATGCGCTGGCAGCGCGTCACGCAGGAGCGCCTCGCCCCTGTGGACGTTCCTGTGGACGAGGTAGCGTGCGAGCCAGATCTGTGGCCGGAAACGCTGCAACCGCATTTCCGCAATACCACAATCGGCATCGCGCGGACGCATCCGCGCTACGGCGCGGAGGTAGAGATCCGCGAAATCGAGCATCTGTTCCTCGATATGATCCGCAGCGCGCGCCGCAGCATCTATATCGAGAACCAGTTCCTGACCTGCAACATCGTGGCCCAGGCTCTGGTCGATCAGCTCAAGGCGCGGCCCGATCTGGAAGTCGTCATCGTCACGCCGAAAACCTATTACAGCTGGCTCGAACAGCAGAGCATGCTGTCCGGCCGCATCCGCTTCATGCGCTGCCTGCGCCAGGCCGGCGTCGATCACCGTGTCCGGCTGCTCTATCCGCATATCTGCCGCGATGGCCAGGAGGCCGATGTCAAGGTGCATTCCAAGGTCATGATCGTCGACGACCGCATTCTGCGGGTCGGCTCCGCCAATCTGTGCAACCGCTCGGTCGGCCTGGATACCGAATGCGATCTTGCGATCGAGGCGAGCAATGAGCAGGAGCGCGATGGCGTCACCCTGCTGCGGAACAGCCTGCTGGCTGAACATTGCGGCGCGACGGCGCAGGAGGTCGCCGAGGTTCTGGCGCAGAACCAAGGCTCGCTCTTTGCCGTGCTCGATGCTTTCCCAAATCGCGAGCACCGCCTGCTGCCGGTCGAAGACCGCACCATGGCCGGCCTCGATCTCATCGCGCCGATCAATCTGCTGGCCGATCCCGAACGGCCCTTTGGCGCGGAGGATTACTTCACCTCCTCCGACAGCGATCCGCCGCGCGTCAGCCGGATTGCCCGCGTGATCAAGCTCAGCACCGTCGCCATCGGCCTCCTGCTGCTCGTGCTGGCCTGGCGCTACACGCCGCTGGCGGCTTCGATCTCGCCGGAAAACCTGACGGAGTCTTTTGCCCGCATCGCCGACAGCCCCTGGGCCCTGCCCATCGTGCTCGGCGTATTCGTCGCCGCTGGTCTGGTGGCATTCCCGGTCACTTTGCTGATCGCGGCCACAGCTGCGGCATTCGGCACCTGGCAGGGACTGCTGTTTGCCACCATGGGCGCGCTGGCCAGCGCCTTGATTACCTATGCCATCGGCCGGCGTCTGGGCGCGCAGATGCTGCGGCAGGTCATGGGGCCGCGCATTCATCGCATCGCCTGCCGGGTCAAGGATAACGGCATCGTTGCGATGACCATGGTCCGGCTGATGCCGACGCCGCCCTTCACGCTGGTCAATCTGGTGGCGGGCGCGGCCAGGATCCGCATCTCCGACTACATGGCCGGAACCGTGCTGGGCCTGGCGCCGGGCATCGTCGCTCTGTCGGCTCTGGGCGGGCAGGTCTTCGACATGCTGCACTCGCCAAGCTTTGTCGACATCCTCATCTTCGTTGCCACCCTGTCCGGCTGGCTCGGCGTCTCCGTCTGGCTGCAGCGGATCATCTCCCGGCACCGGAAGGCGGAGGCGTGAGCGAGCAGGAAGCGCCCCGCATCCGCGTCCTGACCTGGAATGTCCATAGCGGCATCGGTCCGGACGGACGCTACGATCTCAAGCGCGTCGTCGATCTGGTGCGCAGCCATAATCCCGATATCGTCGCCCTGCAGGAGATCGACTCCCGCGGCAAGGGCGAGACCTCGCCGTTTTCCTTTCTCGCGCAGTCGCTCGGCAGCCATGCGGCGGAGGCCAAGACCATCCTGGCGCCCGATGGCTATTACGGCCATGCACTGATCAGCCGCTGGCCGATGGGCGAGATCGCGCTGCACGATCTTTCCATCTACCGGCGCGAACCGCGCTGCGCCATCGAAACCACGGTGGCGACCCCCTGCGGTCCTTTGCATCTCGCCACCGTGCATCTCGGGCTCGGCTGGCACGAGCGGCGCCAGCAGGCGGCGATGCTGGCTGCCATCGCCGGCACCTCGCGGCGCACCACGGTGATGATGGGCGACTTCAACGACTGGTTTTTCTTCGGATCGGTGCGCAGCGTGCTGAAAACCATCCTGCCGACCCGCACCATGCACCGGACCTGGCCCGCGCGGCGGCCGCTTTTCCGGCTCGATCGCATCTATTGCCGTCCGCATGGCGCGCTTTGCCGCTCCTGGGTTGATCCTGCCGCGCGCAAAATTTCCGATCACCTGCCGGTGATTGCCGACATTCGCCTGGATACCAATGTCGATCCGGCTGTGCCCGGCCCGCAGGCGCTCAGCCTGAGCGATCCCGAGGCGCGGCTGCCGGCCGAACCATGATTGGCTGAGCCGTGAGATTCATTTGAGGCGGTACTGCGCCAGCCGCATACCGCTGTCGATCAGCAGCGTCTCGCCGGTGATATTCGGCGCGGAGGTGAGGAAGAAGACGATGCTTGCCGCGATATCCTCGGGCTGGTTGGTGCGGCGCAGCGGCGCCAGCGTATTCCAGGTCTCCTGCGCGGCCTGATAACCAGCCTCGCCCATGCCCTGCTTCAGCCATTCGCCTTCGACAAAGCCGGGGCAGACCGAATTGATGCGCACCTCCGGCCCCAGCACGCGGGCCAGACCCAAGGTCATGCCGTTCAGCGCTGCCTTGGAGGCGACATAGGCAAGCGAGGAGCCCATGGCCGTGATGGCGGCGGTGGACGAGACATTCACCACCGCGCCCCTGGTGGCGCGCAGATACGGCTCGGCGGCGCGGATCATCTGGAACGGGCCGATGGTGTTGACGGCATAGATGCGCTGGAAATCTTCCGCTGACAGTCCGCCAAGATCCTTATGCGCGACGAATTTGGTGGTGCCCGCATTGTTGACCAGGAAATTCAGGTGGCCGAAATGAGCCACCGTCTCGTCCACGATGCGGCGGCAGGCGGCGTCATCGGAAACATCGCCCGGCGTAAGAAAAGCCCGCGCACCCAGCGCCTCGCATTCGGCCGCGACGCGTTCGGCGGCTTCCTTGCTTTTCGAGTAATTGATCGCAACCGAACAGCCGCGCCGCGCCAGCAGCCTAGCCGTGGCGGCACCGATGCCGCTGGACGCACCGGTGATCAGGGCAACGCAATCTGTCAATTCGGCCTTCGACTCGGGCATGGCTTTCCTCCGCTATTCTTCGCCGTTGCGAATAGAATGGCGGAATTCGGCCGCGCCGTCACCTTTGGCGTAGCGGCAGCCTGCCCGGGTCAGGCCGCTTCAAAGGATGTATTTGCTGAGGTCGCTGTTCTTGGCGAGGTCGCCGACGCGCTTGCGCACATATTCGGCATCCACCTTCACCATCTGGCCGGAATGGTCGGACGCCGTGAAGCTGATTTCCTCCAGCACGCGCTCCAGGATGGTGTGCAGGCGGCGGGCACCGATATTCTCCACCCCGTCATTTACGTCGGCGGCGATCTGCGCGATCGTGTCGATGGCATCCTCTGTGAATTCCAGCGTCACCTGCTCGGTGGCCAGCAGCGCCACATACTGCTTCAGCAGGCTGGCTTCCGGCTCGGTCAGGATGCGCTTGAAATCCTCCCGGGTCAGGCCCTTCAGCTCGACGCGGATCGGCAGGCGGCCCTGCAATTCGGGCAGCAGGTCGCTCGGCTTGGCCAGATGGAAGGCGCCGGAAGCGATGAACAGGATATGGTCGGTCTTCACCGGGCCATGCTTGGTCGCCACCGTGGTGCCTTCGATCAGCGGCAGCAGGTCGCGCTGCACACCCTCGCGGGAGACGTCGCCGCCGCCGCGATATTCGCTGCGCGCGCAGATCTTGTCGATCTCGTCGATGAAGACGATGCCGTTCTGCTCCACCGCGGTCAGCGCTTCCTTGGTGACCATCTCCTGGTCCAGCAGCTTGTCGCTTTCTTCCTGCGTCAGCGCCGCCATGGCTTCTTCCACGGTGGTCTTGCGCGGCCGCCGGCGGATGCCGCCCAGCGCCTTGCCCAGCATGTCCTGCAGATTGATCATGCCCATCTGCGCGCCGGGCATGCCGGGGATCTCGAACATCGGCATGCCGCCGCCGCTGTCGGGCAGGTCGATCTCCAGCTCGCGCTTATCGAGTTCGCCCTCGCGCAGCATCTTGCGGAATTTCTGCCGCGTCTCGACGCTGGCCTTCTCGCCCACCAGCGCATCGAGCAGGCGCTCCTCGGCGGCAAGCTCGGCCCGGGCGCGCACTTCCTTGCGGCGGCGCTCGCGGGTCATGCTGACGCTGATCTCGACGAGGTCGCGCACGATCTGCTCGACATCACGGCCGACATAGCCGACCTCGGTGAATTTCGTCGCTTCCACCTTCAGGAAGGGCGCGTTGGCGAGTTTCGCCAGGCGGCGCGAAATCTCGGTCTTGCCGACGCCGGTTGGGCCGATCATCAGGATATTCTTCGGCAGCACTTCCTCGCGCAGGCCTTCGGGCAGCTGCTGACGGCGCCAGCGGTTGCGCAGGGCGACGGCGACGGCCTTCTTGGCCTCGGCCTGGCCGACGATGTAGCGGTCGAGTTCGGAAACGATTTCGCGCGGCGAAAAGGAGGTCATGCGATCTTTTCGATGATGATGTTGCGGTTGGTATAGACGCAGATGTCAGCGGCGATCTCGAGAGAGCGCCGGGCGATCGCTTCGGCGTCCATATCGTCGCGGTCAATCAGGGCGCGGGCCGCGGCCAGGGCGTAATTGCCGCCCGATCCGATTCCGATCAGGCCATCCTCGGGCTCCAGCACGTCGCCGGTGCCGGTCAGCACCAGGGACACGTTTTTGTCGGCCACCGCCATCATTGCTTCCAGGCGGCGCAGATAGCGGTCGGTGCGCCAGTCCTTGGCGAGTTCCACGCAGGCGCGGGCGAGCTGGCCGGGATAGCGCTCCAGCTTGTTTTCCAGCCGCTCGAACAGGGTGAAGGCATCCGCGGTCGCGCCGGCAAAGCCGCCGATGATCGACCCGTCGCCCAGACGGCGCACCTTGCGGGCATTCGATTTGATCACAGTCTGGCCGAGGCTGACCTGGCCGTCGCCGGCCAGCACAACCTGTCCGTTTTTACGCACCGCCAAAATGGTAGTGCCATGCCAGGTGGCGTGCCGGTCTTCGCTGCTGCTCATTGAGGGAACCTTCGTCTTACGGTGGCCTCCTCATGTAGGAAAGCCCAAGCCCGGACGCAAGCACGCTCGTTATGGTAACTGTCGAATTGTACAACGGCGCGTTTTGCTACCATCGGTTTTCTACGACGAAAGAGTAATCGGAAGAAAACTCGACGACCCCGGCGGCTGCTTCTAAAATCGCCGCATCGGTGCGGGCAGAGGCCGATGGGGGTAATATGGAGTTTCTGGTCGATCCCAAGGGGGCCTGGTCCCGCTGGCCATCAGAGAATCTGGCTGCAGAACTGGGTTATCCGCGGGCGGATTTTGATCTCGCCGGCTATCTTGCGCGCAATCTTGGCTATGTCTGGCTGGTGGTGCTGCCCGAATATACGCTGGTGCAGTTCCGCGCCGGGATGCTGTCAGAGGCCACGGTTTCCTCGCTCGAGCCGTTCCTGAACAACGCCGCCAAGTCCACGCCGGTCGGGCTCGTCTTCTATTCCATGGGCTGGATGGAAGAGGTGTTCTTCGAGCCCAAGGCGATCGGCCCGCGTCTGCGCGAACTGGCCAACCTGCGGGAGCCGAAGCTGCGCGATCTTTATATCCGCCGCGAACACAATCCCGCGCATTGGTCGCGCACGCAGCGCAGCTCACTGTCACAGCTCTTCAGCCTCTGGCGCGAACGCAATGGCGTGTTCGACGAGCGCGCGATCGAATTCCTCGCCAGTTCCGATCTCAATCCCCGCACCGTGCTGATGGAGCCGCATCGCGAGCATGGCCTGCGGGTCATCTATTCCGGCGCGGGCTTTACCGCCTATGACAGCTATTCGCTGTCGAACACGGTCGGTCACGGCATCGAGGACCAGCCGGACAAGGCTTACGGAAGCTGGGCGCGGCAGTTCTACGATTCCTGCCTGCAAAGCGGCGGTCCGATGGTCGACGATGTCGACGCCATCATCGAGCAGCCCGATCACGATCCGCGCCGTCGCCGCTACCAGCGCCTGATTCTGCGCTGGCAGCGGCCCGATGGCGGCATCGTGCTGTCCGGCAGTTCGATCCTGAATCCGCCCTATCTGACGATCCCCCTCGATTGCGCCTCCTGACCCGCAGCGGTCAGGCCGGCAGCAGCACGGGTTTCTCCGCCGCCTCGCGCATCTCGCGCTGCCTGGTCTCGGCGGCTTCAAGCTGCGCGGGGAATTGCGCCATGTCGTTGAGCTGCTCCTCGCGGCCCATCCAGACCAGCGCGCCTTCGTAACGCGCGCTGACTGACGAATTCAGCCACTCGATTCCCGGCTCGATATTGCGATAGCCATAGGCGGCAGCGACGTTGTTCTGCACCAGCTTCATGCTGACCAGGCTGATGGTATGGCCGATATCCCATTTGGTCAGCGCCAGCGCGCGCGAGATGCGCGGCAGGATCAGCATCATGTGGCGCCGGCGGTAATCGGGATGCACCCAGCCCGAGCCGGAGAAGACGATGCGGCCGCTGATGCGCGCGGCGCTCGGCGCGGTGACCGTGCAGCTTTCGCCCGGCCGCTTCTGCCGCTCAGGATCGGGATAGAACAGGCGCAGGCTGGTCAGGTAGTCCGCCAGGCTTTCGCTGCCGAGATCGAAATAGCGCGCCGCCTGCGTGGTGACGATCTGTCCGTCGGCATCGGTGCCGATGATCCAGAAGCCGTTGCTGGCATTGATGCCGCCATAGGCTGCGTCGAAGGCCGGTGCCAGCCCGTGCCAGCTGCCGCTGTTGCGGGCATTCACCTCCCGCAGCAATTCGAAATCGGTGCTCAGCGTCAGCATCACGCCGCGGTCGCGCGCAGCCTTGTCGGCGGCGAGGAAGAAGCGGGCGAGCTGCTCGCGCGGGCCATGTTCGACGGTGATCTGGTCAGGCAGACGCGCCGTGCGGCGGAACGCCGTCATCGGCCGGTTTGCAGCGGGACGAAGATCGGTAGTGAAGATAGTCATCGCAGTCTCCATTGCTATGCGAGGCAGCAACGAGACTATCCCGTTATGGTGATGTGTCCACGACACCCCGCCCCGCCAGCGTTGCAGGCGTTATGCGATGCGCCGTGAAACGGGAAACTCGATGTAAAACGATTGCGCAAAATAAAACGGGCCGCGTTGCGGCCCGTTGATTGAATGCGATCGTGTTCGAGATGATCGAGTCGATCTGTAAGCGCCGCGCATGGCAGCGCTTAATTTAAGCCGTTATCCCTGCGCAGGTTCGGAGGACGCGTCCTCTTCGCCCTCGGGCTTGCCGCTATAGGAGGCAGCCGCCGCCTTGATCAGCTGGAAAATACGGTCGCGGACGGTGGGATCGGTGATCTTGCCGAAATTGCGCACGAGTTCGAGCGCCTGACGGCGCGAAACCGGGCTCTTGTCCTGCTCAATCTCCGAGACCACGGCATGCTCGGGGCGCGCCTGCGGCTGCTGCTCGATACCGGGCATGTCCTCGAAGAAGTAGGAGGGCGGCACATTGAGGATCTGGGCAAACTGCTGAAGACGGCTGGCGCCGATGCGGTTCAAACCCTTCTCATACTTCTGGATCTGCTGGAAGCTCAGGTTAACGGCAGCGCCCAGACGTTCCTGGCTGAAACCGGCGAGGGTCCGACATGCCCGCAAACGGGCCCCGACATGCGCGTCGTACGGGTTCGGTTTACGCATCGACTTCTCCCTCAAAAGTGAGTCTGCTGGTGTAATAATGATAGTGTTTTTACCATCAGTTGCCAGCCGTTGCTACCGGGCTCGGGGGTCTGGCATGAATACAAAAGCCGGGGGATTTCCGGCACTTAGGGGCTCCAGCCGGGACCCAAATCCACCTTGTAAGAGAATGAGTTAGTCAAATGCAACCGCTCTTTGGGCGCCCGGGAAGACCGCGGCCGCCCAGTCCAGCGGGGCGATGTAAATTTATCGTAACGTAAGCCCAGCGGCCGGATTCCGGCCGCGTCAAAGATGCATCTTAGCGCGTAGATCGCTTGACCATTATCGGTTCTGCCGTAAGGGTAGAAACCGGTTGAGGGGTGGAATGCCAGTTTTGGGCTTTGTGTCACGTCGTTCCGCAGGACTCTGCGGAACTGCAATGGAGTAGCGCATGCGCTCTTCGGCTGCCCGCCGCCCCCTGCCCGCCCGGCGCCCCGCGTCCGGTGAGCCCGGCCTGCCGGCCCGCTTCAGCCATGCCGTTGCAATCTCTAGTCAAGGCGCCAGCCTGCGGCGCGCGTTATCGTAGTTCGCGAAGGAGTTTCGTCCGATGGCCGTTTCCGAGTCCGCTGCCGAGCATGATGCCGCCTCCATGGCCGACGCCGCCGATGCTCCGCCGCCTCAGGACAATGTCCCGACCCGCCGCCGGGCGCCGCTTGCCGTCTGGTTCTCCAAGCTGGGCATCCGCCCCCGCATTGCCATCGGTTTCATCGCCTCCCTGTCGCTGCTGGTGATCATCGCGGTTGCCGCGATCATCGGCATCAAGCGCGGCGATCAGGCTTTCACCACCTATGACGCCGTCGTCGAAAATGGCCGCTTAGGCCAGGCATTCGAGCGCGACCTGCTTGATCTGCGCCGCAACCTGCTGCTCTATGTCGAGCGCGACGATCCGCGTGGCCTGCTGGCCCTGCGCCGGGTCGAGCCGCAGCTCAACGAGACGCTCGCGGCCATGATCGATACCACGGCCGATCAGCAGCGGCTGGAGCTTCTGAAAGAGATCGACGCGCAGCTCAAACAGACATTCAACAATCTCGGCCAGGCGATCGCGGCGCGTAACAAGCTGAAGGAAATCAACGGCAGCCAATTGGAAGTCTACGGCCCGCGCACCCGCGACGTGCTGGTCCATCTCGTCCGTGCCGCCAACCAGCAGAACAAGTTCGCCGTCGCTGCCGAAGCCGGCCTGGTGCTGGATACCTTCTCCGAAATCCGCATCGCCGCCACGCGCTTCATCGGCCAGGGCGACATGGCCATGGCCAACGAAGCCAGCGGCAAGGTGCTCAACTTCGTGGAGGCGAGCGAGTCCCTGAAGCTGCAGCTCGCCGATGATGCGAAGGACCTGCACAAGATGGCCGAAGAGGCCGAGGGCTTCGCCACGCAATATGGCGCCGGCATTCTCGAAGCCTCCAAGGTGGCCGGCGACGTCAATCGCCTGATCTATCAGGAAATCGAAACCGCCATCGCCGAGATCAACGACCGGCTGGAAAAGATCAAGATCAGCCAGATCGAGGAGCTGCGCAACGAGCGTGTCACCGCCGATGCGGCCTTCGACGCCACCTTCCTCACCGTGCTGGTGATGGCGCTGGCGGCGCTCGGCGTCGGCATCATCTTCGCCTGGCTGATCGGCCGCAGCATCGCCAATCCCATCGCGGCGCTGACCACCAGCATGGGCATCCTGGCGGAAGGCGATTACAGCGCCGCCATCCCAGGCCTTGAGCGCGGCGACGAGATCGGCCGCATGGCCGCCGCCGTCGAAGTCTTCAAGCGCAACGGCGCCGAGAACGAGCGGCTGCGCGGCGAGGTGGAGGCCGAACGCGCCGCCGCCGAACAGCGCCGCATCGAACAGGACAACCTGCTGGATCGCGCCGTGGGCGAGATCGTCGCAGCTGCCGCTGCAGGCGATCTGACCCAGCGCATCGACACCGCGCCGCTATCCGGCGTTGCTGCCAAGCTCGGCGGCGGCGTCAATCAGCTTCTGGATACCATCGGCGCAGCCATCGACGAGGTGGGCGGCGTGCTGGCGGGTCTGGCCAAGGGCGATCTCACCCATCGCGTCACCGGCGATTACCGCGGCGTCTTCGCCAAGCTCAAGGACGACGTGAATACCGCCAGCGCGAACCTGGCCGATGCCCTGCGGCAGATTGCCGACAGCGCCAACACCGTGCGCGATGCTGCCAACGAAATCTCGGTCGGCAGCCAGGATCTGTCGCAGCGCACTGAAAGCCAGGCGGCCGCGCTGGAGCAGACCGCAGCCTCGATGCATGAGGTCACCGCCACGGTGAAGCAGAATGCCGAAAATGCGCAGGCTGCCAACCAGCTGGCCTTGAGCGCGCGCAGCACGGCGGAAGCCGGCGGCAAGGTGGTGAGCGAAGCCGTCAGGGCGATGAGCGAGATTGAGGGCAGCGCGCAGAAGATTTCCGACATCGTCGGCCTGATCGACGAGATCGCCTTCCAGACCAATCTGCTGGCGCTCAA
>NZ_CALGPC010000010.1 GCF_937960835.1 uncultured Ferrovibrio sp.
TCGGAGCGGCGGGATTTGAACCCACGACCCCCAGTCCCCCAGACTGATGCGCTACCAGGCTGCGCTACGCTCCGACCGGGCTATAAGACCGGCAGCCGGATACGCAGGCGGCGGGTCTCAAGCGGCGCGCACTATAGCCATGCCGCCCCCCTTTTCGCAACCGCGCCAAGTGCTTGGACATCATCGGATGCAGAGATTTTAGGGGCTGCGTTCCGGCGGGCGATCAGCGTAGTGAGGAATGCTGACGATCGCTGCCAGCGCACGTCCACTTCCAGGCTTAACTCTTTGATCTAGCGGATTTGCCGGGCAATGATGTCGGCGTGGATCGCTTCCAGATCCTTCAGGCAGGTTTTGATCGCCTGCTTGAGGTTCCCCATGTCGTTCAAAAGGTCGAAGGGCATGCCGATCTGGCGGCTTTCGGCGGCCTGTTTGCTGGCTGCGGGCCGGATGGCCTCAGCGGCGGCCTTGGGGTCGGTCTTGGCGCGCGCCTTGACGGCCTTGGCCAAGCCCCCTTCCCGCAGCAGCTTCTGCACACCGCGGATCGTATAGCCGTGGTCATGCAAGAGGGCGCGGATCTCGGTCAGTAGCGCGATATCCTCGGCGCGGTAGTAACGGCGCCCGCCGCTGCGCTTTACCGGCTTGATCTGATGGAATTTCTTTTCCCAGAACCGCAGAACATGCTGCGGAAGATTGAGCTGCTCGGCGACCTCGCCGATGGTGCGGAAGGCGCCTTCAGTCTTGGTGCGGGCGGGCTTCTTGGCCGCCGCGGATGTCGCGAGATTCCGTTCCGTTGCTCGTTCCACCATCACCTAACGCTGCTCGGTTAGGCCGGCTTGCTCTGCTGCTGCTGTTGTGCCGTAGCCGCATGCATGCCGGCGTTGATCTTTTCTTTCAGCACATGGCTGGCGCGGAAAACCAGCACTTTGCGCGGATCGATCGGCACTTCCTGGCCGGTCTTGGGATTGCGTCCCATGCGGCCGCCCTTCGAGCGGACCTGAAAGGTACCAAAGGAGGAGATTTTGACCATATGGTCGGCGATCAGGCTGTCGATAATCTCGTTCAGCACCGTCTCGACCAACTGCGCAGACTCGCTACGCGACAGCCCGACCTCCTGATAGATCGCTTCGCTGAGTTGAGCCCGCGTCAAGGTGTTCCCGGCCATAACCACCGCCCCCTTTTTACGAATTTTATAGCCGCGACGCTAACTTATGGGCGGCCGGGCGTCAATAAGACGTTGGCCGAATCGATAGTCAAAATCGCAAGGTTAGGTCAGGAAATTCTACTGCGGGACGAAGTTCGGCGAGCCGCCCGGCCCGGCCTTACCAGCGGACCAGGGCGCTGCCCCAGGTGAAGCCGCCGCCCATGGCTTCCATCAGGACCACCTGGCCCTGCTTGATCCGGCCGTCGGCCACGGCCTCGGCAAGGGCCAGCGGCACGGAGGCGGCCGAGGTATTGCCATGGTGGCCCACGGTCAGCACCACCTGGTCGGTGCCCAGGCCCAGCTTGCGGGCAGTGCCGTCGATGATGCGCTTGTTGGCCTGGTGCGGCACCAGCCAGTCGATCTCGGACGGCTGCATGTTCACCGCGGCCAGTGTTTCCTTGACCACATCGGCAAGATTGACGACGGCGTGGCGGAAGACCTCTTTGCCCAGCATGCGCAGGTGGCCGGTGGTCTGAGTGCTGGACGGCCCGCCATCGACATAGAGAAGGTCGTGATAGCGGCCATCGGAATGAAGATGCGTCGTCAGCACGCCGCGGTCGGTGTTGTCGCCCTTGCCCTCTTCCGCCTTCAGAACTAGCGCGCCGGCGCCATCGGCGAACAGCACGCAGGTGGTGCGGTCAGTCCAGTCGAGGATGCGCGAAAACGTCTCGGCGCCGATCACCAAAGCTGCGCGCGCTTGGCCGGCCTTGATGAAGTTGTCCGCCGTAGCCAGCGCGTAGACGAAGCCGGAGCAGACAGCCTGCACGTCGAAGGCAAAGCCATGCGTCATGCCAAGGCCGGCCTGCACGCGGCAGGCGGTGGCGGGAAAAGTTTCATCCGGCGTTGCCGTGGCGAGGACGATTAGGTCGATATCGTCCGCCGTCATGCCGGCATGCTTCAGCGCAGCCTTGGCGGCATTGAGTGCGAGGTCGGAGGTTTTTTCGTCATCGGCGGCGATATGACGCTGCCGGATGCCGGTGCGCTCGACGATCCATTCGTCCGATGTGTCGACTATCTTCGCCAGGTCGGCATTCGTCAGCACACGCGCCGGCAGATAGCTGCCGCAACCGACGACGACGGACCGGATCATGATATCCTCGCACTGGCATCTACTGGGACGTCGGAAGCCGCAGCGGCCACCTGACGCGTGGCCAACGATTCGGCAAAGGCGCCGGAGAAGTCGGCCTTGATTCGATCGATCAGGCGATCCTGCGCCATGTCGATGGCGACTTCCAGTGCCGCGCCAAAGCCGACGTCATCCGTACCGCCATGGCTTTTGACGACGATGCCGTTCAAGCCCAAAAGCACGCCGCCGTTGTAAAAGCGCGGATCCATGCGGTCGCGCAGCATCGACAGGCCGGCACTGGCGAACAGATAGCCGATCTTGGTGAAGATCGAGCGCTGGAAGGCGGCGCGCAGCAGCACAGCCATCAGCTTTGCCGTTCCCTCGGCAGTCTTCAGCGCGATATTGCCAGTAAAGCCATCGGTGACGATGACGTCAGTCTCGCCCTTGGTGATGTCGTCACCCTCGACGAAGCCGACAAATTCGAAAGGCGGGTTTTCGACCGCGCGCAGCAGCTCGGCCGCGGCGCGGACCTCATCGTGGCCTTTGACGTCCTCGACACCAACATTTAACAGACCGACGCGCGGGCGATGGCGGCCAAGTGCCGAATGCGCCAGGTTGGCGCCCATCACCGCGAACTGCACCAGGTTCTTGGCATCACATTCCACATTCGCGCCGAGATCCAGAACGACGGTCTCGCCCTTCATGGTCGGCAGGAACGAGGCGATGGCGGGACGCTCGATGCCCGGCAGCGTGCGCAGCACGAATTTCGCCATCGCCATCAGCGCGCCGGTATTGCCGGCGGAAAGGACGGCCTGAGCTTCGCCATTGGCTACGGCATCGATCGCCAAGCGCATGCTGGTATTGCGCCCGCGCCGCAGCGCCTGGCTCGGCTTATCGTCGCCGGCGACCTTCTCCGCCGTGTGGCGAAGTTCGCAGCGATCCTTGAGCACGGGATAACGACGCAGCAACGGTTCCACCTGTCCGGCATCGCCGAACATGAGGAACTTCGTCTGCGGAAAACGCGGAAGTGTAGCTGCCGCGCCCTTGATCACCATGTCCGGGGCATGGTCCCCGCCCATGGCATCGAGCGCGATGGTCAAGGCCGCGGTCACCCCGTTGCCCTTACCCGCTCAGACATGCCTGAGGGACTCAGGCGGCAGCGGTTTTCGCGATCACCTCGCGGCCGTCATAATGGCCGCAGGCGCCACAAACATGGTGCGGGCGCTTCAGCTCGCCGCAATTGGAGCATTCCACATAGGCGCTCGGCTTCAGCGCTTCATGCGAACGGCCCATATCGCGCTTCGACTTGGACTTCTTCTTCTTCGGAACAGCCATGACACGTCTCTCTCACTAATCACGCGATGCGGTGCGCTGTCGCGTCCACCCGCCTCTGCCTAAAAATCCCCGCCTATATACTCTCGGCGCGCCCAGGGACCAAGCGCTTTCGCCTCAATCATTTTTCCCCGTCTTCAACTTCGCCAGCACGGCGAAAGGACTGACCTTGGCGCCCCCATCGTCATCGGGTCGATAGCCTTCTGGCAACCCGGCACCCGGTTTGCGCGGATAGGGATCCAGCGCCAGAGCCAAGGCTTCCGCCACCACCGCCCCGGCATCGATGCCCCCGTTGACCAGCGGGTCGGGCGGATCGTCGGCGTCGGGATCGAGCCATTCCGCCTCTTCATCATCGTCCGTCTGCACGGCGGCAGCCTTCTCGACCACCTCCGGCGGGGCGAAAAGCCGTTGAAAACTCTCCGCAACCTGCTGCCGGACCGGGTCCAGCGACACGACGCAGGTCTGCTCAACTTCCGCCGCCAGCTGCCCCGTCAGCCGATAATGACCGGCCAGCACCGGGTCCGGGAAAACCCGCAAATCTGCCGACAGCGAAAGCACCGCGGGGATCCGGAAGCGGCGGGCCAAAGCCTCGCGCTCTGCCGGATTCGCGACCAGATGCAGATCGGTACCTTCCGGACCGATCCGGTCGACCTGCACCAAGTGACTGAATTCGTTGCCAGGTGTGCCCTTCGACACGGGAACCTCCGGGACCCCTGCGGCCGTCAAGGCGGCGGAACATAGGGGCAAGCCGCCCCGGGGTCAACCGCTTCGGCTCTTATCCGGTCAGGCCTGGGGCACCGGAAAAGTGGGATTTCCGGCTAGCAGCTCCTGGGGCGGCTGCGCAGCCAGGGCAGCATCGGCCTGCCGCATATAGGCCGCCATGGCGGAGACCGCCGGCGGGGTCGGCTGCTGGGTACCGTAGAGGTTCCGGCCCAGGGCAGCCGTCAGGGCTTCCTCCGTGCCGGCCTTGAGCGCCGCCTCATAGGCGTCGGCCCGGCCGTAGAACGCCTGCCCCATGGCTTTAACCTTCTTCCCGACGCTGAGATCCCCAACCCCGATTTCCCGCAGGCTGCTGTCCATATCGGCAAATAGCAGGTCGAACAGGGCCTGGCTGAGCTTGCGCCCCTCCTCCCCGATTTGGCCCAGCCGGCGCATGACCAGGATGGCATGCAGCACGATCATGTCGAAACGGCCATCCAGGCTGTCCGGAACCGAGAGGTGGCTGTAGAAGACCGGCTGGCGGGCCTGCGCTACGATCCGGTTGTAAAGCGCCACCGCCTGCTCCGGCGGCTGATTTCGACTAAAAAATGAAAAAAGCGATTTAAGCATCCAAGGGAATTCAGAGTTCGGAGGGATCGAGGCTAATTTGCCTTTACAGGGCGGGAAAGATAATATGCGTCTCACTTTATAGCGAGTCTCTGCATGCCGTTTCGCCACACCGCTGCGGTTATCGCCGCCGTCCTGTTTTCGATGATCGCCGCCTGCGCGCCGCGCCAGGATTATCGTGGCGCGAGCATCGATGAGGACAAGCTGAACCTGATCACGGTCGGTGAGACGACCGAGCCTCAGGTTGGCGCGCTGCTGGGATCTCCGTCAACGACGTCAACCTTCCCCGAATGGGGTACGACCTACTACTACATTTCCAGCGAGACCGAGGCTGTTGCGTTCCTGGCACCGGAGCTGATCGACCAGCAGGTCCTCGCCATTTCCTTCGACAAGGAAGGCAAGGTGCGCGAGATCAAGCGCTACGGCCTGAAGGATGGCAAGCAGATTGCCTTCGTCGAACGCGAGACGCCGACGCGCGGAAAAGAGCTGACCTTCCTGGAGCAGCTGTTCGGCAATCTTGGTCGATTCAACAGCAATGCCGGCGGCGCCACCGGCTCTACGGGCGGCTACCGCCCCTAACCCGCCTTATTGCTAACCTGCGCTTCCGCGAAGGTCGCCATCCCTTCATGGCAGGCGACTGCTGCCTTAAGGGTTCCAAGCGCCACCGCAGCGCCTGAGCCTTCTCCTAAGCGCATGCCCAGATCGAGCAGCGGGCGATGGCCGAGATGTTCCAGCAGCCGCCGATGACCGGGCTCTGCAGATACATGGGCGGCCAGGCAATGCTTCAGGCCATCTGGCGCCAGCCGGGCGAGGACCGCCGCGGCAGCGCCGGTGACAAAGCCGTCCAGCAAGACCGGTATCGAACGAAGCCGCGCGGCTAAGGTCGCCCCAAAGAGTGCGGCCAATTCGCGCCCGCCGACGCAACGAAGCGCTTCCAACGGATCCGTCAGGGCCTTGCCATGGAAAGCCAGCGCGGCGTCGACCACGGCAATCTTGTTTTCCAATGCAGATCCGTGGACGCCTGTGCCACTCCCCACCCAGTCACGCGCATTGCCGCCGAACAACGCGGCAGCCAGAGCGGCGGCAGCCGTCGTATTGCCAATTCCCATTTCGCCGATCAGGACGAGATCGCTCGCCTCGGGTACAGCAGCCGCGCCGGCGTTGACCGCCGCAAGGCATTCCGCCTCGCTCATCGCAGGCGCCGTTGTGAAGTCCTTTGTCGGCTTGTCGAGGTCGAGCGATGAGACGGAGAGCTGCGCGCCGTGGAGCCTGGCGAGCTGATTGATCGCGGCGCCGCCGTTCTGGAAGTTCGCCACCATCTGCGCTGTGACTTCCGCCGGAAATGCCGAGACGCCGCGCGCCGTGACACCATGGTTGCCAGCGAAGATCAGGATATGGGTTTGATCGAGGCGAGGCCGGGGTCTCTTCTGCCAACCGGCGAGATGCAGAACGCATTCCTCCAACCGGGCCAGCGAGCCTAGCGGCTTGGTCAGTTCGGCATCGCGGGCGCGGGCCTCTGCGATGGCAGCCTGCGCAACGTCGGGCAGTTGTGCTGTGGCGTTGCGTATTGCCGCAAAGCTTGAGAAAACGATCGCCATTGCCCCTCCTCGCCCTAGCTTCGCCGGCTGGGACGAGCGTGCTATAAGACAGCCTAGTCCTGACCGCAATGCATCCTCATGGCCAATTCTGACGACGATCAAGCCAGTGACAACGCTCCGGGGCAGGATGCTCCTGATCAGAATATTCCTGGCGGTTTCAACTTTCTGAACGATCTCCGGTTGGCCTTTCTGCTGTTGACCCGGATCCCGGTCGTATCGCGAGGCCAGATGCTGATGGGCCAAGCCGCGCGGGCGGCATGGGCTTTTCCAATCGTAGGTGTCGTCGTGGGAGCGGCTGGCGGGCTGGTTTTTCTGGGCGCCAATCATCTTGGGATCGGACTTGCCGGCGCCACGTTGCTGGCGATCAGTGTGCAGGTTCTGATCACCGGCGCTTTGCATGAGGACGGCCTGGCCGATACCGCCGATGGTTTTGGCGGCGGCCGTGATCGTGAGCAAAAGCTGGCGATCATGCGTGACAGCCGCATCGGCACTTATGGCGTCGTGGCACTCATGCTTGCATTCGGTCTGCGCTTCAGCGCCATCAATGAATTGGCGAATAGCCTCATCTCAACCTCCGACGAATACGATCAGACTGTCAGTAATACGAGCGCCGTCGCCGTGACCCTGATTGCCGCCGGCGCGTTGTCCCGGGTGGCCATGGCGGCGGTCTGGTATTTGCTGCCACCGGCCAGATCGGATGGATTGGCGCTCTCATGCGGCAAGATTCCGTTGGCATCCGTTATCGCAGCCGGTCTGGTTTCTAGCCTCGTCACATTCGGGCTGCTGGATGGCGAAAGCTGGGGCGTGACGATCGCGGCTGTGGCAGTGGCCGCTTTCTTCATGTATGCCCTGGCCAAACGGCAGATCGGCGGACATACGGGCGATGTGCTGGGCGCTACCCAGCAGATTGCAGAGATCGCTGCTTTGCTGGCGATCAGCGCCGTGACCGTGGCGATATAGCCAGTCAAGAATAGCCATAGAAAAAGGGCCGGATGGCTCCGGCCCTTCTCTAATTACTTCAAGTGCGCTGCTCAGCCATGCGCCAGCACGGCGAGGAGCAGAAGCGCCACAATGTTGGTGATCTTGATCAGCGGATTGACCGCCGGACCAGCGGTGTCCTTGTACGGGTCGCCAACGGTGTCGCCGGTCACGGCTGCCTTGTGGGCATCCGAGCCTTTGCCGCCGTGATGGCCTTCCTCGATATACTTCTTGGCGTTGTCCCAGGCGCCGCCGCCCGCCGTCATGGAGATGGCGACGAACAGGCCGGTGACGATCACACCAAGCAGCATGGCGCCCACAGCTGCAAAGGCTGCCGCTTGCCCCGCGATCCAGGCAATCACGAAGTAGAGGACGATCGGGCTAAGCACCGGCAGGAGGCTCGGCACGATCATTTCCTTGATCGCAGCCTTGGTCAGCAAGTCCACGGCCTTGGAATAGTCGGGCTTGGCCGTGCCTTCCATGATGCCGACGATCTCCTTGAACTGACGCCGGACCTCGACCACGACCGAGCCTGCAGCACGACCAACAGCCGTCATGCCCATCGCGCCGAACAGATACGGCAGCAGGCCGCCAACCAGCAGACCCACCACGACGTAAGGATTGCTCAGCGAGAAGTCGATGGTGACGTTTTTGAAGAAGTACTTCAGGTCCTCGGTGTAGGCCGCGAACAGCACCAGCGAGCCGAAACCGGCCGAGCCAATGGCATAGCCCTTGGTGACGGCCTTGGTGGTGTTGCCGACCGCGTCGAGAGCATCCGTGGTCTTACGGACATCCTTGGGCAGGTCGGACATTTCGGCGATACCGCCCGCATTGTCGGTCACCGGTCCATAGGCATCCAAGGCCACGATGATACCGGCCAGGGCCAGCATGGTCGTCACCGCGATAGCGATGCCGAACAGGCCAGCCAGCATATAGGTGGCGATGATGCCAACGACGATGAACAGCGCGGGCATCGCCGTTGCTTCCATCGAAACCGCCAGGCCCTGGATCACGTTCGTGCCATGGCCGGTGGTCGAAGCCTGCGCGACGCTCTTCACCGGACGATAGCCCGTGCCGGTGTAGTACTCGGTCGCCCAGACGATGGCCGCGGTCACCAGCAGGCCGACAATGCCACACCAGAACAGGCTCATGCCGGTGAAGGATGCGGTACCGGCGGTGAGCGAGGTGCCCATTCCGATCATGTATTCGGTGATCGGCCAGAGAACAACTGCAGACAGAACGCCAGTGACGATGAGCCCCTTGTAGAGAGCGCCCATGATGTTCTGGCTGCTGCCAAGACGCACGAAGAAGGTGCCGATGATCGAGGTGATGATGCAGGCACCGGCAATGGCCAGCGGATAGGCCATCAGTTTCCCCATCATCACCGCATCGGCAGCGAAATAAATCGATGCCAGGACCATCGTGGCAACGATGGTCACGGCATAGGTCTCGAACAGGTCAGCCGCCATCCCGGCGCAGTCGCCGACATTGTCGCCCACGTTGTCTGCGATTACGGCCGGGTTGCGGGGGTCGTCTTCGGGAATGCCCGCCTCGACCTTGCCAACGAGGTCGGCGCCGACGTCAGCGCCCTTGGTGAAGATGCCGCCACCAAGACGGGCAAAGATCGAGATCAGCGAGGAGCCGAAGCCCAGAGCCACCAGCGCGTCTATCATCTCGCGGCCATCGGTTCCGATACCTTTCAGAACCACGTAATAGACAGCGACGCCGAGCAGCGCGAGCCCAACCACCAGCAAACCGGTGACGGCACCAGCCTTAAAGGCGATGCCGAGAGCATGTTCCAGGCCTTTGCGCGCGCCCTCCGCCGTACGGACGTTGGCGCGAACGGAGACGTTCATGCCGATATAACCCGCGGCACCCGACAGGACCGCACCGATGATGAAACCGATAGCGACCTTCAGCCCCAACGTCACCCCAATGATGACGGCAACCACGATGCCGACGATGGCGATGGTGCGATACTGGCGATTGAGATAAGCGGAGGCGCCCTCCTGCACCGCAGCAGCGATTTCTTGCATGCGCTGGTTGCCCGCGGACTCGGCAAGCACCGAACGTGATGTCCAGATGCCATACAACAACGCCAATACGCCGCAGGCGATGGCGAACCACAACTCCGTCATGACGTTTCCCTTCGTTCCGTTATTATCATCGAGACACGCCCGATGGGGCAGCACTACCCGCACCGGGTTACGCGACTGCTACTTATTCATTGGCCCCAAACTCGACGCGGGGCGGAACTGCGAAGGGTTATGCCAGAGATGCGCGGCGTGCGCAATATGCCATATATTTCCGGGGGTTAGGCTGTTAGGGCTTGACGGCGCCGCTGCAGCATCAACCAGACGGCCGCTAGGCCTGCCATCAGGACGAAAGGCAAAGCCGAGAGCGGGACGAAATCCCACCCCCAATGATACAGCAGCTTGCCTGAGCCCAGAGACGCCAAAGCAACGGTGCCAAAGACCAGGAAGTCGTTGAGAGCCTGAGTCTTGTTGCGCTCCGCCGGACGATAGACTTCGGTCAGCAGCGAGGTGCCCCCGATATACATGAAGTTCCATCCCACACCGAGCAGGAAGAGCGCGATCTGGAAATGCAGAACCTCAACGCCGCTCAGGGCCACGCCGATGCAGACGAGGTTCAGCAAGGTGCCCACCGTAATGATCCGCAATGCACCAAACCGCGCGATCAAGTTGCCGGTGAAGAAGCTCGGGAAGAACATGCCGAAGACATGCCACTGAATGACCGTAGCCGCAGCAGAGAACGGATGCTCGCAGATCTGCATGGCGAGCGGTGTTGCCGTCATCATCAGATTCATCACGCCATAGCCGAACATGCCGGCCATGGCTGCCACGAGGAAAGACGGCTGGCGCACGATTTCCGCAAGCGGACGGCCGGTTTCCTTCAATTCGCTGACAGTCGGTCGAGGAATGCTGACTGTGGTCAGTATCCCCAGAACCAAGACCGGCAAAGCGGCCGCCGCCATGTAAGAAGCCAGGAACAGATGCGGCGACAGCAATTCCCGTGTGTGCTTGGCAATCTCCGGCCCGAGGAAGGCCGAGACCAACCCGCCAACCATTACCCAGGAGATGGCGCGGCTTTTCATCTCCGGCGGAGAGATATCCGCGGCGGCAAAGCGGTAGAGCTGCACGAAGGCGCTTGAGCCGCCGAAGACAAATGCACCAAGGCAGAACAGCCAGAAGTTGGCGTAATAAACGCCTGAGGCCGCGATGCTGGAGCCCAGGATCGCGACCAGGCAGCCGATCATGAAACCCAGCTTGCGGCCGATGCGGCGCATCAGCATCGATGCGGGAATGGTAGCCAGCGCTGTTCCACCGACCACAAAGGTAACCGGCAGGGTGGCGAGCGCCTTGTCCTCAACCAGGATATGCCCCACAAGCCCGCCGAGGGTGACCTGCAGCGTCACGGCGGAATTGGCCAGCGCCATGCAGACCGACAAGATAAGCGCATTCCGCCTTGCGGCGGCCGGAGGCAATGAGGTCATATCGGCCTGCTTCGATTCTACTTATTTCAACTGTCCAAGAATATTCAGAAGCAGAACCTGCGTCACTACGCCTTTGCCCAAAACTTCTTCCGTGGGCTCCCGGAGACGATCTCGGATCACATAAAGGTCTTTGACGGTGAACCTGGCCGGCACCTCGATCGGATCGCCTTTCAGCAATTCCCGGATATAGCGGTCCCGCAGGACGTGCATCTTTTCGTTCACCAGCGGCACGTTATCCGGTGGCGCTTCCAGATGAAGGATGACGATGATCTCCCGGACCCTCTGCCCTTCTGGCTTGACGTAGACGCTGAACGGCTCAAGCGGCACGAAAGCCGGCCGTTTAACCGGAATGGGCGGCGGCGGATCGTTGGGATCGAAGGCCTCTTCTTCCTCCGGCTTTGCCGCAAAGACCAGAAAGTAGGCAGCAATACCGCCGCCGATCAGCGTGATCAGCGCAAGCACGGCGATGACGATCAGGGCAATTCTTCGCAATGCCGCCTCCTCGCCCTATTCTACCGGGCCACCGAAATGCTGAAAGCCCGATTTCGGGAGCTTTACCAGCTGTCCGGCGCGATCCCGGACTTCCACTCCTGCCCCTGCTTCCAGCCTGCCGATCTTGGTTACAGCAAGGCCAACGCGTCTGGAGAGTTCAGAAATGGCGGCCGCGTTGTCTGGCGCGGCGGTGAATAGCAGTTCGTAATCGTCGCCGCCTGTGAGAATTGCTTTTAGCAAGTCGGGATCGTCCGCCAAGGCGCTTCGGGCAGCCAGGGATAACGGCACGCTGTCCGCATCGATAACGACTTTCAGTCCAGAAGCCGATGCGATATGCCCGGCGTCCTGGACTAGCCCGTCCGAGACGTCCAAAGCGGCATGCGCATGTCCGATAAGGCCATGCCCAAAAGCCAGTCGCGGTGTCGGCAGATGAAGCCGGGAGTCGAACATCATCATCGCGGCTGACGAGAAGATGCGATGATTGAGCTTCACTTCGAGGCCGAGTGCGGCATCGCCGATACTGCCAGTGACATAAAGGTCGTCGCCAGCCTGCGCGCCATTGCGGCGCAGCATCTGTCCGCCGGGTACATAGCCGAAAGCCGTCACGCCAAGCAGCAAGCCGCTGGGTGAGCGGGTGGTATCGCCGCCATAGAGCGGGAAATTGAACGCTTGCTGATCCTGCGCCAGACCTGCGGCGAACCGCGCCAGCCAATCTTCATCAAGGGGCGTCGGCAAGCCGAGGATCAGTTGATAGCCAATCGGGACGGCGCCTTTGGCCGCCAGATCGGAGAGGTTGACGCGCAGCAGCTTGCGGGCAATGCGTTCCGGGCCGTCGGACTTGAGGAAATGGATGCCTTCCACCATGGCATCGGTGGTAACGACCAGATCCGAGCCCGCGGGCGGGGTGATAGTTGCAGCATCGTCGCGCAATCCAAAGGCGCCCGGCGCTGCAGCGGCCAACGGCGCGAGATAGCGCGCGATCAGTTCAAACTCGCCGAGACCTTCCCGCTCGGCCATGACCTATCAGGCCGGGAACTCGCCGGGACGAAGCTGACGCGCAACAGCGTCGATTACGCCATTGGCGAGCTTGATCTCGCGCGGTCCAAAGAAGGCGCGCACGATCCCAACATATTCGTCAACGATGGTGGCCGCAGGCACGTCGATCCGCGCGATGATCTCATAGGCCGCGCAGCGCAGGACGTAACGCAAGATGGCTTCCATGCGGTCCAGAGCATCGGCGCGCGGCATCGCGGCTTTGATGGCCTCGTCCAATTCTGACTCCCGTTTGGAAACGCCGCGGACAATTTCGGCGAACCAATCCGGGTCCGCCTCGCGCATCTGAACGCCATCGACCTCTTCATTCTGCCGATTGGCGCGGAAATCGGCGATGACGGCTTCTGCGACGCCACCGCCGAACTCGATCTCATAGAGGGCCTGCACGGCAAACAACCGCGCAACCGACCGGCGTCCCGCAGGTCGATGGTTGCGATTGTTACGACGCTGCCCTCCTTCACTCATGCTGAAAACAGCTGCTTGAGGCCAATCATCGCCACGCAGGCAAGAGCGGCAGCACCGCCTTTATCCTGCCGGTCCTTGCGGGCGCGCTCCCAAGCCTGCTCCTCATTCTCGACCGTGATGATACCATTGCCGATAGCGAGCTGATGTTCCAAGGCAAGCTGCTGCAGGCCCCGGGCGCTTTCATTGACCACGACATCGTAATGCGAGGTCTCACCCCGGATGACGCAGCCAAGCGCTACATAGCCGTCATAGGCCCGGTCACCCTTGCGGTTCATCGCGAAACGGATCGCCGCCGGCAATTCCAGCGCGCCGGGCACGTCAATCCGGTCATATTCGAAGTCAGATGCCTCGATTACCGCCTTGGCGCCTTCGAACAGCGCGTCAGCGATATCCTCGTAGAACCGGGCCTCGACGATCAGGACACGCGGCTTGCGGATATCGATGGAAAGGCTGCCCTTAACCTGCGACTTCCGGGTGGAGAAGGATTTGATCTTCGCCGGCTTCTTCTTCGTCGCCGGTTTGCGTGCGCGCGAGACCATGCGTCAGCCCTCCCTCCGAACCTCGATGGGCCGGGTCTCCACCACGGTCAGACCATAGCCCTCCAGCCCGACGATGGTACGCTGCACGTTCGACAGAACGATCATGTCCTTCACCCCCAGATCAATCAGTATCTGTGCCCCGATGCCATAATCCCGGAGTTGCGCAGCGTTTTCAACCGGTTCCCCCAGCTTTTGACGGACGCGGTCGGACAATGCGGTGGCGCGGGGTTCACGGATCAGTACCACCACGCCCCTATCGGCCTCGCCGATCATCTGCATGGCGCCATGCAGGACACCCGACCGGCCGCCATGGTCGCCCAGAACGTCCTCAATCACGTTCAGGGCATGGACGCGGACCATCACGGGCTTGCCGTCGGCGACATCACCCTTCACCAGGGCGATATGCTCGGCGTACTCCACCCGGTTGCGGTAGACAATCATCCGGAACTTGCCACCCCAGATGCTGTCGATCTCGCTCTCCACCACACGCTCGACAAGATTGTCGTGGCGGCGGCGATAGCCGATCAGATCGACGATGGTGCCGATCTTGAGATTGTGGAACTGGGCGAACTTCACCAGATCCGGCAGCCGGGCCATGGTGCCGTCATCATTCATGATCTCGCAGATCACACCCGACGGATTAAGCCCTGCCAGCCGCGCGATATCGACGGCAGCTTCAGTGTGGCCGGCGCGCACTAGCGTACCGCCATCCCGCGCCATCAGCGGGAAGATATGGCCAGGCACGGCAAGGTCCTGAGGCCCCTTGGTGGGATCGATGGCAACTGCAATGGTGCGGGCACGGTCAGCGGCGGAGATGCCTGTCGTGACGCCCTCGCGCGCCTCGATCGAGACTGTGAACGCCGTCTGGTGGCGCGAGGCGTTGTGCTGCGCCATCAACGGCAAGCGAAGCTGCTCAATACGTTGCCGCGTCATGGCAAGGCAGATCAGCCCGCGGCCATAACGCGCCATGAAATTGATGGCGTCCGCATTGGCCTTTTCGGCGGGGATGTAAAGATCGCCCTCATTCTCGCGATCTTCCTCGTCCACCAGAATCACCATCCGCCCGTTGCGGGCTTCTTCAATGATCTCTTCCGCAGACGCGATGTAGCGCTTGATATCGTCCTGCGCGGTCACGATGCCTTACTCCATTGCTGCAGGCGTGCGACGTAACGCGCCAAGGTGTCGATTTCCACATTCACACGGTCCCCGACCTTGAGAGCCCCCAGAGTGGTGACCTCCTGGGTATGCGGGATCAGGTTTACGCCGAAAGTCGCGCCGTCTACATGGTTCACCGTCAGGGAGGCGCCGTCGACTGTGATCGAGCCCTTTTCGGCGATGAAAGGTGCAAGTCCTTCAGGTGCGCGAAATACGACGCGCATCGACTCTCCTTCCCGTCTGACGTCGGTCACCTCGGCAACGCCATCGACATGGCCTGAGACGATGTGACCACCTAGTTCATCGCCAACTTTCAGGCTCCGCTCCAGATTTATGCGGCTTCCCTCTTTCCAATCCGCAAGCACGGTGCGCGACATGGTTTCCGCGGAGACGTCAACCGCAAACCAGTCCGCCCCCTTCTGCACCACCGTCAGGCAAACGCCGGAGCAGGCAATCGATGCTCCGATCGCGATGCTGGCCGTATCATAGCCGGTGCGGATGCGCAGATGGATGTCGCCGCGATCTTCGCGGGAGATCAGGGTGCCGATGTCGGTGATGATGCCTGTGAACATGGTGCTAGTTTTAGTGGGCGCGGACGAAGGTTTCTAGCAGGTCGTCGTCAAGAATATCGCTGCGCATCCGGCGCCAGCGCGGTGCTTCCCCAACGGCATCCACCCCAAAAGCGGCTATCGACGGCAAACCGTCGCCCCCAATGATGCTGGGCGAGCGGAACCAGATCATCCGATCCACCAGATCCGCCCGAACCAGGCTGGCCGCCAGACGGCCACCGCCCTCGACCAGAATCCGGGTCACGCCCCGCTGAGCGATCTGCTCCAAGGCCTGGCGCAGATCGGGAAAGCCCGCCTCATCCGGTTCCACGGCGATGACCTCGACTCCGCAATCCTCAAATGCGCGCCGCCGGGTGGCATTGACATCCTCGCGGGTGATCAGCCAAGTTGGAACCTGCTTCGCTGTGACCACCATCCGGGCCGTCAGGCTGAGCCGCAGGCGGCCATCCAGGATGATGCGGACCGGAGGTCGCTTTGGCAACCCGGGTAACCGGCAGGTCAGTTCGGGATCGTCCTGCAGAGCCGTGTTGCTGCCGACCATGATGGCATCATGCCGCGCCCGCAGCAGATGAGCCCGCATCCGTGAAACGGGATTGGTGATCCATTTGCTATCGCCGGTATGTGTCCCGATGCGGCCGTCCAGGCTGACCGCCAGTTTCAGCGTGATCATGGGGCGGCCAAGCTGACGCGTGGAAAAGAATCCGGCGTTAAGTTCCATTGCCGCGATTTCCAGGCAGCCTTCATCGACCTGAATACCTGCTTCACGCAGGGCTGCGAAGCCTTTGCCTGAAACCCTTGGATCGGGATCCTCCACAGCCGCCACGCAACGCGCGATCCCGGCTTCGATCAGCGCATCGGCGCAGGGCGGCGTCTTGCCGTGATGGCTGCACGGTTCCAATGTCACATAGGCAGTCGCACCGCGCGCAGTGTCGCCTGCTTCGCGCAATGCCATGGTTTCGGCATGCGGGCGGCCACCAGGCTGCGTCCAGCCTCGTCCCACGATGCGGTCGTCTTTGACGATCACACAGCCGACCGCCGGATTGGGCCAAGTATTGCCCAGTCCACGCGCCGCCAACCCGAGCGCGATGCGCATATAGCGCTCGTCCCGGGCGACGGCAGATATGTCAGTCATCGTTGCTGCCAGGACCACCCAAGGAGCCGATGAATTCCTCGAAGTCCTTGGCCTCACGGAAGTTGCGGTAGACCGAGGCGAAGCGGACATAGGCAACCTTATCGAGGGCCGCCAAACCATCCATTACCAGCTCGCCAATGGTGTCCGATTTGATTTCGCTTTCACCCGAACTCTCAAGACGGCGGACGATACCATTGATCAGGCGCTCGATGCGCTCCGGGTCGATGGGCCGCTTGCGGGTCGCGATCATGATGGAGCGCGCCAGCTTGTCGCGGTCGAACGGAACCTTCAGGCCGTTCTTCTTCACCACCGTCAGTTCGCGGAGCTGAATCCGTTCAAACGTGGTGAAGCGCGCGCCGCAATTCGGGCAGAACCGCCGCCGCCGAATGGCCGAATTGTCTTCGGTCGGCCGCGAGTCTTTCACCTGGGTATCGTCATTGCCGCAGAACGGACAACGCATCGTTCAATTTCCCCCGCCTAGAGTTTGTACGCGTCACATCTGCGGGTAGATGGGGAAGCGGCGGCACAGGGCCGTCACTTTCTCCGCTACCGCGCGCTCGACGTCGGAATTGTCATTTGTCTTCTTCGCCAAACCGTCCAGAATATCGGCGATCAGACCGCCGATCTGCCGGAATTCAGCGGCTCCAAAGCCGCGTGTCGTGCCGGCCGGGCTGCCCAGGCGGACGCCCGAGGTGACCGTTGGCTTTTCGGTATCGAACGGCACACCGTTCTTGTTCGCGGTGATGCGGGCGCGCTCGAGGCTTTCGACGGCGACGTTGCCCTTCAGCCCCTTCGAACGCAGATCGACCAGCATCAGATGGTTGTCGGTGCCGCCGGAAACGAGGTCATAGCCACGCTCCTGCAGGGCCCCGGCCATGGCCTTGGCGTTGTCGACCACGGCCTGGGCATAGGTGCGGAATTCCGGAGTCAGCGCCTCGCCGAAGGCAACGGCCTTGGCGGCGATGACATGCATCAGCGGACCGCCCTGCAGGCCCGGGAAGACAGCCGAATTGATCTTCTTCGCCAGCGCTTCGTCGTTGGTCAGCACCATGCCGCCGCGCGGGCCGCGCAAAGTCTTGTGAGTCGTGGTGGTAGCGATATGCGCATGCGGGAACGGGCTCGGGTGTACGCCGCCAGCGACCAGGCCGGCGAAATGCGCCATATCGACCATGAATATCGCGCCAACGCTGTCGGCGATCTCGCGGAAGCGGGCAAAGTCCCAGAAACGCGGATAGGCCGAACCGCCGGCGATGATCAGCTTGGGCTTATGCTGGTCGGCCAGCTTGGCGACCTGGTCCATGTCGATGCGGTGGTCGTCCTGGCGGACGGTGTAAGGCACGACGTTAAACCACTTGCCCGACTGGTTGGCGGCCGAGCCGTGCGTAAGATGCCCACCGGCGGCGAGATCCAGACCCATGAAGCTGTCGCCCGGCTTCAACACGGCCATGAAGACCGCCTGATTGGCCTGCGCACCGGAATGCGGCTGCACATTGGCGAAACCGCAGTTGAAGATTTTCTTGGCGCGCTCGATCGCCAGCGTCTCGGCGATGTCGACAAATTCGCAGCCATTGTAATAGCGCTTGCCCGGATAGCCTTCGGCATACTTATTGGTCAGCACCGAGCCCTGCGCTTCCAGAACGGCGCGGCTGACGATGTTTTCCGAAGCGATCAGCTCGATCTGGTTCTGCTGGCGATCCAGCTCGCCGGTGACGGCCGCATAGAGCTCGGGGTCGGCCTGAGCAAGGTTGCGCTCGAAAAAGCCGGCATGGGTAACGGAGGGCTTTGCGGCGGTGCTGGACATGAATGGTACTCCGAAGTCTAGGCGTAAAAGTTCCGATTAGGCAGCGCCGAGCTTGGCGACACGGCGGGCATGCCGCCCGCCTTCAAACGGGGTCTCGAGAAAGGTCTTGAGGCAGTCTTTCGCCGTATCGAGCCCGATCAGCCGGGCGCCCAGGGCAATGACATTGGCGTCGTTGTGCTGGCGCGCCAGGCGGGCCGTCAGATGATCGTGGCAAAGGGCGGCCCGGCAGCCAGGAATGCGATTGGCAGCAATGGAAATGCCGATGCCGCTGCCGCAGATGGCGACACCGAACTGCGCCTCGCCGCGGGAAACCGCCTCGCCGAGGGCGCGGCCGAAATCGGGATAATCGACGCTATCGGCGCTCAAGGTCCCCAGATCAACAACTGAATAGCCCTGAGCCTTGAGGTCGTCTCGCAGGAGGTTCTTCAACTCGAAACCTGCGTGATCGGCGGCAAAGGCGACCGTGGGCTTGGACATCGGCGGGTACCTCGGGGAAGAACGCGCGGACCCTACAATATCCGGTGGCTAGTGCCAACCCTACCAACAAGAAAATGCCGTTTCCGGCTGAACTTCCACCCGCTCGCATTCGGGGTAAATCAAGAACTTTTTCTAAAAAGAAAAGCCCGGCGGGTATCCGCCGGGCCTTCCGCTCCGCCGAAGCGGATCAGTTCACGTAGTCGTAGGAACCGTTCTTCCAGACATACACCTTGTAAGCCGGGGTGGTGGTGTCGCCCTTGGCGTCGAACGAAACCTCGTTCAGCACGGTGCTGAACTTGCCCGAGCGGATCGCCTTCTCCACATCGGACGTCTTGAACGACTTCGCCTGGGTGGCAGCTTCGGCCCAGATCTGCACCGCGGCGTAGGTGTACAGGGTGTAACCCTCGGGGTCGTAGCCCTGCGCCTTGAACTTGTCGACCAGCGGCTTGGCGGCCTCGTTCTTGCGCGGGTCGGCGTCGAAGGTCATCAGCGTGCCCTCGCCGGCCGGGCCGGAGATCGCCCAGAACTGCTTGTCGACCAGAGCGTCACCGCCCATCAGCACGGCGTTCATGCCCTGCTCCTTGGCCTGACGGATGATCAGGCCGCCTTCCGGATGGTAGCCGCCGAGATAGATCAGCTCGATGCCGGCCGCCTTCATCTTGGAAACGAGCGCCGAGTAGTCCTTCTCGCCGGGCGTGATCGCCTCGTACATCGTTTCCTGCACGCCCTTGCTGTTCAGGCGCTTCTTGGTCTCGTCGGCAAGACCCTTACCGTAAGCGGTCTTGTCATGCAGGATCGCGACCTTCTTGCCCTTGAACTTCTCAAGGATGTAGTCGCCGGCGACGATGCCCTGCTGATCGTCACGGCCGCAGACGCGGAAGACATTCTTGTAGCCGCGGTCGGTGAAGGTCGGGTTGGTCGAGGCCGGCGTGATCTGCAGGATGTTCTCTTCCTTGTAGACATCCGACGCCGGGATCGACGAGCCCGAGCAGAAGTGGCCGATCACAGCGGCGACCTTTTCCTGCGCCGCGCGGTTGGCCACCGCCACCGCCTGCTTCGGATCGCACTGATCGTCGCCGAGGATCAGCTCAACCTTCTGACCGTTGACGCCGCCCTTGGCATTCAGATCGGCGACGGCCATTTCGGCACCGCGCTTCATCTGTTCACCGAAGGAAGCGAGCTGACCGGTGATCGGGCCGTTCAGCGCGATTTTCACCTGGGCTGACGCCGCGCCGGCGAACAACCCCACGGCTGCGATGACAGCCAAACCTGTCGAAAGTTTACGCATTGTCCTCTCCCTGTTTGATGCGCTGGTTCAAGAGTTTAGTCCAGTCCCGCGGGGCTCGGCAACAACCTCCGGTGACGGTCACTTTTCCCGCCACCCTAGCAACCCGTTCCGCTCGTAAAGCCACGGATACTGATGAACCATGAGATCCGCCAAAGTGATGCGGTATCCAAGGGTCGCGAGCCCCCAAAGGACCGCGGTGGAAACCAGATAGGGCAGCACGGCCAGCAACTGCTCCTGGAACAAAGCGTAAGCCAGGAAGCGGTTGGCGGCTGCGAGCAGCAGGCTATAGGGCACCACCTGCCAGTATGGCCGCCAAGTTCCCGCAATGGCCTGTCCCATCAAAAAGGCACAGCCGCCGGTCAGGATCACCGTCAGCCCGATGAATACTCCGATGCTCTCGCCGAGGATCGCGTTCATCCATGTCCCCCTTCGAGATAGGCGGCGCGAATTTGCTCGTTCGCCAGCAGCTCGGCGCCCGGGCCAGACATGGTGATCTTGCCGTTGACCAAGACATAGCCGCGATGCGCAAGCTTCAAGGCGTGATAGGCATTCTGCTCCACCAGCAATACCGTGACGCCGTCGCGCTTATTGATCTCCTCGATGATGGAAAAGATCTGCTTCACCACCAGCGGCGCGAGACCAAGCGAGGGCTCGTCGAGCAGCAGCAGGCGCGGACGGCTCATCAAGGCGCGTGCAATCGCCAGCATCTGCTGCTCGCCGCCGGAAAGTGTGCCGCCGCGCTGATCCCGGCGCTCCTTCAAGCGCGGGAATAAGGTGAAAGCACGTTCCAGATCTTCGTCAAAATGCGCGGGATTGGACGCGACCGCGCCCATGCGAAGATTTTCCAGAACAGTCATGCGGGGGAAAATCCGCCGCCCTTCCGGCGCATGAGCCAGGCCAAGACGGACGAGCTGATGCGTCGGAACGTTGACGATGCTCTTCCCTGCCAACTGTACATCACCATGACGCGGCTTGGGATTGCCGCAGATTGTCATCAGCAAGGTGGATTTGCCGGCCCCGTTCGCGCCGATCAGAGCAACGATTTCGCCCTCGGCGACTTCGAGGTCGACGCCCTTCAGAGCGTGCACCGCGCCATAATAGGTGTGAATGCCGGAGACGCGCAGCATCAGGCTGCCCCCGCTTCGCTGGTTTCTGGCTCGCCGAGATAGGCACGGATCACCGCCGGATCGTTGCGGATTTCCTCAGGGCTGCCATCGGCAATCTTCTTACCGTAATCGAGCACGATGATATGGTCCGAAATCTGCATCACGACGCTCATGTCATGTTCGATCAGCAGCACGCCGCAGTTATGGTGATCGCGAATGAAGCGAAGCAATCCGTTGAGTTCGGCTGACTCGCGTGGATTGAGGCCCGCAGCCGGCTCATCGAGACACAGCAACACAGGCTCAGTACACATCGCCCGGGCAATCTCAAGGCGGCGCTGTCCGCCATAAGGCAGGCTGCCGGCCTGCTCGTCAGCCACCGATAGAAGGTTGGTCCGATCCAGCCAGTACCGCGCCCGGTCGACCGCCTCCGCCTCAGCCTTGCGATAGCCCTTCCATCCGAACAGGCCCAGCAAGGTATAACCCGAGGCCCGCATCAACTTGTTGTGCTGCGCGACGATGAGGTTCTCAAGGACCGTCATCTTGGGGAACAGACGGATATTCTGGAAGGTACGCGCTACCCTTGCCTTTCCGGCTATATCGTTGCCATACATCCGTTCCAGCAGGAACTGCTGTTCGCCATTGGTGAGCGTCAGACGTCCGACGCTCGGGCGGTAGAAGCCGGCAATGCAGTTGAAGACCGTCGTCTTGCCGGCGCCGTTGGGGCCGATGATGGCGGTGATCTCACCCGGCCATGCATCGAAAGAGACGTCGTTGACGGCGACCAGGCCGCCGAACCGCATCGTCAGATGTTCGACCCGCAGCAGCGGGATCTTAGCCGCGCTCATGGCTTGCCTCCTCCGCTGCTGGATGGTTGCGTGGAAAGACGCAGGGTCGGTTCGCGATGGGCCAGCAGACCCTGAGGCCGCCAGATCATGATCAGCACCATGGCCGCACCGAAGGCCAACATGCGGAACAGAGAGAATTCTCGCGCCAGCTCCGGCAGCAGCGTGAGGAAAGCTGCCGCCAGCACGATGCCGGCCTGGCTGCCCATGCCGCCGAGCACCACGATGGCCAGGATCACCGCGGATTCAATGAAGCTGAAGCTTTCCGGACTGATGAAGCCTTGCCGGGTGGCGAAGAAGCTGCCTGCAAAGCCGCCGAACATTGCGCCGATGGCAAAGGCGGTCAGTTTCGTATTGGTCGGATTGATGCCCAGCGCCTTGCAGGCGATCTCATCCTCACGCAGCGCCTCCCAGGCCCGGCCGATCGGCAGCTTGCGGATGCGCATGGTGAACAGGTTGGTGATCAGCGCCAGCACCAGGATGACATAGTAGAGAAAGATGATCCGATGGATCGATGAATATTCCAGGCCGAACAGCTCATGGAACGCTGTCTGGCCGTCTTCCGGGCTGCTGGTGAACGGAAAACCGAAGAATGACGGCCGCTGAATTCCCGTGATGCCATTGGAGCCGCGGGTCACATCCGTCCAGTTCAGCAGAACGACGCGGATGATCTCGCCGAAGCCGAGCGTGACGATGGCGAGATAGTCCCCCCGCAGCCGCAGCACAGGGAAACCGAGAATGATGCCGAAGGTCGCAGCAAACAATCCTGCCAGCGGCAAGGCTTCCCAGAACCCGAAGCCAAAGTTCAGCGAGAGCAGCGCATAAGTATAGGCGCCGACAGCATAGAAGGCGACATAGCCAAGGTCGAGCAATCCCGCTAAGCCGACGACGATATTCAGTCCCCAGCCCAGCATCACATAGATCAGGACGACTGTCGCAAGGTCGACGACCGTGCGGTCCGCGAAGGGCATCATCGGCAGCGCAATCGCAAAAGCAATCAACGCCGGCATGAGGTATTTATCGGCCTGACTGCCAATGCGGGTCAGGATGTCCTTGCGAGCCGGCGCATTGGACTGCAGCGGTTCAGGGCGCCCCTGGCGCAACCGCCACCAATCGAAAAAGGCCAGCAGCGCCAAGCGGCCGATAAACACGCTCACTGCAGCGTAGGCAATCCAGTGGAACCGCGCGCGGATTCCCAAGGGACCGCCGGTATCGATCGTTTCAAACCCGAGCAGAGGCAGCGCCAGGACAGCCGCCACCAGAGCCGCGAGACCTGCATCGCGCAAACGCTGAGCGAATGTCATGATCACACCTTCTCGACTTCCGGACGGCCCAACAGGCCGGTTGGGCGGAAAATCAGCACAATGACCAGGATCGAAAAGGCCGCGACGTCCTTATACTCACTGCTGAAATAGGCTGCCCAGAAGGCCTCGATGAGGCCGATCAGCATGCCGCCGAGCATGGCACCCGGCAGGCTGCCGATGCCGCCCAGCACGGCTGCGGTGAACGCCTTCAAACCGGCCAGAAAGCCGATGTAGAAGTCGACCACGCCGTAATAGAGCGTCGTCATCAAGCCGGCGACAGCAGCCAGCATGGCTCCCAGCACGAAAGTCAGCGAGATGGTGCGATCAGTATTCACCCCGAGCAAGGCAGCCATGATCCGGTCCTGCTCGCAGGCGCGTTGCGCACGTCCCAAAGGCGTTGCGGCAATGAGCCAGGAGAAACCGGCCATCAGCAGAACGGTTACCACGATGATTATGATCTGCAGATAAGAGAGCGTGACCGTGAAGGTCTCGCCCTTCATCAGTTCGATGCCGCCGCGCACCATCGGCTGCAGCGGCTTGATCCGTGCGCCCTGCGCGATCTGCACATAGTTCTGCAGAAAGATCGACATGCCGATCGCCGAGATCAGCGGCGCAAGGCGGAACGAACCGCGCAATGGGCGGTAGGCGATGCGCTCGACGGTCCAGCCATACAGGCCAGTCAGCAGCATCGAGACGATCAGCACGATCAGCAATGCCAGCGGGACCCAGGTGATTCCGACGACGCCCAGCACAGCAAAGCTTATGACCGCGATGAAGGCGCCGATCATGTAGATTTCGCCATGGGCGAAATTGATCATGCCGATGATGCCGTACACCATCGTATAGCCGATGGCAATCAAGGCGTAGACGGCGCCAAGCGTGACGCCGTTTATCAATTGTTGAAGAAAATACTCCATTGGCCCCCGTTGATCACTCCCGCCCCTCCCGCTGCTGCTTTTCTAGAACATACTGCAGCTTACGGGCGGCCAAGCGTGCCAGTTCCCTTTTCGACAGTCGCGGATCGCCAACCATCGACACTTCTGTGCCGGTTGCTGGGTCGACAGCAATCACCTGTAACGCCGCCCCGATACGGCGGAACTCGATGATAGCCTCCCCATCACCGCTCCCTGACGCGTGTGACATGAAGGGTCTGTTACCATCACTCCACGAAGCGGCTCAAGTCATATCGGCTATTTCACAACAGGTAATGAATCTTGCTGCGCGGCATAACCTACTAGGGAAATTAAATTTCCAAAGCAGTATTTTCGGTCCGGCTTGCCCGATGGAATAGGTTATTTTATATATAAAATAATTCGCTCTGGGAGGGTGAGGTGCAGATTCTCAATCCCGCCGAATGGCCGAATCCAAAAGGCTACGCCAACGGCATCGCTGCGGAAGGCCAGCTTATCTTCGTTGCCGGTCAAATCGGCTGGAATGCGCAAGGGCAATTCGACAGCGACGATCTGGTCGACCAGACGCGTCAGGCTCTGCGCAATATCGTTCGCGTACTAGCGGAAGCCGGCGCCCGGCCGGAGCACATCACCCGCATGACCTGGTTTGTGGTGGATAAGCACGAATACCGCGTCCGCAACGGCGATCTGGGCAAGGTCTATCGCGAGATCATCGGCAAACATTATCCTGCCATGACGCTGGTGCAGGTAGCCGCGCTTCTGGAGGACCGCGCGAAGGTGGAGATCGAAGCCACCGCGGTCCTCCCTTCGCAGCGTTAGTCCGCCATCTTGCGGATCATTCGGATGATGCCTGAGTAGTCGCTCTGGCCATCGCCACTCTGGACATACTCAGAGAATAGCGCAGTCGCCTCGGCGCCCAGCGGCGTCTGGATCTTCGCAGACCGCGCTGCATCCTGCGACAGCTTCAGATCCTTCAGCATCAGCTCGGCCGCAAAGCCTGGCTTGTAATCGCGGTTCGCCGCCGAGGTCGGAACCGGGCCCGGGACCGGACAATGGTTGATCAGCGCCCAGCAGGAGCCTGAGGAGTTCGAGACGATATCGAACATCGACTGCGCGGAAAGCCCAAGCTTCTCAGCCATCACAAAGGCTTCGGAAATCGCGATCATCGAAATGCCGAGGATCATGTTGTTGCAGATCTTCGCGACCTGGCCATTCCCCGCACCGCCGGCGTGGACGATCTTCTTGCCCATTGCTTCCAGGATCGGCTTGGCCTTGAAGAAAGCTTCTTCACGGCCGCCGACCATGAAGGTCAAGGCGGCATTCTCGGCGCCAGCGACGCCGCCTGAAACCGGCGCATCCAGCATCATCATGCCTTTGGCTTCTGCCGCCTGGATCACTTCACGGGCGGTTTTCACATCAATGGTGGAGCTGTCGATAAACAGAGTGCCCGGCTTGGCGGCAGCAAGGATCCCCTTCTCGCCGGTATAAACCGAGGCGACATGCTTGCCCGCCGGCAACATGGTGATCACGATTTCGACGTCGCGGACGGCATCCTGTGCATTGCCGGCTTTTTCTCCGCCGGCATCGACGACCCTCTGCACCAGGTCTGCCGACAGGTCGAACGCTTTTACCCGGTGGCCGGCCTTCAACAGGTTGCGGGCCATCGGCCCGCCCATATTGCCTACGCCAATGAAGCCGATATACGCCATCACGCTCCTCCCATTCCGCTTATCTCTTAATCGAACTGAAGTTCACCCTCCGGCACTGGCTGGAAATACGCCTCGATATCGGCGTCGGGAACTTCTTCCAGCGTCGCGGGCTTCCATTTTGGCTGGTGATCCTTGTCGATGATCACCGCCCGCACGCCTTCATAGAAATCGTGGCCCAGAGCAACATGATTGCAGATCCGCCATTCCAGGCGCATGCAATCACGCAAAGAAAGGTTACGGCCACGCCGCAACTGGGCAAAGGTCAACTTCACAGAGGTCGGCGACTTGCTGCGGATAATTTTGACCTGCTCCTGAGCGAATTCGCTCGGATCGGCCTGCAAGGCATTCATGATCTCGGCGACCGAGGCGCCGCCAAAAAGGCGGTCGATCTGCGGCTGCATTTCCGCCAGCCTCGACGGCCCCGGATCGGTGCTGAACATGGCGACGAGGGCATCGACCGCAGCTTTGGTATCGGGCGCTGCTTCGATCAGCGCATCTTCCAGGGCTTGCATCTTCTCGCGCGGCACGAAATGCGTAGCCGCGCCAGCAGTGAGTATATCGGCACCTTTGAGCCGCGCGCCAGTCAAGCCCAGATAGGTCCCCAGCTCGCCGGGGCAGCGCGGCAGGAAGTAGGTGCCACCGACATCGGGGAACAAACCGATCCCCGTTTCCGGCATTGCGAAGGTCGCGAACTCGCTGATGATCCGATGGCTGCCATGGACGGACAGGCCCACGCCGCCTCCCATGAAGATGCCGTCGATCAGGGCGATGAAGGGTTTCGGATATTCGCCGATAAGCGTGTTGCAGCGGTACTCATCATACCAGAAGCGTTTCCTGTAGTCGGTCCCTTCCGGGCCACGGTCGGCCAGCTTGCGGATATCACCGCCGGCGCAGAACGCCTTGTCTCCGGCGCCTTTGATGATAACGGCTTTGATGGCCGGGTCCGCCTTCCATTGCCGCAGATGGGTCTCGAGCGGAACACACATGTCATGCGTCAGGGCGTTCAGCGCCTTCGGGCGGTTCAACAGGATGGTGCCGACGCCGTTACGAACAGAAAACTCGATGTCTTGGGTCATGGTACTCTTTTCTCAGTAATGGCCTAGTCGAAGGAGGCGCCGCTGAAGATGTGACGCGAGATGATTACGCGCATGATCTCGTTCGTGCCTTCCAGGATCTGATGGACCCGCGCGTCCCGCAAGAAACGCTCTAGCGGATAGTCCTTCAAATAACCATATCCCCCGTGCAATTGCAGCGCCTCGTTACAGACAAAAAAGCCAGCATCCGTCGCGAAGCGCTTTGCCATGGCGCAATACAGGCTTGCATCGGGAGATTTCGCATCCAGCTTGGCAGCCGCCTGCCGGATCATCAAGCGCGCCGCGGAAAGCTCGGTCGCCATATCTGCCAGCTTGAATTGCACGGCCTGAAAGCCGCCAATCGGCTGGCCGAATTGCTTGCGGTTGGCGACATATTCCCGCGTGACCTCAAGGCAGGCTTTGGCCGCGCCCAATGAACAGGCGCCGATGTTGATGCGGCCGCCATCCAGACCCGCCATGGCGATGCGGAACCCTTCTCCCTCCGCGCCGATCAGGTTCGCTTTCGGCACCTTGCAATCTTCGAAAATGACCATGGCCGTGGGCTGGCTGTTCCAGCCCAGCTTGCGCTCCTGCGCCCCGAAGGAAAGGCCGGGTGTTCCATTCTCCACGACAAGGCAGGACACGCCGCGCGATCCGGGCTCACCGGTACGCACCATGCAGACATAGATATCGGAACGGCCGCCGCCAGATATAAAGGCCTTGGTGCCGTTCAGAATGTAATGATCGCCGGCATCCACCGCTTTAGTCTGCAGGCTGGCGGCATCGGAGCCGGCATTGGGTTCGGTCAGGCAGTAGGAAGCAAAATGCTCCATGCTGCAAAGCTTCGGGAGGAAACGGCGGCGCTGCTCCTCGTTGCCGAAGCGGTCGATCATCCAGGCCGCCATGTTGTGGATCGAGATATAGGCCGCGGTCGATGTGCAGCCGGACGCCAGTTCCTCGAAGATGATCGCGGCATCCAGCCGCCCCAGGCCGGAACCGCCGACGTCCTCCGAAACATAAATGCCGCCAAAGCCTAAGCCGGCGGCCTCGCGCAATTCCTCTACCGGGAAGTGCTTTTCCTCGTCCCATTTCGCCGCGTTCGGCTTCATCCGCTCGGCGGCGAAGCGGCTGGCCATTTCTTTAATTGCCCGCTGGTCCTCGGAAAGCTCGAACATCATGATGTTTTCTCTCCCTTAGTTTCGGGTCTTAACGGCCCGCCAGAAGGCCGTCAACCCGCCCCACTCCCGGTGCTGGATGGAGTCGCATTGGCTGAATGCCTCGTGCTAGGGTCCGGCACATGCATCTCTTTTCTACGCGCATGCTTTGCCGCCGATGCTAACGGCCCAGCCGCCCGATGCGTCATTGCCCGGTCCGTCATTGACGAGCAATGCGGATTACGGCTGGCCCTTGCGTGGATTGTCTTACGGTCTCGCCATTTTGCTGTCAGGCTTTGGGCTTGCGGTAGCGGTTACCCCTGTTATTGCGGGGAGCCCGCGCATTGTCTGGCTGCCTGGCGCTCCCCCGATCCATGGCGATCTTCTGCTGGCCATCCCGCTGGTTGCTGGCTCGTTATTGACTCGCGACAGGTTTGGCCGCCTCTCGCGGATACTTTCGCTCGGGCTGGCCGCGTTGGCGATCGCGGCCCTGATCGGCTTCGAACTTCACATGAGCCTCCTCAGCGCGGCGTCGTCCAGCCCGCCGATGCCCGTGGGCCATATGGGACCGCTTGCGGCCTTCGGCTGCCTGCTCGGCGCGATACGACTATACGTTCCGCCCGCGAAGCGTCCGACGGTCAGCAACGTGCCTCTTGGCTGGACTGTGGCCATGACCCTCGTGGCTCTAGGGCTGGCGCTTGCTATCGGGACGTTGAACATCATGCCGCAATCGCCAGCTTGGACCCAGCATGCGGCCGCCTTGCCCGATGCCGCCATCACCTTGCTGTTGACCGGAGCAGCGCTGGCCGCCCGCACTTTTCATCGCTCGCCCGATGCGGCGCCACCTGTCATGCTCGCCGGGCAGGCGATTGTCTTGCTTGGCGGAATTTCGGCTTCATTCATTCTATGGCAAGCGAATGTCGTGGCCGCGGCTGACAGCGTCGTACCGGGCTTGGCTTTTGCGGCCTGCCTTCTGGCCACCTATATGATCGCGGGCCTGATCGCGCTTGCTATCCGCATCACGCTGCAGCAGCGCATCCTCGATCAGAATCGCGCCGCGCTTCAATCCACCAACGATCTTTTTCAAGCCGCCGCTCGCAGCAGCAAGCTAGGCGTCTGGGAATGGAACCTGGCTTCTGGCGAGGTGCTCATCATAGCCAATTATCTGATGGACGACACAAGTCATTCGGCGGAGACCAATCGCATCCGCATAAAGGACTTCACCGCTATCATTCACCCGCAGGACCAATCTCGGGTCATCCGCCAAGTGAATGACAGCCTGCGCATGGGAACTCCCTTCGAATGCGAGTTCCGATTGCTGCGCGGCGATGGCCACTTCATCTGGGTTTTATCGCGTGCCGAGGTTGTCCGCAGCGAGAATAATCGACCGCTGAAGATGATCGGCAGTATCGAGGATGTCGATCAGATCAAGCGGCAAATGAACGAGCTGGAATGGCAGCGCCAGTTGCTGGAGGAACAGTCGGTCAAGCTTGCGGAAACCGCCCAGGCTCTGACCATCGCCAAGGACGCGGCTGAGGCGGCCCATCGCGCCAAGTCCAGCTTCCTCGCCATGATGAGCCATGAAATACGCACGCCGATGAATGGCGTCCTTGGTATGCTGAGCCTGATGCATAAGGGCGGCCTGGATCCCGAGGTGAAGCGATACGCGGAGGTTGCTCAGCAATCGGCGCGTGACTTGCTGAGTCTGATCGACGACATTCTCGATGTCTCGAAACTCGAGGCCGGTAAGCTGAAGATCGAAGCCGTGGATTTCGATCTGCGCCCGACGATCGACAGTGTCATCTCTCTGATGGCCCCGCGGGCGACCGAAAACGGCAACCGCATTGAGCTCGATATCACTGCAGAAGTGCCGGAGCATCTGATCGGCGATCCGCTGCGGCTGCGGCAGATCCTTGCCAACCTGCTCAGCAACGCGATCAAGTTCACCGAGAATGGTCTGGTAACCGTCACGTTGACGGCGACCGCCCTGCAGAATGGCGAATTCCTCCTGTACTGCGCCATCCGCGATACCGGGATCGGCATTGCGCCCGAAATTCAGGAAAAACTGTTTGAGCCCTTCACCCAAGGCGACGCGTCCATGACGCGACGCTATGGAGGTACCGGTCTGGGGCTGACCATTTGCCGCCATCTCGTCCATCTCATGGGCGGCGAAATCGGTGTCATCAGCGCGCCGGGCGAAGGCTCCACCTTCTGGTTTACGCTGCGCTGCCGCGAAGATGTCGAACTGGTCGCCAGATTGGCGCAGGAAACCGCCAAGCTCGCCTCCACTTCCCCGGCGAATGACATCCAGCAATCGCCGTAGTCGGCCGACGAAACACCAGCCGGCTGGAAAAAACGAAAGCGCAAGAGACTAGTGCTTCGTTACCGCCCATTAACCAGTTCATCGCAGACTGGCCTCAGGGTGGTCCGGTTTGCAGTGAGGTTGGTCATGTTACCGATTCATCCTGGCATCCTTCTCGAAAGAGCGATCACCGCCCACGGCTTCGATCTTGAGCATTTCCATGAACATGCTCGCCTGCCGCGCAGGTTGCTGAGCCTGGTACTCTCCGGCGAGCGGCCGATCTCCCTTGGCCTGGCCCTTCGGCTGGGAAAGGTTTTTGGAACTTCACCCTGGGTCTGGCTTGCGTTTCAGGAGCGGTTTAATAAAGCTCTCTGAATGACCGAGAGCTATCTACCCCCGCTTCCATCCTTCCCCATTTCCCGTCCCCGGCGTCTGCGGCGTGCCGACTGGGTGCGGCGTCTTGTTGCCGAACAGCATGTGAGCGTCGACGACCTGATCTGGCCGATCTTCATCCATGATCAGGCGAAGAATGCCCCCATCCCGTCCATGCCCGGCGTCGAGCGCCTCAGTATCGACGCGGCCGTGACTGCGGCGAAGGAAGCCGAACAGCTGGGCATCCCCGCGATCGCGCTTTTCCCCGCCACCGATCCCGCGCTGAAGACCGAAACCGGCAAGGAAGCGACCAACCCCGACAACCTGATTTGCCGCACCGTCCGCGCCATCAAGGCTGCAACGACGAATATCGGCATCCTCTGTGACGTCGCCTTGGATCCCTATACGAGCCATGGCCATGACGGCCTGCTCAAGGACGGGGAAATCATCAACGACGAGACTGTCGCCGTGCTGGTCGAGCAGGCCCTGGTGCAGGCCCGGGCAGGCTGCGACATCATCGCGCCGTCCGACATGATGGATGGCCGTATCGGCGCTATCCGCCAGGCCCTGGACAAGGAAGGTTTCCAGCGCGTTCAGATCATGGCCTATGCGGCGAAATACGCGTCCGCCTTCTACGGCCCGTTCCGCGATGCAGTCGGCTCGGCGGTCAATCTGGGGCTCGGCGACAAGCGGACCTATCAGATGAATCCCGCAAATGGCGATGAGGCTTTGCGCGAGGTCGCGCTGGATATCGCCGAGGGTGCCGACATGGTCATGGTCAAGCCTGGCATGCCCTATCTGGATATCTGCTGGCGCGTAAAGCAAGCCTTCAAACTGCCGACCTTCGCCTATCAGGTGTCCGGCGAATACGCGATGCTGGCAGGCGCGGCCGAGCGTGGCTGGCTCGACCGCAGCAAGGTCGCTTGGGAGAGCCTGCTCTCCTTCAAACGGGCCGGTTGCGACGGCGTACTGACCTATTTCGCGCTAGACATTGCCCGCATGATTGCGGAGGGAAAGCGGCTGTAAATTTTCAGCCGCTTTCCAACTCTCAATAGGCTTTGGTCTTCTTGGCTTCCAAGCGGGCCATCAGGCTGGACGTATCCCAGCGATTGCCGCCCATCTGTTGGACCTCGCCATAGAACTGGTCGACCAGGCTGGTAACCGGCAGGCTGGTGCCGTTGCGCCGCGCTTCGGCCAAGCAGATACCGAGATCCTTGCGCATCCAGTCAACGGCGAAGCCGAAATCGAACCTGCCTTCAACCATCGTCTTGGCGCGATTGTCCATCTGCCAGGACTGTGCTGCACCCTTGGAAATCACTTCTACCGCCTTCATGACGTCCAGTCCGGCGGCGCGGCCAAAAGCCAGCGCCTCGGCAAGAGCCTGCACCAGCCCGGCGATGCAGATCTGGTTCATCATCTTCGTGAGCTGTCCGCTTCCCGGTGGGCCCATCAGGTTCTGCATCTTGGCATAGGCCTGGATGACCGGCTTCACCTTTTCATAATCGGCCGCGTCGCCGCCGCACATGATGGTCAGCTGACCATTCTCCGCTCCCGCCTGGCCGCCAGATACCGGCGCATCGACGAAGCCCAGGCCGGCTTCCTTTGCCCTGGCATGCAACTCCCGCGCAACATCCGCTGAGGCGGTGGTGTGGTCGACGAAGATGGCCCCCTTGGCCATGCCGGCGAAGGCTCCTGTCTCGCCATAGACGACCGAACGCAGATCGTCGTCGTTGCCGACGCAGGCCATGACGAACTCGGCCCCGGTGGCGGCCTCCTTCGGAGTGGCGGCTTTCCGGCCTTTATGCTGCTCAACCCAGCGGTCCGCTTTGGCGGGGGTGCGGTTCCAGACGGTCACCGTATGGCCGGCCTTAACTAAGTGTCCGGCCATCGGAAAGCCCATCACGCCGAGACCGATGAAAGCCACATTCGCCATCGTTTCCCCCAAAATAGCTGAATAATGAATGAGTTAGCTCTAGGAGCCGCGACAGCAGTTTGCACGAAGCCGGCCGGCGGGGCAATGCACTGATCGCCCCTCTTATCCGGCGACTGAGCCGGGCACAGACACAATTAGTGCTTGCAGCACAAGGGAAATTAAGGTAAACAAGACGCTGAGTAACCATACCTGGCGTGGGAGAAGCCCATTATGCCGCTCGAAATCCTCGGCGCAGGGGCCGCGGCGGGCAGCAGCGGTGCAAATGCCCGCGGTGCTCGCTTGGTACCAAGTGAAACGTCCAATGCTGCTTCCGCAGCAGTGCCGACGCAAAGCGAAAATACTGAACGACGGATGATGGAACTGCCATCACCGGCGCCGAATGTTGCCGCGTACCTGAGCCCCTTCATTCGCCTGGATCTGCAGACTCGGCTTGCCATCGTGCAGTATCGCGACAGCGAAACCGGTGAAGTACAGCAGCAGTATCCCAGCCCGCGTGTGGTGCGTGAGTATCAGCAAAACCGGCCTGAGACGGAGAGCAATTCGGCTCAACCGCAACAGGCCAAGATCGTGGGTAGCGCTGAGGACAAAGCCGCCCATGCATCCGCCGCCGTCGGCGGCAAGGCGTCCTTCCAGGCTACGGCGTCCTTTATGGGCACGACAACGGCCGCGGCGCCAAGCGGTCAGAACACAAAAGGTCGGCAAGTGGCTGTCGCCTGATTTTAGGTACGCACAGCCTCTTCCTGCCATCCGCCTGTAATTCATTCGCGAATCTGTTAAGTCTTCTCAACCCGGCCCCGGATTGAGGACACATGCGCTGGATTCTGCGGCTTTTGCTTCTGCTGGTTCTTCTTGCGGGCGTTGCCGCACTCAGCCTTTATTTCATCGCCCGTTCCTCCCTGCCTGAACTCACTGGCGAGATCAAAGTCGACCAAGCCCTCACCGGTCCGGTGGAGATTTTACGCGACCGCAATGCCGTTCCGCATATTCGGGGAAACACCCGTAACGATGTGGCCTTTGGCTTAGGTTTCGCCCATGCCCAGGATCGCCTGTGGCAGATGGAAGTGAACCGGCGCGTCGCCGCCGGCCGATTGGCTGAATTGTTCGGCGAAGCCGCCCTCGCTACTGACAAGTTCCTGCGCACGCTCGGCATCCGCCGTAAAGCCGTCGCTGCTTTCGCAGCCTTGCAGCCCGAGACACAGAGCTATCTGCAAGCCTATGCCGATGGCGTGAACGCCTTTCTGAGCAAACGCCCGAGCGCACTGCCGATCGAGTTCATGGCCTTCGATGTTGAGCCGGAGCCGTGGACGCCAGCCGATTCACTCGGCTGGCTGAAGATGATGGCTTGGGACCTGAGCGGAAATTGGGGCAGCGAACTGGCTCGCCTGAACCTGGCGCGGCGCCTGAGCAAGAAACAGATCGAAGAGTTTTATCCGCCTTATCCTGGCGATGCGCCGGTGGCGCTGGCGGAGATGAGCGACGTCTACAAAGAGGTGGCGGAAGCCCTCGATGTCGAAAACCTGATCCGCGCCCTGCCGATCCCCCAGGAAGGCATCGGCTCAAACAACTGGGTCGTCAGCGGCAATCGTACCGTTACCGGCGCGCCGCTTCTGGCGAATGATCCTCATCTTGGCCTCACCTCGCCTTCGATCTGGTATTTCGCTCATTTGGCGGCGCCGGACGGCTCGGTGGTCGGCGCTACCTTGCCCGGCGTGCCTGGCGTCATTCTAGGCCACAATGGCCGCGTTGCCTGGGGTTTCACCAATACTGGACCTGACACCCAGGATCTCTTCATCGAGAAGATCGATCCCCAGGACCCGACGCGGTATCTCACCCCAGACGGCAGCGCAGCATTCGAGACCCGCACCGAGGTTATCAAAGTTCGCAGACAAGACGACGTTACACTCACGGTCCGCGAGACGCGGCATGGTCCGGTGATCTCCGACGTTCATCCAAGAGCGCGCAGCATGGTGGAGGCAGGCTATGTGCTTGCCTTCGCCTGGACGGCGCTGCTCGACGACGACACCACGGCGGATTCAATCGTGGGAATGCAGGCGGTTTCGGACTGGAACAGCTTTCTTGAGAATTTCCGCCGCTATGTCACACCGCAGCAGAACGTCGTCTACGCTGATCGCGAAGGCAATATCGGCTTCCTGGCGCCAGGCGTAATCCCCATCCGCAAGCCAGAGAATGATCTCAAAGGCCTGGCACCAGCACCGGGCTGGGACGCGCGCTATGACTGGGCAGGCTTCATTCCCTTCGAGCAGCTGCCCCGCGTCTACAATCCGCCGAGCGGAATGATTGTGACGGCCAATCACAAGATCGTCCCTGACAGCTATCCGCATTTCCTCACCTCAGAATGGGGAGAGCCTTACCGGGCACAGCGTATCGAGCAGTTGATCCGCGAGCGGCCCGTCCATTCGGTCGAAAGCTTCAAGCAGATTCAGGGCGACACCATGTCTCTCATGGTGGCGGACCTGCTGCCATTGATGATTGCAGCACCAATAAAGCCGCAGCCGGTGAATTCCGAGCTGCCATCCGCGCATGCCATGCTGACAGCCTGGGATGGCAGCATGGTCGAAAACCGGGCCGAGCCCCTGATCTTCCAGGCGTGGTATCGCGAACTGACGCGCCTGGTGCTCGCAGACGAGCTGGGCGAGGCCTTCCAGCCGCTATGGCGCTTCCGCCCCACGCTGATGAAGAACATCCTGACCGATTTCGACGGACAGTCGCGCTGGTGCACGAATGTCGCCACAGGCATCCCGACTGCTTGCGCCGCTTTGATTGCTGAAGCGCTAGACCTCGCCTTGAGCGACCTGAAGGCCCGCTATGGATCGGACATCAGCCGCTGGCGGTGGGGCGACGCCCATGTCACCAAGGCCCCACACCGTCCCTTCAGCAATCTGCCGATCCTGCGCCGCCTCTTTGAGGTGAGCGTTCCCAGCCCCGGGGACGCGTTTACCATCAATGTCGGCCGCAACGACCTGGGCCACACAGACGAGCCCTTCGCCAACCGCCATGCCCCCTCGCTACGGGCAATCTACGACCTCTCCGACCTCAACCGTTCGCAATTCGTCCACACGACTGGCCAGTCGGGGCACCCATTTTCACAATTTTACAGGAATTTAGCCGGTCCCTGGGCCTCGGTTCAGTACATTCCGATTTCCCTGCGGCCGGCCGATAGCGAGGCCGGGGCGCTGGGCCGGCTGCGCCTGATCGGGCGCTGAATCCTTACGGTTTTTCAATATTCTATTTACCCCAAGCATACGATAAGAAGGGGCGGGTTGGCGTGCCGTGCGGATTCGGCGCGGCATGGGCATGGAGTGTTTCAATGCTGATCATTATCGGCTCCATAGTCGGCCTCGGCTGCGTGCTGGGTGGATACATGGCGATGGGCGGAAAGCTTTCCGTCCTCTATCAGCCGTTCGAACTGGTCATCATTGGCGGCGCCGGTGTGGGCGCATTTATCGTGTCCAACCCGAAGCCCGTCCTTAAAGCCGCGCTTAACGGTTTTAAGATCGCCTTCAAAGGCCCCCGCTATACCAAGGACGATTATCTCGAGCTGCTTTCGATGATGTACAGTGTCTTCAAGCTCGCCAAGAGCAAGGGCATGCTGGCACTGGAGCAGCACATCGAGAAACCGGAAGAGAGCAAGCTCTTCACCCAGTTTCCGAAATTCATGGCCGACCACCATTCCATGGAGTTTCTGTGCGACTATCTCCGCCTGATGACCCTGGGCAGCGAGAACCCGCACGAGATGGAAGCCCTGATGGACATGGAACTGGAGATTCATCACGCCGAGGACCATTTGGCCGGCCAGGCGCTGACCAATTTCGGCGACGCCTTTCCTGCCTTGGGTATCGTCGCCGCCGTGCTCGGCGTTATCAAAACCATGGGCTCGATCAGCGAGCCGCCTGAGGTGCTGGGCCGTCTGATCGGCGGCGCTCTGGTGGGTACCTTCCTTGGCATCTTGCTCTCTTACGGCATCGTTTCGCCGATCGCGGCCGCGGCCAAGGCCACGATGGAGCATGATCAGAAATACATGCTGTGCATGAAGGCTGGGCTTCTGGCCCATCTGCAGGGCTATGCGCCGGCGGTTTCGGTGGAATTCGCGCGCAAATCCCTGATGTCGAATGTCCGCCCGACCTTCTACGAGGTTGAAGAGGCGACCAGCAAGGTTCAGTCGGTTTGATACGGGCAGTGAGCTGATCGATGGCGACGAGCGAGGGCGAACGCCCAATTATCGTCAAGAAGATCAAGAAAGGCGCTCATGCCCATCATGGTGGCGCGTGGAAGGTGGCCTATGCCGACTTCGTGACCGCGATGATGGCGTTCTTCCTGCTGCTCTGGCTGCTGAACGTCACCACCGACGAGCAGAAAAAGGGCGTTGCGGATTACTTCTCTCCCGCTTCGGTGAGCCGCAGCCTGTCTGGCGCCGGCGGCGTTCTTGGCGGCCGAACCATCATCGAAGATGGCGGCAAGATTTCCAGCTTCGGCCTGCCAACGGTCATCGTTGGGCCTTCACCGGAAAAGTCCGATCAGCCGGATCAGCCGCAATACGATCAGAAATACGAAGATTCGCGTCAGCCGCCGCCAGCACCTGGCGAACGGGGCGACACCTTCCCCGATCCCTCGGCGGCACAGTCCGGCGCCGCCCAGCAGAACTTCGACGGCCTCGATCTGCAGCAGATCGATCCGGAGCTGGCCCGTGAGCGCTTGCAGCAAATCGAGGCGGAGAATTTCCGCGAAGCGGAGATGCAGATCCGTCAGGCGATCCAGGAGAATCCGCAATTGGCGGAATTGTCCAAGCAGATCGTCTTCGACAATACGCCTGAAGGATTCCGCATCCAGCTGGTCGACGAAGAGCAATCTTCGATGTTCCCCTCGGGCAGTGCGGTGTTGAATGATCGTGCCCGCCGCCTCATGCAGCAGATCGCGCAGGTGGTCGCGAAATTGCCCAATAAGCTTGCGATCAGCGGCCATACCGACGCGCAGCCTTTCCGTGGACAGGGTGCCTATTCGAACTGGGAATTGTCGGCCGATCGTGCGAATGCCGCGCGCCGCGCCATGCTGGAGGCTGGCGTGCCGATCGAACGCATCCGCCAGGTCACGGGTAACGCCGACCAGGATCCGCTGATCAAGGACAATCCACTGGATCCTCGCAATCGCCGTATTGCGATCCTGCTGCTGAGCGATGTGCCAGTGGGCGGTAATGATGCTGCTGGTGCCGGACCTGTGCGTCCTGGCCCCCTGCGCGCGCCGCCACCCCCGCCACCACCGCCTCCTGGTCTGGATGGTCCCGGACCGAGCAACGGCATGATCCGCCTCCTCCCCAACCGGTGATGAGGCTGGTGATGTCGAACAACGCTTCTGATCTTCCCGTCTCCAGGTCCGCAGCACCGATATATGTCGATCCGTTCGCCGATCCGGCCGCCTTCGATGGTGTCATTGTCCGGCGTATCTTCGCCTATCTGGTCGATCTGATCGCGCTTGTTGGCGTGATCTTCCTCTACAAGATCGCGGTCGGGCTGCTGACCATTGTCACCTTCGGGCTGCTGACACCCATTCTGGTGCTGGTTGGAGCTGCGATACCGTTGGCCTATCACACGCTCACCATCGGCGGTTCGGCTTCGGCCACGCCGGGCATGCGGCTCTTTGACCTTCAGGTTTCAACCTGGAACGGCGGCAAACCGGGTTATTTGCAGGCCTTGCTCCAGACTGCGGCTTTCTACGTGACGGTTGGCCTGACCAGCGGCCTGATCCTGATCTGGGCCTTGTTTAACAACCGTCGGCGCTGCCTGCACGATCTGCTCTGCGGCACCGTGGTTCATCGCCGCCGCAAAGTGGCCTGACAGGGCAGATTACCCCTCCCCAAAGCGTTCATTTACGCTAAGCTTGTAACAGGTTTTGACAGTTATGGGCTGCGAGTGAAACACCGCCTGCAGATACCTTTGCGGCACTTCTTCGCTACGCCGCCGACACCATGCCCCTATCTCGCGGGACGGCTGGAGCGGAAGGTTGTCACCCTGTTGGCGGGCGATGATCCCGATGGGCTGCATAACGCGCTCAGCCAGGCCGGTTTCCGCCGCAGCCAGGATCTGGCCTATCGCCCCGCCTGTGAGAACTGCAATGCCTGTGTGCCGGTTCGCGTGCCGGCTGCCGATTTCGTTCCCAATGCCAGTCACCGCAAGATTTGGCGGCGCAATCAGGGCATCGTGACGCGGCGGCTGCCCGCCTATGCCACCCGCGAGCATTATCAGGTCTTCCGTCGCTATGTGACCGCGCGCCACGAAGGCGGCGGCATGGCTGACATGGAATTCGCCGATTATCGCGCCATGGTCGAAGACAGTCCGGTGCGCAGCGGCCTGACCGAATTCCGCTGCCTCGATGGACGGCTGTTTGGCGTCTGTCTCATCGACGAGATGAGCGACGGCGTCTCTCTGGTCTACAGCTTCTTCGATCCGGATTTCGAACGCCGGAGCCCCGGCAGCTTCATCATACTATGGCATGTTCAGAATGCGGCCGACCTTGGCCAGCCCTATGTCTATCTGGGCTACTGGATCGCCGAGAGCCGGAAAATGGCCTATAAGAGCCGTTTCCAGCCGCTGGAGGCGCTGACATCGGATGGCTGGCGACGCATCGATCCGTCGGGCAACCCGATCTATCCTGCCCCGGCCTTATCGAGCTTCTGACTGAGAAGCTTCTAAGCCCCGCAATTTCTTGCGCTTTTGCACCCCTGGCAGTATTTTCCCGAGTGTATACGGATTCTCCGTGTACTACAGGGGTTCCCGGCCTAACCTGAGCGGCCCGGACAACACAGAGACCTAGGGAGAATAGCTGTTATGCTTCGTCGCAAATTCCTTAAAGGCGCCGCGTTGGCAGGCGCTGGCAGCCTTGGTACGGCCGCCGCCTTTCCGGCTCCCGCAATCGCGCAGAGCATGCCGGAAATCAAATGGCGTATGCCGACCAGCTTTCCGAAAAGCCTTGATACCATTTATGGCGGTTCCGAGTTTGTCGCGAAGCGCGTCGCTGAACTGACCGACAACAAGTTCCAGATCCGCGCCTTTGCCGGCGGCGAGATCGTTCCGCCCCTGCAGGTTCTCGACGCCGTGCAGAACGGTACCGTCGAGGCGGGTTATACCGTCAGCTACTATTATGTCGGTAAGGATCCGACCTTTGCGTTCGACGCCTGCATGCCCTTCGGCCTCAACGTCCGCCAGCAGCAATCCTGGCAGCGTTTCGGCGGTGGCCTCGAACTCACCCGCGAGTTCATGAAGGACTACAACATCATCCAGTTCCCGGCGGGCAACACCGGCACCCAGATGGGCGGCTGGTTCCGTAAGGAGATCAAGACCGTCGACGATCTGAAGGGCCTGAAGTTCCGTATCGCCGGTATCGCTGGCCAGATCCTGACCAAGCTCGGCGTTGTGCCGCAGCAGATCGGCGGTGGCGACATCTATCCGGCGCTGGAAAAGGGCACCATTGACGCGGCCGAGTGGGTCGGCCCCTACGATGATGAGAAGCTCGGCTTCAACAAGGTCGCCAAGTACTACTACTATCCGGGTTGGTGGGAAGGCGGCCCGCAGGTTTCGATGTATGTGAACATCGAGCAGTGGGAGAAGCTGCCGAAGATTTATCAGGCTGCTCTGGAGACCGCCACGGCTGATGCTTGCCAGTGGATGCTTGGCAAGTATGACTCCCAGAACCCGGTGGCCCTGCGCAAGCTGGTTGCCAGCGGCACGCAGCTGCGTCCCTTCCCGCGCGCGGTGATGGAAGCCTGCTACGATGCGGCGAACGAGCTGTATGATGAGATCGCTGCGCAGAATCCGAAGTTCAAGAAGATCTATGAACCTTGGAAGAAGTACCGCGATGAGCAGCTTCAGTGGTTCCGTGTCGCTGAAGGCACCTTCGACAGCTTCATGACTGCGGTCAGCCAGCGTAAGGCACCGGCGAAGAAGAAGTAAAAGCTGCGTTTGAAAAAGAAACCGTGTTGCACCTTAAGCCCCGCTTCGGCGGGGCTTTTTCTTTATGTGTAATTGTTCGGCAAATGCCGCGATGTTCGAATTTCAAGAAGATTGAATCGAAGGCCCCGCAAAGCGGGGCCTTTCTTTTGGACTGTTCGTTAAAGCGAGGCAGGTAACACGTTAGTCCGCATTCTCCTCCTCTTCCTCGCCACTTTCCTCTTCTCCGGACTCTTCATCCGCAGCGGCATCGTCTTCGGATGCCTCATCGGCCGCCTCTCCATAAGGGGATTCGGTTCCGTAGTCCGGCGTCTCGATCTGCATCTGCATCTGGATTTCAGTGTCACTCAGCACGGGCCCACGGTCCAGCATCGAGGTCACCATCTCGGGGAAGATGATCACCAGGGCGACCATCAAGATCTGAATACAGACAAATGGCACCGCGCCCCAATAAATCTGCCCCGTGGTTATCCTCGGAATGAGCTTCCCGGTGACCTTGTCGATGTAATCCGCCGCCGGAGCGACGCTGCGCAGGAAGAACAACGCGAAGCCAAAGGGCGGATGCATGAACGAGGTCTGCATGTTCACGCCGAGCAGCACGCCGAACCAGATCAGGTCGATGCCGAGTTTCTCGGCCGCCGGTCCCAGCAGCGGTACGACGATGAAGGCCAGCTCGAAGAAATCGAGGAAGAAGGCCAGCAGGAAGACCATGATGTTGACGACGATGAGGAAGCCAAGCTCACCGCCGGGAAGGCTGGTCAACAGATGCTCCACCCAAAGATCACCGTTCACGGCACGGAAGGTCAGGCCGAACACAGTCGAGCCGATCAGGATGAACAGCACGAAGGCGGACAGCTTGGCCGTCGTATCCATCGCCTGACGCAGCAGGGCCCAGTCCAGCTTCCGCTTGATCAGCGCCAGGATCAGTGCGCCGGTAGCACCCATCGCGCCGCCTTCGGTCGGCGTCGCGATGCCGATGAAGATCGTCCCCAGAACCAGGAAGATCAGCACCAGAGGCGGAACCAGCGAGAAAATGACGCGATAGAAAAGCTGGAAGCCCCTCAGCGTTCTCGCCTCAAGCGGCAATGCGGGCGCCGCACTCTTGTTGATCATCGAAACGATGAAGACATAGCCGGCATAGAGCGCCGACAGAACCAGGCCCGGAATCAGGGCGCCGGCATACATGTCGCCGACCGAACGGCCGAGTTGGTCGGCCATGACGATCAGCACGAGGCTGGGCGGGATGATCTGCGCGAGCGTGCCGGATGCGGCGATCACGCCGGTTGCCAGCCTGCGGTCATAGCCATAGCGCAGCATGATCGGCAGCGAGATCAGACCCATCGAAATGACCGATGCGGCCACGACGCCCGTGGTTGCCGCGAGCAAGGCGCCGACGAAGATCACGGCGTAAGCAAGACCGCCGCGCAGCGGACCAAAAAGCTGGCCGATGGTATCCAGAAGATCCTCGGCCATGCCGGACCGCTCAAGGATCAGTCCCATGAAGGTGAAGAATGGGATAGCCAGCAGCGTATCGTTCCGCATGATGCCGAACACACGCTCGGGCAGCGCCTGCAAAAGGGCCGGCGTCAGCAGGCCCAGTTCAATGCCTAGGAACGCAAACAGCAGGCCATTCGCGGCCAGCGCGAAGGCCACCGGATAGCCAAAGAGCAGGAAGAAGACCAGCGCCCCAAACATCAGAGGCGCCATGTTGTCGATCAGAAATTGGACCATATGCGTTTACTCCGCCGCGCTCTCAGCTGGACTATGGGCATCCTGCTTCTTGGGCGCCGGATTGGGAATCAGGCCCATGAGGAAAGCGATGCGTTTGATGAGCTCGGATATGCCCTGCAGGGACAGCAGGAAAAATCCGACGGGGATGAGCAGCTTGACCGGCCAGCGGAGCAACCCGCCAGCGTCGCTCGACAGTTCATTGTGAATGAACGAGTCCATGAAGACCGGCCACGACAGCCACATGATGATGAGCGCCATCGGCAGCAAGAAGAAGACCGTTCCGATGATGTCGATCCAGGTCAGCGTGCGCTCGGAAAAGCGGCTTACCACCACGTCGATGCGGATATGCTCGTTACGTAAGAGGGTATAGCCCGAACAGAGCAGGAAGACGGCTGAGAAGAGGTACCACTGGACCTCCAGCCAGGCATTCGAGCTTGTGTTGAAGGTATAACGGACGGTCGCGTTGGCCGCGCTGACGAGAACGGCAACGAGCACCAGCCAGTAGATCACCCGGCCGACACGATCATTGAGCGCGTCGATCAGGCGACTGACAGCCAGCAATATCTTCACGGAACCTCCCTGCCCCAAAGCGGCATTCGCTATGATCTGCGGATGCCCAAATGCTCTTCGGCGCAGCGAGTTACCCCCACCACGCCGTCCGGTCAACCCACGGTGTGGAGCGACCCCGACTCTGCCCCCTGTTAAGGCGCAAAGTTTATAGCAGGACCGCTGCTGAAACGGGAGTATTTTATTGATTCTGAACGAAATTATTGAAAAGTTAGATTTGATCCCGTCGTCCCAGGGCTATGTTGACGGCTATCAAGGGGTGGTTGAGAACAACTAATTCCGGCTGTAAAAAAGCGTTTCCACCGTTGGTTAAGTGTTGCTCAACCATTCCGGAGGAAAATCTTGGCACATCCCGCGGTTGTGTCGCAGAATGACGAGGCGACAACCGCCGGGCGCCAGAAAGGATCGTCGCGACTATGTGGCGTAGCGTCGTAAAACGTGCACCAAAGCGGGCACCAGAACCCGATCTGGCGCCAACGCCGCGCGACCGCGAACGTGTTGATGGCATCATCAACAAGATTTCCGAAGAGACGCTGCTGGTTTTCGACCTGCTGAAGGACGGCATGGTCAAGGAAGCCTCTTTCAAAACCATGGAAGAGAGCATCACCCGGCATTGTATCCTCTCCACATTTGAACAGGTCCGCGCCGACGCTTTCCGCGATGCCGCGGGCCTAGCCCGACATCAGGCACGCCGGTTTGCCGAGGCCGCGCTGGAAATGCCTGAGCCACAGCAGCGGCAATTCGTGCTGTCTGTGTCGCAAGCCTTCGAACGTTTTGCTAAACAGCTGCAGGCCATCGAGCAACGTGCGCTGGCCGACAAGCAGAGGCAGGGCCAAGAGTAGCACAAACAGCGCTGTCAAATGCGCTGTCAAATGCGCTGTCGTGGCGAGCACGGTGGGGGTGTTCGCTGCGGTTTCAAAACTTCTGGGGTGAGGGATTATTTTATGTTTGGTGCGATTTTCGGTTCGCGAGCCTATGCCTACGAAATCTATGTCCAGGTCGATGGCCGCTGGCGGCTGGATAAAAGGCTTGAGGGGCAAGCCGGGCTGACGCAGCTCGGCAACGAGCAGCTGGAAAAGTCAGCTATCGCGCAGGCCAATGCCCTGCTCAACATGGGCGATTTCTCTGCCGTAAAGGTTGTACGCACGCGGTCCCGTTCGGATGGTTTCACCACCCAGTCCGAAATCTTCAACAAGACCGCAACAGCCCGGCCGAAAGCGATGACGGTCCGGCCGTTCAAAGGCGTTTTTCCGGTTTGCGACACGTTCTACGATCTCGCCCGCCGTCCTGCGGCGAGAGGGTTCAGTGTGGTGTTTCGAGAATTCCTCGATAAGCAGAACGCCACTTCCATCGAACTGCTGCATTCCCTGCAGCATCAGCGCAAGTTAAACGACATGAATAACTTCCTGCGCGCCGGCATCTATGCACTGGCCGGAGCGCAGACCCAGCAGGGCCTGCCTGGCCAGGGCGAGCGCAGCAAGAAGCTGGAAGCCCTGTTTGACAAGCTGATCCAGCACACGCGCGACGCTATGGCTGAGAAGGGCTTGCCGGCATTCGAGAACAACGATTTCGCCAAGTTATACGATCGCCTCGCCGCTCGCGATCTCAGCGACGACAACCGGCGTTTCCTGTTCTTCTTCCAGATGACCAAGGTCACGCAGACAGCGAACAGCTATGCTGCCCGCCTCGACATGGTCCTCACCGACATGATCGAGCGTAGCAACTCGAACGTCGCCGGTCTGCTCGATGAAGTCGCCGCGTCCTGCCTTGATTCCACGACACTGATCCAGGAGTTGCTTGGGCCACGTTCCAGCCTGTCCGACGCCCTCGTCGCTTTGGCGGATCTGTCGGCTGGCAAGCTCGCTATGCCGGCGAAACCCGATCCGACACTGGAAAAGCTCAACCGGCTGCTGGGCGAAAAGCGGTTGCCGCTCTGCGAGGGCACTCTTTGGGAGCGTATTCTGACGAACCTGTCGTCAAAGACCTTGCTCAGCAAGCACGATCCCAAGAAGGAATGGCAGCTGACGCGCAACCTCAATCACAAGCTGCTGTCGCTGGCGCCGGAATCCTACAAAGCGGCCATCGACCATGCGGGCCGCATGCGGATGGAGCGGGTTCGTAATATGGAGAATTGATGCTGCGATCTAGTCGGTTTGCGGCATCACTGCCCCTGTCAGATCGGCGCCGGTCAATTCGGTATTGACCATCTTCGCGTCGATCAGATTGGCATTGACCAAGCGGGCATTGTTCAGCTTGGCATCGATCAGATTGGCGCCCTTCATCAAGGCATCCGAGAAATCGGCTTCGCTCGCATCGGCTGCCGCAAGGCTAGCCGACCAGAAACGCCCGATCGGTTTGCCATCAGGGCCACGCAGCGGCACCTGACCGAGCTGCGCGCGCTGCAGGATCGCCTTATGCAAAATCGAGCGCGACAGATTCACACCATTGGCCAGAGCCCCGACCAGATTAGCGCCGGTCAGATCCGCCTCGGACAGATCGGTCATCACCAGCGTGGCATTCTGCAGCTTGGCGCCCGCGAGTTTCGCGCCTTTGAGATTGGCGCCACTGAGATCCTTCCCAGACAGGTCGATGCGCTCCATGTTCAGGCCGGCCAGATCGGCGCGCGCGCCCTCCTTGCCGTCCGACCGGATCCACCGCTCATGGTTCTGCAGGATCGTCGCCACGGTATCGCCGAAGCTTGAAACATCGACAACAAGCTCGGCGCCAGTGAAGTTGGCCGAATCCATGTCGACATCTTCAAGGATCGCGCCCTTGAGGTCGGCCCCCTGGAAGTCCGCACCGTCGATCAGGGCCATGGACATGTCCACGCCCCGCAGACACGCGCCCTTGAAGTCCGCGCCAGCCAGATTGGCTTTGCGCAGGGAGACCTTGGTGAGATTTGCGCGCGACAGGTTGGCGCCGGCCAGATTGACGCCGTTCATATTCGAACCTGTCAGGTTCGAACCGCGCAGGTTGGCTTCCGTAAGATCGGCGCCCGAAGTATTGGCCTTGGGCCGCTTGCCATTATTTTCGGCGCCAAAACCCACCCCCTCATCGGAGGCCTGCATCAAGGCGCCGCCGCGGAAGTCGACCCCCATCAGGCGTGCGCCCGCCAGGGTAGCTCCCCGCATGGATGCACCACGCAGATCGGCCCGCGACAGGTCGGCTTTTGATAGGTCGGCGCGCTCCAGATTGGCCGCGAACAGATCGGCTTCGGAAAGATTGGTCTCAACCAGGACAGCCCGCGCCAGATTGGCGCCAGACAATTTGGCTGCACGCAGATCGGCACCACTGAAATCATACCCCTGAAGATCGGCCAGGGAGAGATTGAGGCGGGCTCCGCGGGGGCGTTTGAGCAGCCACTCGCGGTGGCGCCCCAGCATTCGCTCTACTTCCATGGGGTTCATTCTGCCCCGTGCCCCCTCTTTGATTTTTGCATCGTCAACGCGCCGATTCCTTCGGCGCGGACGCATATTTACTGCTTTGGCCTCATGAAATCTTCAACAATCTTAATGTTTTTCTCCAACTCTGCAATCTTCCCACTGAGCTCCGCCACCTTCACCCGCAAGCTTTGCAGCCCCATAGCGGCGCCCTGCGCTGCTTCCTTGGCGTTGCGCAACTCGATCTGAAGCTGAGGGGATGGTCCCTTCGCTTCACGCAGTTTGGCTTGGATATCCAGGATAGCCTTATCGAGAAGAGGCCTTTTTTTGGTCAGAGCAGCAATTTCCCCCTCCAGCCGCGCTTTTTCTTCCTGATGCTTGCGAATTTGCTCCCGCATCTGGGTAATCGCTTCGGTCACTCCTGCCTCCGACAATACTGAAACGCCGTCCTTGGCGATGCGAACTCCACCATAACCTTCATAGACGTATGAAATTCCGCCGCCAAGCCGTTCAAATGGCGTAGACGGACGGCCCCGTACTGGGGTGATATGGTATAACCATGATGGACCCTGATAAGCTGAAAGCCCTGCGGGACCGGTATGGCGAGGCCAAGGGCGGTGACATCTACGATCCCGCCTTCCGCGCCGTGGCCGAGCAGCAGTTCCGGGATGGTGACAGGCGGAAGTGGCCGTTTGCCGATGTGGCAACTTTCCTCGGCGCACGCTACCGTCCCGATGCCCCGGAGCAGGCGGATTTCGGCGGTCTGGATATCGCCCTGATCGGGGTGCCGATGGATCTGGGGGTTACGAACAGGACCGGCGCTCGTCTTGGCCCGCGCGCCGTCCGGGCCATCGAGCGCATCGGTCCCTATGAGCATGCCCTCAAGATGGCGCCGATGATTGGTTGCAACATCGCCGATATCGGCGACGTCCCGTTCCGCAGCCGCTTCAGCCTAGAAAGCTGCCATCAGGATATCGAAGCATTCTACCATCGGATCGCCGATGCGGGCGTTATTCCCTTATCGGTGGGCGGCGATCACTCGATCACCTACCCCATCCTCAAGGCCCTGGGCCGCAAGCAGCCAGTCGGCCTGGTGCATATCGACGCTCATTGCGACACCTCGGGCCCCTATGAGGGTTCGAAGTTCCACCATGGTGGCCCCTTCCGCATGGCGGTGCTGGACGGCGTGCTGGACCCGGAACGGACGATACAGATCGGCATCCGCGGCGGCGCAGAATATCTATGGGAGTTCTCTTACGAGTCCGGTATGACCGTGATCCATGCCGAAGAAGTCGCCACGCTCGGTATCCCGGCGATAATCGAACGGGCGCGCCAGGTAGTCGGCAGCGGTCCAGTCTATGTGTCCTTCGATGTGGACGGCCTGGACCCCGCCTTCGCCCCGGGAACCGGCACGCCGGAAATTGGCGGCCTTTCGACGGCAGAGGCCTTGGCCATCCTGCGCGGCCTGATCGGCCTTGATGTGATCGGCGGCGACGTGGTCGAAGTCGCCCCGCAGTATGACGGGACGACCAACACCGCCCATGCCGGCGCGCAGATGCTGTTTACGATCTTATGCCTGGCTCGGGCGGCATTGGATAAACGAGAACGACGCCGACCTTAGCCGCGGCCGACGAACGGCATCTTGGTCGCCATCACCGTCATGAACAGCACATTGGTGTCCAGCGGCAGGCTGGCCATGTGCACAACGGCATTGGCAACATGCTGCACGTCCATGCGCGGCTCGACTTTGACCGAGCCATCGGCCTGGGGCACGCCCTTGGTCATGCGCTCGGTCATCTCGGTGGCAGCATTGCCGATATCGATCTGCCCCACGGCGATGTCATAGGCCCGGCCATCCAGCGAGCATGCCTTGGTCAAGCCGGTCACGGCATGTTTGGTCGCCGTGTAAGGAGCCGAGAACGGCCGCGGCGCGTATGCCGAGATCGAGCCGTTATTGATAATCCGTCCACCCCGCGGCGTCTGGTCCTTCATGATGCGGAAGGCTTCCTGACTGCACAGGAACATGCCGGTCAGGTTCACATCGACGACTGCTTTCCACTGTTCGTAGGAAATGTCTTCAAAAGGCATGGCCGGGGTGCCCATGCCGGCATTGTTGAACAGAACATCCAGTCGCCCGAACGCCTGCTTGGTCTTGTTGAACAGGGCTTTCACCGATGCCGGGTCGCCCACATCGGTCGAAACAGCCAAGGCTTTGACGCCATGCGCTTCCACTTCGCGGGCGGCCGCTTCCAGATGCTCGATCCGCCGGCCCGCCAGCACGACGTTATACCCCGCCTTGGCCAGCGCCACGGCCGAGGCCTTACCAATACCCGTGCCAGCACCCGTGACCAGCGCGACCTTGACTGACATGCCGGTTCCTCCCTCATTCATTGCTTGGAACGAGGATGATTATTGCTCAGGTTACGGAGCGGAGCAACGGACGAGCCGCCGGCGCCAAGCTGCGGTAGACATGCAGATAATCCTCGGCCATCCGGCGGGCTGTGAAGCGCTGCTCGAAGACTGCGCGGATCTGCGCGTTTGACAATCTGTCGATCTGGCCGAGGACAGCGACCGCCTGATCCTCATTCTCGACGATATAGCCGGTGATGCCGTCATCGACCACTTCGGGTACCGAGCCGCGGTTGAAGGCGATCACTGGCGTGCCGCAGGCCATTGCTTCGATCATCGCCAGACCAAAAGGCTCCGGCCAGTCGATGGGAAACAGCAGTCCTAGGGCACCGCTCAGGAAATCCGATTTCTGCGCGTCACTGATCTCGCCAATCAGCTCCACATGCGGACTTTGCGCCAGCAGCGGCTTGATCTCAGCGTTGAAGTATTCCTGGTCCGCCTTGTCCACCTTCGCGGCGATCTTCAGCGGCAGTCCGGCACGCCCGGCAATCTTGATGGCAAGGTCGACACGTTTCTCCGGACATATCCGGCCGAGGAAGGCCAGATAGCGGCGCTCGACGGGCCTTGGCGTCAGCAGCTCTGCCGGCAGACCGTGGTGGATGGTCGTCATCCACCCTGCTTTCGGCATCGGCTTCCGCTGGTTGTCGGAGATCGAGATGATCGGCACGTCCTGGAAGATCTCATAGATCGGATGCAGTTCCGGAAGATCCAGACGGCCATGCAGGGTGGTCACGAACGGTGTGGTGCAGCGGCTGAACAGCGAAAACGGGAAATAGTCAAAATGGCAATGTATGACGTCAAAGTCGTGGGCACGGCGCGCCACCATCTCCAACATGTACATATGCGGCGCCACCCAGTCGCATACCGTGGCATCCAAACGCATCGCTCGCGGCCAGAATGGCACAAGCTGTGCGCTCGTTTCAGAGTCGCCGCTCGCAAATAGGGTCACGTTATTTCCCAGACGTACCAGTTCCTCTGTCAGGAAGGAAACCACCCGCTCCGTTCCGCCATAGAGTTTGGGAGGAACGGCCTCGAAGAGCGGCGCAACCTGTGCAATTCGCATAAAAGTCTCCTCTGGTTCGCCTGCCTGCCAGGCATTGCCCGGCGAAAGCCCGCTGCTTGCTTAGATAAAGTGGATTGTCAAATTGGAACCGGGTGGCGGGACGTCTGACTAACTGAACGACATTTCATCGAATAAAGAAAACACGCGTGAAAATGTTATGTATTTCGATAGGTGTATTTTTCCGTGGTTTATTTGTGAGATGTGAAACTTGTTTGTGAGATTCACCTGATCTCATCGTTTCACCATTTTTCCGCCGCAGGGCCTCTTACTATCTCCCGCCTAGGGACGCAGAGACCAAACGAATTGGAGGCGTATAATACTGTGGCGAAAACTTGTCAGGCCCGCACAATTCCCCACACACTACCGAAATATCGTACACGACCACTCGCCTTCATGGCGGGATATATGCTGCGTCGCCCCGTTTCGCATGCCGTAATCCTGCTCAGCGTCGTAGCGGCAGTTATATGCGCGCTAGGCTCTCAATATGCGATCAAGAATTTGGTCGACATCGTCGCAAAGGGCGAAACCACCCTCGTGATGACAGCATTCCTTATTTTGGTTGGCTTGATCTTTGCGGATAATCTCTTGTGGCGAGTGGGTGGCTGGTTTGCCAGCCGTGTTTTTGTCCGCGTCTCGGGCGATGTGCGGCGGGATCTATTCCAGCACGTCACCCATCACTCACCGGGCTACTTCGCGGATCGTTTGCCGGGGATGCTGGCGGGACGCATCTCGGCCACGGCGAATGCGTTGTTCACGACCGAGAACACCTTCGCCTGGAACGTGCTGCCGCCCACTATCGCAGTGATTGGTGCCATTATTGTCCTGAGCATGGTCAATCCAACGATGGCTGGCACGTTAGTGGTCATTGCCGCCTTGCTGATTGCAATAATTTATGTCCTAGCCAAGCGTGGCGCGCCACTGCACCACGAATACGCTGCCAATGCAGCAAAAGTAGAAGGCGAACTCGTCGACGTCCTTAGCAACATGAACGCCGTTCGTTTGTTCGGCGCAACCGTGATGGAGCAAGAGCGCCTTTCGGATAAAATCGAAGTCGAGATGCGGGCGCGTCAGCGCAGCCTCCGCTATCTGGAAATCATCCGCCTAGTCCACGGCGTTGTCACCGCCACCTTGACTGCCGGCCTCCTGGCTTGGGCGCTGCTGCTATGGAGCCAGGGCAAGGCATCGCCCGGTGATATCGTGCTGGTCAGCTCCTTGGGCTTCGCCATCCTGCATGGCACACGCGATCTCGCGGTTGCGCTGGTCGATCTGACCCAACATGTTGCCCGCCTCTCGGAAGCCGTCTCCACGCTGCTCATCCCCCACGCGCTGCCCGATGCGCCGCATGCCCGTCCCTTTGTCATCGGCCATGGCCGGGGTGCACGCATCGACTTTGAGGACGTGCAATTCTCCTATCCGCAGCGGAAGCCCATCTTGCAGAATTTCGATCTGCATATCCGCGCGGGCGAAAGGGTCGGACTCGTCGGCCCGTCGGGCGCGGGGAAATCCACAGTCCTGACCTTGCTCCAGCGCTTCTATGACGTTCAGCAGGGCCGGATCAGGATCAACGGCCTCGACATCACGGACCTGAAGCAGGAAAGCCTGCGTCAGGCCATTGCCGTGGTGCCGCAGGACATCTCCCTCTTCCATCGCAGCATCCTTGAAAACATCCGCTATGGCCGCCCTGACGCCACCGATGACGAGGTGCTGGCAGCCGCGGAGGCGGCATCCTGCCGCGGCTTCATCGACGCCCTGCCGCAAGGCTTCGACACCATCGTGGGCGAGCGCGGCTTGAAACTGTCCGGTGGCCAGCGTCAGCGTCTGGCGCTGGCGCGTGCGTTCCTGAAGGATGCCCCCATCCTGGTGCTGGACGAAGCGACCTCTGCGCTCGACAGCGAATCTGAGGCCGCGATCCAGAAGGCCCTGAACCGGCTGATGCGCGGCCGCAGCGTGATCGCCATAGCCCATCGCCTCTCTACCCTTCAGAGTTTCGATCGTATCGTCGTGATGGATCATGGCAGGGTCGTCGATCAAGGCAGCCCGAAGGAACTCAGCGCACGGCCAGGCCTCTACCGGGACTTGCTGCTGCGGCAGACCGGATCGTCTCATCTCGCCGCCACAGCCTAACGACCGCGTTACACCTGACATCATCGGCGCAAAGGTCTTTGACGGTGTCACCTGTTTGATGGAGATACCGGCGGACCAATGCGCAATAATGGAAGGCTGTTGATGAAGATCGATCTTGGCGCACCGGAGTTCGCGCGCGCCATCGCCGCCTCGCATGATTCCATCCATGTGAAATGTAGCGGCGGAAGCGGCATGCCCCTGCTGCTCATTCATGGCAACTCTTTTTTCGCGGGAGGTCTTTGCGCGCCAGTTCGCATACAGCCTGGCGCAGAAACACTGCCTGATCGCGCTTGATCCTCCCGGCCACGGCTTGTCGGGCGATGCGCTGGATCCTGTTCGCAGCTATCCCTGCTGCGCTTCGACGGGATCGAAGGTCTGATCCTCACCAGTACCCCGCCCGTCCATCACGGAAACATCGCCAATGCCTTCACTGCAGCATTGGCAAGCGGCCAGCCCGGCAAGAAGGATCTCACCGATGACGACATCGAAGCTTTCGCCCGTAAGATGTTTGGCGACCCTGTTGAGCCTTTCTCCTTTGGGACGCGACCCGGCGATCGGATAGCCGCTTCCGTGAGCAGCTATTGCGGCAGGCCGCGCCGGCGCCGGCGTCGATCAGCGCGCGGTGGTCGAAAGCGGTACGGTTCCCATCGCGTGATCAATAGCAGCGCCGATCGATTGATCAGGCTCGACTACGTCATCGCCTTCAAGAATCTATGGGAGGGAAAATGCCACCGCCTGAAGAGCACCGGCCACGCTCCTTCTTACAGGCAGCCGAGGCCTCAACGCGATGGCCGACAGGATTCTGGAAAGCCTGACGGGCGTGGGCAAGGAAAAATGGCGCGCCCTGGTGGATTCGAACCACCGACCTATTGCTTAGAAGGCAATTGCTCTATCCAGCTGAGCTAAGGGCGCCCTGGGTTCCCAAACTGGGACTCGACGAACCGGCGAGGCCGGCCTGTAGGGCGCCCCGCCGGAATTCGATCAGCGAATTCTGGTATACGCGAAATTGTCCGCGTAAGCCTTGCGGACCGGCTTCCGCGGCTGCGGCTCTTCCACTTCGTAGGGGATGTTGTACTTCTCAGCGTAAGCGATCGCCGCTTCCTTGGTGTCGAAGCGGAGATTGAGCTGCCCGCGCGTATCCCGCGCGCCGGTCCAGCCCATCAGCGGCTCGACGAAACGGGCGTCCGCCGTATCGTATTCCAGCCGCCAGTAGCGGGTCTGCGCCCTGCCCGACTGCATGGCCGTCTTAGCCGGTTGATAGATTCGCGCCTTCATACGCTACCCATCCTCTGAACTTGGTCTCGGCCGCCATTATGGTCGGGGTGACTGGATTCGAACCAGCGACTTCTTGCTCCCAAAGCAAGCGCTCTACCAGACTGAGCTACACCCCGCCCGGCTAAATGGCGGAAAAAGCGAGCGCCTTTTAGCACAAAGGTTTGGGCCCCGGCCAGCCTCGCAGCCCGGCCTGAAGGCGTATTAACGCTTTGATGCGCCGACAGGACTGCCAAAAATGGCATGCTGCACCCGGTCCCCCGGCTTGATCCCCAGCCGGGCGACGGTGCCTCCATTGACCTCCAGGACCGCGCGGACCGGACCGGCGGAGTTTATGCCGGTTTCGTCCCGGGGAATGGCGCGCTGATGGATGTTCAGGATCGTGCCATCGGCCTTGATGAACAGCATGTCGAGCGGGATCAGAGTGTTCCGCATCCAGAAGGATGCCATCTGCTCTTCCTTGAAATCGAACAGCATGCCGGCATCGGGCGCCATGCTGGTGCGAAACATCATGCCCCGGGCTCGCGACTGGTCGGTGTCGGCCAGTTCCACCCGGAAGCGCTGCGGCCCCTTCTCGGTAAGGATCACCAGATCGCTCTGTGGCAGCGTCGGCTGCGGCTGGGCGATGACGGGAGCAGCGATGCTGAAAGCAGTCAGCAGGATCAGGAAAACGCGACGCAATATCACTTCATCCTCTCTTTGGCTCGCCGTACCAGCGCTCGAACCTCTTCCCGCACCGGACCGTGATGAGGCCGGTCCGCCAGACTTAGAAACCAATGATCCGGCGGATTACGGCCGGCGCTGCGGTTCCAGCTCAGAGCCCGCAGCAGGCTTTCCGCCGACGACGGCAGACGATCCGGTATCTCCAGCCCGTTCAGGTGCGCCCAAACGCCGGTCCAGCATCGCGCCACCGACCAGGGATTATACCCGCCGCCTCCCAGCACCAACAGGCGTGGCGCCAGGCCTTTCAGCATTCCCACGGCGCTCCACAGCGCGCCATTGGAAAGCTGCTGCCTGCCAAGAGGATCGTCGGCCAAAGCATCGGCGCCGCATTGAATGACCATGGCGTCAGGCCGGAAGCTTTCCGCCAGCGGTCCAACGGCCTCCTCCATCAGCGCCGCCATTTCGTCATCGATCATGCCGGGGGGGACCGGGAGGTTAAACAGATTGCCCGCTCCCTCTTCGTCCAGCCGCCCCGAATGGGGCCAGCGGCCGTCCTCGTGGATCGAGACGACTAGCACACGCGGATCGTTCTGGAAGGCATCGGCCACGCCGTCGCCATGATGCACATCGAGATCGATGTAAGCGACCCGGCTCAGTCCGGCATCGAGCATGCGCAAAATGGCCAGGACCGGGTCGTTGAAATAGCAGAACCCCGAAGCCCGCGCTGGCTGTCCATGATGCGTGCCGCCGCCCGGGTTATAGACGATGCCGCCAGCCTCCAGCAGATGCCCGACAGCCATCAGGCTGCCGCCGACACCCGTTGCGGGCCGGCGAAACATGGTCCCGTAGATCGGATTGCCGCCACGCCCCAGATTGTAGCGTTCGGACAGTTCCGCACTGATCGTCAGGTCACGCTCGGCAGTCTGCACGGCGGCGATATAGTCTTCGCGATGAAAACGCTGCAACTGCTCAGGCGTGGCCGGGCGGCTTTCACGATAACGATCTGGATTCAGCCAGCCCAACGCCTGCACTAAGTCCATGACCGTCGAGACGCGCGGGATCGACAGCGGATGTTTGCCGCCCAGCGAAGAATGGCGATAGATCGCATTACCGATGAAAAGCGGCGCACCCATAGCGCAAAAATCTAGACAATCCCTGGGGCTTAACAAGTACCGCTCAACCTCTATAATAGCGGCCTGCCTCTGAGGGGGAGCCGATGGGCGGCTGAGAGGTCCGGATTGGCCGGACGACCCCTCGAACCTGATCCGGTTGATACCGGCGTAGGGATCAGCGGCGTGCATCTCGATCTGGCTTCCATCCAATCGCCCTCCTCGTTTCGCAGCTTTCAGCTCCGCGGCGATGGCTTTTCCTATGGCCGCGGTCAGGTACTGGCGCCGTTCAGCATCGACGTGGCGGTGGGCGAGATCGTCGCCATCCTCGGCCCCAGCGGCAGCGGGAAAAGCACGCTTCTGAAGCTGCTGGCCGGTCTGCTGCCCTCTGCATCCCAGCCGCCGGGCCAGCTACCAAGTCTGGCAGGTCAGATTGCGTGGATGGCCCAGCAGGATCTGCTGCTCCCCTGGCTGTCCATTCGGGAGAACGTACTGCTCGGCGCGCGTCTGCGTGGCGAGGCGGCGGATCGCACGCGGGCAGAAGCACTGCTGGAGCGCCTGGGGCTCGGTGCATGGCAGGACAGCCGGCCGGCCGCACTCTCCGGCGGCATGCGGCAGCGGGCTGCTCTCGCCCGGACCCTGATGGAGGATCATCCGCTGATCCTCATGGACGAGCCCTTTTCAGCCCTAGACCCGGTGACGCGGGAGGATATGCAGGATCTTGCCAGCACCATGCTGGCAGATCGTGCAGTGCTGCTGGTTACCCATGATCCCGCCGAAGCCTGTCATATGGCTGACCGCATATATGTGCTGTCCGGCCGACCAGCATCCCTAAATCTGGTCGCCACGCTCGCTCTGCCTAAACCACGTGATCCGCTTTCCACACCGGTGCTGCCGCATCTGCGCGCGTTGCAGAATGCCCTCCGGGAGGCTCACCCCAGATGATGGCTCGATCCCGGTTCATTCGGTCGCTGATCACCCTGGCGGGGCTGCTCCTCGCCTGGGATCTCGTTGTGCGCCTCCTCGATCTTCCCGCCTATATCCTTCCGCCGCCCCATCGGGTCACAATGACCATTGTCTCTCGCTTCGATCTTCTTTTGTCGGAAGCGGCAGTCACCGTGGCGGAAATGCTGCTCGGGCTGATTTTCGGCGCCTGGCTGGGCGCGGCAGCCGCCCTTGGACTTCTGCTTTCGCCGGGAGCGCGACGGTGGCTGCTGCCCATCATCATTGCCAGTCAGGCCATCCCGGTCTTTGCGCTGGCGCCCTTATTGGTGCTGTGGTTCGGCTATGGGCTGCCGTCCAAGGTGATCATGGCGATGATCATCATCTTCTTTCCCGTGACCGCCACCCTCTACGACGGCCTGCGCCGCACCGAGCCGGGCTGGCTTGACCTCGCTCATGTCATGACCGGCGGTGACAATCGACACCGCTATCGCATCTTGCTGCGCATCCGCCTGATGGCCGCGTTGCCTGCCTTTGCCAGCGGCCTGAAAGTGGCGGCGGCGGTTGCCCCCATCGGCGCCGTCATCGGCGAATGGGTCGGCGCAAGTGCCGGTCTTGGCTTCCTGATGCTGCAGGCGAATGCACGCGTGCAGATCGATCTGATGTTCGCCGCACTGATCGTCTTGGCGATCTGCGCCGTGAGTTTGTATGCCGCTGTCGATGCTTTATCGCGGCGCCTGCTGCCATGGCAGGCGGATACCCAAGCCCTGTCCAATTAGAGGATGAGAGACGCAATGTCGAAACTGATCAACGCCCTCGTCATCGCTGCAATGATTGGTGCGGCCTCCGCAGCGCAGGCCCATGACAAGCTGACGATCATGCTGGACTGGTTTGTCAATCCGGATCATGCGCCGCTGGTGGTGGCCAAGAATGCTGGCATCTTCGATCGCCACGAATTGCTGGTCGATCTCGTGCCACCGGCCGATCCGAACGATCCGCCGAAACTGGTGGCGGCCGGCAAGGCTGATGCGGCGATCTCCTATCAGCCGCAGCTTCATGTTCAGATCGCGCAAGGCTTGCCGTTGCGCCGGATCGGAACCCTTGTGGCGACGCCGCTGAACAGCCTTGTGGTGCTGCGCGACGGTCCGGTTAAAACGATCGGCGACCTGAAGGGCAAGACGATCGGCTATTCGGTTGGCGGCTTCGAGGACGCACTGCTCAAGACGATGCTGGAGCAATATGGCCTGCAGCTCTCGGACGTCAAACTGGTGAATGTGAATTTCGCGCTGTCGCCCTCCATTTTTGCCGGTAAGGTCGATGGCACGATTGGCGCGTTTCGCAATTTCGAACTGAACCAGATGGACATTGCGGGCAAGCCCGGCCGGGCGTTCTACCCTGAGGAATACGGCGTGCCGCTCTATGACGAACTCATCATCGTCGCGCATCAAGACAACCTGAAAGACCAGCGCCTCGTGCGCCTGCTTGATGCGTTGGAAGAGGCTGTGGCTTATCTGCACAATCAGCCAGAGGCGAGCTGGAAGCATTTCATCAAGGGCAACGCGTCATTGGACGATGAGCTCAACAGGCGGGCCTGGAAAGACACCCTGCCTCGTTTCGCCCAATCACCACGCGCGCTCGATAGCCGGCGCTACAGTCGCTTTGCGGATTATCTCGCCAAGCAAGGGCTGATCCCGAAAGCTCTGCCAACGGAGAATTACGCCGTCGAGCTGCGCTGATCGCTCCTTAGATCAGACAACGAGACCAGACAAAAAAAACGCCGGCGCATATCCTGCGCCGGCGTTCAAAAACTGCCGATACGGCGTCGTTTAGTCGACGCGGATTTCAGCGACTTGCGGTCCCTTGGGACCCTGACCGATGCGAACGCGGACCGACTGGCCCGGCTGCAGCTCGTTAATACCTTCGCGGCGCAGCACTTCCATATGCACGAAGATGTCCTGCTGGCCATCGCCGCGGGAGACAAAGCCGTAGCCTTTCACCGCGTTGAACCACTTCACCTTCGCTTCGAAGAAGTCGCCTTGCGCTGTCACTGAGGGAAAACGAGGGCCTCGATCGCCACCGCCGAAACCGCCGCCAAAACCACCGCGATCACCACCGAAACGGGGCGGACGCGGCGGACGCGGGCCGCCCAGGCCGCCCCCCATTCCACCGGGACCCCGGGCTGCCGGTGACGCCGTACTGGTATCGACTGATAGCACCCGAACTGCCTGCATGCCTTTGGGCCGCCGCGCGACCTCTAGCAACAGCGTTGAGCCTTCCTCGATGCTTTCGTAACCGGCCTGCCGCAAGCAGGAAAGATGCAGGAACACGTCACCGGAGTTGTCGTCGGGACTGACGAAACCAAAACCTTTGACGGCGTTGAACCACTTTACCTTACCGGAAACCTGAATGATTTCCGTCTCACCGAAGCCCCCTTGATCCACTCTTTTAATCCTTCAGTAGCCGAACTAGGGCTTTAAGCGTAACACCTTTTCCAGATGCTGCCAAAGCGATTCTAGAGGGGCGTCCGCGGCTTAGCCCGGTCTATGAAAGTTGAGTGAGGGATTAATCAATGCGCCGCTTCGGCCGCCAGCGGGTGACGGAGCGGCCATCGGCGGTAAAGCGGACTTCCTGACTATCCGGCGGCGCAGCACGCAGATGGCCCACGGCTTCAGCAACCGAGGCGGTAGTCCGGTTCGGTGATTTTATCGGCTGACCACGCATGGCTTTGGTCAGAGGATGGACAGATCCGCCCGCATGCTGAGCAATTTTGGCCCGCACCTCTTCTTCGAAAGGCGGCAGGTCGACGCGGGCACGGCTGACGGCAGCCGGCACGCTGGGCTTGACCGTGGCCTTGCTGACATGGCGGTGGTTTTCAACCGCGATTTCGCTGCCCGGACCATTCTCCTGTGCCTTGCGCCAGGCGGGGTCGCCGATGACGAGTTTATGCAGGGCAATGGCCGGCAGAGCGCCAAAGCGCTTCCAAAACCCCTCCAGGAAGGATTCGGCCGTCTCGCTGAGCGTCGGCGTCCACGGATTTTCGATTCCGGCCTGAAACACGAGGTCGAGCGTCGGTTCGATGGGGCCGTCATCGCCCACAAGGAACGTCGCTGGCATCAGCTTGGCGCCGTCCCGCGCAATCGCATAATGGGCCTGGGCAAGGTACAGAAGCCACCGCAGCTTCGGCAAAGACATGGCAATCCGTTCGGACGCCGCCCTCTCCAGCAGCCAGAAGCTGACATCGATACCCGATCTTGTGGCGGGGACCATATTCCCCCATGACCTCGCGTGAAACCTGAAACTGGTTATCGTCAAGCTAGGGGGTTAATCTTAACAGGTCGTGAATCGTTTTTCTCTGTGATTCTGGAGATTTTCCATGGAACTGACCGGCGAACAGCTTATTCCCGCTTCGCGTGACAAGGTCTGGGCGGCGCTAAACGACCCCGAGATCCTTCGCCAGTGCATCGCCGGCTGCGAGTCCGTGACCAAGAATTCGGATACGGACTTTGAGGCCGTCGTCCAGGTCAAGGTCGGCCCGGTCAAGGCCAAGTTCAAGGGCAAGGTCGCGCTTACCGATCTTGATCCACCGAATAGCTGCACCATCAGCGGCGAAGCCCAGGGTGGCGTTGCGGCAGGCTTCGGCAAGGGCAACGCCAAGGTCCAGCTTACCGACGCTGAGGCTGGCGCCACCCGTCTCACCTATGCTGTACATGCCCAGGTCGGCGGCAAACTGGCTCAGATTGGCGCCCGACTGATCGACGGCGTCGCCGCGAAAATGGCTGAGGATTTCTTCGCCAAGTTCAACACCATCGTTGGCGAGCTGCCAGCACCGCAGTCGGCAGAAGCAGCCCCGGCCGCTGCCGAAGCGCCCCCAGCCGAACCGCAACCCGCTGGTGCCACTCAGCCAGAGATGCTTTCGGCCACGCCGCCGTCACAGCTTCCCTCGGTATCCAAAGGAATACCGAGTTGGCTATGGATCATTGCGCTCATCATCATCGTGGGCGCAGTAACGTTCCTGGTGCTGCGTAGCTGACCTTGCCGAAATGATTCTTGACGCCTTTCACAGGTTTCGCCCACTCTGTTGTCTGGTAAGGCGCGTGCAACGCCCTGCTCTGCGCTCTTAGGGAGGAAAGATATGACCATTTCCGTGACGATGACCGTCAACGGCCAGTCTGTTACGCGCGAAGTCGAGCCGCGCACTCTTCTGGTCCAGTTCCTCAGAGAACATCTCGGCCTGACCGGTACCCATATTGGCTGCGATACCAGCCAGTGCGGCGCCTGCGTCGTCCATGTGGACGGCCGCAGCGTGAAGTCCTGCACCATCCTCGCAGCCCAGGCGCAGGGCGCGAATGTCACCACGATCGAAGGTCTGGCCGCCAACGGCCAGCTGCATCCGATGCAAGAAGCCTTCCGTGAGCACCATGCGCTACAATGCGGCTTCTGCACGCCGGGCATGATCATGAGCGCCATCGACCTGGTGCAGCGCAATCCAAACCCCAGCGAAGAAACCGTCCGTCACGAGCTGGAGGGTAACCTCTGCCGCTGCACGGGCTACCACAACATTGTCAAGGCCGTGATGGCCGGGGCGCAAGCAATGCGGGGGTAACGCCATGACAAACCAGGCCGCCAATCAGGGTATTGGACAAGCTGTCCGCCGCAAGGAGGACTTCCGCTTTCTCACGGGCCAGGGTCATTACACCGACGATATCAACCGCCCCGGCCAGCTTTATGCCGCTTTCCTGCGTTCGCCGCACGCTTTCGCCAAGATCAAGTCCATCGATACGACCGCTGCCAGCAAGAAGCCGGGCGTGGTCGCCATCTATACCGGCAAGGACGTCGCGGCCGACAAGGTCGGCGGCCTGATCTGTGGCTGGACAGTCAAGGACAAGAAGGGCGAACCGCACAAGGCGCCGCGCCACGACATCATCGCTGTCGAATATGTCCGCCATGTCGGCGATCAGGTCGCGGTGGTGATCGCAGATACTGTCGCCCACGCCAAAGACGCCGTTGAAGCCATTCAGGTGGACTACGAGGTTCTGAAGCCAGTGGTGGACGTGCGTGAGGCGGTGAAGCCGGGTGCGCCGCAGGTGCATCCAGATGTGCCGGGCAATCTCTGCTACGACTGGGAATTCGGCGACAAGGCCGCTACCGAGAAGGCTTTCGCCAGCGCGGCCCACATCACCAAACTCGAACTGGTCAACAACCGCCTCTCGCCCAACCCGATGGAGCCCCGTAGCGCTATCGGCGAATACGATCCCGGCACCGATACCACCACGGTCTACACGACCTCGCAAAACCCGCATGTGCTGCGGCTGATCCTGTGCGCCTTCGTCTTCGGTCTGCCCGAGCACAAAGTGCGCGTGATCGCGCCGGATGTCGGCGGTGGTTTCGGCTCCAAGATCTTCAACTATCCGGAAGAAACGGTCTGCGTCTGGGCCGCCCGCAAGCTGAAGAAGCCGATCAAATGGACCTCGGACCGCACCGAGGCCTTCCTGACCGACGCCCATGGCCGCGACCATGTCACCCATGCGGAGCTGGCGCTGGACAAGGACGGCAAGTTCCTCGGCCTACGCGTCGATACGATGGCCAATATGGGCGCGTATCTGTCCACCTTCGCCTCTGCAGTGCCGACCTATCTCTACGCACTGCTGCTCGCCGGCCAATACACGACGCCGGCGATCTATGCCGAAGTGAAGGCCATCTTCACCAACACCACGCCGGTCGACGCCTATCGTGGCGCAGGCCGTCCGGAGGCCACCTATGTGGTCGAGCGTCTGGTGGAAGCCGCTGCGCGTGAGATGAACATCGATCCGGCCGAAATCCGCCGGCGCAACTTCATTCCGCCGACCGCTTTCCCGTATCAGACGCCGGTCGCTTGCGTGTACGATTCAGGCAATTACGCCAAGGCACTGGACGAAGCCTGCAGGCTGGCCGATTACGCCAACTTCCCCAAGCGCAAGGCGGAAGCTGCCCGCAAGGGCAAGCTGCGCGGCATTGGCCTGTGCGCCTATATTGAAGCCTGCGGCCTCGCGCCATCCAGCGTGGTCGGCTCGCTCGGTGCAGGCGTCGGTCTGTGGGAGTCGGCGCAGATTCGCTTTAACGCGACCGGCACGGTCTTCGTCTATACCGGTGCGCATAGCCATGGCCAGGGCCATGAGACCACCTTTGCCCAGATCGTTTCCGACAAGCTTGGCGTGCCGCTCGAGAATATCGAGGTCGTGCACGGCGATACCGCGCAGGTCCCGATGGGCATGGGCACCTATGGTTCCCGCTCGCTGGCGGTCGGCGGCTCCGCCATCGTCCGTGCGGCCGACAAGATCATAGAGAAGGGCAAGAAGATCGCGGCCCATCTGATGGAAGCCTCGGTCGACGACGTGACCTATGACAAAGGCGTCTTCTCGATCAAAGGCACCGACAAGCAGGTGCCGATGGCCCAAGTCGCCTTCACGGCTTACGTTCCGCACAACTATCCGCCCGATCTTGAACCCGGCCTGGAAGCCAGCGCCTTCTACGATCCGTCCAACTTCACCTTCCCCGCCGGCGTGCATATCGCCGAGGTCGAGATCGACAGCGACACCGGCGTGACCACCATCGTCAACTGGGTGGCAGTCGACGATTTCGGCAAGGTGATCAACCCGATGATCGTCGAAGGCCAGGTGCATGGCGGCATTGCGCAGGGTATCGGCCAGGCCCTGCTGGAAGGTGTGGTCTACGATCAGGAAAGCGGCCAGTTGCTCACCGCCTCCTTCCTCGATTACTGCATGCCGCGGGCGGACAACCTGCCCTCCTACAAGATCGGCATGATTGAGACCCCCTGCCCGCATAATCCGCTGGGCGTCAAGGGCTGCGGCGAAGCCGGAGCCATTGCCGCGCCGGCAGCGCTGATGAATGCCATTACTGATGCCTTGGGCACCGAAAAGATCGACATGCCGGCGACGCCGCTGAAGGTCTGGCAAGTGATCCAAAGCCACAATTTTGCCGCTGCGGCAGAATAAGAAAGACGGAGATCAGCCCCATGTATGCGTTCAACTATCACCGCCCGTCTTCACTGGACGACGCAGCCAAGCTGCTGAGCAGCGCCTCGGACGGCAAATTCCTCGCCGGCGGCCAGACCCTGCTGCCGACGCTGAAGCAGCGTCTGGCTTCGCCTTCCGATGTGATCGACCTGACCGGTATTCCCCAGCTGAGCGGGATCACCGTCTCGGGCAGCGCGGTCACCATTGGCGCCACCACCCGCCATGCGGCGGTGGCGGCTTCGGCCGAGGTCAAGAAGGCGATCCCGGCCCTGGCCAAGCTTGCATCCGGCATCGGCGATCCCCAGGTGCGGAATATGGGCACGCTGGGCGGCTCGATTGCCAATAACGACCCGGCGGCCGATTACCCCGCTGCTGTTCTCGGGCTTTGCGCGACCGTCCATACCAACAAGCGCACCATCGCTGCTGACGATTTCTTCACAGGCATGTTTGAGACCGCCCTGGAAGAAGGCGAGATCGTCACCAAGGTGGAGTTTCCGATCCCGAAGCGGGCCGGCTACGTCAAATTCCCCAACCCGGCCTCGCGCTATGTAATGGTTGGCGCCTTTGTGGCGGAAACCGCCGACGGAATCCGTGTCGCGATCAACGGCGCTGGCCCCTGCGTCTTCCGCCACACGGAAATGGAAGCCGCCTTGGCGAAGAACTTCTCGCCCGATGCGCTGAAGGGCATCAGGACCGATCCGGCCGGGATGAACAACGACATCCATGCCAGCGCCGAGTATCGCGCCCATCTTGTTGGCGTCATGGCCCGGCGTGCGGTCGAAGCCGCGCTTGGCTGACGCAAACGATCCAAATGTGAGAACGGCGCGCCCTGATAAAGGCGCGCCGTTTTGCTTTACGACTTACCCTTGGGCGGCAGGCTTGTGAGATAGGCGTATAACGCGCCGATCTCGGTGTCATTCAGCTCCCGTAGGGACTCGAACGGCATGACCTGGATTTCCGATCCATCCGGCCGCCGGCCGCTACGCAGCATCGCGGCAAACATCCCGGCATCGCGATAAGCCTGCATGCCACCACCTGGCACGGATGTGAGATTTGCGGCCGGTGGCCAATCCGGCGGGCCGCCTGGGACTTTGCCGCCAGTCAGATCGAGGCCATGGCAGCCCTGGCACATATTCGCGACATAGGCGCCATTGGCCAAAATATCGTCTGCCGGCGCCGGCTTTGCGGGCGGAAGGCTGTGGTCGATCTTCTCGGCGGCATCCCGCACGATCCCGGCCGCGTAGGCGAACCGCACCGGCGAAGGTAACTGCACGATGCGGCCATCGCCCGGCTGCGGAGGCAAGCCGCGCATATAGGCGATCATCGCCCCCAGATCAGCATCCGTCATTCGCGCATAGTCTTCGCTGGGCATCACCATCAAGGGCCTGAGATCGGGTGCAATGCCATGCCGGATGCTGCGCACCCAATCGGTTACGCTGTAATCCGCCACCGCGCCCTGGGATGTAATATTGGGCCCACGCACCACCAGGTCGCCATTGTCGATGAGCGTCCGCCCCAGGCCATCCTTGCCATGGCAATCGGTGCAGCCGCGCGATTCATAGAGATATTTTCCGCGCGCCAGCGCCGCCTCGTCTTGCGGAATGGCCACGGCCGCCGGACTGATCTCAATCCTGCGGTTCATTTTGTGGTCGCTGCCGAAATGGGCGAATGCCACAAGTCCCGCCAGGACGGCAGCCAACCCGCCGCCCGTCCATAAGGCGGCCTTCGCGACGCGGCGCATGTCAGGCCGCTCCACCCAAGATGCAATATCCGGACTTCCTATTGGCCATCATGCTTTCCTCTCCGTTTACGGATGCTTAGGATATTTATGAGATATCTCTCATATTTGAGAGATGTCTCAATATGAGAGGAGCCTCATTTTGTCAAACAAAAAACAGCCGCCTACCAAACGCGACAGAACCCGGCGGCAACTCCTTGATGCCGCTGCGAAAGTGTTTGCGGCCCGTGGTGTCGATGCAGCCAGTATCCAGGAAATAGCGGCTATGGCCGGTGTCGCCAACGGCACCTTCTACAATTACTTCGCTACAAAAGAAGCAATTCTCGAGGCCGCCGCCGTCCATTATGGGGTCAGCCTGTGCCAGCGCATCGATGCCAGTTGCGTGCAGGTTGAAGATGGCGCCGAACGCATGTCTATTGGCGGCAGAAATTACATGTTGCTGGCTATCGAGCAGCCGGATCTGGCCCGTTTCCTGATGTCGGTGGCTGTTGCCTCGCCGATCTGGGACGAACAGATCCGCCCCTATATCACCCGCGATCTTCTACTGGGGATCAAGCAGCAGCGTTTTCACGTCGCCAGCAAGGACGCGGCGATGACAATGATCATGGGCACCAACATGGCCGCGATCCGCAGCATCCTGGCCGGCAAAGCCGGGCGCAGCCATGTTGTTGCCGTGTCGGCGACGATCCTTCGTGGCTTAGGCATGTCGCCTAAAGAGGCCGATGAAGTGGCGCGTCGGCCGCTGCCCCCCCTGCCGCCCGCTAGCGAAGCGTGATCGGCTTCCCATGCGGCGTTGCGCGCGCCGCGCGGTCCCAGGCAGCCGCGGTTTCACCCAGCATGTCGGCAGTGGCGGCCCCCTTCTCGACCACCAGCCGTTCCAGCGCATTCAGCCAATGCCGGTAATAAGTCTCGCCGGTATCGGGATCGCCGGCGGCCTGCGCCCGCTTGATCTCTTCGCTCAGCACCTGCGCCCATTCAGGCCAGTTAAACAGGCCCTTCTGGTGCAGCGCAACAGCCATGGCAAAGGCCTGCGCTTCCCAGGGCGCGCGGAAGACCGGCCCCTCAGCATCGCAAGGCAGATCCGGAAGGAGGGAACGATCCGGCATGCTCATGCCACAGGCTCCAGATAGCTTTCCCAGGCGTCGACGGAGACCGATAGTGTCGGATCGGCGGCCTCGCCCCACAATTCCGTCCCTTTAAACCGCACCGTATAGAGCCATTGCGGCTGCTCGCCCTGCCCCAGGGCGTTGCTGTCGGGAAAGACATGCGCGCCGTGGACAAGCTCAATGACACCCTCGTGGCCCCTCACGTAGCGCGGCAGTCTTGTATGGCTGGTGGGATGCATGTTCTTGGCGCGGACACGATCGCCGACTTTGAAACGCGCCGCGGTATTCGTCTCGCGCTCCGTCGGCCCGCCTTTGGCTAGTACCGTCGCCACGGCATCGACGTTGAGGATGCGCGGCAAGGGTTTCGGCGGCTGCAGTGAGCGGCCGGTCTCGATTTCCTCCGGCGTGACCAGCCCGCGCTCGGTCATCAGCTTTTCTAGACCTGCCAGCCAGATTCCGTAGTAGCTCTTGGAGAGATATTCTGGCGGCGGCAGGCTCTCGCGCGCCGACCGCGACATATCGAGATTCCACTGGCCGGTCGCACCCATCGCCAAGGTCAGGGCAAAGACACGGCGCTCCCACTCGGCATGGAATTTCGGCTCATCCTCTCCTTCGGGGCATACAGGGCCAAAGCCCATCATGCCGCCCATATCGGCCGCGCCATTCATCGCGCCACCTCCGCTGGCTGGCGGGGCAATCCGGTGCCGATCATGCTGTCGCGGGTCACCAGCTTGGCCAGATCCTCTTCGCTCCAGCCCTCGGTGCCATCAGGCCGTTCGGGCAATACCAGATAGCGAACTTCGGCGGTGGAATCCCAGACCTTGATCTGCTTGCCGGCCGGCAACTCGATGCCGAAATCCTTCAGCACGCCGCGCGGATCGATCACAGCGCGGGAGCGATACGGCGCCGACTTGTACCAGACCGGTGGCAGCCCCAGCACCGGCCAAGGATAGCAGGAGCATAACGTGCAGACGACCATGTTATGAACGGTCGACGTATTCTCCACCGCCACCATATGTTCGCCCTGCCGGCCGACATAGCCGAGCGACGCAATTGCCGCAGTCGCATCCTTCAGCAGCCAGTCGCGATAGGCAGGATCGGACCAGGCTTTAGCTACCACCCGGGCGCCGTTATGCGGACCGACCCTTGTCTCGTAGGTCTCGATCAGCGCATCGAGGGCTGCGGGATCGACATAGCCCTTTTCAACCAGCACGGTCTCCAAGGCGCGGACGCGCAGTTCGACCTCCGAGAGGATGGTCCCCTCGCCATGCTCATGGTCGTGATGGTGCTGATCGTGATGATGATTATGATCGTGGCTCATGGACGTTTCCTGTTACTTGCTGGGACTATAGCAGGAAATCTCTCGGCGATGAAAAGCTGTATCCCGTTCCCAGGCACCTAACTTCCTTCGTCGCCCCGAACGCCTAGCCGCTGGCGGCGGCGGTCTTGGGTAATACCATCGAGGCCCGCAAACCGGGCTGATTGTCACTCAATGCCAGTCTTCCGCCATGCAGGCGGACCACCGCTTCGACCAGGCTCAAGCCCAGGCCGGCGCCACTGCTGCCACGGCTGGCATCGCCGCGATAGAAGCGTTTCGTCACCTGATCGCGTTCGCTTTCCGCTATGCCCGGCCCGCTATCGGCGACGGCGATTACGATGCCTTGATCGGTCGCATTTGCCGACAGCGCGATCCGGCCGCCGCTTGGCGTGTATTTCACGGCGTTGTCCACCAGGTTTCCCACGGCCTGGGCCAGAAGGAACGGATCGCCATCCACCTGCAGATCCGGCGCCAGATCGATCGACAGGGCGATGTCCTTCGCCTCCGCCGTCGGGCCATAAAGCTCGGCGATATCCTGGGCCAAGGCCGCAACATCGACCTTCGTAAAGCCCGCACGCCGCAAGCCTGCATCGACTTCGGCCAGACGCAGCAAGGCATTGAAGATGCCGATCAGGCGATCGATATCGCCGATCGCCTCGCCCAGTTCATCCAGCATTTTCTCGTCATGAGCGCGTGTGCGCAGCAGCCCTTCAAGACGCGCCCGTAGCTCGGTCAGCGGCGTTCTCAAGTCATGGGCAATCGCATTCGAGACATTCCGAACGCCTTCGATCAGCTGCTGAATCTGGTCCAGCATGGCATTAATCGTCCGTGCCAGATGATCGAACTCGTCATTGGCGTCGCGTAAGGGCATGCGCCGTCCGAGATCGCCCTGCACGATGGCATTGGCGGTGCGGTTGATGGTCTCGATGCGCCGCAGCACCGTCCGGCGCAGCAGCAATCCGCTTAAGATGGCAAAGGCCACGGCCACGAGTACGGCCCAGGCCAGACTGCGCAGGAACAGTGCCCGCATTGCCACGCGGTCCTGTACATCGCGGCCGACCAGAAGCTGGAAGTTGCCCGGCAGGACCACATGCAAAAAGCGCGTAGCATGCAGCCTGTTCTGATATACCAGATCGATCTCGTACCAGCCGGGAGTGCGGCCGATTTTCCCGGGCCAGGCATCGACATTGCCAGCCAATGGCTTGAGGAATGGATCTGTCAGAAGATAGATCGCCTTCCTGTCGACATCTGCAATCACGCGTTCGTTGACCGTCTGGATCGCGCCGGGCAATCCGAAATCCCGCAAACGGTCGCCGATGGCGCGGATATCGGCGGTGATCACCGCGTCGGTTTCACGGTCGAGATAGCCGGTCGTATTCCACCAGACCAGACCAAGCAGCAGCACCGACGACACCACGAACAGGATCGCATAACCCAGCGCCAGCCGCAGTGAGGTCGAGCGCAGCAGCTTAATCATCGGCCGACAAGCGATAGCCGGCGCCGCGCACCGTATGCAGCAGCGGCCGGTCGAAACCTGCATCGATCTTCTGGCGCAGATTGCTGATATGAACGTCGATCACGTTGGTCTGGGGATCGAAATGGTAATCCCAGACATTCTCCAGCAGCATGGTGCGAGTTACCACCTGGTTGGCATGCCGCATCAGGTATTCCAACAGCTTGTATTCACGCGGCTTGAGCTGGATTACCTGGCCGCTGCGCGTCACCCGGCGCGACAGCAGATCCATGTGCAGATCGCCGACACGCAGCGAAGTCTGCGGCGCGTCGCCGCTCTGCCCGCGGCGCACCAGGGCATGCAGCCGCGCTTCCAGCTCGCCAAAAGCGAAGGGTTTGGTGAGGTAATCGTCGCCCCCTGCCTTCAGGCCGCGGATGCGCTCATCGACATCCGACAGCGCGCTCAGGATCAGGATCGGGGTGCGGTTGCCGGTCTTGCGCAGCGCCTCGATGATTCCCAGCCCATCCACGCCACCGGGCAGCATGCGGTCGAGAATCACGGCGTCATAGGATTCCGAACTGGCGAGGAACAGCCCGTCGCGGCCGTTATCGACGTGGTCGACCACATGGCCGGCCTCGGTAAGGCCCTTACGGACGAATTGGCTGACTTTCGGATTGTCTTCGACCAGCAGGACCTTCATGCGTCACCATAGAGGCCGGGGCGGCTGTCGCCGCCCCGGTTGCTGTCAGGCAAGAGACAGGGCTAGATAATAAGGCGTGCCGTTGCGCATCACCAGCAGCGGAACCGCCTCCTTCTTGACCTGGCGTGCGGTGCGGATCTTCTCCGCCACTTGCTCGGGCGTGGAGACGCTGTCGTCGCCGACCCGCAGGATGACATCGCCCTGACGCACGCCGCTGCGTTCGGCATTGCTGTCGCGGGTGACGTCGGCCACTACCACACCCTTGGTGTTGCCCTCGATCCCCAGCCGGCTGCGCAGCTCCGGCGTCAGCGGCGCGAGCGCAAGACCGACCTTTTCGTCACCCGTCGGATCCTCCGCCGAAGCGGTCTGCTCGGCTGGCTGCTTGCCGATCGTCACCGTGATCACGCGTTCGCGTCCATCCCGCCAGATGGTCAGCTTGGCGCGCTCGCCCGCCCTCACATTTGCCACTGCGGTGGCAAGATCGCGCGGCTTCTCGATGATCTTGCCGTCGATGCCGATGATCACGTCGCCCTGCTTGATGCCGGCCTTCTCAGCGGGCGAGTCAGGCTGCACGACGCTGACGATCACGCCGTTGCTGTCGCTGCGCCCCACGGCCTTGGCGAGCGTTTCGGTCATCGGCTGCATATGTACGCCGAGCCAGCCGCGTTCTACCTTGCCGCTTTCCTGTAGCTGGGCCACCACCTGCGCTGCGAGATTCGAAGGCACGGCAAAGCCGATACCGACATTGCCGCCGCTGGGCGTGTAGATCGCCGTGGCGATGCCGATCACATTGCCGTACTGATCGAACACCGGACCGCCGGAATTGCCGGGATTGATCGGCGCATCGATCTGAAGGAAGTCATCATAGGGCCCGGCATTGATGTCGCGGCCGCGGGCCGAGAGAATGCCCGCCGAAACGCTGCCGCCAAGCCCGAAGGGATTGCCGACCGCCACGACCCAGTCGCCGATGCGGGCTTTGTCGGAATTGCCGAACACCACATGCGGCAGCAGCTTCTTCGCCTCGATCTTCAGAAGCGCCAGATCGGTCTTCGGATCGCGCCCCTTCACGGTGGCGGGATAGCTGCTGCCGTCATCCAGCGTGACCTCGATTTTGCCGGCGCCTTCGACGACATGGTTGTTGGTCACGATCAGGCCGCTCGGATCGATCAGGAAGCCCGAGCCCAGCGCATGCCGCGGCGTGCGGCGCTGCTGATCGAAAAACGGCTTGAAGAACTCCTCGAAGGGCGAGCCCGGCGGGAAATTCGGTAGGCGCTGCCGGGTGCTGGGATCGACCTTCTCGGTGGTGGCGATGTTGACCACCGCAGGCTTTACCCGCTCGACCAGATCGCCGAAGCCGGGATGCAGGGCCTGCACCGCCGGAGCCTGCGGCTGGATGGTCTGCGGCGTGACGGTCTGGCCCAGCTGGGCCCGGGCGGCGATGAAGCCGCCCCCGCCGGCGACAATGGTGCTGGCCAGCAGCAGCGCGACGACGGCGCGTTTGCCGCGGCCGGATTTGCGAGGGGTTACGTCGTTCATCGGGACAGCTCCTGTGCTCGAAATTCGTGAGCACAAGATAGGGACGCAACTTTTCGCCCGACCTGAAGGCCGAATTAAAAATCTTTAATCAAACCACCCGCAGATAGCCCATCATCCCGGTCTCCTGGTGTTCGATGATGTGGCAGTGGAACATCCAGTCGCCCGGCTCGCCCGCGACGAAGGCGATCCGCAGCCGCTCCTTCGGCCGCACCAGAACGGTATCGGCCCAATGCACCGGCACGTCGCGTTCGCTGGAGCCCAGCACGCGGAAGGTCTGGCCGTGCAGATGCATGGGATGCTGATGCGGCGTGCCGTTGAACAGCTCGACAATATAGCTCTCGCCGCTTTTCAGCCCGGCCAGCGGCGGCGGCTTGCGGTCATGCGCCGCGCCCGGCCAAGCCTGACGGTTGATCGACCAGAAGACCTTCTGCGTCAGGCAGATCTCGTCGGCGGTGGCGCCCATCTCCTTGGCCCAGGCCTCCAGCGCCGGATCGGCATGGCCGGCCAGCAGCGAGAATTCTAGCTTTGTCGCCGCCTTCAGGTCCGGCACCGGCAATTCCGCCGGCGGCAGGCGCAAGCTGGCCCTGGTGCTGCGCAGGCCTTGGCCCGCTGTGACGATTTTGGCGAGCGGCCGCGGCTTGCTACTGAAGACATCCTCCAGCACGAGTTCCGCGCCGGCTTTCTCGGGCGCGACGAAGCCGACATCGGCGCGCATGGCCGGACCGAGCCGCCAGGCATTCAGCGGGAACGGATCGCAGGCATTGCCATCGGTGGCGATCACCACGGCCCGCACGCCGCTCAGGCTGAGCTGCGGGATGCGGGTGGAATCGAGATTGAGGATACGCAGCCGCACGCGGGCGCCGGGCGGCACGGTAAGCACCGGCACCGCCTGGCCGTTGGCGGTGCGCAGGCGGCCGAAACTGCCAGCTTTCGCCGCGCCCGCATCGGTGAGAAAATCCTCGAAGCTGCCGTCATGCTTCACGCGCCAGTCCTTCAGCGCGATGACATGCTCGACATCGAACAGGCCCTGGTCGCGCGGGTCCTCCACGATCAGCACGCCGGCAAGGCCGCGGCCCAGAGCTTCGACCGTGTTACAATGCGGATGGAAGAAGAAGGTGCCGGGATCGGGCGGTGAGAAGCTGTAGGTAAAGCTTTCTCCCGGCTTGACCGGGGCTTGCGTGAAATACGGCACGCCATCCATCGCATAGGGCACGCGCAGCCCATGCCAGTGGATCGTGCTGTGCTCCTTCAGCTCGTTTCTGAAGACCGCCTTGAACGGCCGGCCGCGCTGGGTGCGCAGCACGATGGGAAGCGTGTCGTTCTTGCCGTCGTCGTAGAGCCACAGAGTGGACGGGCCGACCGCGCCCGGCAGGGTCTTCGGCACCTCGCGGGCGGTGAGCGTGACGCCGCCCTCTTCCGCTGCCAGAAGACGGCCCGGCAGAATCACGCTGGGAAGAATCGCAGCGGCCAGACCGGACGTACTGGCTTGGAGACTGGCCTGAAGAAAGGTACGACGAGAAAGACGCATCACGACCTCAATCGAAACGCCGAATCACGGCGCAACTCAAAATCCGGGCGGGCTGGTCGTGACAGGCTCAGATCGGGCATGGCCCGGGTCGGGGCTTAGGGGTAAGTGGCGGAGGGGAAGGGATTCGAACCCTCGATACAGGTTTACCCTGTATAACGGTTTAGCAAACCGCCGCCTTCAGCCACTCGGCCACCCCTCCGCACGCGAGTGGGTATTTACACGGCGTATGCGGGGCCCCTTCTAAGGGGCTGGGGAGGCCCTGTCAACGATCATCCCTGGCTTATGCCGACCGCCTCCTTGCCGCCGGTCCAATCCAGCAATTCCCGGTAACTCAAGGGAAAAACCGCATGCGGATGCCCGGCCGCGGCATGCAGGGTTTCGAACCGCTTCAGGCTGGCATCGACCGCGATGGGAAGCCTTTCCAGATGCCCCAGCGGCGAGACGCCGCCAATGGCAAAACCGGTCGCCTGGCGGACCAGATCGGCATCGGCGCGCTTCGGCGTGCCGCCCAGGCCGAGCGCCTGGCCCAGAGCCGCCAGATCGCATTGCCGGTCGCCCGCCACCAGCGCCATCACCGGCTTGCCCTCATGGGCAAAGACCAGCGATTTGACGATGGCGCCGACCGGGCAGCCCAGCGCATCGGCCGCCTGCTGCGCCGTGCGGGCGGAATCCGACAGCACAATGACGCGGTCGCCCGCGCCGAGATTGCGCAGGGCCTCGCGCACGCGGCGCACCGAGGGATGTTCCAGGATGGGATCGGCAGTCGCGCTCATGACGTCCCTCTTCTCACGCGCGCCGCTTTACGGCACCTCGAAACCGCGCTGCACGGCCGGGCGCGCCTTGATCGCCTCGAACCAGCGCTGCACGTTCGGATACTGCGCCAGATCGATGCCCTGCCAGTCGTGGCGGAACACCCAAGGAAAGGTCGCGATATCGGCGATGGTGTATTCGTTCGCGGCGAGATATTCGCTTTTGCCCAAACGCTCGTTCATCACGCCGTAGAGCCGCGCAACTTCAGTGTCGAAGCGCTTGAGCGCGTAAGGCACCTGCTCCTTGGCGGTGCGGCGGAAGTGATGCGACTGGCCGAAATTCGGGCCGATGCCGCTCATCTGGAACATCAGCCACTGGATGGTGATCATCCGCGCGGTCGGGTCCTTGGGCAGGAATTTGCCGGTCTTCTCGGCGAGATAGATCAGGATCGCGCCCGACTCCCACAGCGTGAACGGCTTGGCATAACCGGCCAGCGGATCGTGATCGACGATGGCCGGAATCTTGCCGTTCGGATTCACTTTCAGGAAATCCGGATCGAACTGCTCGTTCTTGGTGATGTCGATGGGGAAAACCTGATACGGCAGCCCGGTCTCCTCCAGCATGATGGAGATTTTGCGGCCATTCGAGGTACCCCAAACATAAAGATCGATCACGGAAGACTCCTTTATCGTTATCGGTTTCCACGTCACGTCATGCCACGCCTTGGGCGTGGCGGGATGAATGTGATGAGCGGGCGGACATCACACCCTTTTCACAAAATGGAAGCTGACGATCGTGTAGCGCTGGCGGTGATAGAAGCGGTGTGCGTCCACGCGATGGGTGCCGCTGTCGAGATCGACCACCTTTCGGCCTTCGGATTTCGCCAGAGCCTCAACCCAGTCCAGCATGATGGCGCCATAGCCTTTCGAGCGCACACTGCTCAAGGTGGCGAGATCGTCGACATAGATCAGCGGGCCATGCACCAGGCGCTCCTGCCGGCGGAAGCCGATGCAGGCGACCGGCTTGCCCGCCTCTTCCACATAGCCGAGCTGAAAGCCTTCCTTCTGCTGGCGCTTCACACGGGCGACGAGTTCGGCGGCATCCTTCAGATGCGGGCGCAGTTCGTGGATCACCGGAAAGCAGGCGGCGATCTTCTCATCGGTATCAGCGATCTGAACGGAGGGCTTGGTCATGCGTTTCTCAGTTTTTTGCCTATTCGGATGAAGACCCGCGGGTCACTTTGTTTACTGCCGGGCTGGCCTTCGCCGGACCCGGTGGCCCGAGGGTGACGCTTTGGCCCTTCCGCCATGCTCGGGACTTGGCCCGAGCATGACGACTGGGTGTGCTCCCTATCCCTTCACCACGGCGGCGGTCTGGCCGAAGAGCACTTTCTTGGCTTCCTCGGTCATCACCGGCACGCCCTGGTTCACGGCCTTGCCCTTCTCATAGGCGACCTTCGTCGCAGGCCGCGCCCAGATGCTGTCGAACCAGCGCTTGAGGTTCGGGAAATCCTCCAGCTTCTGGCCCTGGCGCTCGTAAGGCACGATCCATGGGTAGCACATCATGTCGGCGATCGTGTATTCGTCGCCGCAGATGAAGGCGCGGCCTTCCAGGCGCTTGTTCAGCACGCCGTAGAGGCGGTTGGTTTCGTTGACATAGCGATTGATCGCGTAAGGGATCTTCTCGGGCGCGTATTGCGAAAAGTGATGGTTCTGGCCGCACATCGGACCAAGACCGCCCATCTGCCACATCATCCATTCGGTGCAGGCGACCCGGCCGCGCAGATCCTGCGGAATGAACTTCTTATACTTGTCGGCCAGATAGAGCAGGATCGCGCCGGACTCGAACACGCTGATCGGCGCGCCGCCATCGGCGGGCGCATGATCGACAATGGCCGGCATGCGGTTGTTTGGAGCGATCTTCAGGAAATCGGGATTGAACTGCTCGCCTTTGGAGATGTTGACCGGCTTGATCGTGTAGGGAATGCCGGCTTCTTCGAGGAACAGGGTGATCTTGTGGCCGTTGGGGGTCGGCCAGTAATAGAGATCGATCATCGCGCGAGACTCCGAGTTTTGACAGCAACAGGATGGGACATCGAAACCTAGGCGGCAAGGCGCAGAGCCACCGCATGCCGGGCCGATGATGGGTCGAATTAGAGCCGGAACAAAGGCTTATCAAGCGGGCCTGCCTTGCCGCCTGCGCTTAGTTGCGAGCCGATTGCAGCCAATTCGAGCCAATTGCATGCCAGGTGCGGGCAAGCGGCAGCCAAGAGCGGCACGATTGCCGGCCAGTGCGATGCCAAGTCCGCGCCAAGGCCACGCCCGTTTTCGCCCGCTTCTTTCATATGTCCACCCGCCTCTCGGCGGCCTCGTCCTTGACGGCAAAAAGCTTCTGCGTCTGATAGTTGACGGGCCTCTCGCCTACGCACCTCTCGGCCCCAATAGAATAATCCCGCTGCCGATCAAGCAGATCGCGGCGCCGGTGAGATCCCAGCGGTCGGGCATGCGGTGCTCAATCATCCAAAGCCAGAACAGCGAGGCCACGATGTAGAGACCGCCATAGGCCGCATAGGCCCGGCCTGCGGCGGCGGCTTCGGCCAAGGTGAGCAGATAGGCGAACAGCGCGAGCGAGGCCATGCCGGGCAGCAGCCACCAGGCCGATTTATCGAGCCGCAGCCAGGCCCAGAAGGAAAAGCAGCCGGCGATCTCGGCCAGAGCCGCGGCGGCGTATACGAGATAGGTCTTCATCGCTCGGCCTCTGCGCTGCCTTCTGTTTTGCTCTTCTGGCCTGCCCTGCTCTTCTGGTCTGCCCCGCTCTTCTTCAGCGTTGCTCTCTTTCTTCAGCCCTGCTGCTGCAGGAAATCGAGCAAACGCTGCGCCGTTTCCTTCGGGAACTGGTCGATAAAGAAATGGCCGCCGGGCAGCGAGGCGGCGGTGACATTCGTGCAGCGCTTTTTCCATTCGGCGGCGAGGTCGAACATCTTCGCCATCGCGCCATTGGCTCCGTAGAAGACCAGCACCGGGCATTCCACCTTCTTCCCGATATCGGCGGCGTCGTGCTCCAGATCGATGCTGGCGGCTGCGCGGTAGTCCGAGCATGAGCCGTGGATCATCGCCGGGTCGCGCCAGCAGCGGCGATACTCGGCCAGCAGCTCCGGATCGAAATCGCTAAGCGCAGATGAGCCCCAGCCGACGAGGCAGGTCTGGTAGAAGAAATCCGGGTCCCTGCCGATGATCGTTTCGGGGAACGGCTCGGGCTGGGCGAGGAAGAACCAGTGCCAGTAGGCCTGCGCCACCGCGCGGTTGAGGTCCATGTACATCGCATAAGTCGGCACGATGTCCATTACGGTGAGCGACTGCACGGCCTCGGGGTAATCGAGCGTGAGGCGATGCGCCGTGCGGCCGCCGCGGTCATGGCCGATCAGATGGAAATGCGGAAAGCCGAGCTGGCGCATCAGGCCGACCTGATCGGCGGCCAGCGCGCGGAAGGCGTAGTTGGACTTGTCAGGCGCGCAATGCGGCTTGGCCGAATCGCCGTAGCCGCGCAGATCGGCGCAGACCACGGTGTAGCGTTGCGCCAGAACCGGCGCGACACGCGCCCACATGGCGAGGTTTTGCGGAAAGCCATGCAGCAGCAGAACCGGCGGACCGGAGCCGCCGATCACGGCGTTGATCTCGATGCCATCCACCGTGACCGTTTTGCGCGTGAAACCCTCGAACAAGGCCATGTCTTCCCTCTTCCCTAGCAATCGTTCCGCTGGCTTGCGTTCCGATCATAGCCGCAGCACCGATACAAAGGGAACAGAGCGCGGCGCCGTGAATTGCTGGGACGATGTGGAGAAACGGCGGAGGGTTTCCATGAATACGCGTGTCTTTGCGCTGGTCTACGGCATCGTCTTTCTGGCGGTGGGCATTGCCGGCTTCATCCCGGGCATCACCCAGCCGGGCGGCCCCTCGCCGGAAGGCTCGCCGCCGGTGCATGACGTGCATCTGCTGCTCGGGATCTTCCCGGTGAACGCGGCGCATAATCTGGTGCATGTGCTGTTTGGCCTTGGCGGCCTGATCGCGTCGCGCGACCTACGGCTGTCCTGGTTCTATGCCTGCATCACCGGCGCGGTCTATCTGATCCTGTTCTTCATGGGGCTGGCTTCGGGCCTGAAGACAATGTTCGGCATGGCGCCGCTCTACGGCGCCGATGTGTGGCTGCATCTCGTGCTGGCGGTAATCGCCATCGCCTTCGCCGTCACCGGACGCGGCAAGCAGCGCCAGCCGCTGCCGCCCGATGCGACGCGGTGAAGGCCTGATTTAGAACCGCGTCGGCACCCCGAACAGAATGGTATGGCGGTCGTAATCGTAGAGCGCGAGGTTGGAATGGTTGCGCGTATGGGCATATTGCGCGCGTTATGCCCACCCCATTCGCTGACGCGAGGCTGCCTCAAATTTTTGATCCGGCGATTCAGGCCGGAAGGGGCTGGCGAGTGATCAGGCGGCCGGCGCTTTCGCCGGTGACGCCCTTGCCGCCCACATAGGACGACACGCCGTTGACCCAGACTTCCAGGATGCCCTTGGCCGGCGTCTTCGGCGCGGCGAAGGTGGCGGTGTCGATCACCGTATCCGGGTCGAACAAAACCAGGTCGGCGAAGGCCCCCTCCTTCAGCACGCCGCGGTCGGCCATGCCGAAGACGCTGGCGGTCAGGCCGGTCATCTTGTGCACGGCGGCTTCCAGGCTGATCAGGCCGAGATCGCGGGCGTAATGGCCCAGCACGCGCGGGAAGGTTCCCCACAGGCGCGGATGCGGCATGTCGTTGGACGGGATGCCGTCGGAGCCGATCATGCTGCGCGGATGCGCGACGATGCGGCTGACATCGGCTTCGTCCATCATGAAATAGATCGCGCCGGCGGGCAGCAGGCGCTGGGCGGCCGTGCGGATGTCGGTGCCCCATTCCTTGGCGATGTCGGAGAGCATGCGGCCGGCCATCTCCGGATGCGGTACGGAGGTGGCGATCTGCACCGGCATGTCGTCGCGCAGGCGGTCGACCAGCAAAGCGGTCGAGCTGGCGGTGTAAGGATAGACGTCGAAATTCACCGTCTGCTTCTGCATCGCCTTCTCGATATAGGCGAGCGTTTCGGTGGAGCGGCCGAAATTCTCCGGCATGGTGCATTTGTGGTGGCTGATCACCACGGCCGAGCCGGTTTCGCGGCCGATCTTCAGCGTTTCTTCGATACTGTCGATGACACCATCGGCCTCGTCGCGCATATGCGTCACATACAGGCCGCCGTAATCGCGCAGGGCTTCGGCCACGGCGATCACCTCATCGGTCGGCGCATGGCGCGAGGGCGGATACCACAGGCCGGTGGAGAAGCCCGACGCGCCTTCCTTCAGCGCCTCGGCCAGCCGCGTCTTCATGCGCTCGGCTTCCTTGTCGGTGGCCGGGCGGTCGAGATCGAAATCCATCGCCTCGCAACGCAGCACCATATGGCCGATCAGCGCATAGGTGTTCACCGCAGGCGGCGTCTTGCGGAGCTGCTCGGCATAGGCGGCGAAGCTTTCGTACTGCCAGACATCGGCATCGCCGACCAGATCGAGCGGCGCGGGCGGACGGCGGTTCATCTTCACCGGCGCGAGGCTGATGCCGCAATTGCCGATCACCACCGTGGTCACGCCCTGAGACAGTTTCGGGACCACGCATTCCGGGCCGCAGAGCACCACGGTGTCGTCATGCGTATGAGCGTCGATGAAGCCCGGCGCCAGCGCCTTGCCCTGGGCGTCGATCTCGCGGTCGGCAGAAGCCGCCGAGAGATCCCCCATCGCCACAATGCGGTCGCCGTTGACGCCGAGATCGCCCTTCCGCGGCAGCGCGCCGGTGCCGTCGATCAGGGTCGCATTGCGGATCAGAAGGTCGAAACGCTGGGCCATTTTTTAGTCCTCTAAATCGTCCGTGCCCCTACTATTCGGGGCACGGAGGGCCAATGCAAGCGCCTTGCGGGGACGGTAACTCACCTTCCACGCCCCGGTTCGGGACGCGGGCCGGACAGAACCGGCAGATGGCATCAGCCGGCGGCGATGCGCCGGCTATGCTCCAGGGCTGCGTTGATCAGGTTCTCGCTGGCTTCCGGCGTACGGAAGGCGGAATGGGCCGACAGCGTCACGTTGGGCAGCTTGAGCAGCTCGTGATCGGCCGGCACCGGCTCGACATGGAACACGTCCAGGCCCGCATGGGCGATGTGGCCGGACTTGAGCGCCGCGATCATCGCCGCCTCGTCGACCAGAGCGCCGCGCGCGGTGTTCACCAGGATAACGCCGGGGCGCATCTTCCGAATGCGCTCAGCCGAAAGGAAGCCGCGGGTCTCATCATTGAGCAGCAGGTGCAGCGAGACGACATGGCTTTGCGCCAGCAAAGTATCGATGTCGACAAACTGCACGCCGGACACACCCTGCTTGGCGCTGCGGTTCCAGGCCAGCACCTTCATGCCGGCGCCGGCGCAAAGCCGCGCCATCTCCGCCCCGATGCCGCCATAGCCGATCAGGCCGACGGTCTTGCCGGTAAGCTGCACGCCGTCCATGCGCAGCCAGTTGCCGCGGCGCATCTCGCCATCCATGCGGGCCAGGCTTTTCGCCGCCGCCCACATGAGCGCAAAGGAACATTCCGCCACGGCCGTATCGCCATAACCCTTGATCAGATGCACGCTGATGCCGAGCTCGGCCAGCTCTTCCGGATTCATGTAGCTGCGCGCGCCGGTGCCGAGAAACACCACATGCTTCAGCCCCTTGCACTGGCGGGCAATGTCGGTCGGCAGATAGGTGTGATCGATCCAGGCGATCGCCGCATCGCCCAGCACTGCAGGCACCTGCTCGGGCTTGATATCGGGCTGGTGGTTGACGGTGAGCGGTGGATCGTCCGGGCGACGGAGGGATTTGGCCAGATCTCCCAAAGTGGGATTGGCATCGACAAAGACAGCGCGCAAGGGATCTTCCTCTTATCGTGTTCGGTGGTTTTTCAGGACCTGACATCCTGGGGGAAGTTGATGGTGAACCGGGTCCCCTCGCCCTCGCGGCTGGAGACCGCAATGGTGCCGCAGAGAACCTGGCTGACCAGATTATATACAATATGCAGACCCAGGCCCGTGCCGCCAGTGCCGCGCTTGGTGGTGAAGAACGGGTCGAAGACGCGCGGCAGATCGCGTTCGGCGATGCCGCGGCCGTTGTCGCTGAACTCGATGGCGACGCGGCCCTCGCGCGGCTGCATCACGCGGATGCGGATACGGCCGCCCTCGTCGTCATTGAAGGCATGCTGGAAGGCATTCATCACCAGGTTGGTGATGATCTGGCCGACCGCGCCTGGGCGCGTGCGGACCGTCAGATCGTTGGGGCAGTCGATTTCGACTTCATGGTTGCTGCGGCGCAGGACCGGCGCGAGGCTGAGCATGATCTCGCGCAGGTAAGAGCCCAGTTCAAAGCTGCGGATTTCGTCGGTGGTCTGGTCGGCGGAAACCTGCTTGAACGCCTGGATGAGCCTGGCCGCGCGGGCCAGGTTGCTTTCCATGATGCGCACCGCCTCGGCGGCGCTGTCGAGGAAATCCTGCAGGTCGGCGCGCTTGAGCGTGTCGTCGCGGAACTGTTCCGCCAGCTTGCCGATCTCCTCAGCCAGATGCGAGGCGGCCGAAACGCCGATGCCTAGCGGCGTGGAGATCTCGTGGCTCATGCCGGCGACCAGCGAACCCAGTGAGGCCATCTTCTCGGCCAGGACCAGATTGGCCTGCGCGTCGCGCAATTCGGCCAGCGCGCGTTCCGCCTCTTCCTTGGCGCGACGCAGTTCATCCTCCATGCGGCGCCGCGCCGTGATATTGGCGCGCACCACCACAAGGTCGCCCGATGGCGTGATGCGTTCATGCACCAGGAACCATTCGCCGGCCATTGTGTGGATCTCGATCATGCGCTCGGATATCCGCCGCCGCGTCAGGCTGGCGATGGCGGCCGAGCCAGCGGCGCGGTCGTCGCGGCTATAGATCCCGCGCTCATAGCCGCGCGCCATCACCTCCTCGAAGCTCATGCCGATGATCTGATCGACCGAAAGGCCGTAAAGCGCGGCAAAGCGGCTGGAGCAGATGGTGATGCGGTCGTTGGCGTCATAAATGGCGAAGCCATCACCGGCCACCTCGACCGCATGACGCAGGCGGCGGTGCAGCGCGTAGCGTTCGGTGGCGTCGTAGATAGTGAGAGCGACCGACCGGTCGGGCAGCCGGTCGGCGGTGAATTCGAGCACCCTGCCGGTGCTGTGCAGGCGCGCCGGAACCACATGCGCCTTGCCGCGCAGCAGGCGGTCGATGTGATAGCGGAAGTCGCTGTAGTCGAGATCGCCGAAATCCTTGCGCTGGACGAAGAAGCGGATCAGCGCCTCATAGGGGTCTCCCGGCTTGACCTCGTTCGGCGGCAGCGCCAGCAGCTCGGCCGCACGGCGGTTGATGGTATGCAGGCGGCCATCGGGATCGACCAGCAGGACGCCGACCTGCAAGGCATCCAGCGCCCAGGCCTGATATTCGCTGCGGCGGCGGTTTTCCTGCCGCGCCAGGGTGAGCGCCTCAGTAACCCGCCTCGCCTCCTCGCGGGCGAGGAAATTGCGGCGGCGCTCCAGCTTGAACTGCCGCATCCCGACAAGGCCGAGCCCGTTGCCGACCAGCAGCATCAGGATCATGCCGAAGACGGTTTCCCCGGGGAGCTGAATCCGGAAGACGCCCATCATGATCGTGCCAAGCGTCAGATAGGCGGCATTGAAGAGAATGCTCCAGGCGGGCGCCGGCACCAGCAGGTAGTAGATCAGCAGGATCGCGAAAGCCAAAGTGCTGGTATTCAGCCCGGTCGGCGGCCCGGCCAGCCAGGAGAGATAGACCAGCGTGGTGAGCGCCATCATCCCGGCGAAGGTAGCAGCATGCAGCGCGTTGATGGTGGGAGCGCGCGCCACCATGATCTGGAAGACGATGCCGATCACCAGGCCGATGCTGCGGATCGTGACATTCCAGTAGAAGACGTTACCCACGCCATGCACCAGATAGTCGCGGACGACGAGAAGGCAGAAGCCAATCGTCGCCGCCAGACCGCAGGCCCGCAGCAGCGAGCGGACCGCCTCCGTGCGATGGTCGTGATACTGCCGCTCCTGCCGGCGGTCGCGGAACTCGCCGGTCCACAGGAAAAGCCGCGCGTCATCGCTGGTCTGCGGCTGAGAGATGAATGGAACTTGCAGCATATCCGGCCTTGGCGGCGTGCCGGCACATTATGACCACCGGGCGCATCCGCGGGAAGCGACCGGCAATTTTTGCCGGGTGCGATGGCGCAAGCCTAGCAGTAGGTTCCTTCGATAACAATAACTTACAGGCAAAAAGCTGACCGGCACGGTGCTTGCTTCTAAGGGCCGCAGACAGACGGAATCTATCGACAGGAGCGATCCATGTCCTTTTTCGGCTCACTGGGCACTGCGGTGCAGGGCATCATCGCCCAGGCCACGGCAATCGGGCATATCTCCGACAACGTCGCCAATTCGACAGCGATTGGCTACAAGGAGGTCAATACCCTGTTCGCCGACATGGTGAGCAGCAAGGTGATCGGCGACAGCCCAGTAATGGATTCCAACCGGTCCATGGGCGTACGCGCTATCGCCGATTTCGCCAACCGCGTCCAGGGCACGATCATCCGCGACAACAGCAGCACCTCTATCGCGATCAGCGGCAGCGGTTTCATCCCCGTCTCCAAGCCGACCGGCATCGACCGCAATACCGGCGAGCCGACCGGCTTCGAAAGCTCGACCTATTACACCCGCCTGGGCGATTTCAAACTCGACATCTCGAACCGGCTGGTCAATTCCGCCGGCTATTACCTGCAGGCGGCGGCACCGGGCGGCAACACGCCGCGGGATTTCGTGGTGGATGACAGCCCGATCCCGGCGGATCCCACCTCGCTGGTCAACTACAAGGCCAACCTTCCTGCCTCCGCGCAGATCGGCCGTACCTATAGCACCGGCATTGGCATCGTCGACGCCAACAGCATCGAGCAAAGTTTCCAGGTGGTCTGGGAGAAGACCGGCGACGATAGCTGGAACATGACGATCAACACGCCCGGCGGCACGCCGAAGAGCTTCGGCCCGGTTGCCGTGACCTTTGCCAATGGCGTGCTGGCGAGCATGAGCAGCACCGATCCGAGCCTTGAGGTCAGCGGCAACGGCGCGGCCACGGTTGCCTTCAGCGCCGATTTCGGCGCAGGCGCCCAGGCGATCACGCTGGACCTTGGCACCTTCGGTGGCGGATTCGACTTCAACGAGTCGAGCGGCCTGACCCAGTTCTCCAGCCAGGTGAGCGAGATCACCAATCTCAACCTGTTCCAGAACGGCTTGGTGGGCGGCGACTTCAGCAGCGTCTCCTTCGATGAGGACGGCAACATTATCTACAATTACACCAATGGCCGCAGCCGCATTGGCGGCCAGCTTCTGCTGGCGAATTTCCCTGAGCCCGACCGCCTCGACCGCGTGGACGGCACGGCTTTCGTTGAGACCCGCAATTCCGGCCGCGTCACCTTCGGCCTTCCGGGCGACGTCAACAACAAAGCCGGTGTCGGCGATCTGGTCGCCGGAGCGCTCGAGCAGTCGAACGTGGATGTCAGCGAGCAGATGACCCGGCTGATCGTGGCACAGCGGGCCTATTCGATGAACGGCCAGGTGCTGACCGCGACCGACGAGATGATGTCCCGCGCCATCGACATGAAGCGCTAAGCGGCTGGCCTCTCGCCTCGCATACAGCCTAGCTCGGCGTGCAGCGCGTGGTCGCCACCGGCACCGAATAGCGGCAGGTCAGTTCCGGCCCCTGTGGTTGCGCCACGCGGAAGATGTCGCCTTCCACGCGGCGCACCGCATAGCCGTTGGAAAATTGCAGCCAGCCGAAACTATCGAAATTGGCGGTGATGCCGTTCGAGAAGATCAGCTCGCGGCGGCGGTTCTTGGAGACGCGGATCTTTGCATTGTATTCCAGCGTGCCGTCGGCAAATTCGCGGATCACCAGCCCGTTGGTGCAGATTGCCTCCTTGACATTGTCGGTCAGCCTGCAGCCGTAAGGCATGTTGCCCGGCGGCGTGCTGATCAGAATGGCGAATATGGTGGCTTCCATCAGGTTCATGCCGGTCCCTCGATTCCGCCGCGGATTTTAGCATACCGGCGCTGTGGCAATCTCGTCTCCCTTGGCTTGACCTTCCCATGCTGGAAGGCGGTAGACGATGCCAATGACCCAAGGATTGCGCCTGCTCAGCCTCGCCTTCGCTGTCAGCCGCACGGCTTCCCTCGCCGCGGCGCCCATCACTTTGGCAGGCTCCGGACCATGACCACGCACATGACCATTCAGGCGGCCATTACATCGGCCATGCCGCAGCCCCGGGCCAGCCGGACGATTCCAAGGCGAAGGCGCGCACCATCGTCGTCACCATGAGCGACGAGATGCACTTCCAGCCCAAGACCATCACTGTGAAACAAGGCGAGACGATCCGCTTCGTGGTGAAGAATGTCGGCGCGCTGTCGCATGAAATAACGCTCGGCACCTGGGAGGAGCTGCTGGTGCACCGGGCACTGATGGAGGAGCATCGGGAGATGCAGAATGACGATCCAAATGCGGTCACCGTCGCGCCCGGAGGCAGCAAGACGCTGATATGGACCTTTACCAAAACAGGCAGTTTCGACTTCGCCTGCCTCATTCATGGGCATATGCCGACCGGCATGGCGGACAAGTCCGCTGACGTAACGGCGTCGGGAAGACGTACCACGCCGCTGGACATGCACGAAGCGGTCAGTAAGATCGCGGCAATCGGGGCTGGGAATTGGATGTCCTGGCTACGGCCTCTGCCGGACCGCACCATAAAAAATGACGGCCGGCCGGGACACCTCCCTCCGCGCCGCTTGGCCACTGGGTCCTTCGGTTCTTGCGGCCGGGGGAGGTGCTGGCGGCCGGACGGATGTCCGGCTGCATCTCACATCTAGTTCATCGCAAGCCTGCCGGCCAGATCGCCGGCCTCAGCAAAGCGTGACGATGATCACCACAGTGCAACTTGCCGCTCGATGTGGACTGAGTATGACAGTGAATCTGCATTTTTTCGCTGCGCTATTTGTCACAGCCGTCATGATTGCGGGACTCGATACTGCGCATGGCGCGGAAGTCCCGGTCACTCAGCCGCAACGCTTAAGCGCCGAAGCGCAGCGCGGGAAAGCCGCGTTCGAGCAGTATTGCCAGCAATGCCATGGCGACTGGGGCCAGGGCAGTCAGAGCGGCCCGCCTCTCATTCACAAGATCTATGAGCCGTCGCATCATGGCGATGCCGCATTCTTCTTTGCAATCACGCGAGGATCACGGCAGCATCACTGGAATTTCGGCAATATGCCGCCGCAGCCGCAAGTCAAGCAGGACGATATTCCAGCGATCATTCGCTTCGTGCGTGAAGTGCAGGAAGTCAACGGAATCCGCTGATAACACTTCTCGAAAAAATTACCCTCGCACTGCATCAATCGCTGCAGTAGAAGCGAATATCTTTCATTCCCGTGTTCTCACGCCTTGTAGGGTACGTAATACCGACTAGATAGCTTCGGTAAGCGCGACGGATGTCGCTGCAGTCGCAGATCGGCTGCTTCACCCCCACACTGCCACAGGAGAACGCGATGAAAGTCAGCGAAGCGATGAGCCGTGACGTACGCACCGTCAGCCCCGATCAGACGATTGCCGAAGCAGCGCAGATCATGGCTGAGATCGATGCCGGCAGCCTGCCGGTTGGCGAAAACGACAGACTGGTCGGCATGGTCACGGACCGCGACATTGCGGTGCGCGGCGTGGCGAAGAAATGTTCGCCCGATACCAAGGTGCGCGATGTGATGAGCGCGGACGTGAAATACTGCTATGACGACGAAGCCTTGGGCCATGTCGCCAAGAATATGGGCGAGATTCAGGTCCGCCGCCTGCCGGTGGTCAACCGCGAGAAGCGCCTTGTGGGCATCATCTCGCTGGGTGATATCGCAACCGACGGCAACAGCCGTCAGGCTGCGGAAACGATCCGCAAAGTCTCAACGCCTGGCGGCCAGCATAGCCAGAGCATGGCCGGCATCCGGTAATATTCAGGCGGCCGCGAAATAGGCTCTCACGCGCTCCAACGTCTCGGCGTCGTTCAGCTTGTAGCGCGCGGCCACAAGATCATCGGTGATCCGCAACACCACGGCCTCGGCGTCGAAGTCAAGCGCCAGGACGGGGTTGCGGATCACGACCTTGATCGGCAGATGATCGCCCACTTCCACGCCACCGGGGCACGGGCCGAACAGCAGCCCTGACATGCTCCAGTTATGCAGGTGCATCCTGACCCCGCTCACCTCGACAACATCGTTCGGCCCGCCGAGGCCGCGCTGCCCCAAGCGGCGCCCGGCCGGCTTCACCACCTTGATGAGCTGATCGCGGAACAGGGCAAGCAGACGCGTCTTGCGCTGCTCGACGATGTCGGCCTTCGCCACGAGTTCGGAAATCTCGCGGACCAGATCGGCAAAATCCTCCCGCGCCGCCTGCGGCCCCAGGAACTGCGATTTGAAATCGCGATGCTCCAGATAATGGTTAAACACGCCGAGCAGTTCGAAACGGGCATTGCCGTCGATGACGTCGTGATAAAGGCGCATCAGGAAAAGCAGTTTGTGGGCGATGTCGGGCTGCACCGCCAGAACCGGGTTCAACTGCTCGGGCGCTACGAAGCGGCCGAAACGGCGGTGCAACTGGCTGAAGATGGCTTCCTCCGCGAGCGGCGATAAGGCTGCAATCCGCTGCTTCAGATCCTGCAAGGCCTGCCATTCATGATGCGGCTCAGCATGGAAAAGCGGCAACGTGCCGTTGAGCATTTCGGTCAGGCGCTCGCGGATGGCCGCCTGGCAATGCGGCAGCGGCAAAGATTGCCGCAGCCGGGTCAACGCCGGGCCGACCTCGACCGCACGATCCTCACCCGCCAGATAGAGACAGATCTCGATCATCCGGCGGCGGTTGATGTCGCCGAACAGGCTGGCTGCCGCGGCCTTCATCCGCAGCATTTCGGCCAGGGTCTGGTCGATCATGGCGCGGCTGGCGCCCTGCACGCCTGCTTCGATCAGGTCTAGGCAGAGCAATGCTCGTGCGCTCCAATCCTCGTTGAGGCGCAGCAGGCGGCTGAGGGTAATTCCTGCCCTCACCTGTCCATCCATCGAGTCATCCGCCAGCAGGCCGTCTCGCAGAGCTTGGTCCGCATTGGCCACAGATGGCAGAGCCTCCGCCCAGTCGGCAATGCGCTGCATCCCGGCCTCGGCCAGCGCGGTCAGTTCGTGCATGCGCTCGTTGACGGGGCGCCTGTTGCGCTGGCCTTGCAAGAGCGCGATGCGCTGCAGAATTTCCTGGAAGCGCGCGCCGTCATCCAGCAGCAGGCGATGCCGCGCCGGATCGTAGATCAACTCGACCGTCGTGATAGCTTGGCGTTCGAGATAAGGACGGGCGACCTGGAAGATCAGATCGCGCGCTGAATCTGCAAAGGCTTCAGCCTCGGTTTGGCAAAACATGGGAGGCAGAAAACGGGCAAAATTGACAGTACACTGAGGATGACCCGTATTCCGCTATCGCCGCAATGTCCGGCTTTGCGCAGTTACCAATATTCTACCTGCGCCAGCATGACGAACGGCCTATTTCCCCACCCAATTGTCATTTTCGGGTTCGGGCACCAGGTCGTTGCTCTCCCAGTTGAAGAGAACCAGGGCAGCCCACTCGGTGCGGTGCGAGAAGCCGTAAACCGGCTCAAGCGATTCGATCAGCTTGCCGGTCTTGGCGTTGTAGTTCGTCGCCGCGACCTTGATCACGCCCTGCCGCTTGTCGCGCTTAAACAGCGCGATTTCGGGCGTGTTCACCTCGCCCGCGAGCGGGATCGGAATGCCGTAATCGGGGATGCCGAACAGCGTCTTCTTGCGGTCCAGAGAGATCGCGCCAACGCGCGGCTCGATGACAATATCCGCCGCATCCCGCGATGCGACCAGTTCGCCGCCCCGGCGCAAGATGCGGTCGCGCAAGGCGCTGATGAGATACTTGCTGTCGACGCCTTCGACATAGGACGCATCAACAAAGACCTTCGTACCCAGGGGGATGTTGAAGGCGAGCTTGTCAGCGGCGCGCTCAGCCGCAGTTGAGAACAGCAGCTGCTCGGTGGCTGTGCGTTCGGGTTCGCTTTCCCGCATGCTTGAGCAGGCCGCAAGCAACAAACAGATCAGCGTGGCAGACAGGACAGAGCCGCGGCGCATCAGTAACCTTTCAGATGATGTTTCCTAATCCTGCAGAAAAGTGACAGAAAAAAGGCCGGTCGTTGTGCGGCCGGCCCCCTTCTCTGTTCTATGTTTTTGAGCGGTCAGCCCGCGAGCTTCTTCTTCAGCAGCTCGTTGACCGCGGCCGGATTGGCCTTGCCGCCCGAGGCCTTCATCGTCTGGCCGACGAAGAAGCCAAACAGCTTCTCCTTGCCCGCACGATACTCGGCCACCTTGTCGGCATTGGCCGCCATCACCTCGTCGATCACCTTCTCGATCGCGCCGGTGTCGGTCACCTGCTTCATGCCCTTCTCTTCCACGATGGTCGCGGCATCCTTGCCGGTTTCCACCATCAGGGCGAAGACATCCTTGGCCAAGCGGTTGGAGATCGTGTTATCGGCGATCAGGTCGATCAGGCCGCCAAGCTTCTCGGGCGTGATGGTGAATTCCGCCATCGACTTGCCCGACTTGTTCAGCGCGCCGAAATACTCGGTGATTACCCAGTTGGCGCAGAGCTTGCCGTCGCGGCCCTTGGCAACCGCCTCGTAGAAATCGGCAGACTCTTTCTCCGCCACCAGCACGCTGGCGTCATAGGGGCTCAGGCCCAGCTTCTCAATGAAGCGCGCCTTTTTCTCATCCGGCAGCTCAGGCAGCGACTTGCGGATCTGCTCGACCCAGGCCGGATCCAGTTCCAGCGGCAGCAGGTCCGGATCGGGGAAGTAGCGGTAGTCATGCGCCTCTTCCTTGGAGCGCATGGACCGCGTGATGCCCTTGCTGGTGTCGAACAGGCGGGTTTCCTGATCAATCTTGCCGCCGTCTTCGAGGATCTCAATCTGGCGGCGCGCCTCGTATTCGATGGCTTGCTGCACGAAACGCACCGAATTGACGTTCTTGATCTCGCAGCGCGTGCCGAACGGCTCACCGGGGCGGCGGACCGAGACGTTGACGTCGGCGCGCATGGAGCCTTCCTCCATGTTGCCGTCGCAGGTGCCGAGATAGCGCAGGATGGTGCGCAGCTTCTTCAGGTAAAGCCCCGCCTCTTCCGCGTTACGCATGTCGGGCTCGGAGACGATCTCCATCAGCGCGACGCCAGAGCGGTTGAGGTCGATGAAGCTCTCGCGCGGGCTCTGGTCATGCAGGCTCTTGCCCGCATCCTGCTCCAGATGCAGGCGGGTAATACCGATCTCGCGCGTGCTGCCATCCGGCATGTCGAGGATCAGCTTGCCCGCGCCGACGATCGGCTGCTTGTACTGGCTGATCTGATAGCCCTGCGGCAGGTCGGCGTAGAAGTAGTTCTTGCGGTCGAACACCGAATGCAGGTTGATCTGCGCCTTCAGGCCAAGGCCCGTGCGCACCGCCTGCTCGACGCAATATCTGTTGATCACCGGCAGCATGCCGGGCATCGCCGCGTCGACGAGGCTGACCTGGTGGTTCGGCTCGGCGCCGAAAGCGGTCGCCGCGCCGGAAAAGAGCTTGGCCTTGGAAGTGACCTGGGCATGGACCTCCATGCCGATGACGACTTCCCACGGACCGGTCGCACCCTGGATGTAATCCTTCTCAGCCATCTTACTGCCTCCACCACGCCTGGGGGCGTGCGGTAAAGTTCGCCGCCTTCTCCAGCGTGCGGCCGACGCGCAATAGCATCGCCTCGTCAAAGGGTTTGCCGATGAGCTGCAAACCAAGCGGCAGGCCATCGCCGTTCAGGCCGGCCGGCACCGACAGGCCCGGCAGGCCGGCCAGATTGACCGGGACGGTGAAGACGTCGTTCAGATACATGGTCACCGGATCGTCGGTCTTGGCGCCGAGCGGGAAAGCCGCATTCGGCGCGGTCGGCGTCAGGATGGCATCGACGCGCTGGAAGGCCTGCTCGAAGTCCTTCTTGATCAGCGTCCGCACCTTCTGCGCCTTGGTGTAATAGGCATCGTAATAGCCCGCTGAGAGCACGTAGGTGCCGATCATGATGCGGCGCTGTACCTCGCGGCCAAAACCTTCGCCGCGGGTGTTCTCGTACATCTCGATCAGGTCCTTGCCCGGCACGCGCAGGCCGTAGCGGACGCCGTCGTAGCGCGCGAGGTTGGAGGATGCTTCCGCCGGCGCGACGATGTAATAGGCCGGCAGCGCGTAATGGGTATGCGGCAGGTGAATATCGACGATCTCGGCGCCGGCTTCCTTCAGCCAAGCCTTGCCCTGCTCCCACAGCGCCTCGATCTCGCGGTCCATGCCGTCCATTCGGTATTCGCGCGGAATGCCGATGCGCAGGCCCTTCACGCCGCCTTCGAGATTGGCGAGGTAGTCCGGCACCGGCAGGTCGACCGAGGTGCTGTCCTTCGGATCGAAGCCCGCCATGGCCTGCAGCATCAGCGCGGAATCTCGCACGGTGCGGGTCATCGGACCGGCCTGATCGAGTGAGGATGCAAAGGCGACGATGCCCCAACGCGAAACGCGGCCGTAGGTCGGCTTGATGCCGGTGATGCCGCAGAGCGCCGCAGGCTGGCGGATCGAGCCGCCGGTATCGGTGCCGGTGACGCCCAGAGCAAAGCCTGCGGCAACCGCAGCAGCCGAGCCGCCTGACGAGCCGCCCGGCACCAGCTTCTCGCCGTTCTTGCCGCGCCAGGGATTAATCACCGGGCCGTAGTAGCTGGTCTCGTTCGACGAACCCATGGCGAATTCGTCGAGGTTCAGCTTGCCCAGCATCACCGCGCCGGCCTTCCAGAGATTGGCCGTCGCAGTGCTTTCATAGGTCGGGTGGAAGCCGTCCAGAATGTGGCTGGCCGCCGTGGTCAGCACGCCCTCGGTGCAGAACAGATCCTTGATGGCGAGCGGAATGCCGTCCAGCAGGCCCGCTTCGCCCTTGGCGCGCCGCGCATCCGAGGCCTTGGCCATTTCGCGGGCCTTGTCCGGCGTCTCGGTGATCATGGCGTTCAGCGGCTTGGCCGCCTGCATCGCCTCGATGCAGGCCTCCGTCAGCTCGACCGAGGTGAATTCCTTCTTCGCCAGGCCTTCCAGGGCCGAGGCAATCGTCAGGGTGGCGGGATCGATGCTCATTACTCGACCACCTTCGGAACAGTGTAGAAATCGCCCTGGCGCTGCGGGGCATTCTTCAGCACGGCTTCGGCGTTGCCGCCGTCGGTGACGACGTCATCGCGCATGCGCAGCTTCATTGGCATGACCGAGGTCATCGGTTCGACGTTTTCCGTATTAACAGCTTGCAGTTCCTCGACAAAGGAGAGAATCCGGTTCAACTCCGAGGTCATCGCGTCCAGCCGCTCCGGCTCCATCTTGAGCCGGGCCAGCTTGGCGATCTTGGCCACTGCTGTTCTATCCAATGACATGCGCTGTCCGTTCTTGACTGAGTCCGCTATAGTATGGGGCGAATCCCCTTGAAATAGCGGCGGAAAGTATCACCCGGCATGCCCCCCGGCAACCCTGACTCACCCCCTGAAAAGCCGGCCGGCACGCCGCCGGAAACCGCGCCGCAGCCCGCCCGCTTCCGCCCGGCGCACGGCCCCGTGCGACTGCAGCCGGGGCAGCGCTATCTGGGCCTGGACCTGGGCACCAAGACGATCGGCCTGGCGCTGTCGGATGCCGGGCACCGGATCGCCAGCCCCTATGCCACCATCCAGCGTCGCAAATTCAAGGATGACGCAGCCGAGCTGGTTCGGATCGCGCAGAAGGAAGGCGTTGCCGCCTTGGTGTTGGGCCTGCCGGTGAACATGGACGGCAGCGAAGGCCCGCGCTGCCAGGCCGCCCGCGCCTTTGCCCGCAACATCGCGCAGCACCTGCCCGTGCCCATCGCGCTGTGGGACGAGCGGATGAGCACCATGGCGGTGCAGCGCATGATGACGGACGAAGCCGATCTCAGCCGCGCCCGCCGCGCCGAACTGGTGGACAAGCTGGCCGCGAGCTACATCCTGCAGGCTTATCTGGACTGGCTGACGGCGCAGTCCGACCCGCGATAACCGCCCAATACTCGATAGCTGACGCGATAACTGGCCGGTTACTCCGGCCGGTTTTAGGGCTGCCCGTACCCGGATTATCTGTTAGGTTTGATGCCGCCAACTACCGGCGGCACAGCCGGACAATGAACCCGGACGCCCAGACAGTCTCGCAGGGAAGTCATGACCGATTTCGCCATTCCCGCCGGCCAGCCCGCCGCTCCCGCCAATCGCGACCTCAAGGTGATGGCGCTGATCGGCATCGCGCATGGCTGCAGCCATTTCTTCCAGCTCGTCCTGCCGCCGCTGTTTCCCTTCCTGAAGGATGCCTTCGCGGTCAGCTACACGCAGCTCGGCCTGGTGATGACGCTGTTCTACGTGACTTCGGGCGTGCTGCAGACGCCGGCCGGTTTCCTGGTGGACCGGATCGGGGCGCGCAACGTGCTGATCGGCGGCCTGGCGATCTTCTGCACCGCGATCCTGCTTTACGGTCTGGTGCCAAGCTTCTGGATGCTGCTGCCGGTCGCGGTGATGGCGGGCATCGGCAATTCCGTTTTCCATCCGGCCGATTTTTCGATCCTGAATGCCTCGGTCGATCAGAAGCGGCTCGGACGCGCCTATGGCACGCATACCCTGGGCGGCAATCTCGGCTGGGCGCTGGCGCCGGTGCTGATGGCGGGCGGCGCCGCTTTGCTCGGCTGGCGCGCAGCGCCGATTGTCGCCGCGCTGATCGGCTATGCCATCCTGGCGGCGGTGCTGCTCAACCGCGACCTGCTGAAGGAAGATGCAGGTGCGGCACGCCGCGCCGCCGTGAAGGCCGGCGAGAAGACAGCGGCGCTGGGGCCTTTGTTGACCATGCCGGTGGTGATGTGCTTTGCCTATTTCCTGCTGCTGTCCTTTGCGCTGATCGGCGTGCAGAACTTCCTGCCCGCCACGCTGGATGCGCTCTATGGCACGCCGCTGGCGCTCGCCACCACGGCGCTGACCGCCTTCCTGCTCGGCGCGTCACTCGGCGTGATGGTCGGCGGCTTTGCCGCGGACTGGGGCCTGAAGCTGGAGGTGATCGTCATCTCCGGCCTGCTGGGCGCGGCTGCGACGATGCTGCTGGTTGCCAATTTTGACCTGCCGAGCTTCCTGCTGGTCGGCGCGATTGCCGGCGCTGGTTTCCTGCAGGGCTTCACGACGCCGTCACGCGACCTGATCGTGCGCGGCGCGGCGCCCAAGGGCGCCTCTGGCCGGGTGTTCGGCTTTGTTTATTCCGGCCTCGATGCCGGTTCGGCCCTGGCGCCGCCGGTGATCGGCCTGCTGCTCGATCACGGCATGCCGGACCGCGTGCTGTGGTTCGTCGCAGGTATGCTGGGGCTGACCACGCTGACCGCCGTTGCGATCCGGCGGAAATCGGCCAGCCCCGCGGCAGCCTGAATCCTCAGGCCGGCAACAGGTCGAAGTGGAAGGTCTTGTTGATGACCTGCCAGCGGCCGTCGAGCTTGATCAGGCTGAGATAGTCGGTGAACAGCTTAGGCGGAATGGCGCAATTCAGCTTGACCATCGCCGTGTTCGGCCCGGTAAGATCGACCGACAGAATGCGTTCGTATTCACGCGTCTGATTTTTCGATTTCGGCGAGGGGCGGCTTGCGATCAGTTCGCACCATTGCTCGCGCGGGATATCGACCAGCGTACCTTCGGTCGATGAAAACAGATGCGCCGCCGGATGGAAGGCCTGCCGCAGCTTCTCCACATCGCCTTCGTAAAGGCCGTCCAGATAGACCTGGACCACCGACAGGATCGCGTCGATCTGCGGGTTGCTCATATTACCCATGATGTTTCCTCCATGATGCGGGCAGAAGACCAGCGCCGGTAAAGCCGGTCAAGCATCCGGCCAGGCCTGCGCGATTACCGCCTGGAAACGGCGGCCTTCCGCACAACATTGTAAAATGGAGTGCTCCGGCGCGACGGCAGATGGGGCTTGCGTATGGGCTCCGGTCTGCTTAGGGTTTCAGTACAAATATATAAGATATCAAGCTTGGGGCCATCCCGGCCCAGGACTTGAACGAGGAAACGCTGTCTGCCCGCCGGTCCTCCGGGGGCAATTCCCCAGAAAGATCGAACCGGCTCAGTGCCGACGGTCCGAGTTGTTGGTGCTGTTGAGTTCAAGACTGCCGGAACGATCCGGCGAAGAACGATAGACAACCACGGGAGGGCGTATACGCATGTCAGATTTCACCAGGCGTGATGTGATCAAGACCACCATCGGTGCGGCGGCGGTTGGCGCGGGCGGCGGCCTGCTCCTGCCCCGCCAGGCGATGGCCCAGCAGGCCCCCAACCTGCCGATCGAAAAAGGCGCCACCTTGCGCCTGCTGCGCTGGAGCCAGTTCGTCCAGGGCGATATCGACACATGGACGGCAAATACCAAGAAGTTCACCGAAAAGACCGGCGTGGAGGTCAGGATCGACCGCGAAGCCTGGCCCGACATCGCGCCGAAAGCCTCGGTGGCGGCCAATGTCGGCTCCGGCCCGGACATCATCCTCGACTTCTTCGACGTGCCCCATCTCTTCGCCGACAAGCTGGTCGACCTGACTGACATCGCCACCTATATCGGCAACAAGTATGGCGGCTGGTTCCCGGTCTGCGAGCGCTACGCCAAGCAGGGCAATCAGTGGATCGCGCTGCCGCTCGGCGCGGCGGGCGCCTGCATGGTCTACCGCAAGAGCCATGTCGAAGCCGCCGGCTTCAAGGAATTCCCGAAGGACATGGACGGCTTCCTGCAGCTCTGCAAGGCGCTGCATGCCAAAGGCACGCCGGCGGGCTTCGCGCTCGGCAATGCGGTGGGCGACGGCTCGTGGACCTACTGGCTGATCTGGGCCTTCGGCGGCAAGATCGTGGACGACAACAACAAGGTCGTCATCAACAGTCCCGAGACGATCAAGGCGCTGGAATATGCCAAGGAGCTGTATCCGACCTTCGCGCCGGGAACGCTGGGCTGGCTCGATCCGAACAACAACAAGGCCTTCCTCGACGGCCAGATCAGCCTGACCAATAACGGCATCTCGGTCTACTACGCGGCGAAGAACTCGCAGGACCCGAAGATCAAGGCGATGGCGGACGACATCTACCACGCCAACTTCCCGATCGGGCCGGTGGGCCGGCCGACCGAGCTGCATCTGTTCAGCCAAGCTTATGTCTTCAAGTACAGCAAGTATCCCAATGCGGCGAAAGCCTATCTGCAATTCATGTGGGAGAAAGAGCAGTATGAGCCGTGGCAGGAGGCCTCGATCGGCTATATCACGCATCCGCTGAAGGACTACGAGAATAACAAAGTCTGGAGTTCCGATCCGAAGAGCCTGCCTTACCGCGACACGGTGAAGAACATGCTGTGGCACGGCTATTCCGGCACGCTCGGCCCCGCTTCGGCCGCCGCGCTGAACGACTACATCGTCAACAACATGGTGGCGCAGGCCGCCTCCGGCTCGAAAACGCCGAAGGAGGCTGCGGAGGAAGCAGAGAAGCGCCTGCTGCGCATCTACAAATCCTGATCGCGCATCCAGCCGAACCGGAGGGCGATACGCTGTATCGCCCTCTTCTTCCCCGATCTGCTGAATGAGCAAGCTCTGATGACAAGCCGCGTCTCGACCTGGGATCGCCTGCGCAATAATACCACACTCCTCTCCGTCCTTTTCATGGCGCCAGCAGGATTGCTGCTGCTGGTCTTTCTTACCTATCCGCTGGGACTTGGCATCTGGCTCGGCTTTACCGATACACGCATTGGCCGCGCCGGACATTTCATCGGCTGGGAGAATTACATCTCCCTGCTGGATGACTCGATCTTCCTGAAATCGGTGTTCAACACCATCCTCTACACGGCGGTCGCCACCGTCATCAAATTTGCGCTCGGTCTGTGGCTGGCCCTGCTGCTGAACCGGCACCTGCCGATGCAGGCGATCATCCGCGCGGTGATCCTGCTGCCCTATATCGTACCGACGGTGCTGTCGGCGATTGCCTTCTGGTGGATTTACGATTCCCAGTTCTCGATCATCTCCTGGATGCTGAGCAAGCTCGGGCTGATCGACGTCTATATTGACTTCCTCGGCAACGAGAACAACGCCCGCGCCTCCGTGATCGCCGCCAATATCTGGCGCGGCATCCCCTTCGTGGCGATCTGCCTGTTGGCCGGGTTGCAGACGATCTCGCCAAGCCTTTATGAGGCCGCCTCACTCGACGGCGCCAATGCCTGGCAGCGGTTCTATTACGTGACGGTGCCGAACCTGATGCCGGTGCTCAGCATCGTGCTGACGTTTTCGATCCTGTTCACCTTCACCGACTTCCAGCTCATCTACGCGATCACGCGCGGCGGACCAAACAACGCCACCCATCTGATGGCAACGCTTGCCTTCCAGCGCGGCATCAATGGCGGCATGCTCGGCGAGGGCGCGGCGATTGCCATCGCGATGGTGCCGTTCCTCATCCTCTCGACGGCCGTGACCTATCTCGGACTGCAGCGGCAGAAGTGGCAATAGGAGCGCCGGTCATGACTGCAGACGCCAATATCTCCACCCGCGTCGACAACCGCGAGGGCATGCAATATCTGGAGACCATTCCTCACCGACTGGTCACGCTCTGGATTCCGCTGCTGATCTTCCTGTTTGTCCTGTTGTTCCCGTTCTACTGGATGGCGCTGACGACCTTCAAACCGAACAGCGAACTGCTGAACTACTCCGATTTCAATCCGCTCTGGGTGGTCGAGCCGACGCTGGCCAATATCAAGAAGCTTCTGTTCGACACGCAGTATCCGCGCTGGCTGCTGACCACCATGGTCGTCGCAGTGGCCGCCACCTTCCTGTCGCTGTTCTGCTCGGTGCTGGCGGCCTATGCGATTGCGCGGCTGCGCTTCAAAGGTTCGGAAACGGTCGGCCTGCTCATCTTCCTGGCCTATCTGGTGCCGCCCAGCATCCTGTTCATTCCGCTGGCGACGATGATCTTCGAGATGGGCCTGTATGACAGCATGTGGGCGCTCATCCTCACCTACCCCACCTTCCTGATCCCCTTCTCGACCTGGCTGCTGATCGGCTATTTCAAGACTCTGCCGTTCGAACTGGAGGAATGCGCGCTGATCGACGGCGCCTCGCGCTTCCAGATTCTGACCAAGATCATCCTCCCGCTCAGCCTGCCGGGACTGATCTCAGCCGGCATCTTCGCCTTCACGCTGAGCTGGAACGAGTTCATCTACGCACTGGCCTTCATCTCCTCGTCGGAGAACAAGACCGTGCCGGTCGGCGTGCTGACCGAACTGGTGGAAGGCGATGTCTATCACTGGGGATCGCTGATGGCGGGCGCACTGTTCGGGTCGTTGCCGGTGGCGATCCTGTATTCCTTCTTCGTCGACTATTACGTGTCGAGCCTGACCGGCGCGGTGAAGGAATAGGCCTGTGAAGGAATAAGTCTATTCCACCCGCTGGTATTTCAGCGGCAGCAGGTCGGCCGGACTATAGGCGGTCAGGCCGCCTTCGGTGGCGAGCAAAACCCGTGCCTCGGGCGCAAAGTCGCGCAGCATCTCGCGGCAGATGCCGCAGGGCGCGACGATCTGGATTTCCCTGTGCTTCTCTGTCGGCCGCGGATGACGCAGCGAGACGATCGCCTCGATGGGATCCTCCTCGCCCGCGCCAGCAGCCATCGCCTGGCCGACCGCCACGGCCTCGGCGCAGACGGAAGCCCGTCCGACATAGGTATCCAGATGCAGGCCGGTGAAGATGCGGCCTGAGCGCGTGCGTAAGGCGGCCGCGATGTGATGGCGGCCGACCTTGTAGCGCGCCTTGATCAGCGCGGTTGCTGCGTCGATGAGAGCCTGGTCTTCCGGCCTGACGGGCTGGACGTTCATCCGAGCTGCTGCAGCGCGTCGGCCAGCTTAGCGACCAAGGCGGCCTGGGCCGCGCGGCGCTCGCGCTGTTCCTCCACCACATGTTCGGGCGCGCGGGCAACGAAAGTCGCGTCGTTCAGCTTGGCATCCAGCTTGGCAATCTCGGCTTCGGCCTTCTCGCGCTCCTTGGTCAGGCGGCTGCGCTCCTTGGCGATGTCGATGACATCGGCCAGCGGCAGCACGAAGGTAGCCTCGTCAACGACGATCCGGGCCGAGCCCTGCGGAGCAGCCTGATCGGCCGAAATCGTCTCGATGCGGGCCAGGCGCTTGATCGGATCGGCGTGGCGCTGCAGGCGCGCAGCCGTTTCCGCATTGGCGCCGTTGGCGATCATCGCAATCTTGGCGGCCGCCGGCACGTTCAGCGCGCTGCGGGCTGCGCGCACGCCGTCGATCAGGCGGATCAGCCAGTCGATCTCGGCAGCGGCAGCAGGGTCTTCCGGCCGGGCGCCGTCATTGGGCCAGTCGCGCAGCATCAGGAAGCCGCCGGGCTTGCCGAACAGCTTGTCCCACAGCTCCTCGGTGACGAAGGGCATGAAGGGATGCAGCAGATGGATGAGCTGCTTCAGGGCATAGGCGCAGGTGGCCTGGGTTTCGGTCTTCAACGCGGCATCGTCGCCGTTCAACGCCGGCTTGATCAGTTCCAGATACCAGTCGCAGAAGGTGCCCCAGGTGAAGTGATAGAGCGCACCTGCAGCCTCGTTGAACTTATAGGCTTCCAGCGCGGCCTCAACGTCGCGCGCCGCCTGAGCCAGCCGGCCCAAAATCCACTTGTTCACCGTGCCCTGCACCTTGGCCGGATCGAAATCAGCCGAGAGCGCGCAGCCATTCATCTCGGCGAAGCGCGCGGCGTTCCACAGCTTGGTGGCGAAGTTGCGGTAACCCTCGACGCGCTGCTCCGACATCTTCACGTCGCGGCCCTGGGCTGCGAAGATCGACAGCGTGAAGCGCAGCGCATCGGCACCGTATTTGCCGATGATGTCGAGCGGGTCCATGACGTTGCCCTTGGACTTCGACATCTTCTGGCCCTTCTCGTCGCGGACCAGGGCGTGGATGTAGACCGTGTGGAACGGCACCTTCTTGGTGAAGTGCAGGCCCATCATGATCATCCGGGCGACCCAGAAGAAGATGATGTCAAAGCCGGTGACCAGCACGTCGGTCGGGTAATGCGACTTCAGCAAATCGGTTTCTTCCGGCCAGCCAAGCGTCGAGAACGGCCACAGCGCCGATGAGAACCAGGTATCGAGCACGTCCTCATCGCGCGTCAATTCGACGCGCTTGCCGTAATGCTTGTCGGCTTCGGCCTGCGCCTCGGCTTCGTCATAGGCGACGAAGACCTTGCCGTCCGGACCGTACCAGGCCGGAATTTGATGGCCCCACCAGAGCTGGCGCGAGATGCACCAGGGCTGGATGTTGCGCATCCACTCGAAATAGGTCTTTTCCCAGTTCTTCGGCACGAACTGGATTTCGCCCTTCTCTACCGCCTCGATGGCCGGCTTCGCCAGCACGGCGGCGTTCACGTACCATTGCTCGGTCAGCCAGGGCTCGATGACGACCTGCGAACGGTCGCCATGCGGCACCATATGGGTGTTGGGCTCGATCTTCTCGACCAGTCCCAGCTCTTCCATATCGGCGACGATCTGCTTGCGCGCCTTGAACCGTTCCATGCCGCGATACTTCTCGGGCACGTTTTCGTTCAGATGCGCATGGCGGTCGAAGATGTTGATCATCTCGAGGTTATGGCGCTTACCCACCTCGAAATCATTGAAGTCATGCGCTGGCGTGATCTTCACCGCGCCCGAGCCTTTCTCGGGATCGGAATATTCGTCGCCGACGATGGGAATGCGGCGGCCGACCAGCGGCAGGATGGCATACCTGCCGATCAGATGCTTGTAGCGGTCGTCTTCCGGATGCACGGCGACGCCGGTATCGCCCAGCATCGTTTCCGGTCGCGTGGTCGCCACCGTGATGTAGGTGTCAGGCATCCCTTCGACGGGATACTTGAAATACCAGAGATGGCTTTTGATCTCATGCTGCTCGACTTCGAGATCGGAGATCGCGGTGAGCAGCTTCGGGTCCCAGTTGACCAGCCGTTTGTCCTTGTAGATCAGGCCTTCGCGGTAAAGCTCGACGAAAACCTTGCGGACGGCGGCGGACAAGCCCTCGTCCATGGTGAAGCGCTCGCGGCGCCAGTCGCAGCTTTCGCCCAGGCGGCGCTGCTGGCCAGTGATCATGCCGCCGGATTCCGCCTTCCACTGCCAGACGCGCTCGACGAATTTCTCGCGGCCCATGTCGTGGCGGTTCTGCTGCTTCTCGGCGAGCTGGCGTTCGACCACCATCTGGGTGGCGATGCCGGCATGGTCGGTGCCCGGCTGCCAAAGCGCATCGCGTCCGCGCATGCGCTGATAACGGATCAGGACATCCTGAAGCGTGTGATTGAGAGCATGGCCCATATGCAGGCTGCCGGTGACGTTCGGCGGCGGCAGGGCGATCGTATAGGGCTTGCCGGACTTGATGCCGTGCCGGAAGCAGCCGCCCTCCTCCCAGGCCTTGTAAAGGCGGGTCTCCACATCCTGCGGCTGATAGGTCTTGTCCAACATGAGCAAATACTCGGGCGACTGACTTTGAAAGGGCGAAAAATAAAGACGATCCGGCCCCGCACGTCCAGAGGTTCAGGGAATATACTGCTGCCGCACTCAGGCTTGGCGTGAGCAGCGATGTGTGCCTTTTCCGCGGGAACAACACTCCGATGCCACGGTAAAGACCGCGGCATGACGAATTCTTACAGGTGGTCCTGCTCTTCTTCCGCCTGGATGGTCAGGCGGGCCACTTCGCGCTCGACGATGCGCTGAACAATGGTGGCCAGATGCGCGTCCAGCCATTCCTTCAGCATCGGACGCAGCAGCTCCTTCACCAGCTCCTCAAGGGTGCGCTGGCTGTTGCCCATCCCCATGGCGCGCGATCCGGCCACGGCGCTGGAAAGCTGGCCCAGATGGGCGGCGGCACGGCTGGCGGTCGGCTGCGACACCAGACCTTCGAATTCGCGGTCGTCGCGGACAACCTCGGTCAGTTCCAGAATGTCTTCGCGCGGCTGCGGTCGCGGAGCAGCCCGGCGCGGCGGCGGCGGAGGTGGCGGCGGCTCGTAGGCTGGTTCCAGCTCGAGCTCCGGTTCCGGAGCAGCGGCCATGACCGGTTCCGGCTCCGGCTCGAAGGCCGGTTCCGGCATCGGATCGGGTTCGAAAGCGGGCTCGGGTTCCGGCTCAGGCGCCGCCACCATCGGCTCAGGCTCGAATTCCGGCTCCGGTTCGGGCATGGGCGGCGGAGGCGGTTCCTCAGCAGGCGGCGCGGCTTGCTGATCGGCACCATCTTCGGAAATGATCCGCCGGATGGAGGCAAGGATTTCCTCCATCGTCGGTTCATTTTGACCAGCTTTAGGGTCGCTCATCCCCTTGCCCAAGAAAAACTGTTTCAATCACGACGCGTTGCATTGGCCACCTGAAACGTCGCAAGCCAATGCAGGCCCCACTGCGATTCAGCCGGGCCGAATCATTGCAGCACTATATGCGCGGCAAAGATAACCGAACTGTTAACCCGGGTTAAGGGAATTTTCCCAAATTCCCTTAATTCCAAGGTTTTCCCCGATTCGAGGCGATTCCCTAGTCGGCGGTCAGGCCGCCGTCGGTGCCAAACCACTTGTTGCGGACCCGGTCGTAATTCTCGATCGGATCGTAATATTCGACCGGCAGCGCAAGCTGGCGCGCCCCCAGACGGCCTATGGCGGACAGCAGGGTGAAGCCGGCGACATATTCGTCGCGGCGGGCACGGACTTCGGCCACGCGCGCGTCAAGGTATTCCTGCTCGGCATCCAGAACGTCCAGCGTGGTGCGCGAACCAACCTCAGCTTCCTGCTGCACGCCTTCCAGCGCGATGCGGGCGGCCTCGACCTGAGCGCGGCGGGCTTCGATATTCGAGCGCGCCGTGGTCAGGTTTTCCCAGGCCTGCACGACCGACTGGCGGACCGCGCGGCGCTGCTCTTCCACCTGGATGCGGCGCTGATTGTGAATCTGCTTGCGCTGACGCGTCTGGCTGTAGACCGAGCCGGACTCATAGAGCGGCACGGTGAGCTGCAGGCTGACGCGCGCGGAATCGGTTTCCAGATTGGCGCGCGAGGTCTCGTCGGCGCGGCTGAGCGAGCCGTTCAGCGACAGGCTGGGCAACAAGGCGCCGGAAATCGCGCGCACGTCATGCTTGGCGGCGACTTCACGGAAGCGCGCGCCGAGCAGATCTGGGTTTTCCTCATAAGCGATCGCCACCGCCTCTTCCTCGCTGCGCGGCAGTTCCGGCAGCGGCGGCGGCGGGGTCAGCGTGCCGGGCATCTCGCCGATTACGCGGGCCAGAACGGCGCGGGCCGAGACCAGCGCGCCTTCGGCAGAAATACGGCCAGCGACGGCGCCGCTCAGTCGCGATTCAGCCTGGGCAACGTCTGTGCGGGTGATCTCGCCGACGCGAAAGCGCTCGCGCGTGGCTTCCAACTGCCGGCGCAGCACCTCCTCGTTGTTGCGGTTGAGATCGAGCACGGCCTGGTTCTGCACCACGTCCATATAGGCCGTGACGGCATCGAGCAGGATGCGCCGCTCAGTGCTGGCCAGATCCTGACGGCCGGCGAGCACCAAGGCTTCGGCGGCTTCGGTCGCGGCCTCGGTACGGCCGCCGCGATACAGCGGCTGCGCCAGGTTCAGCGACAGTGAGCGCGGATTGATCGTGTCGTTCTGGAAGCTGGCCGATTGCGGATCGAACTCCTGGCGCAGGATGCCGGTCTCGCCGGTGACGCTGATGGTGGGGCGCCAGTTCGACAATGCCTGCGGCACGCCTTCATCGGTGGCGCGCAAGGAAGCGCGCGCTGCGAGCAGCGTCGGGTTGTTGTTGTAGGCCGCGCTCAGCACGTCGCTGAGGGACTGGGCCACAGCCGGCTGCACGGCGAGCGCGCAGATGCCAGCCATCGCCGAAGCAAGTAGGGCCTTTTTGAAGCTCATGACGAGTATCCGTTTCTTTTTCCGTTGCCCGCTAGTGACAGCGCCATGCCTTGCTCGTCTTCCCCGATACGCTTCTTTTTATGTACTCAGTATTTCGCCATGCTCGGGTCGATCTGCTCGGCCCAGGCATGAATACCCCCCGCAAGGTTGATCGCCTGCGGAAAACCGTTTTGACGCAACCAGCCGGTGACCTGACGGCTGCGGCCGCCATGATGACACATCACCACCAGCGGCCTGTCCTTCGGCAGTTCTGCGACCCGCTCGGGCACCTGACGCATCGGAATATGCTTCGCGCCTTCCAAGGCGACGGTCGCGACTTCCCAATCCTCGCGCACGTCCAGCACGGCCACATCCCGGCCGGCCTTGCGCCACGCATCGAGCTCGGTCACATCGATCTCAAGAGGTGCGGCGCTGGACATATGGCGCAGCAACCGCTCAGAACACGAAACCGGCGGGACGCTCAAAGCCCGGCAAGGGCCGCGTCCCGGCGTCGAACAGCACACGCTGCGGGAACAGGTTTCCTGCGCGCTTGACGATCACGGCCTGGCCGATCGGTGCTTCCGGCGGACGCACCACGCCGATCAGGCGGCCGCCATCGGCGAGCTGGTTCAGCAGGGTCTCGGAGATTTCCGGAATCGCGCCAGCCAGCAGAATGACATTGAACGGCCCCTGCTTGGCCAGACCTTCCTTCAGCGCGCCTTCGACCACCGCGACATTATCGAGGCCAAGGGACTGCAGGGTCTGGCTGGCCTGCTGCGCCAGGGCGGTATCAAATTCGAGACCAATGGCCGTATTCACGATCTTGGCGAGCACCGCGACGTCGTAGCCGGTAGCGCAGCCAATCACGAGCGCGATGTCCTGCGGCTGCAGCTCGGCTTCCTGCAGCAGGCGGGCCAGCACCATCGGCTCCATCAGGAAGCGGCCGGGCGCCACGGCGACGTCTTCATCCATATACGCCACGCCGCGATAGGGCTGCGGCACAAACTGCTCACGCGGCAAGGCCTCCATGGCATTGATCACCTGCTCGTCAATCACCTTGTTGGGACGAAGCTGGCTCAGCACCATCTGGCGACGGGCTTGGGCATATTGGCGATCGGCTTGGGCCATGGGTCGGATTCCGCGCTGGCTGTAACAGAAGATTGGCGCCGTTTATAATGCTGCAATGCGGCGAAAACAACGGTTCTATGATGGTTTAGCCGTGATCTGTGACATGCCGGGGCCGGAGCATTCGCCGTTACAAACCCTTGACCCCGCAGGCCGGTAACCCTTAGTAAGAGGCGCGCTCGCGAGGTCCGGTGGCGGAGTGGTGACGCAGCGGACTGCAAATCCGCGTACGCCGGTTCAATTCCGGCCCGGACCTCCAATTCCTTCCGTCCTCGTCTGGGCTGCCTAAACCGGTCTGCAAAGCCTATGAACGACCTGCCCCAATACCTTCAATCCGCTTGGTAAGCCCTTCCACCGCCAAGCCGTTATGGCTGCAGACAGTCTGTTATGCCTAACCTTTCGTTAAGCCGGATCGCGTAGCCTTCTTTCTGCCAAGGAGGGGCGATGAAGATCATCGGCTACGGCAAGACCGAGAAAATCGATCACCTGGTCAGCAAGGACATGCTGGACCGGGAATCGGCGCGCAAGCTGCAGAAGTTTCTCGAAGAAGTCGAGATGTCGATCTTCAACGCCAACCGCGAGGTGATCCGGAAGGCGGTGCCAGAACTGACCCGGGAATCCTTCATGGCCTTCAGCGTCCGCGTTGCCGAAGCCCGTGCCCGCTACATCAAGACGGCGCTGGAACTCGCCGCGATCCCCCATCCCTCGCCCGAGGAGATTGCCCGCCTGCGCGCCGCGCGCGAGGCCAATGACGAACTGGTGCAGGCTTTCGAGGCGACCAAGCGGATCATCGAACGCGGCTATACCCTGCTGCCGCGCTGAGCGTTCAACCACCAATCTCTGCGGCTATTCGCCTTATTAAGCGTTCGGCATCGCAATGCAGGCGGCGGGCCGCCTTGTGACGCGGCCCCGGACCGGGCATGATTTATAGGTCCATAGCCCTAGATCGTATGCCCATGTCGTCCCTGCCCGCCTCCATCGATGCCGTCGAAGCCCTGCTGAACCAGGGCGATTACGTGGCCGACCGCCCGCTGGCCACGGCGCTGTACCTCGCCCTGAAGATGGGCCGGCCACTGTTCCTGGAAGGCGAAGCCGGTGTCGGCAAGACCGAAATCGCCAAGGTGCTGGCGGCGACGCTGAACCGCAATCTGCTGCGGCTGCAATGCTATGAGGGCCTCGATCTGGCCTCGGCGGTCTATGAATGGAACTATCCGCGCCAGATGCTGGAAATCCGCCTGGCCGAAGCGACCGGCGAAGGCGACAAGGGCAGCCTGAGCCGCGATCTGTTCAGCCCGGACTTCCTGATCGAGCGGCCGCTGCTGCAGGCGCTGAAACCCGATCCGCTGGGGCCGCCGGTTCTGCTGATCGACGAACTCGACCGCACGGACGAGCCGTTCGAGGCCTATCTGCTGGAAGTCCTGTCGGATTATCAGATCACCATCCCCGAGATCGGCCCGATCAAGGCAGCCGAACCGCCGATCGTCATTATCACCTCCAACCGCACGCGTGAGATCCATGACGCGCTGAAGCGGCGCTGCCTTTATTACTGGGTGGATTATCCGAGCGCCGAGCGCGAGCTGGCGATCCTGAACCGCAAGGTGTCCGGCGCGCCGGAGCGCCTGAGCCGCGAGATTGTCGCCTTCATCCAGTATCTGCGCCAGACCGAGCTGTTCAAGCTGCCCGGCGTGGCGGAGACAATCGACTGGACCCGCGCGCTGGTCTTCCTCGACAAGGTCGCGCTCGATCCGGAAACGATCGACAACACGCTCGGCGTGCTGCTGAAGTATCAGGATGACATCGCGAAGATAAAAGGCTCCGAGGCAGCGGCGATCCTGCGGAAAGTGCAGCAGGACATGGCGGCGCTGGGAGTCTGAGGCGATGAACCTGCGGCCCGATCTGCCAGCAGGTGAACACGGCGCTTTTGCCGCCAATATCGTGCATTTCGTGCGTCTGCTGCGCGCCGCCGGGCTGCGGCTGGGACCTGGCAAGGCGCTCGATGCCGTGCGTGCGGTGGAAGCCGCCGGCATCCGCCGCCGCGACGATCTCTACTGGACCCTGTTTGCGGTCCTGGTGAACCGGCGCGATCAGCGCGAGCTCTTCGATCAGGCTTTCCATATCTTCTGGCGCGATCCAAAGATCATGGAACGCATGATGAGCCTGCTGCTGCCCGAGGCAGAGAGCACCGCCGAGCCGCAGAAGAACAGCGTTTCGCAGCGTCTTCGCCAGGCCCTGCTGCCCAATCGCGGAGACAGCCAGCCGAGCGGCGAGCAGAAGGAAGTCGAAATCGACGCCACCTTGACCTTCTCTGCCGACGAACTGCTGCAGAAGAAGGACTTCGCCGAGATGACGGCGGAAGAACTCGATCTGGCCAAGGCAGCGCTCGCCCGCATGGATTGGCCCTTCCGCCCGAACCGGACTCGCCGCATGAAACCCGATGTCCGCGGACACCGCGTCGATCTGCGCGCCAGCCTGCAAGCCTCGCTGCGCACCGGCGGCGCAATCATTCCGCTGAAGCGCAAAAGCCCGGGCGAACGTCCGCCGCCCTTGGTCGTGCTGTGCGACATCTCCGGCTCGATGAGCCAGTACAGCCGTATGTTCCTGCATTTCATGCATGCGCTGACCAACGACCGCGCGCGCGTGCATTCCTTCCTGTTCGGCACGCGGCTGACCAATGTCACACGCCTTTTGCGGCAGCGCGACGTCGACAAGGCGCTGGCATCGGTCAGTGAGCATGTGCCGGATTGGTCGGGTGGCACGCGCATCGGCGCCACCTTGGCAGAGTTCAACCGGCTGTGGTCGCGGCGGGTACTGGCGCAGGGCGCCGTGGTGCTGCTGGTGACCGATGGCCTGGACCGCGAGGGCGGCGAAGGCCTCGGGCGCGAAATGGAGCGGCTGCACAAATCCTCCCGCCGCCTGATCTGGCTCAATCCGCTGCTGCGCTGGGAGGGCTTCGAGCCGAAAGCGGCCGGTATCCGCGCCATCCTGCCCCATGTTGACGATTTCCGGCCGGTTCACAATCTTAACTCTATCGCCGATCTTGCCGCGGCGCTGAGCCATGACAGCGATGCCGGCAATCGGTGGCGGGAGAACATGAGGAGGATGGCGGCATGAACAGACAGCAGACTGACGACATCCTGGCCACAGCGCAGGCCTGGAAAGCCGCCGGCAAGGGCGTTGCGCTGGCCACGGTCGTGACCACCTGGGGCTCGGCCCCGCGCCCCGTGGGCAGCCAGCTCGTGGTCGACAATGAAGGCAAATTTTTGGGTTCGGTTTCCGGCGGCTGCATTGAAGGCGCCGTGGTCACGGAGGCGCTGGACGCCATCGCCGACGGCAAGCCGCGCCTGCTGGATTTCGGCGTGTCGGATGCGCAGGCCTGGGAAGTCGGGCTCGCCTGCGGCGGCAAGATTCAAGTCTATGTCGAGCGGCTGGACGGATGAAAAAGGAAATCCTCGACCAATTGCAGCAGGACCGCGCCCAAAAGCGCCCGGTGGTGCTGGCGACCTTCCTGAACACGGGTGAGCAGCGCCTGCTGTATCTCTATGGCAAGAAAGGCCTGAAGGACATCGATCCGCGCATCGGCGAAGCCGCCCGCGCCGCCCTTCTGGAAGACAAGCCGCGTACCATCGAGACCGAGCAAGGCCCTCTCTTCCTCAATGTGTTCAATCCGCCGCTGCGCCTCGTTCTGGTGGGTGCGGTGCATATCGCCCAGGCGCTCGTGCCGATGGCGCAGTTGGCCGGTTATGAAGTCATCGTCATCGATCCACGCAGCGCCTTCGGCTCGGCCGAACGCTTCCCCGGCGTGAGGCTGTCGAACGACTGGCCAGATGAGGCCATGGCGGAGATCAAGCCCGATCTGCGCACGGCAGTGGTGACGCTGACGCATGATCCGAAGATCGACGATCCGGCGCTGATCGCCGCGTTGAAATCGGATGTGTTCTATATCGGCGCGCTCGGCAGCAAGAAAACCCATGCCTCGCGGCTGGAGCGGCTGCTCGCCGCGGGCATTCCTGAGCATGAACTGGCGCGTATTCACGGTCCGGTCGGCCTGAGCATCGGCGCGAAATCGCCGGCCGAGATCGCGATATCGATCCTGGCGCAGATGACCGCCGCCCTGCGTCAGCCGGCCGAACGCAACCCAGTCACTGCCGCGGCCTGAGCGATGTTCTTTGGTCCAGTCCCGGTGCAAGCCGCTGCCGGCGGCATTCTCGCCCATAGCCTCAGCGCGGGCAGCCAACGCTTCAAGAAGGGCCGCGTCCTCAGCGCCGACGATATCGCTGCGCTGAAAGCCGCCGGGTACGAGCGGGTTCATATCGCCCGCCTGGAGGCGGACGACATGGCGGAGGATGAAGCCGCCGGACGCATTGCCGCAGCCGCAGCCGGACCGCATGCCCGAGTCGGTGCCGCCTTTACCGGTCGCGCCAATCTCTATGCCGAAAGCGCGGGCCTCGCCCGCATCGACACGCGCCGGCTGGACGAACTCAACGAACAGGATGAAGCGCTGACCATCGCCACGGTGCCGGATTACGACATGGTCGAACCCGGACAGATGCTGGCGACTGTCAAGATCATTCCCTTCGCCGCCCCGCGAAACGTGATCGAGCGCAGCGAAGCGATGCTGCAAGCGGCAGGTCCGCTGGTGCAGGTCGCGCCCTTCCAGCCGAAAGCCGCCGGCCTGATCCTGACCCGCGTGGCGGAAACAAAGGCCAGCGTACTGGTCAAGACCGAACAGGCCGTGGCGCAGCGTCTGGCGCTGATGGGCGGACGCATCGCTGCGATGCGGATTGTCGCCCATGATGAGGCGGCCGTGGCGGAAGCCATTGCAGAGCTGAAGGCGCAAGGCTGCGAGCCGATTTTGATCTTCGGCGCCTCGGCCACGGTCGACCGGCTCGACATGGTTCCGGCCGGCCTAGTGAGAGCGGGCGGCATGGTGGAGCATTTTGGCATGCCGGTCGATCCCGGCAACCTGCTGATGCTGGGCCGCCATGGCGATGTGCCGGTGGTCGGCGTGCCGGGCTGCGCCCGCTCACCCAAGCTCAATGGCTTCGACTGGGTGCTGCAGCGGCTTTGCGCCGGCATAGCGGTCCGGCGGCGCGACATCATGCGGATGGGCGCCGGCGGCCTGCTGAAGGAAATCCCCAGCCGCCCTATGCCGCGCGCGCAGACGGATGCCGCTTCGTCCGATACCGGCACCGCCCCTCGACGTCCCAAGATCGCCGCCATAATCCTGGCCGCCGGCATGTCGCGCCGCTTTGGCGACGGCCATAAGCTGCTGGCAGACCTGGAAGGCAAGCCGGTAATCCGCCATGTGACGGACGCCGTGCGCGCCTCTTCGACCCGGCCAATCCTGCTGGTGACCGGACACCAGGCCGATGCCGTCGTTGCCGCGGCCGGCAGCAACGACCTCACAGTTATCCACAACCCTTCTTATGCCGATGGCCTGGCCTCATCGCTGCGGGTTGGACTAGCGGCGCTGCCAGCAGGCCTGGATGGCGTCGTGGTCTGCCTGGGCGACATGCCCGATGTCGGCACGGCGGTGCTGGAAAAGCTGATTACCGCCTTCAATCCGGTCGAAGGACGGGCCATCTGCCTGCCCATCCACAATGGCAAGCGCGGCAACCCGACGTTGTGGGGCGCCCAATTCCTGCCCGACCTGCTCCGTCTGGAGGGGGATAGCGGCGCGCGCAGTCTGTTCGGCCCCTATGCGGATTGGATCTGCGAGGTGCCTGTGGATGATCCTGGCATCCTGCAGGACTACGATACCGAGGCCATGCTGGCCAACCGCCGCGCGGCGAAGCGATAGCCATGGAATCTTGGTTAATCGAATATTATCCCTATTCCGAGAATAACTAACTCATCTGGCTTTTGCCGATGCGTGGAATTTGTCATAGTGGATGGGGCCGCGGGGGCAAAAACTACGCTTAAATCGGCAGGTTGCCGCCCTCTCCACGACCGTTACCGGAGAAAGCGACCGTTTCGATGAGCGAAGCGATTATTCAGAACCAGCCGTCGTTCGACGACGAAAAGATGTTCACCGACTTTGACCGCTTGGTTCGCGGCAAGATTTTCGGTGGGCGTCTGGCCGCTGTCATCCAGTTCGTCAATCCAAAGACCTTCGAGCGCAACCGCGAGAGCTACAACATCGTTGTGCACTCGATCCGGTCGCTGATGTCAAAGTACGAAGGCACCTTTTACACGCTGCACGATTATTCGATTGTCCTGTTCGTCCGGTTGTCGGAGCGCTTTTTCGACCAGACCTTCGAAAAGCTGGTGCTGGAAATCGACGATATTCTGACCCGCAACAACGTCGCAATCGGCCTGACCCCGGAAGAAGCTGAGAATGCCGTTCGCTGGTACCGCTTCGACAGCCAGTTCGAGGAACTGCAGGAACTGGTGGATTCAATCCAGCAGCGCTACCGCACTTTCTCTGAACGCCGCAAGCGCCTGCTGGCCAAGGCGGGCACCGCCGCCGGCCAGGGCGAAGGCACGCCGCTGACCCCCGGCGCCCTGCAGCAGATCGACGACATCCTCAAGAAGGCCGACGTTTCCACCTTCATGAAGCGGCAGCCGGTGACGCTGTGCTACGGCAACCAGCCGCCGAAGCCGATTTTCCAGGAAATCTTCGTCGGCGTGAACGAGCTGCGCCAGGCCATTGCTCCGAACGTCAACCTGCGCGGCGCACGCTCGCTGTTTCATCATCTGACCCGTACGCTGGATGGCCGTGTTTTCCGCGCCCTGCTGGACGGCTACGTGACCCGCAACAGCGGTCCGTTCAGCATCAACGTGAATGTCAGCACCATCCTGAGCGACACGTTCCGCGAATTCGACAGCCGGATCGGCAATATCATCAAGAAAGAACAGATCATCATCGAGCTGCAGCGCTACGATGTGTTCTGGGATTTCGGCGAATACCAGCTCGCCTGCGAATTCCTGCACAATTCAGGCTATCGCCTGCTGATCGACGGCATCACGCCCGACCTGCTGCAGCTTTTCGGGCGCAAGGAACTCAAGGCCGATTTCATCAAGCTGTTCTATTTCCGTGACCGGCACGACGAGTGGATCGACAAGGAACTGGCCAGCAAGATCACCGAAACCGATGCCAACCGTGTCATCATGGCACGCTGCGAAACCGAGGAAGCGCTGAAAGCCGGCATGGCTGCAGGCATCCGCCTGTTCCAGGGCTGGCATATCGACAATCTGATCCGCGCCTCGCGTGAAGTGGTGAATTGAGCGGAACTCTTCGTTCTGCTCATCCGTTTAGTCGTCATCTCAGCATCGGTAGTTGCCTCATGTGGAACCGTTCCAGTCACAAGACATCTTCAAGCGAAGCCCAAAACCAGCCCACCGAGGTTCGCGCGCAGCCCGTGGCCGCGACCACGGGGAAGAAGGTTGGCTCGGCGAAGGATAACGAGAGGATCGAGAAGATCCTTGCCAGCATCGCCATTGACACTTCGCAGACCTTCAATGCGATGCTCGACTCCCTGATGGGCGACCGGCCCGTTGCGCATCACGAAAGCAGTCAGACCCGCGACTTCATCCTGACGATGTTCGACGAGATCCGTCAGGAGAGCAATCGCGACGCCGTGGTGCTGGCGCGCAAGTTCGCGGATATGTGCATGCGCGCCGCGGATCAGCTCAACGACAATCACCAGCGCACAGTGGCGCGCTGCGTCAGCGAATTGTTCGAGCAGTTTGCTGCCAAGCTCGATCATCGCGAACCTGCAAACACCAACTAAGCAATACCGGTTGAATTGCCGAAAGCGTGGGTTGGAAAAAGCCGCTTAAAGCGCTTTCGGTCGATACTGCTCCAGTTCTTCGAGGAAATTGCCGGCGATGCGTGCAGGATCGTCGCCGGTTACAGCCGTGAACAGCTTCGCATCCTCCGGTGACAGCCGTGAAATCGGCCGGATCAGACTGTCGAAGAGCAGATAGAATTCCCGATCCCCGAATGGCAGCGCCTGCCCCTCGAAAGGCCGTTCGACATAGACGGTCGAGGAAATGCCGACCGCGGTCGGATCGTGCTGCATGATTTTCATGAGCCAGTCGCGGCGCGTCTCGAAGACGCGGAAGGCCCGGATCACGCGGCCGATGACCCTATAGAAAATCTGCTTGGCCCGGGGATCCTCATAGAACTGGTCCCAGTCCAGATTGCCCGCACCGCGCTGGCGGATGTCTTCGGCGATAGCCGCCGCCTCTTCCGCCATCACATCGACATCGTCGCCGAACAGCGAGCGGACGAAGAAGAAGTAGTTGCCGATCAGCCGGCGATCGAGTTTTTCGTCGGCGAACAGCTTGTCCAGCGGATGGACCAGCAGACGCCCGAAGGCATTCACACGGGCGCCGCGGCGCTGGTCTTCCTCGATGACACGCAGCAGGACTTCATAAGAAGCGCGGTAGTAATGATCGTAGTCAGGCGATGTCTTCATCGCCTCGATCATCCGCTGCAGCACGTCCAGCTCGACGGTCTTGGCCCCCTGGACATGCATGCTGACGCCCTGCATCAGGGCATCCAGCAGCTTGTTCGCCATCTGCCGGAGGTAATCCGGCCCCCGGTTCAACACAATACGTTCCAAGCGATCCATAATACGTTTCGGCCGACTCAGTTTCCGACGCTCGCAGATTAAGCCGCGTCCAGGCGCGATGCGAGGCAAATTTTGTGGCAACTACAGCCACTTGGACACATTTTGTTAACCCTGTCGTTGCAATACAGGCGCCTCGCCATTAGAGTGCCGGACCCTTTTGCTTTTCGTGCTCCAATGAACTTCATTCTTACCCTCTCCTGTCACGACCGCCCCGGCATTGTCGCCGCCGTGTCCGGTTTTCTGGCCGAGCACCGTTTCAACATCCGCGATTCCGCGCAGTTCGGGGATGCCGAAACCGGCCTGTTCTTCATGCGCGTCAGCTTTGAGGATCTTGAGGGCGACCGCCCGGCAGAGACCGTGCGGGCCGCCTTCGCGCCGGTGGCCGCGCCTTTTGCCATGACCTGGGCGATCCATGACGAAGCCGCCAAGCCGCGGGTCCTGATCATGGTGTCGAAGTTCGGGCATTGCCTGAACGACCTGCTGTACCGCTATTCGATCGGGGCGCTGCCGGTAGAAATTCCCGCCATCGTCTCCAATCACCGCGATTGGTATCAGCGCGCCGCCGCCCACGACATTCCTTACTATCACTGGCCGGTGACGCCGGAGACCAAGGCGCAGCAGGAAGAGCGCCTGCTGGATCTGATCCAAACGGAGAAGATCGAGCTGGTCATCCTAGCCCGCTACATGCAGGTGCTGTCGCCCACGCTATGCCACGCGCTGGCGGGCAAGATCATCAATATCCACCATTCCTTCCTGCCCAGCTTCAAGGGCGCCAAGCCCTATCATCAGGCGCATGCGCGCGGCGTGAAGCTGATCGGCGCCACGGCGCATTACGTCACCGACGATCTGGATGAAGGGCCGATCATCGAGCAGGAAGTCGCCCGCGTGGATCACGCCTATTCGCCCGATCAGCTTGCTGCAACCGGCCGCGATATCGAAAGCCTGGTGCTGGCGCGCGCTGTGAAGTACCACGTCGAGCACCGCATTTTTCTCAACGGGCACAAGACCGTCGTCTTCCGGGGCTGATCCCTCCAAGCGTTTTCTTCGCAAACGCAATATCGCGCGAACGGGAAGATATCCCCCATTCGGGAACAGCTTCGCATAGCTGGCGTTTCGTAAACGACGCGAAGAGCTGACTTAGCTCCGCCGGCGCAACAAGTTACGCCCGAATTGGCGGCTGTTACAGCCCGCGGAAAATGCAGAGCCGATCGCTAGAAAATCCTGCAAGCGCAGACCGGGGATTTTCTGCTAATCTTGCATCAGGCTTCTCTACGGCGGTGAACACTTTGACTGACGCCGTGATCGATCGCCGGAACTTTCTCATCGCTGCTGCCGGCCTGGCGGCAGCGGGCGGGGCTGCCGATAGCCTCGCGCAGCAAAAACTCACGGAGCAGGAAAGTGTCGACCTGGCTCTGGCCCTGGCCGCGGATTGCTCAGGCAGCATCAAGCCAGAGCATTATGTGCTGCAGCAGCAAGGCTATGCCGATGCCTTCAGTCATAAGGATGTGATCAAGGCCATCCGCTCCGGCGCGCGCGGGCAGATCGCTGTCTGCTATTTCCAATGGTCGGGCTACAGCCTCCAGGGCGTGAACATCCCCTGGACTATTCTCTCATCCGACGACAGCATCGCGCGTTTCGTTGCGGCGCTGAGAGAAACCGAACGCAGCATCTTCAGCGGTGGCACGGCGCCCGCTGGCGCCATCGCCTTCGGCCAGAAGTTGCTGGGCGAACTGCCGGTGAAAGCCGAGCGCAAGGTGATCGATATCTCCGGCGATGGCCGCACCAATACCGGCCCGCCGCCCGATGAGGACCGCGCCAACGCCCTCGCCGCCGGCATCACGATCAACGGCCTGCCGATCCTGCATCTGGAGCCGGACATCGATGAGTATTACGAGAAGTATCTGATCGGCGGCCCTGGCGCCTTTATCGTCTCGGCGCGCGATTTCGACTCTTTCAAGGACGCGATCCGGCGCAAGCTGGTGCTGGAGATCGCGGGCCTGACCCCAGACGCCCCCAAACGCACATAAACTATTGCCGGTCGATATGGCCGAGATCGCGGTCGGGGTCCAAGCGATCCCGCACCAGTTGCTTCAGCGTTTTTACATCCGGGAAGCCGCCGTCGCGCTTGCGCTCCCAGATTAGCTCGTCTTCATATTCGATACGGAAAACCCCGCCGGTGGCAGGCACGAGAACCACCTCCCGCAGATCGTCGGCGAAGGTGGAGAGCAGTTCCTGAGCCATCCAGCCGGCCCGCAACAGCCACTGGCATTGCGTGCAATAGGTGATGGCGATCCGGGGTTTACGTGGCTGTGTCATGGCAGGCTTTCCACGGCAAAAACTCACTCGACCGCACCGCTGCCCAGGCTGCGGGCGATCTTCTTCAACAGCCGCAGCAGTGTCGCCCGCTCCGAGGGGCTGAGCGACGCCACGATATTGCGTTCATGCTGCAGCACCTTGGCATTCAGATCGTCCAGCAGCGCCTTGCCCTTCTCGCTCAGGGACAAGGCATAGGTGCGGCGGTCGGCGGCGGTGCGCTGGCGCAGAATCAGGCCGTTGCGCTCAAGCTGGTCCAGCGCCGGCGTCAGGGTGGACTTGTCCAGCCCCACGGCGCGGCTGAGATCGGTCTGGTTGATGCCGGGATTGTGCTTCAGCAGGGTCAGCAGGCTGAAGCGGCCGGGCGTCAGTTCGCCCATGCGGTCCGCCATGCGTCCGACAATCCTGGCGAAATCCTCGAAGACGGCAACCTGAGCAATGCGCAGGTTATAGCCGTAGTAGCCAGGCAGCGGCCCGCGGTCGATCTTGCGTGTTATGCCATTGCCGCGCGCCGTAACGTTGGCGGCGGCAGTCTTCGGTGCTTTTTGCGCTGCGGCTGTCGTGCGGCTCCTTGCCATGGCTCAATTCATATGGCTTGGCAGGAAAAGCGCAATGGCCGGGAATGCGACAAGAAGCGTCAGCCGGATCAGGTCGGCGATGATGAAAGGCATTACGCCCTTGTAGATCTCCCACAGGCTGACGTCGCGGGCGATGGAGTTGATCACGAAGACGTTGATTCCGATTGGCGGCATCACCATGCCGAGCGTGGTGACCATGACGATGATCACGCCGAACCAGATCGGATCGAAGCCAAGCTGCAGCATCACCGGATAGATGATCGGCACCGTCACCAGAATGATCGCCAGCTCGTCCATCAGGGCGCCGAGTATGAGATACATGATCAGGATCAGCACAAGCACGCCGTAAGGCCCGACCGGCAGCCCGGTCAGGAAATCGCTGACCTTCTGCGGCGTCTGGGTAATCACCAGGAAATAGCCGAACAGGAAAGCGCCGACGACGATGGTGAAGATAGCGGCCGAGGTCCGCACCGCCTCGATCAGGCTGTCGCGGATCTTCGGCCAGTCCAGCCGGCCGCGCAGGATGCCGATGATCAGCGCGCCGATTGCGCCGCAGCCAGCCGCCTCGGTGGCTGTGAACACGCCGCCATACATGCCGCCGACGATGCCGGCGAAGAGCAGTACGGTCGCCCAGACGTCGCGCAGCGAGACAAGCCGCTCCGACCAGCTCGATTTCGGGCCGCGCGGCATGATTTCGGGTCGCAGGATGCCGAGGATCTGGACAGTGATGATATAGAGAACGATCGCCAGCAGACCCGGCAGAATCCCGGAGATGAACAGCTTGCCGATGTCCTGCTCTGTGAGAATGCCATAGAGCGCAAAGACCACCGAAGGCGGGATCATGATGCCGAGCGTGCCGCCCGCAGCGATCACGCCGGTCGACAGGCCGGGATGATAGCCAAAGCGCCGCATCTCGGGCAGCGCCACATTCGTCATGGTCGCCGCCGTCGCGACCGACGAGCCGTTGATGGCGGCAAAGCCGGCGCAGGCCGCGACAGTGGCCATGGCCAGCCCGCCCCGGCGATGCCCCAACCATGCCTCGCAGGCGCGGAACAGCTCGCGGCTCATGCCGGCGGCGGTGGCGAAGCATCCCATCAGGATGAACATGGGAATGACGGCAAGATCGTAATCGGTCGCCACCCGGATCGGCGACTGGGCCAGAAGATTGAGCGCCGGATTGAACGCCGCCAGCAGGGCGAAACCACCTACCCCGACGATGCCCATGGCAACACCGACCGGCACACGGAGCAGCATCATCACAAAGAGCACGACGAAGCCGCCGATCGCCACGAAATCTTGATCCAACACCCGGCTAATTCCCCCTGTTGCCGATCAGCCTGATCAGGCGCAGCAGCAGTAAGATGCTGGCCAGCAGGATGCCGAGCGCGGCCAAGGCGTGGAATGGCCATACCGGCAGGCGCAAGTCGAAGGTCTGCTCCGAAGAGGCATAAACGCTGACCACCTTCGTTTGCAGCATCCAGGCAAACAGCGCAAAGAAGGCCAGCGTGATCACCGTCGCAATGACGTCGATCACCCACTTCCCCTTTCTGGGTAGCATCTCCCATAAACCGTCGACCTGGATATGGCGGTTGCGGAAACCGGCTGAGGCAATGCCCCAGAACATCGCCGTTCCCAGCAGCAGGCGTGAGAAATCGAAAGCGTCGGGAATGCCGTAATTGAACAGCCAGCGCGCCATCACCGCCGAGAAGGTCAGCAGCGCAATCCCGCCCAGCAGCAGGCCGGCAATCAACTCCACCTTGTCGATGAATCGGTTCATAGGACGAAGCCTATACCAGCAGAAGAACTACTCCCAAGAGAGGGATTAAGGCGGCTGCCGTTAGCCGGCAGCCGCCCTTTCTTCCCCCACTCGACAAGAGTTCCCGATCAGGACGCGGCCGCGTTGCGCTTCTTCAGCTCGGCCTTCAGCTCGTCCAGCGCCGTTTTGCCATCGACACCGACCTTCTTCACGTCTTCGTACCAGGCCTTGGTCATCTCGTCGGCAATCTTCTGCCAGGCAGCCATGTCGTCCGCGCTCGGCTTTACGGCCTCATGTCCGGGCAGCGCCAGCATCTTGGCCTTGCCCGATGCCTCGGCATCCGACCACCTGGTATTCACCTTCTCCGACCATTCCGAAGTGCAATGTTCATCCACCGCCTTCTGCTGCGCCGGAGAGAGCTTGGCATATGCGCCCTTGTTCATCGCCAGCACGAAGTTGCTGATGTAGAGCGGCACGTCGGTGTGATACTTCACCGCCTTGTCGATGCCGAAGATGAAGATGCTGTCCCACGGGAAAGTGAGCGCATCGGCCACACCGCGCTCCAGCGCATCGCGGGCTTCCGGCGCGGTCACCTGCACATTGGTACCCCCGGCCAGAGTGACAAGGCGGGCGACGGTTGCATTGCCGGGACGGATCTTCAGCCCTTTGACATCGTCGGGCTTGGCGATCTTGACCTTGCTGTGGAAGGTGCCAGGATCATGCACGAAGGTCATGCAGACCTTCACATCCGCCATCTCCTTCTCTGCGTATTTGCGATACCAGGCATCGATGGCGGCGGAGCCGGACTTGCCGTTGGAGAACAGGAACGGCAGTTCGCTACCGGCAATGATCGGGAAACGGCCCGGCGTATAACCCGGGTTGACGTAAGTGAGGTCGGCCACGCCGTCGCGCGCCATGTCGTAGTGATCCTTGGCGGCGCCCAGCTGCTGGGCCGGGAAAATCTGCAGTTTCACGGTGCCGTTGGTTGCTGCTTCCAGCGACTTGCCCCATTCCTGCCAGGAGGGATGCAGCGGATGCGCGGGCGGCAGCCAATGCGCAAGCCGCAGGGTCACCGTTTTGTCCTGCGCAACAGACTGGGATGGTGCAGCAACGGACAGCGTCGCCGCCACAGCAAGCGCGGCCGCTCCGGCGAAGACATGACGCGTCAATGCCGACTTTTGGTGAGCCATGGGTGTTTCCTCCGTGTCATGGGCTGGCCATGCGTTAGCGCTGACCGCCCTTGTTATGCGGGTTCAGCCTAGCAGTGGCCCCTGGGGGAGTCCAGATGATTTCGTTTGAAGTCCAACTAATCATTGACGCTTTCCCATGCCGGTGCGAGAATCGGAATAATGGGAGGAAACGATGGAACGCTCTTTCGCGAAAGAGATCCAATCACTTCGGCTTGGCGCCGGCGCCACCTTCCAGGGCGAAGGCATTCTCGCCGTAACCAAAGCGCTGCTGCAATCCGGGGTTTCCTATGTCGGCGGCTATCAGGGCGCGCCGGTCTCCCACCTGCTCGACGTTCTGGTGCAGGCACAGGACATCCTCGACGAACTCGGCATTCATCTTGAAACCTGCACCAACGAAGCCTCGGCGGCTGCACTGCTGGGCGCATCCATCAACTATCCTGCCCGCGGCGCGGTGACCTGGAAATCCATCGTTGGCACCAATGTTGCCTCCGATGCCTTGAGCAATCTTGCGTCTGCCGGCGTAATCGGCGGTGCACTGATCATCCTGGGCGAGGATTACGGCGAAGGCGCCAGCGTAATCCAGGAACGTAGCCATGCCTATGCGATGAAATCATCCATGTGGCTGCTCGATCCGCGGCCGGATCTGCCGACCATCACCCGCTGCGTCGAACAGGGGTTCGCACTGTCCGAAGCATCGAATACCCCGGTGATGATGGAGCTGCGCATCCGTGCCTGCCATGTCACCGGCGAATTCCCAGCCAAGGACAATGTGGCCGCGAAGGTCTCGCGCAATGCCCGCCTGACCGATCCCGCCAGTTTCAATTACGACCGCCTGTCGCATCCGCCCGCCACCTTTATGCAGGAGCGGCTAAAGCTGGAACGGCGCCTGCCGGCCGCGCAGGAATTCATCCAAGAACGCGGGCTGAATGAGCTGATACCCGGCGATCTGCAGGAGATCGGCATCATCGTGCAGGGCGGCCTGTACAACACCCTCAACCGCGCCCTGATGAACCTGAATTTGAGCGACGCCTTCGGCCGCAGCCGGGTGCCGCTTCTGGTGCTGAATGTCACCTACCCCCTGGTGCCCGGGCAGATCAGCCAGTTCTGCGCCGGAAAACGTGCCGTGCTGATGGTCGAGGAAGGCTCGCCCGAATATATCGAGCAGGCGATCCACACCATCCTGCGCAAGGCGGATATCAACACGCGGCTGCATGGCAAGGGCATGCTGCCTGCTGCTGGGGAATATACGATCGAGGCGCTGACCCGCGGTCTGCTTGCCTTCATCAAGGCCGAGCAGCCGCAGATCGATATCAGCACGGGCGAAGCCGGCTTCCAGACTGCGCTCGATACCCGCAGGGCAGCCCAAGCCCTGATCGGTCCCGATCTGCCGATGCGCCCGCCGACCTTCTGCACCGGCTGCCCCGAACGGCCGGTCTTTACCGCCATCAAGCTGGTGGAACGCCAGGTCGGCAAGCTGCATGTCGCAGCCGATATCGGCTGCCATGCCCTGGCGACCTTCGCGCCGTTCAGTTTGGGCAATTCGATCCTCGGCTATGGCATGTCGCTGGCTTCCGCCGCCGGTGTCGGGCCTCTGTCCAGCAAGCGTCCGCTGGCGATCATGGGCGATGGCGGCTTCTGGCATAACGGCGTGCTGAGCGGCGTCGCCTCCTCCATCTTCAATCGCGGCGACGGCGTGCTGGTGGTGATGCAGAACGGCTATACCTCGGCCACCGGCGTGCAATACCTGCCCTCTTCCACCGGCAACCGCCTGGATCATCAGCCCGGCGGTTCGGATATCGAGACCACGGTGAAGGCTCTGGGCGTGCGCTGGGTGCGCCGCATCCGCAGCTATAGCCTGCCCGAAATGGTAAAAAGCCTGCGCGAAGCGATGACGACGGCCCAGAAGGGCCTGAAGGTGATCATCGCCGATGGCGAATGCCAGCTTGCGCGCCAGCGACGCTTGCGGGTGACCGAAGCCGAAGCGCTGAAATCGGGTGAACGCGTCGTGCGGACGCGGTTCGGCATCGATGACAGCGTCTGCACCGGGGATCATTCCTGCATCCGGCTGTCCGGCTGCCCGTCTTTGACGATCAAGCTCAATCCCGATCCGCTGCGCAGCGATCCGGTCGCCTCGGTGATCAGCAGCTGCGTCGGATGCGGTCATTGCGGCGAGGTCGCCCATGCCGCAGTGCTGTGCCCCTCCTTCTACAAGACCGAGATCGTGCACAATCCGACCTGGTGGGACCGCCTGAGCGACCGCCTCCATCGCACGATCATCGGCTGGCTCAATGGCAAGCCGGCCGCCATCCAGCCGGCGGCAGGAGAATAGCCATGGCAAGCCGTCCGCTGTGCATCCTGATTGCCGCCATGGGCGGCGAAGGTGGCGGCGTGCTGACCGGCTGGATCACCGGCGCGGCGCAGCGCGCGGGCTATCCGGTTCAGGCGACTTCAATTCCCGGTGTCGCGCAACGCACCGGCGCGACCACCTATTACATCGAAATTTGGCCGGAGAAGACCACGCAGCGTCCGGTGATGAGCCTCAACCCGGCGCCGGGTCAGGTGGATGTGATGATCGCCAGCGAATTCGTCGAGGCCGGACGCGCCATCGCCAACGGCTTCGTGACGCCAGACCGCACCTTGCTGATCGCTTCCACCCATCGCGTCTTCGCCATAGCCGAGCGCAGCGCCATGGGCGATGGCCGCTACGATACCGGCCGGCTGTTTCGCGCAGCAAAGGAATTCGCCAGGCAGAGCATCCTGTTCGACATGGATGCCGCCGCAAAGGAATCCGGCAGCATCCTGAATGCCGTGCTGCTGGGCGCGCTGGCAGGCTCCGGCGCTTTGCCTATTTCGCCGGGGGATTTTGAAGCCGGAATCCGCATGGAAGGCAAAGCGGTGGACAGCAACCTTGCTGGCTATCGCTTCGGTCTCGCCCATGGCAAAGGCGACATCAGCGCCACCCGGGAGGCTGTCGCGCCATTGGCAACTCACGCACCGCTGTTTCTTGATCGGATCGGCAGGCTGCCCGCGGCGGCCCAGCGTTATGCCGCAGAAGGCGTGAAGCGTCTGATCGATTATCAGAACGACGCCTATGCCCGACTCTATCTCGACCGTCTCGACACAATCGCGGCATTGGGCGACGAGCCCTTGACCGCCGAAGCGGCGCGGCATCTGGCGCTGCGCATGAGTTTCGAGGATGTGGTACGGGTTGCGCAACTGAAGCTGAAGCCTGAGCGCTTTGTGGCCATCGAACGCGAAACGCGCGTAAAGGCCGGCCAGCCCTATGCCGTGGCCGATTACGTCAAGCCCGGTATCGAGGAGATCGCGTCCCTGCTGCCACCCTCCCTCGCCCGCTGGATCATCGATATGAGCGCGCGCCGCGGCTGGCTGGACAAGGTGCATTTCGGCATGACCGTGCGCAGCAATAGGCTTGGTGGCTATCTGCGCTTCCGGTTGCTGGCCGGCCTGCGGTCATGGCGGCAACGCAGTTTCCGATATCAGGAGGAACAGCGGCATATCGAGGACTGGCTGGACCTGATCCGCCGCGCGGCGGCGCTGGACATCCAGCTTGCCCGCGAGATCGTCGAATGCGCCCGGCTGATCAAAGGCTATGGCGATACCTTCAAGCGCGGGATGGGCAATTACCTTGCGATCCGCAAGGCGATCATCCTGCCCGCCCTCAGCGGCCATATCGCACCGGCACAGGCTGTCGAGGCCATTGTACAGGCCCGCACGGCAGCTTTGGCCGATCCGGAAGGCCAGTCGCTGACGAAGACGCTGGCCGGTTTCAGGGCTACGTTGCCGCTCTCTCAGGCGGCCGAATAATCAGAATCGGAAAGACACGCTGAGGGCGCCGAATTCGTCGTCGTCGTTCTGGCCGTCATATTCCCGCGTGCGCAGGACATACGTATAGGCAAAGCGCACGCCGTCGATGATCACTGCCAGGCCGAACTGGGCATCGCCGACCAGGACCTTCTTGTCCACGCTGCGGCTGTCGCGGAAAGTGTTGCCGTCGAGGAAGATGTTGTGCGCAACGGCGCGACCGTCGACGCCGGCAAACAGATACCAGCCGATGCTGCCAGCGCCGCGTTTTTCGAAATAGCCCGATCCCGGCAGGCTGGGCTGCACCCGCAGCGGACCGTAATCGGTCGGCAGGTTCTGGCCTAAACGCAGCATCAGCCCCGTATTGCCGTAGGTGAAGACATTGCCGAGCGCAAAGCCTGCATGTGGTGTGGCGTCGATGCCGAAATCCCAGGGCAGCTCAAGTTCCGGCGACTGCCAGCTACGCTGATAGGTGAACTGCACCGTCGGCTCGTTCTTGAGCTGCGTATCCCAGCCCTCGGCCAGGGGGGAATTGACGATGCGATGAACGAAATCCTGCGTCTCATGCGCAAGCGATGCCGGGCCAACCACGCCGAGGCTGAGCGATGCCTGATCGAGCACCGGACCGGTCCGCGCCACCACGCCGACCGAGCCATAGAGCCAGCCGGCATAAGGCCGGTCATTCGCCGGCGGATCGCGCAGCAGCTTGTTGGTCGCCGTATACATGCTTTGGCCCAGCGCGTATTCAATGCGGATATCGCTCTGGGCATTGAACATTGGCAATTGCAGCGCCAGGTCGCGCAGCCATGGCGGCTCGTCGCCCTTCGGCGTCAGATAGGTGAGACGAACGCCATTGGTGTAACGCCGGTCGGTGTCATAGAAGAGATCGTTCTCCAGCACGAAGCTCCAGATGCCTGCCGTATCCTGACCGGGGTCTTTCGCCTCTTGCGCAGCCACCAGGGGGGAGAAAGCGATCAAGCCGCAAAGGCTGACGCAAAAACAGAGTTTAGAAGGCATTCGTAAACAGCAGTCTGTCGTGGGAGGTAGCCCGGTCTTGCCGTGCGATTATGGCATTATCGCGGCCTGACGGTCACCTTTGCCGATTACCGGTGTCGGTCACGTTTTGTGACAGGTGGTTTCAGGCCATCCCTCGGTTAATCCATCAGCGGCTTGGAACGGCGCAGCCCCTTGATGCCGCTGCGCTTGCTTTTGGAGTCCAGGCGGCGCTGCTGCGATCCCCTGGTCGGCTTGGTCGGACGCCGGGTTTTCGGCACGATGCAAGCCTGGCGGATCAGATCGGCCAGACGCGCCAATGCGTCCTCGCGATTGCGCTCCTGGCTGCGATGCTGTTGCGCGGTCAGCACCAGAACGCCGTCCTGCGTGAGGCGCTTGCCCGCAAGCTTCTCCAGCCGCGCCCGCACCGCATCGGGCAGAGACGGCGATTGCCGCACGTCGAAACGAAGCTGCACGGCGGTCGAGACCTTGTTGACATTTTGCCCGCCCAGCCCGGAGGCGCGGATGAAGCTGATATCAAGCTCGCGCTCGTCCAGGCTGATGCGGTTGTTGATGCGAATCATCTCCGCAGCCTAGCGGAAACCTTCCTCGGCTGCAGCGCTGCATCATTGCTGCATCATTTCAAGGCCACTCATTGCCGTTCTGCGCCAGCAGCGGCCGCTGCTGGCGCACCACGCAGAAGCGATGACCGCTGGGGGCTTCCATCACCACCCAGGTCTCGACCTTCTCGACGCGCTTCGCGCCCAGCTTTTCCAGTCGCGCCACTTCGGCATCGACATCATCGGTTTCGATATCAAGATGCACGCGGCTGGGATGCTGCACCTTCTGCAGCAGCACCTTCATATCGTCGCCGGGCACTTTGAACTCGGTGTATTTGCCGTTGGCTGTATCGGCCGCGGGATCGGCTTCGTATCCGAGGGCTGCAGACCAGAAACGCACATGCGGTTCTAGGTCGTCGGTTTGGCAATCGATTACCAAGGCGGCAAGTCGGCTTTTGTGCATGGCATATCCCCTTCGATTTGCGACCACCATAAATCTAACCTTTAAACCGGTTAATGCCATGCTTGGGTGAGGAATTTAGCCTTATTCCTCAGGCGTTCCACCATAACCCACTGATTTGCCTATAGTTCGATTAGGAATAAGAACATTTTGGCAATTTGTGAGATCAATATTAGAACATAGCCCCATAATCGCAGGAGCAAGGACATGGGACAGCAGCTTCATTCCGGCGTCATCGACCAGCTTCGTCAGCAGATGAACCGCCTCGCTCTCGGCGGCCGTCTTCTTACCGGCAAGATCTGCAGTTTCGGGGACCCGACCCTGGATGCCGCTCTGCCCTGGGGCGGTCTGCCGGCCGGCAGCCTGCATGAGATGGTCGGCTACGCGCCGGCCGTCACCGGCTTTCTCGGCGCCTATCTCGGACAGGTGCGCCCCAGCCGCCCCATTCTCTGGATCACACCCGAGCAGCAGATCTATGCGCCGGGTCTTGCCGCCTTCGGACTGGATCACCGCCGCCTCACCATCGCCTGGGCCCGCCGCGCGCAGGATCGCCTCTGGGCCTTCGAAGAGGCCTTGCGCACGCCCGGTTATGCCGCCGTCGTCGCCGAGATCGACGGCGCCGATCTCACTGCGACGCGCCGCCTGCAACTCGCAGCCGAAAGCGGCCATGGCCTCGGCATCCTGATCCGCCGCGACACGGTCGTCTCTGCCGCCCTCACCCGCTGGCGGATCGAACCCGCATTGAGCGACGGGTGCAATCCGCGCTGGACCGTATCGCTGGAACGCTGCCGTGGCGGGCAGCCGGCTTCATGGCTTGTGGATTGGGATCATGCGTCGCTTCATTTCCGTCTGGTTGCCGCACTGGCCGACCGATCGCTGGCTGCGGCAGCAGAGTAACGCCTCCTCTGGCGCAGCCGCGCGGGAACGCCCGCTTGCCCTCACGATGACGGCCAGCGGCGGCGTCCGCCTTGCCGCCGTGAATGCCGTTGCCGCCGATAGCGGCCTTGCACCGGGTATGACCTTGGCGGATGCGCGCGCGCTGGTGCCGGATCTTGTCACGGCGCCGTCCGATCCAGCCGGCGATGCAGCGGCGCTGGAGCGGCTTTGCGCCTGGTGCGGCCGCTTTTCGCCTTGGGTGGCGACCGATGGCGCGGACGGCCTGATCCTGGATATCAGCGGCGTCGCGCATCTTTTCGGCGGCGAAGCCAAGATGCTCGGCCTCATGCGGCAGAAACTGCAGCAGTTCGGCTGCAACGCGCGGCTGGCGGCAGCCGACACGCCGGCCGCTGCCTGGGCCTGGGCGCGTTACGGACGCGGCGGCGTGCTGCAGGGTTTTGGCGCGCTGCATGATCTGCCGGTCGAAGCGCTGCGCCTGTCTTGTGAACTCAGCGACGACCTCAAGCGCCTCGGCCTGCGCCTCATCGGCGATCTGGTCAAGCTGCCGCGCGGACCTTTGGCGCGCCGCATGGGCCATGGCCTGCTGGAACGGTTGGATGCTTTGTTCGGCCGGCGCGAAGAGCCGATCTCGCCGCGCCTGCCGCCCGCGCCCTGGCGCGCCCGCGCCGATCTGCCCGAGCCGGTCTGCACGCGCGAAGCCATCGATCATGTGCTGCGCCGTCTGCTCGATGCGCTTTGCCAGTTGCTGGAGCGCGAGCAGCGCGGCGCGCGGCGCCTGATGCTGCATGCCTATCGCGTCGACGGCATCGTCCAGAGCATCGGCATCGGCACCAGTCTCGCCAATCGCAATCCGGTTCACCTCTTCCGCCTTTATCGCGACAGGCTGGATGGCATCGATCCGGGTTTCGGCATCGAGACCATGCTGCTGGAAGCATCAGACTGCGAGATGCTCACGGGTGCGCAAACCGTTCTGCCGCAGGCCAAAGGCGACAGGCCCGCCGCCATCGCACAGATCGTCGATCGCTTGCAAGCGCGGCTTGGCCACGGCGCAGTGTTCCGGCAGCAGCCGGTTGAAAGCCATTGGCCGGAACGCAGCCTGCGCCGCGCGCCGCCTTTCGCCCGCTGGCATGTGACATCGTCTCCCGCTTCGCCACGGCCCGTCTCGTTGTTGCCCCGGCCGGAGCCGGTGGAGATCGAAACCAATGCCGCCGGCTGGCCCTCCGCTTTCCGCTGGCATCGCGTGCTGCGCCGCCTCAGCCGCCTGGAAGGCCCGGAACGTCTGGCGCCCGAATGGTGGCGCGATGGCCTGGTCGTCACGCATCGCGATTATTTCCGCGCCGAGGATGCCCAGGGGCGACGCTATTGGCTGTTCCGAGAACAGAGCGCGTGGTTTTTGCACGGGCTGTTCGCATGACGGTCCGTGAGCCATCGCCATGACCGCCTATGCCGAATTGCAGGTCACGACCAATTTCAGCTTCCTCGAAGGCGCCAGCAGCCCCGAGGAACTGGTGCGGCAGGCCATTGCGCTTGGCCTCTCGGCGCTGGCGATCACCGACCGCAACAGCCTGGCCGGCGTGGTGCGCGCCTATACCGAGGCCCGCGACAGGGATCTGAAGATCATCGTCGGCGCGCGGCTTGATCTGCGCGACGGGCCGTCCGTTCTGTGCCTGCCGGAGAACCGCGCGGCTTATGGCCGGCTGTCCAGGCTGATCACGAAAGGGCGCCGGCGCATCGAAAAAGGCGAATGCGAGCTTTATTGGGGCGATCTGCTGGACAGCCTGGAAGGCCAGCAGATCATTCTGCTGCCGCCCGAACGACTGGATCAGGCATTCGCGGATCGCGTCGCCGATTTGAAGCAGCGCTGCGGCGGTGCCCTGTCGCTGGCCGCCACCTGCCGCCTGGATGGCCAGGACCACACCCGCCTCTCGGCCTTGGCTGCTTTTGCCAAGGCCCATGATGTGGCGATGGTCGCCTGCAATGACGTGCTCTATCACGTCCCCGAGCGGCGCGTGCTGCAGGACGTTCTGACCTGCATCCGCCATGGCTGCACGATTGACGAAGCCGGCTTCCGCCTGCAGCCCAATGCCGAACGCTATCTGAAATCGCCCGCTGTCATGACGCGGCTGTTCAGCCGTTACCCGGAAGCCATCGAACGCACGATTGAGATCGCCGGACGATGCCGCTTCTGTTTAAGCGAATTGCGCTATGAATATCCCACCGAAACCCGCGGCGACAGCGCCTCGCCGCAGGAAGAGCTGGTCCGGCTGACCTGGGAGAATGCCAGGGAGAAATTCCCGAACGGCATCCCCGACAAGGTCCGCAAGCTGGTGGAATATGAGCTCAAGCTGATCGGTGAGCTGGAATACGCGCCCTATTTCCTCACCGTCTATGACATTGTCCGTTTCGCCAAGAGCCGCGGCATTCTCTGCCAGGGGCGCGGCTCGGCTGCCAATTCCACGGTCTGCTTCTGTCTCGGGATCACCTCTGTCGATCCAGAGAAGATCGACGTGCTGTTCGAGCGTTTCGTCTCGGCCGAGCGGCGCGAGCCGCCGGATATCGATGTCGATTTCGAGCATCAGCGTCGCGAAGAAGTCATCCAGTACATCTATGAAAAATACACCCGCGACCGGGCGGGTCTTACCGCCACCGTCATCCATTATCAGCCGAAAAGCGCGATCCGCGATGTCGGCAAGGCGCTGGGCCTGTCGCTTGATACCATCACCCGCCTGTCGAAAACGCTTTGGGGCTGGGGGCGCGACGGCATCAAGGAAGAACAGATCCGCGAGATCGGCATCGACCCGGATGCGGACCGCATCGCGCTGACGATTGGCTTGGCGCGCGCGCTGGTCGGCTTCCCGCGTCACCTGTCGCAGCATGTCGGCGGCTTCGTCATCAGCCGCGGACCGCTGGACGAACTCGTGCCGATTGAGAATGCCGCCATGGACGACCGCACCGTCATCCAGTGGGACAAGGACGACATCGCCGCCTTAGGGATCATGAAGGTGGATGTGCTGGCGCTCGGGATGCTCACCTGCATCCGCAAGGCTTTCGATCTGATCGAGCGCCATGAAGGCAAGCGCTACACGCTGGCCACCATCCCGCAGGACGATCCAGAGGTTTACGCCCTGCTCTCGCGCGCCGACACGATTGGCGTGTTCCAGGTGGAAAGTCGCGCGCAGATGTCGATGCTGCCAAGGCTTCGGCCGAAAGTTTTTTACGATCTTGTGATCCAGGTCGCGATCGTGCGCCCCGGCCCTATCCAGGGCGACATGGTTCACCCATATCTGCGGCGCCGGAATGGCGAAGAAGACGTGAACTACGTGAAGCCGGAACTGGAAGCCGTGTTGAAGAAGACCCTGGGCGTGCCGCTGTTCCAGGAACAAGCGATGCGGATTGCCATCGTCGCCGCCGGTTTCACGCCGGCGGAATCCGACCGCCTGCGGCGCGCCATGGCCACCTTCCGCCGCGTCGGCACGATCGGCTATTTCGAGGACAAGCTGATCGAAGGCATGGTGAAGAACGGCTATCCGCGCGACTTCGCCGAACGCTGCTTCAATCAGATCAGGGGGTTCGGCGAATACGGCTTCCCGGAAAGCCATGCCGCCGCCTTCGCGCATCTCGCCTATATCTCGGCCTGGATCAAATGCCATCATCCGGCAGTCTTTGCCGCCGCGCTGCTGAACAGCCAGCCGATGGGCTTCTACGCCCCAGCCCAGATCGTGCGCGATGCGCGCGAGCATCATGTCGAGGTGCGGCCGGTCGATGTCAATCACAGCGACTGGGACTGCACGCTGGAACGCACGCCCAGCCGCCGCCTCGCCCTGCGGCTGGGATTCCGCCAGGTGAAAGGCTGCCGCCAGGACATCATCGACAGGCTGGTGGAAATGCGCGGCGATGGCTATGCCACCTTGCGCGATCTGTGGCGCCGCACCGCCCTGCCGCTGCATCATCTGGAGGTCATCGCGCGCGCCGATGCCTGCGCCTCGCTCGGCCTCAACCGCCGCCAGGCGCTCTGGCATATCCGCGCACTGGGCGAGAAGCCGCTGCCGCTCTTCGAACAGGCCGATGCTCTGGCCCAACCGGGCGACAACCAGCCGCCGATAGAGTCCGGCAACGAGCCTGAAGTCGCCCTGCCGCCGCTCACCATGGGCGAGCAGGTGCTGCAGGATTACCGTGAGATCAGCTTGACTTTGCGGCAGCATCCGCTGGCCCTGCTGCGCCCCAAACTGGCCGGCGAAGGCTTCGTCAAGACGCGCGACCTGCGCAGCATGAAAGAGCATCAGAAGGTTAAGCTGGCCGGTCTTGTACTGATCCGCCAGCGGCCGGGCACGGCCAGCGGCGTCATCTTCGTCACCATCGAAGACGAAACCGGCATCGCCAATCTGATCGTCTGGCCCAAGGTGACCGAATGCTACCGCCGCGCGCTGCTCGGCTCTCGCCTGCTCGCCGTGGAAGGCAAGCTGCAGTTCCAGGAATTGCCGAAGAACCAGACCGACCTGAGCCCCGATGACCGCGTCATGCATGTCATCGCCGACCGCCTGATCGACCGCAGCGACATGCTCACGACATTGGGCGACCTGCCCGACCCAGAACTGTTCGATCACACGGCCGCGCAGGGTGATGAGCTGCGCGTTTCGCTGCCGCCGCCGCTTTCGATGCGCGAGGTCCAGGTGGTGATCCCGGATGCGCGCAATTTCAAATGATCATGCCTCGCTTCAGACAGAAGGAGTCAAACCATGGCCTATGCAGATCCGACTGAAGACAATCCCACGCCCGGCTATATCCGCATCCTCCTCGCCCTGGCGGTTCTGCTTCTGCCGCTTTGCGTGGTAGCGTAGCACAGGCGGGTGAGCATCAGCGCAGCCATGCAATCGTAGGCATGTCAGAACGTTGAATGCTTATTGGAAGGATAAGCCGCCGGATGTGATGGCGACCCCAACGGGAGTCGAACCCGTGTCTTCACCGTGAAAGGGTGACGTCCTAGGCCTCTAGACGATGGGGTCGGCCTGGCGGCGCGGCCGAAGCTGCGCGGCGCAGGGTGTGTACCGGGTCCGCCCCCATAAATCAAGCATCCCGTGGCCCAAACATCCACCTGCGGGCCAGATTATCCGATTCCCGCTAAACCTCTGGCCCAGCATCAGAAAAATCGGCGGCCGCTTGCCCTCGCCCGGCCTCTCTCCTACCATCAGCGGTACCGTTCACTGGAGTCCGCCCATGTCGCACGATCACGATCACCCGACCGACTGGAAACATAACGGCGTACGGGTGATTCCCGGCGACAAGCTCGACCCCACCTCGGCAGGCAAGACGGCAGGCATGAACCGCGCCACGGCGATCAATTTCGCCCGCGTCGGCGCCCAGAAGATCTGGGCTGGCACCGTGCATATCCACGCCAATGCCAAGACCGGCGCCCATCATCATGGCGATCTGGAAAGCGTCATCTACGTGGTGAAGGGCAAGGCGCGGATGCGCTGGGGCAACAAGCTGGAATATGTGGCCGAGGCCGGGCCCGGCGACTTCATCTTCGTGCCGCCCTACGTGCCGCATCAGGAAATCAACGCCAGCACCGACGAGACGCTGGAATGCGTGCTGGTCCGCTCGGGCCAGGACCCGGTGGTGGTCAATCTCGATATCGAACCGGTGGAAAAGCCGGAAAATGTCCCCTGGGTCGATCCCATCCACGCCGATCCAAACGCCAAAAGCTGATCTTCCGTGCCACGACTTGAACGGTTTCTGGGCACCGGCAACCGCCGGGGCATCATCACTTTCTCGCTTGCCGTTCTGCTCTTCGTCGTCAACGAGGCCTTCTGCAAGCTGGTCTACGGCAATCTGCCCTCCCACCAGATCATCGCCGTGCGTGGCCTGATCGCGACGGCGATCATCCTGGGCGTGATCCAGACCTCCGGCGCCATGCCCCGGATCGGCCGCATGTTCAATCTGCATGTGGTGATGCGCAGCACCATCGATCTCGTGGGCAGCTATCTCTACATGATCGCGCTGTTTCACATCCCGCTCGCCAACATGGCGGCGATCCATATGTCGTCGCCGCTGATGATGACGGCGGTGGTGGCGCTGTGGATGCGCGAGCCGGTTGGCTGGCGCCGCTGGCTGGCCGTGATCGCGGGCTTCCTTGGCGTGCTGCTGGTGGTCCAGCCGAGCGCCGGAAACTTCAACGCCTATTCCATCCTCGCCGTCGGGGCGGCGATCTGCATCGTCGGCCGCGATCTGGTGACGCGCCGGATCGATGCGGGCATCCCCTCGTCCATCGTCATTTTCACCAATGTCGGGATGATGGCGCTGGTGGCGCTGGCGCTGGCTTTGGCCGATGGCTGGGTGGCGATGAGCTGGCAGGACACGGCCCTTCTGACGGCGGCCTCGCTGTGCATTTCCGCCGGCTATATCGCTGCCGTCGATGCCTTCCGGCATGCCGAAGTCCCGGTGATCGTGCCGCTGCGCTATACAGGCCTGCTCTGGGCCCTGCTGATCGGCTATCTGATCTGGGGAGACGTGCCGAATGAACTGGCGACCGCCGGCATCGTGTTGATCGCGGCAAGCGGCCTGTATGTGCTGCACCGCGAGCGGGTGCGCGGCGTCACGGCCGCCAGCGTGGCCGAAATCCCGAAGCCCTGACGCTGTCCTGAATCAGGCGGCCGGCAGGGCCGCATCCTCCAGCACGAACTGGATCTGCCGCTCGCCACGCCAGTAGCTGCTGCGCAGATGGCCACCGATATGCAGCGCCGAGCCGGTCTGGCGCGCCTGCAGCAAGGCCGGGCCGAGATCGCCATCGAGCGAGCGGAAGGCAATGGCGCGCAGACGGGCACCCTGCCCGTCGCCTGCCGTGATCAGGCAGCGCACATGCTTCTCGCCCACCACATCGGCCTGCACGACGCGCGCCGAGGCCAGAGCAAAACGCGGCTCCGGATTGCCCGAGCCATAGGGGCCAAGCTGCTCCAGCTTGTCGCACAGATCGGCATTGCAGCCACCGACGCCGATCACGCCATCGAAGCCCAATGATGCAGAGGCGCCGGCTTTCGCCACAGGCCCCGCCAGACGCTCGTTGAGGAAGGCTTTCAGTTCGTTCAGCTTGGCGGCTTCGACCGTCAGGCCCGCGGCCATGGCATGGCCGCCGCCATTGATCAGCAGACCGGCCTGGCTAGCCGCAACCACTGCGGCGCCAAGATCGACGCCGGGGATCGAACGGCCGGAGCCCTTGCCGATGCCGTTTGCATCCAGCGCGATCACAAAACTCGGACGGCCGGCCGCTTCGCGGATGCGGGCAGCGACAATCCCGATCACGCCCGGATGCCAGCCCTGCCGCGCCACCAGCGCCAATGGGACGTCTTCCGGCAGATGTTCGAATTCCTGCATCGCCTCCGCGAGCACGACGGCTTCGATTTCCTGGCGCTCGCGGTTGTAGCGGTCGAGTTCGGCAGCAATCGCCTGTGCCTCGCGCGGATCGTCGCAAGACAAAAGCCGCGTACCAAGATCGGCTTGGCCGACGCGGCCGCCTGCATTGACCCGCGGCCCCAGCAGGAAACCAAGGTGATAAGCGCCCGGCGGCTCGTTGATGCCGGCAACATCGGCCAGAGCCGCAAGTCCGACATTGCCGCGGCTGCGCAGCACCTTGATACCCTGAGTGACCAGTGCGCGGTTGAGGCCTGTCAACGGCACCACATCGCAGACCGTGCCCAGTGCCACCAGATCGAGCCATTGCAGCAGATCGGGCACCGGGCGGCTGGCGGAATAGAAGCCCCGCTCGCGCAGGCGGCGGTTGACCGCCACGACCAGCAGAAAAGCGACGCCGACCGCCGCGAGCTGGCCGTAACCTTGCGCTTCGTCCAGCCGGTTGGGGTTGATCACCGCCAGCGCCTTGGGCAGTTCTGGTTCGGCCAGATGATGGTCGACGACAACCACCTCGAGACCGATGGACGCGGCGTCTTCCAGCGGCGCGAAGGCCAGCGTGCCGCAATCGACGGTGATGACGAGCTTGACGCCTTCCGCCGCCAGCTTGCGCAAGGCAGGCGTATTCGGGCCGTAGCCCTCTTTCAGCCGGTCTGGGATATAGACGCGCAAATCCCGGCCGATGGCGCGGAAGAAGCGGTTGAGCAAGGCCGTCGATGTCGCGCCATCCACATCGTAATCGCCGAAGACGGCAACCTTCTCACCCATCTCGATGGCGTGCGCGATGCGGTCGGCTGCCGCATCCATGTCGCGGAAGCGCGACGGATCGGGAAGCATGCGCCGCAGGCTGGGATTGAGATGATCCTCTAAAAGATCGAGATCGACGCCGCGTCCGGCCAGGACACGGCCCAGGATTTCCGGCAGTCCCGCCTGCTGCGCAATCGCCAGTGCCAGACGGTCGTCCATGTTGCGCAGGCGCCAGCGCCGCCCCTGCACCGAGCGGGTGACGCCTAGGAACGGGCTGCTGTCGCCGCCCAGCATCGCTCAGACCTGCGGGTTGCGGATCACCGCTTCGATGCGGCGGATGGTTCCGGTCTGCGTGCGCATGACGATGGAATTCACCTTGTAGCCACCCGGCACACGCTTCACCCCATGCAGCATCGAGCCGTCGGTGACACCTGTTGCGGCAAAAATCACGTCGCCGGATGCGAGGTCGGTCAGATTGTATTTACGGTCCAGCTTCTCGATGCCGAGCCGGCGCGCACGGCTGCGCTCGTCTTCATTGCGGAAAATCAGGCGCGCCTGCATCTGGCCGCCGATGCAACGCAGAGCGGCGGCAGCCAGCACGCCTTCCGGCGCGCCGCCCGAACCCATATAGATGTCGATGCCGGTTTCCGGATCGGTCGTCGCGATGATGCCGGCCACGTCGCCATCGGAGATCAGCGCGATCCGCGCGCCGGTAGCACGCACCTGATTGATCAGTTCGGCATGGCGCGGGCGATCCAGGATGCAGACAGTAAGATCGGCAACCGCAACGCCTTTGGCGTCCGCCAGCCGCTTCAAATTCTCTGCCGGCGGCAGATCGAGATCGACCACGCCTTCCGGCAGGCCGCCGCCGACCGCGATCTTGTCCATGTAGACGTCCGGCGCGTTCAGGAAGCAGCCCGCATTGGCGAAGGCGATCACCGTCAGCGCATTGGTACCGCCCTTGGCGGTAAGCGACGTGCCTTCCAGCGGATCGAGCGCGATATCGATGCGCGGTCCCTTACCGGTGCCGACCTTCTCACCGATATACAGCATCGGCGCTTCGTCGCGCTCGCCCTCACCGATCACGATGGTCCCATCGATATTGAGGCTATTCAGCGCTTTGCGCATCGCATCCACGGCAGCCTCATCGGCGGTCATCTCATCGCCGAGACCAACCAGCTTGGCAGCAGCGATGGCAGCCGCCTCGGTGACGCGCACGGCTTCCAGCGTCAGGTTGCGCTCCACCGACATGCTGGCAGAAACGGCTTCCAGCCGGGTCGTCTTCTTCGCAGCCTCGCTCGCTTTCTTCGCCGCCATGGTCCACCTCAGAGCGGTTCGATACGGATCAGCGCCGGCGGCTTCAGAACCGAGCGCAGCTTGGCGATCCGCTTCAGCGCGCGCTCCATATCGGCCTCGCGCGCATCGTGGCTGATCAGCACCACCGCGACCGGCTGGTTCTCGGCCTCGGCCCGGCCGCGCTGCACCAGGCTCTCGATCGAGATCTTATGATCGCGCAGCACGGCGGACACATCGGCCAGCACACCGGGCTGATCGCGCACGATCAGGCGGATGTAATAGCGGCCGACACGCTCGGCCATCGGTGCGGCCTTGAGCGGCTGCAGCTTCATCGCCGGCACGCCGAAGGCGGGCGCCGTGCGGCCCGCCGCGATATCGGCCAGATCGGCGACCACGGCCGAAGCAGTCGGATTGCTGCCTGCGCCGCGGCCTTCGAACATCACGCGGCCGACATAATCACCCACGGCGGAGACGGCGTTGAACACGCCATCGACATGGGCAATCGGCGTGTCATGCGGCACCATGCAGGGATGCACGCGCTGCTCGATGCCGCGCGGCGTGCGGCGCGCAATCGCCAAAAGCTTGATGCGGTAGCCGAACTCGCTGGCAAACGCTATGTCGATGGCCGAGACATGGCGGATACCTTCGACATGCACGGCCTTGAAATCGGCCTTGGTGTTGAAAGCAAGAGACGTCAGCACCGTCAGCTTGTGGGCGGCATCCACACCGTCGATATCGAAGCTGGGATCGGCCTCGGCGTAGCCCAGCTTCTGCGCTTCGGCCAGCACCTCGCCGAAATCGCGCCCCGTGGTACGCATCTCGGTCAGGATGTAATTGCAGGTGCCGTTGAGGATGCCGGTGATCTGCTCGACGCGGTTGCCGATCAGCCCCTCACGCAGCGCCTTCACAATCGGAATGCCGCCTGCCACCGCCGCCTCGAAAGCCAGCGGCGCGTTGTTGGCTTCAGCCAGCGCAGCGATCTTGGCGCCATGCATGGCCAGCATCGCCTTGTTGGCGGTGACCACGCCCTTCCCTGCTGACAGTGCCGCTTCGACCAGCGCGCGCGCCGGGCCGTCAGCGCCGCCGATCAGTTCGACGACGACATCGACTTCCGGATCTTTTGCAAGATCGGCGGCTTTTTCGAACCAGCGCCAGTTGCCTTTCGGCATATCGCGCTTCTTGCGCCTGTCGCGCGCCGAGACCGCCACCACCTTGATCGGCCGGCCGGCCCGCGCCGCGAGAATATCGGCCTGCTGATCCAGCAGCCGCACCACACCTGCGCCGACCACACCAAGACCGGCGATACCCACCTTGAGCGGCGGGGCAATGTTCTTGATACCTTTAACCATTGGCGACGGCTTTCTCCGCAGGGCTGGGGAGATTGGACGGCGAGCTCAGCAGCCGCTTGATGTTCTTCACCGCCTGACGCGTGCGGTGCTCGTTTTCGACGAAGGCCAGGCGCACGAAACCGTCGCCATGTTCGCCGAAGCCGATGCCCGGCGCCACAGCGACTTCCGCCTCGCGCAACAGCAGCTTGGAGAATTCCACCGAACCGAGATGCGCGTAACGCTCCGGGATCGGCGCCCAGCAGAACATCGATGCGCGCGGCATGGGAATGTCCCAGCCCGCCGCCTGAAGCCCCTTCACCAACACGTCGCGGCGCGACTTGTAGGTTTGGCGGATTTCCTCAACGCAGTCCTGTGGTCCGTTCAGCGCCGCGGTCGCCGCCACCTGGATCGGCGTGAAGGCGCCGTAGTCGAGATAGGACTTCATACGCGCCAGCGCCGCGATCAGCGTCGGATTGCCGGCGCCGAAGCCGATGCGCCAGCCCGGCATGTTGTAGGTCTTGGACAGCGAGGTGAATTCGATGGCAATGTCCTTGGCACCCTTCACCTGCAGGATGGAGGGCGGCGGGTTGCCGTCGAAATAGATCTCCGAATAGGCCAAATCGGAGATCACCCACATGTTGCGCTTCTTGGCGAAATCGACAACGGCTTCATAGAAGTCGAGATCCACGGTCATCGCGGTCGGATTGGCCGGGAAGCTGACGATCAGCGCGATCGGCTTGGGGATGCTGTGCTGATAGGCGCGGTCCAGACCGGCGAAGAAGTCGATGCCCGGGCCGATCTGCACCGAGCGCACATTGGCGCCGGCGATGATGAAGCCGAAGGCATGCATCGGGTAGCTGGGATTGGGCACCAGCACGGTGTCGCCCGGTGCCGAGATCGCCATCGCCAGATTGGCCAGACCCTCTTTGGAGCCAAGCGTGACGATGGCCTCCTTCTCCGGATCCAGTTCGACACCGAAGCGGCGGCCATAGTAGTTCGCCAGCGCCTTGCGCAGGCCGGGCACGCCGCGGCTGGAGGAATAGCGGTGCGCGCGCGGATTCTGGGCTGCCTCGATCAGCTTGGCGACAATATGCGGGGGCGTCGCGTTGTCCGGATTGCCCATGCCGAAATCGATGATGTCCTCCCCGCGAGCTCGAGCGGCGGCCTTCATACGGTTCACTTCCTCGAACACGTAAGGCGGCAGGCGCTTGATGCGGTAGAACTCGGTATCCATGGTCCTCTGGTCCAGTCGAAACAGGCTTCAGTTACGCGAAGGCGCGGTAGCTGTTCGCCCCGCGCCCCCGCCAATCTAGCCTAGTCAGGCTTTCGGTGAAATCCGTTCAGTTCACAAGATAGATTTCAACCCGGCGGTTATAATCCTCGGCCCGCGGCATGGCTTCGTAATAGACCGGGGCCGCATCAGCCCTGGCCTCGACCCGCACCTGATCGGCGGCGATGCCCCGGCGGCGCAGTTCTGCGGCCACGGCCTCGGCCCGCTTTTGCGACAGGCTGTAGTTGAGCTGCCGGTGGGCGCTGGCATCCATGTTGCCGGTCCGGCTGGAGGCATAGCCGACCACGGCCAGCACACCGCGGCCGCCCGCGGTTCCCTTGTAATATTCGGCGACCCGCCGCAGCAGGGCGCGGTCATCACTGCCCAGCGACGTGTCCGCGTTGGCGAAGCGGACCACCGCCAGCAAGGTAGAGCCGCTCGGCGCGAGGCCGCCATTGCCCGGAACGGCGGCGCCCCCCATCTGGGGCGCGCTTTGCGCCAGATTCGGCGGCAGCGTCGTCGCCGCAGACTGCGCCAGGCTCTGGGAAAAGGTGTCCACCACCCCGGCACCGCGCGGCACCTGATTCTGCGCCTGGACCGGCTGTGTCGGGACCGGCTGTGTCGGGACCGGCTGAGTCGGAGCCGGCAAGGTCGGAGCCGGCAGGGTCGGAGCCGGCGGCTGCAGCGTCACCGGAGCTTCAGCCTGCTGTGCGGGCAGGGCCGGCTGGGCAGAAGAAGCTGCGGGAAGCTGGGTCACCGGGGCCCGGGGTGCCGGTGGCGGTGTGTTGCTGTCAGCCGGACGGGCACGCAGTTCCTGATCGGTATGGCGGGCATTGTCGCGGTCGGCGGCCAGCGAATCCATCGCACGGCGGCGTTCGCCCTCGCTGCTGACCTCGACAGGACGCGGAGGAACGCGGCCAAGATTGGGGAAACGGTCGCTGGTGACGGATTCGGGGGCAGCGCTCCCGGTCGGCGTGGTGACCGGGGCAGGCTCGTCATCCTCGAACCAATCGGTGGGGTCTGCCCAGGTGCCGCAGCCGCTCAGTCCGAGGACCGCAGCAAGCAACGCCGCCGCAGTTACGCTACGGAAACCGGCGACACGCACCTCGGCAGCGCCGCGCATCCTTTTGGCGGCGATAACCGAGCCCAATCCTGCCATATGACAATCCCCCTAAATCACACTCACAACCGCCACCCAATGACCCTTCGCGTCAGCCTTGCGAGGCGATTCCCTATCCCGTAACCTCCATATCCTACGTGAAAATCCGAGTTTTGGCCGGATTTGCGCGACGGGAGGAAACGGGGCCCCGAGAATAAGGACTGTCGGATGGCGAAGCAACCGGACAGTGACATCAAGCTTCCCGATCCAGCGACCTGGGCGAAGAACTGGGCGCGGATTACGGAGCAGAGTCACAAACTATTGGCAGAATTTGCCAGCCGGCAAACCACCGAGGGTGCACCACTCGTTCCGGGTCATTTCGATGTCGATCCTCTGAATCTCGGCAAGGCCTATCTCGATTTCACCGCCAAGCTGCTCGCCGAGCCGGACAAGCTGGTTGAAGCGCAGATGAAGCTGTGGCGCGACTACGCCACGCTCTGGGCCAACGCCACCGATCGTTTTCTTGGCAAGGAAACCCAACCACTGGTAGAGCCAGCCAAAGGCGACAAGCGCTTCAAGGATCCCGCTTGGCAGGAAAATGTCGTCTTCGACTATCTCAAGCAATCCTACCTGCTCACCGCGCGCTGGGTACAGGACACGATGCGCCAGGCCGACGGCATCGATCCCAAGGTCGCGAAGAAAGTCGACTTCTACACGCGGCAATTCATTGACGCGATGTCACCGTCCAACTTCCTGCTGACCAATCCGGAAGTGCTGCGCGCCACGTTCGAAAGCAACGGCGAGAACCTGGTCAAAGGCCTGGAGAACCTGCTCAAGGATCTGGAGCGCGGCAAGGGCAAGCTCAACATCAAGATGGTGGATTCCAAAGCCTTCACTGTGGGCGGGAACATCGCCGTCACGCCGGGCAAGGTAATCTACCAGAACGATCTGATGCAGCTCATCCAGTACGAGCCGACGACCGAAAAGGTCTACAAGCGGCCGCTGTTCATCGTTCCGCCCTGGATCAACAAGTTCTACATCCTCGATCTGAAGCCGGAGAATTCCTTCATCCGCTGGATGACCGACAAGGGTTACACGGTCTTCGTCGTGTCGTGGAACCAACCGGATGAGTCCCTCGCCGACAAGACCTTCGAAAGCTACATGCGCGAAGGCATCCTCGAAGGCCTGGATGCCATTCAGAAGGCTACCGGCGAAAAAGAGGTCACCGCAATCGGCTATTGCATCGGCGGCACCTTGATGGCTGCGACCTTGGCCTGGATGGCGGCCAAGGGTGATGACCGAATCAAGGCCGTTACCTTCTTCGCCGCGCAGGTCGATTTCTCCGATGCCGGCGAGCTCAGCGTCTTCACCGACGAGGATACGCTGCGCTATCTCGACAAGCTGATGGCCGACCGCGGCTATCTCGAAGGCGGCGAGATGGCAACCACCTTCAACATGCTGCGCGCCAACGACCTGATCTGGTCGTTCGTCGTCAACAACTACCTTCTGGGCAAGGAGCCTTTCCCCTTCGACCTGCTGTACTGGAACTCCGACTGCACGCGCATGCCGGCGAAGATGCATCAGTTCTATCTGCGCAACATGTATCAGAAGAACCTGCTGTCGCAGCCTGGCGCGCTGGAACTGGCGGGCGAACATCTCGATCTGCGCAAGATCAACATCCCGGTCTATCTACAGGCCAGCCGCGAAGACCATATCGCGCCCTATCGATCAGTCTACAAGGCGACGCAGCTTTACAGCGGTCCGGTACGCTTCGTGCTGGCCGGCTCGGGCCATATCGCCGGCGTGATCAATCACCCGAACCAGAAGAAGTACCAGCACTGGCTCAACGACACGAAGAAGAACCCGCCCAAGGTCGAGGACTGGCTGAAGGATGCCAAGGAATATCCCGGCTCCTGGTGGGATGATTGGGACAAGTGGCTTTCCGCCAAGTCCGGCCCGAAAGTGCCCGCGCGCAAACCCGGCGGCGGTAAGCTCAAACCCATCGAGGATGCGCCGGGCTCTTACGTGAAGAAGCGGATCGTGGATTGATCCACGCCGATCCTGTCCAAGTGTCATGGCCGGGCTTGACCCGGCCATCTTGCTGGGCTTGATCTCCTTCAGGAGAAACCAAGGCGGCCTGCCGCCCGGGATGACAATGCGCAAAGGAGCCGGACAATGCTGTTCCTCATCGACGTCACCTTCAATTTCACCAGCTTGGGCGACAAGGCGCAGCAGTTGGTCCGCGCCGAATGGGATGAGGAAGAGGGTCTGCTGGAGAAAGGCCAGTTCGTCGGCATCTGGCGCAAGGCCAACGGCATGGGCACGATGTTCATCCTCGACATGCCGAGCCACGAGGCGCTGGCAAACCAGCTCCGCGCCATGCCGCTCTATCCCTATTTCACGCGGATTGAGGCAACGCCGCTGATCGCGCATCCCAATTTCCCGCAATTCGCCCGCGGCGCGACCTTCCACGAGAAGCCGGATTCAAAACCGAAGCCCGACAGCAACCTGTTCCTGCTGGACGTGCGGATCGAGTATCTGCGCGCCGGCGACAAGATGAACGACTGGGTGAAGGCCGAATGGCGCGTCTCGGAAGAGATGATCGAGAAGCGGCAACTGGTCGGGATCTGGCGCCGCGCCAATGCGCTCGGCACTTTCGTGCTGTGGAACCTGCCAACGCCGGAAGCCGTCGGCAACCAGCTCCGCGCCATGCCGCTCTACCCCACCTTCACCGATGTGACCGTCACGCCGCTGGTGATGCATCCGAACTTCCCGCAATTCGCCCGACCCGCCGAACATCATGAAAAGCCGGCGCAATCGTAAGCTGGCGCGTTCTTAGATGACTGCTTGCCCTTGCCAGTCCGGCCTGGATTTCGAGCGCTGCTGCGGCCCGATCCTGGCCGGCGCGCCGGCACCCACGGCGCTTGCCCTGATGCGTTCGCGCTATACGGCCTATGCGCGCGGCGATGTGGCGCATCTGGAACGCACGCTGGCACCAGAGCATCGCGCAGGCTTCGATGCAGCCGATGTCAGCGCCGGCATGCGCGAAACCCAATGGCTGGGCCTCGAAATCCTCGACACCAAGGATGGTGGCACGGATAACAGCACCGGCATCGTGGAATTCGTCGCACGTTTCAAGATACAGGGCCAGATCCGCGCGCTGCATGAACGCTCACGCTTCCGCCGCGACGAAGCAAACGGCCGCTGGGTCTATGTCGATGGTGAAACCGATCTGCGGCCGGCGAAGAAACCCGGCCGCAACAATCCCTGCCCCTGCGGATCCGGCAGGAAGTTCAAGCAATGCTGCGGGCGAGCATAAATCACCTCAGCTATTTCGCCGTCGTCCGCGTAACGTGGGTAAACCGATGCCGGTCGCGTCAAACCCGCCATCGACGCACAGCACCTGTCCGGTGATGTAGCTCGCCTGATCGCTGCACAGAAAATAGATCGTGTTGGCCAGTTCGCTTTCCTCGCCATAGCGGTTGAGCGGGATGTGGTCGTGGTAATCGGCACGGATCTCGGGCGTATGCACGGCTTTCGCCATCGCCGTATCCACCGGACCCGGCGCCACCGCATTCACCCGGATGCCGTATTCGCCAAGCTCGGCCGCCTGCTGCTTGGTCAGATGCGCCAGTCCCGCCTTGCTGGTGCCATAGGCGACGCGAAGTGTGGATGCGCGCAGGCCGGAGATGGATGTGATATTCACGATGGCGCCGCCGCCCTGATCGCGCATGATCGGCGCCACCGCCTGCGCCATCAGGAAGGGCCCGGTCAGGTTGACCGCCAGCACGCGCTGCCAGTCCTCCAAAGAGACTTCGAGGATGGGCTTGAAGATGGCGATGCCGGCATTGTTCACCAGCGCATCGATGCGGCTGAAATGCGCATGCGCCCTTTTCACCGCTGCCTGCACGGCGGCGGGATCGGAAACATCCGCTTCCAGCGCCAGGGTCGCGTCGGGCTGATTCAGGCCTTGCACGGCATCGCGCAACGCGTCGCCCAGAATGTCGAGCATCGCCACGCGCCAGCCATCCGACAGAAACCTGGTTGCAGCCGCCAAGCCCAGACCGCGCGCCGCGCCGGTGATCAACGCAACCTTATTCATTACGCCCATTCTACTCCTCCCAGTTTTGCACAGGCTATCCGGCACCTCGGGCTTCAGCCAGATATTGTTGCGGCATTTCGCGCAAAGCCTGACGGCGCGTCGAGCGGCTGACAATCGGCGGGCTTTCCGTTATCCTGCGAAACATCCGGATGTTGGGGTCGGCGTCCGGCAGGCATATTGGATGGGGGATATCGTCAACCGCATGGGTCGGATGCTGGAAGCTGCGCCGCAACTGACGCTGGAGACGCTCCAGGCGCTGTATGCCTACTGGGCCAGCAAGCGACGGGGCCGTCCGATGCCCGATCGCGCCGATATCGACCCGATCGAGATGAAGCCCTGGCTCGGCAACCTCATGCTGGTTGAGCGCAAGGATGACGGCGATTACGTCTATCGCCTTTACGGCTCCACCTTCGTCAATCAGTTCAAGGTCGACATGACCGGCCGCAGCATCAGCGGCCTGCCCGAGCAGCAGGCGGAACTGCTGCGCACGGAGTATGACGCCGTGGTGCACAGCCGGATGCCGATGTCGCGCCGCTATACTGCTACCTTCGATTACACTTCCCGCGATAAACGTTCGGCCTGGCAGGTTGAGCGAAGCTGGGAGAGACTCGCCCTCCCATTGACGGCTGGGGGCGACGAGGTCCGCATGCTGCTGGTGGCCGCCTTCCCGCTGGAGTCGGCAGCAGAAGACCGGCTTTCCTAATTTTCACCAGAAATCCGCGAAAAATTTTCACAGCGGAGCCCCCCTGATTTGACAAGGGGGTTTGCATCGCCCATGTTCCCCGGGCCGCGCCGGGACCGCCGTCGCTGTATTGTTTGTGATTTTTTGTTGGAAAACCGCCCCGTATGAAAGTCGTTGTCGTCGAAAGCCCGGCGAAGGCAAAGACCATCGAGAAGTATCTCGGTCCAGGCCACAAGGTTTTGGCCTCCTTCGGCCATGTCCGCGATCTGCCGCCGAAAGACGGCTCGGTCGAGCCGGACAAGGACTTCACGATGCATTACGAAATGTCCGGGCGCGGCTCCGAATCGGTGCGCGCTATTGCCGGCGCGCTGAAGGATGCCGACACCCTGATCCTCGCCACCGACCCGGATCGCGAGGGCGAAGCGATTTCCTGGCATGTCCTGGAGGCCCTGAATAACCGCAAGGCCATCAAGGGCAAGACCGTCAAGCGCGTGGTCTTCAACGAGATCACCAAGACCGCCGTGCTGGACGCGATGGCCCAGCCGCGCGACATCGACATGGACCTGGTGAATGCCCAGCAGGCGCGCCGCGCGCTGGATTACTTGGTCGGCTTCACCCTTTCTCCGGTACTGTGGCGCAAGCTGCCGTCTGCCAAGTCGGCCGGCCGCGTGCAGTCGGTGGCGCTGCGCCTGATCTGCGAGCGCGAAACCGAGATCGAGGCCTTCAAGCCCCGCGAATACTGGACCATCAGCGCCGAATTCCTGAATGGCGACGGCCAGAAGGTCGCCGCCCGCCTGGCCGAGCTGGGCGGCCGGAAGCTGGACAAGTTCGACCTCGCCAGCGAAGCCGCCGCCAAGGAGGCCGTCGCGAAGCTGCAGGACCTGCGCTACGCCGTTGCCGATATCCAGATCAAGCCGGCCAAGCGCCATCCCGCGCCGCCCTTCACCACCTCGACCCTGCAGCAGGAAGCCGCCCGCAAACTCGGCTTCTCGGCGCAGATGACCATGCAGATCGCCCAGCGGCTCTATGAAGGCGTCGATATCGGCGGCGAGACGGTCGGCCTCATCTCTTATATGCGTACCGACGGCGTCAGCATGGCCGACGAAGCGATCCGCGCCGCGCGCGACGTGATCGCTGAGGATTACGGCCGCGACGCCGTGCCGCAAAGCTGGCGCGTCTACAAGTCGAAGCAGAAGAACGCCCAGGAAGCGCACGAGGCGATCCGCCCGACCGATTTCCGCCGCCGCCCGCGCGCTGTCGCCCGCTATCTCGACGATGCGCAGCTCAAGCTCTACGAGCTGATCTGGGTGCGTGCCTTGGCCAGCCAGATGGAATCCGCCGAGCTGGAACGTACCACCATCGACATTACCGACGATAAAAAGACCGGCGTGTTCCGCGCCACCGGCACCGTCGTGCTCTCGCCCGGCTTCCTCAAGCTTTACGAGGAAGGCGTCGACGACAAGAGCGCCGATGAAGAAGACGGCGCCCGCCTGCCCAAGCTGACGGTCGGCGATGCGCTGAAGAAGGAGCGCATCACGCCCGAGCAGCATTTCACCGAGCCGCCGCCGCGCTATTCGGAAGCGAGCCTGGTGCGCAAGCTGGAAGAACTCGGCATCGGCCGCCCCTCCACTTACGCGGCCATCCTCGAGGTGCTGAAGGCGCGCAATTACGTCCGGCTGGAGAACAAGCGCTTCCAGCCCGAGGATGCCGGCTGGCTCGCCTATGCCTTCCTGGTCTGCTTCTTCGAGCAGTATTTCGCCTACAGCTTCACCGCGAGCCTGGAAGAAAAGCTCGACGAAATTGCCGAGCATAAGCTCGACTGGAAAAAGGTGCTGCAGGATTTCTGGCAGGATTTCAGCCTGCATGATGCCGGTGCAGATCCGCGGCCTTCCTCGGTGAAGGACGCAGTCGCGCGCATCGACGACAAGATGGGCCGTCGCGGCGAAGTGCTGGAGGCGATCAACCGCCTGCTGGAGCCGCATTTCTTCCCGCCGCGCGAAGACGGCAAGAATCCCCGCCTCTGCCCGGCCTGCAGCAAGGGCCAGCTTTCGATCAAGGCGGGCCGCACCGGCGCCTTCATCGGCTGCTCAGATTATCCGGAATGCAGCTACACCCGGCCGCTGAGTGCCGGCGGCAATGGTCATGGCGAAATCGCCATCTCCGGACCGCAGGAGCTTGGCATCGATCCGCAGAGCGGCCTGCCCGTTACGCTGCGCCAGGGCCCGTTCGGTCCTTACGTGCAGCTTGGCGAAGCCGAGGGCGAAGGCAAGGCAAAGACGAAGCCCAAGCGCGCATCCCTGCCCAAGGGCGTGACCATCGAAGACGTCACCTTGGAGATGGCGCTGAAGCTGCTGTCACTGCCGCGTGTGGTCGGCCTGCATCCCGATACCGGCAAGGAGATCGTCGCCGGTCTCGGCCGCTTCGGGCCGTATCTGCTGCATGACGGCGCCTATACCAAGCTGAAGGACCCGATCGAGGCCATCGAGATCGGCATCAACCATGCCGTCGAGAAGATCGCCGAAGCCGACAGCCGCCGCAAAGGTCCGCGCCAGAAGGCAGAACTGAAGGTGCTGCGCGAGGTCGGCAAGCATCCCGATGACGGCGAGCCGATCAACGTCATCGATGGCCGTTACGGTCCCTATCTGAAGCATGGCGCGACCAACGCGCCGCTGCCGCGCGGCGTCGAGGTCGACGACGTGACGCTGGAAATGGCCGTTGCGGCGATTGCCGCGCGCGCCAAGAAAGGCGGCGGCAAGAAGAAAGCCGCTGTGCCCAAGAGCGCACCTAAGAAAGCGGCGGCCGCCGCGAAGAGCGGGGGCGCCGAGGCCGAAGCCAAGCCCAAGAAGGCTGCAGCCAAGAAGCCGGCTGCAAAGAAGGCGGCGGCGAAGAAAGCACCCGCCAAGAAGGCGACTGCCAGAAAATCGGCAGCGGCATAGACGCTGTGGCGAGGAAGAAAGCCGCAACCCAGCGCCTTCCGTCCAAGCAGGACATTCTTGCCTTTATCGCCGAGAATCCGGGCAAGGTCGGCAAGCGCGAGATCGCGCGCGCCTTCAATGTTGGCCCGTCCGGCCGCGTTGCGCTCAAAGCGCTGCTGCGTGAACTGAAAGCCGAGGGCGACATCAATCAAAGCCACGGCAAGAAGATGACGCCGAAAGGCCAGCTGCCGGAAGTGGTGCTGGTCGATCTGGTGCGGCTGGATCGCGACGGCGATCTGGTCGGCCGCCCGGTGGAATGGGCCGCGGGCGGCGAGCCGCCGCGCATCGTCTTCGAATTGAGCAACCGCGCCCGGCGCGAGCTGGGCGATGTCGGCATCGGCGACCGCGTGCTGGCGCGCGTGCAGCCTGCCGGCCAGAACCGCTATCGCGGCCGCATCATGAAGCGGCTGGAGCAGGAAGAGCAGCCCGTCCTCGGCCTGCTCAGCCGCACCGAGAATGGCGAGTTCCGGCTGCAGCCGACCGACAAGAAGGTGCGGCACGAATACATCATCGCGCCGGAGCATCTTGCCGATGCCAAGCCGGGCGAATTCGTCGTCGCCCAGCCGCTGGCTGGCCGCCGCTTCGGGCTGAAGATCGCCAAGATCACCGAAGTGATTGGCAGCGCCACCGACCCGAAGGCGCTCAGTCTCATTCCGATCCATGCCCTGGGCATCCCTACCCGCTTCTCCGATGCCGCGATCCGAGAAGCCGAAAAGGCCAAGCCGGTGCCGCTGGGCAACCGCGAGGACCTGCGTCACATTCCGCTGATCACCATCGATCCGGAAGACGCGCGCGATCACGACGATGCCGTTTTCGCCGAACCGGATGACGACCCGAACAACGAAGGCGGCTGGCATGTCATCGTCGCCATCGCCGATGTGGCGCATTACGTGCGTCCGGGCAGCGCGCTCGACCACGAGGCGCGCATGCGCGGCAACTCCACCTACTTCCCGGACCGCGTCGTGCCGATGCTGCCTGAAGCGCTATCGGCCGATCTGTGCTCGCTGGTCGAAGGCAAGGACCGCGCCTGCATGGCCGTGCATCTGTGGTTCGATGCCGACGGCAACAAGATCCGTCATAAATTCGTGCGCGGCCTGATGCGCTGCGCCGCCGGGCTGAACTACCGCCAAGTGCAGCAGGCCATCGACGGCCAGCCCGACAAGATCGCCGCCGAATTCTTAGAGCCGGTCCTGAAGCCGCTTTATGCCTGCCACGCCGCGCTGAACAAGGCGCGTGAAGCGCGCCAGCCGCTTGCCATCGTCACTACCGAGCGCCGCGTCTTCATCGGCAAGGATGGTCATATTGCTGCCATCAAACCGCGCGAACACCTGCTCAGTCATCAGGTGATTGAAGATTTCATGATCGCGGCGAATGTCGCGGCAGCGGAAGAACTGGAAAAGCGCCGGCAGCCATGCATGTACCGCGTGCACGAGCCGCCGTCCGACGACAAGATCGACAGCCTGCGCAAATTCCTCAACAGCCTGGATTACCGTCTTGCCAAGGGCCAGGGCCTGCGGCCGATGCATTTCAACGCCATCCTGGAACGCGCGCGCGGCAGCGAGCATGAACGGCTGATAAACGAAGTCGTGCTGCGCACGCAGATGCAGGCCTATTACACGCCGGAAAATCTCGGCCATTTCGGCCTCAATCTGTCGCGCTATGCGCATTTCACCTCGCCGATCAGACGCTATGCCGACGTATTGGTGCATCGCGCTCTGATCCGCGGCCTGAGGCTTGGCGATGACGGGTTGCCGCCCGAAGATGTCGAGAATTTCGAACAGATCGCCGAGCATATCTCGCTGACCGAGCGCCGCTCGATGCAGGCCGAACGCGATGCCCTGAGCCGCTTCATCGCCGCCTATATGGCCGAGCATGTCGGCGCTACTTTCGAGGGAAGCATCACCGGTGTCACCCGCTTCGGTCTATTCGTCGCGCTCACCGAAACCGGCGCCGAAGGTTTTGTGCCCATCGCCACGCTCAGCGACGACTACTATGAGCATGACGAAGCGCATCGCGCGCTCGTCGGCAAGCGCAGCAAAAAACGTTTCCGGCTCGGCGATGCCATTACCGTGCGTCTGGAGGAAGCCACTCCGGTTACCGGTGGCCTGCGTTTCGATGTCGTTGGCAGCGGCGATGACACGCAACGCCGGTCGCGTGTCGGACGCCCGGCACTTTCTGCTAAAAAATCTACGAACCGCCCGTCATGGGCCAAACACCGAAGCAGAAAACGCCGATGATCCGTTCCATTGCCTTTGCCGCTTTGATGGCTGTCACTGCCAGTTCAGCACTGGCTCTTGAAATTCAGGGGCATCGCGGCGCCCGCGGACTGGCGCCGGAAAACACGCTGCCAGCTTTCGCCACCGCCCTGTCGCTGGGCGTCGACAACATCGAGATCGATCTTCAGCTCACCAAGGACGGCCATCTGGTGATCGGCCATGACCCGGTGCTGAAGTCCTACACAACCCGCGGTCCTGACGGAAAATGGATCAGCGATCCGGGCCCGGCGGTCTATCATCTCACCCTTGAGGAACTCCGCCGCTACGATGTCGGCCGTCTCAATCCGAACAGCAAATACGGCCAGACCTATCCCGATCAGAAGCCCGTCGACGGCACGCGGATGCCGAGCTGGGACGAGTTCATCGCGCTGGTGAACAAGTCCGGCAACGACAAGCTGCGCTTCAACATCGAGCTCAAGCTGGACCCCGGCCTCGCTTCCGTCAGCGCAACGGCCGAGCAATATGCTGAAGCAGCCGTGAAGGCGATCCGCGCTGCCGGAATCGAAAAGCGCAGCACAGTGATCTCCTTCAACTGGGCGACCACGGCTGCAGTGGCCAGACTGGCGCCGGAGATCGACCTCGGCCTAATCACCTTCGAGGCCAATTCGCCCGCCGCCAACATGGCACGCGGCCAGCCGGGCCCCAGCCCCTGGCTGAACGGCTTCGACGTCGACGACTATGCCTCCGTGCCCCAGCTGGTGAAGGCCGCTGGCGGCAAGGTCTGGGTGCCCTTCTGGCGCAACGTGACGCCGGAACTGGTCAAAGAGGCCCATGATCTGGGGCTCAAGGTTAATGTCTGGACCGTCAACGACACGGCAACCATGGAGAAGATGATCGACATTGGCGTGGACGGCATCACCACCGACTACCCGAACCGCCTGCGCAAGGTGATGGAGGCCCGAGGCCTGCCGCTGCCGCCGGCTACGCCCGCGCCCCCCTGAGAGCAGCTTGAGGGCAGCCGATTGAGGGAACTGGCGGCCCGAACCGGCAAAATCGCCCAAGCTGTCAGCAAGGCCTTCCAATGGTCAATTTCCGGGGTTAAAAGGGCGCCGCGCCGCGCCGCTGGAGTGCGGCGCCGGAACCAGGGATGGCCAGCATGATCACTGCCTACCTGCCGCAAGGCGGCCAGCTCCAACGAATCGTATTGACGCCCGACTCCACCCTGCCCAGTGGCGTCGTGTGGATCGACCTGCTCGAACCGACTCCGGATGAGGAGAAGGCGGTCGAACGTCTGCTTGAGCTGGAAATGCCGACCCGCGAAGAGATGCAGGAGATCGAAATCTCCAGCCGTCTCTATCGCGAGGGCGATGCCAGCTACATGACGGCCAACATCCTCTATCAGGCGGAAACGCCGCATCCGCAGACTACCGCGGTCACCTTCATGCGGACGCCCAAGGCCGTGGTCACGCTGCGCTATGCTGACCCGCTGTCCTTCCGCCAGTTCGTCGCCCGCGCCCAGCGCCAGCAGAGCCTCAGCTCCACCCCGGACGCCGTGCTCTGCGGCCTGCTCGACTCCATCGTCGACCGCGCCGCCGACGTGCTGGAAAGCGCCGGCAAGGATCTCGACGGCGTGTCGCGCAACATCTTCGGCTATGGCACCGCCGCCGAATACGAATCCGCCGACGAAATGGATCTCGAAGACGCTGTGCGCAAGCTGGGCCGCGTCGAGGATCTCACCTCGCGCATCCGCGACAGCCTGGTCTCGCTTACCCGCCTGATCGCCTTCCTGACGCTCAGCATGACCGAGCAGCGCGGCACCAAGGAAGCCCGGCAATGGCTGAAGACGCTGTCGCGCGACGTGCAGTCGCTGAACGAGCAGGCAGCTTTCCTGGCGCATAAGGGTAACTTCCTGCTCGATGCGACGCTCGGCCTGATCAACATCCAGCAGACCAAGATCATCAAGATTTTCTCGGTGGCGGCCACAGTCTTCCTGCCGCCGACCCTGATCGCCAGCATCTACGGCATGAACTTCGAACACATGCCGGAACTGAGCTGGCCAATCGGCTATCCGATGGCTCTGCTGCTGATGCTCGCCTCGGCCGTGCTGCCCTATTGGTGGTTCAAGCGGAAGGGGTGGCTCTAGGATGCCGGAAATGGAGTTGCGGATGGACGATCTCATCGAGCGGCCGATCGGCGATGCCATGCTGCGCGGCTGGCGCTGCCGCTGCCCGCAATGCGGCCATGGCCGCATCTTCGGCCGCTATCTGAAGGTTAACGACGCCTGCGCATCCTGCGGCCTCGGCCTGTCCGGCCATCGTGCCGACGACGCGCCACCCTATTTCACCATCCTGATCGTCGGCCATATCATCGTGCCGCTGATGCTGCTGCTGGAGCAGCATGTCGAGCCGGCCGAATGGGTGCATATGGTTCTGTGGGTGCCGCTGACGCTGATCCTGTCGCTCTGGTTCCTGCCGCATATCAAGGGCGCGCTGATCGGGCTGCAATGGTCGCGCCGCATGCACGGCTTCGGCAGCGAGCCGCACTGACGAATGGCTGGGAGCGAGATTTGGGCTGAGGACAAAACCGGCCGCAAGGCTTCGCCGCCGATCCGCGATGCCGCAACGCTCATCCTGTACCGGCGCCATGGCGGCAAGCTTCAGGTCCTGATGGGCGAGCGCCACGGCGCCAGCGCATTCCTTCCCAACCGCTTTGTCTTCCCGGGCGGCCGCCTGGATCTCACTGACTACCGCCTGCGCCCCATCCCCTCGCTCAATCCCGTCTCCCAGGCCCGTCTGGCGCGCAGCCGCCGCACCGGGCCGCGCAAGGCGCTGGGGCTCGCCCTAGCCGCGATCCGGGAGACCTTCGAGGAAAGCGGCCTGCGGCTGGCCGTGCCCGGCGCCGCTGCCGCCTGCCCCTCGGATAGCTGGGTCAGCTTCTGCGAGGGCGGCCTGCTGCCCGATCCCAGTCATCTGCTTTATGTCTGCCGCGCGATCACCCCGCCCGACCGGCCGCGCCGGTTCGATGCCCGCTTCTTTGCTGCACCCGCCGAAGCCGCTGAAGGGGCGTTGCGGCCCTCGCCGGAACTCGACAAGCTGGACTGGATCACTCCGGAGGAGGCCCAGGCCCTGTTGCTGCCCAACATCACCAAATACGTGCTGGCTAACCTGGAAGGCTGGCTCGACCCGGCCAGGGCCGGTGATCCGGCCCAGCCAGTGCCCTTCCGCTATGTCCGCCGCGGCGAATGGAAGCTCGACTGGGAATGATCCGCGCGACGCCGCGGGATGCCGCAAGCCTAGTTCTGGTCCGTCACTCGCATGGCCGCCTGGAGGTGCTGCTGGGCCGCCGGGCCGCCAGGCACCGCTTCCTGCCCGATGTCTACGCCTTTCCAGGCGGCCGGGTGGATAAAAGCGATCTCTTAGAAAAGCCGTATAAACCATTGCCAAGCCATGTAATCCCGGCGCTCGGCGCGTCGCCACACCTCGCCCAGGCTCTTGGCATCGCCGCCGTCCGGGAGACCTGGGAAGAAACCGGCATTGCGCTCGGGCCGGTCGAGGCTGGCTGCCTGCGGCCGGACCTGTCCGGCCTGCGCTACCTCTGCCGGGCGATTACGCCATCCGAAAGCCCGATCCGATTCCATGCCCGCTTTTTCCTGCAGGATGTCAGCGGCCGGGATTTGGTCTTAAGCGGTTCCGGGGAACTGCTCGATCTCGCCTTCAGGCCGTTGGACGAGGCCCTGCGGCTGCCGCTGGCCGACATCACCGAATTCATCCTTGGCCTGGTCGGCCGGCTGGGCCCCGACCTCGCGCCTCCGGCCACCGCTTTCTGGCGATACCGCGCCGGTAAACCCATGATCCGCTGGGAAAAGCCTTAGTTGGTTGACATCGGGGCGCGAATCCCTATGCTGCGCCGCCAATCCTTGCCGTCCGAACCTGTGGAATTTGCGTCATGGCCAAGCCGACAACCCTGAAGATCAAGCTGGTGAGCACTGCCGATACCGGCTACTTCTACGTCACCAAGAAGAATCCGCGCACCAAGACCGAAAAGCTGTCGTTCAAGAAGTACGACCCGGTCGCGCGCAAGCACGTCGAATTCAAGGAAGCCAAGATTAAGTAAGGTCTTGGCCGGCGCCATGGCGCCGCTGTCAGACGCAAGCCCCGCCCCGCGGCGGGGCTTTTCGTTTTTGGACCGCTTGATCCAGCGGCAAAGTTCCCCATCTGTTCAAAATGCCGGCTGGCATCGCCGTTTTGAGCATCATCAATCCTCAAAACGCTTCTCGCTGCCCTTGCGGGTTCGGTTCTAAACGGACTTGAACGGTTCCAAACAACCCAGCCGGACCTGAAACAGGCCGTTTTGATATCAGTGATATCACTGATATCACTCCACAGCAGGCGCTGTGGTTTTATGCCCGGCGGAAGACGATCCGGTTGCGCCCGCCATTCTTGGCTTCGTAGAGCGCGTCGTCGGCGCGCTTGAGCAGGCTCTCTGCGGTATCCCCCGCCCCCTGCGAGGTGCAGCCAATCGAGCAGGTCACGGTCAGCGACAGGCCCTCCTTGGTCGTCACCGGCTTGCCGCCGATGGCCTGCAGCAGGCGGTTCGCCACCACCTCCGCCGCGTCGAGATCCGTATCAGGCATCAGCACCACGAATTCCTCGCCGCCATAGCGGCAGGCCATGTCGATGCCGCGGATGTTGCGCACGATGCGGTTGCCGATCTCACGCAGCACTTCGTCGCCGATCGGATGGCCGTGGCTGTCGTTGATCTGCTTGAAATAGTCGAGATCGAGAATCAGCACCGCCGTGCCATGCTGGCTGGCGCTCTGGCTTAGAAGCGTCGCCAGATGCGAGGCCATGTAGCGGCGGTTGTAAAGCCCGGTCAGCGGATCAGTGACCGCCATCTCCATGCTCTGCTGATAATGCAGGCGCAGGCGTTCCTGATAGCGCTTGCGCCGCACCTGGGCGCGCAGGCGGGCGATGAATTCATTGCGGTCGATGGGGCGTACGACATAGTCGGTGACGCCAATCTCTAAGCCCTTCACAAGCTGCTTCTGGTCGTCTGGCCCGACCAGCAGAAGGATCGGCACGTTACGCGTCTCTTCCGTGGTGCGGAACTGCGAGCAGAGCCGCAGGCCATCGGGATTTTGCAGTCCGAGGCTGACTACGACGGAATCGTATTCCTGCTGCCGCGCGCGGGCCAGTGCATCGGCGCCGTCGGCGGTCACCTCGATCTGGAACTGACCTTCGATCATGCGCTGAAGACGCAGTTGATCACGCGGATTGTCTTCCACCACCAGGATGCGGGCGCTGGCATAGTCCTCGTCCAGGCTCGGCACGGGCGGCGAGATCACGCCGAGCGCTGCTGAAGTACGTTCGCGCATCCGCAGCTCGTCGAGCATCAGCTTGACGCGCAGCAGCGACCGCACGCGCGCGAACATCGAGGTGTCGTCGACGGGCTTGGTGAGGAAATCGTCGGCGCCGGCACTCAGTCCCTGCACGCGATCCTCCGGATCGCCCAGCGCAGTCACCATGATCACCGGGATATGGGCTGTTTCGGGATTTGCCTTCAGGCGGCGGCAAACCTCAAAACCGTCCATGCCGGGCATCATCACGTCGAGCAGGATCAGATCCGGCTTCTGCGTGACCGCAGACTCAAGCGCCTCCGGCCCGCTGCTGGCGGTGATCACTTCGTAGTATTCGCTCGTCAGCTTGGCTTCCAGCACCTTGATGTTGGTGCGGATGTCATCGACGACCAGAATGCGCGCGGTCATCGGAAAATGGCGTCAGGCCTTGGGATCGAGGAACTGCTTGACCGTCTCGATGAATTTGCCCACGGAGATAGGCTTGGCGATATAGGCGTCGCAGCCACCTTCGCGCATCTTCTCCTCGTCGCCTTTCATCGCAAATGCGGTGACCGCCACCACGGGGATGGAGCGGAGGTTATCGTCTTCCTTGATCCACTTGATCACTTCCAGGCCCGACACCTCCGGCAGCTGGATATCCATCAGGATCAGGTCGGGCCGGTGCTCGCGCACCATGGCCAGGGCTTCCATCCCGTCTTTGGTCTGCAAAGTCTTGTACCCATGAGCGTCCAGAAGATCGTGAAACAACTTCATGTTGAGTTCGTTATCCTCAACAATCAAAACTGTCTTGCTCATGAGGTGCCTTCCCCGGATATTCTATGCCGTGCCTGCGCAACTTTTCCTAGCGTCTCCAGAGTTTTGTAGCATCCCGGCCCTGCCCGGCCAAGCCGTTTGAGGATGACAATCCAAGCCTCCACCGCACCAGAAAACCGCCACCTGCCGGTCCCTCCCGTAACGGTAACCGAGCAGTTAGCGACCCTGTCTCTGCAGGCGGGACGGCCGCTGCTGATCGCCGATGCCGATGAGGTGCTGTTCTACTTCATGCGCGGTCTGGAGCGTTTCCTGGAGGGTCGCGGCCTGTATTTCGACTGGCAATCATATGCCCTGTACGGGAATATCCGCCATCGGCATGACGGCAGCCCGATGCCGGCCGAGGAACTGCATCCCCTGCTGCAAGGCTTCTTCGCCGAGGCGACCGAATTGCTGGAGCCGGTGGATGGCGCTGCCGCTGCCCTTGCGGAACTGGCGAAGGACGTTCAGGTCGTCGTGCTCAGCAATGTGCCGCTGGCGGCCCGGGCGGCGCGGGAGCGTGCCCTGGCGCGTCATGGCATGGCCTTTCCCCTTATTGCCAATCATGGCGTCAAAGGCCCTGCAGTGGCTGCGCTAATGCGCATGGCGGCGGCGCCTGCCGTCTTTATCGACGACATTCCGCACAATCACACTTCCGTTGCGCAAACGGCGCCAAAGGTGCATCGCGTGCATTTCATCGCCGACCCGCGTCTGGCGGCCTTGCTCGGTCCCGCCCCCGACTGCCATCATCGGGCAGGATCGTGGGAGGAAATCCGCGACCATGTCGCGGCCTTGTTGCGTTAGGGAGTGAATACATGCGTATAGGCATCGATCTGGGCGGCACCAAGATCGAGGCCATTGCACTGGCCGATGACGGCACTATCCGCGCCCGCCGCCGCATTCCCGCGCCGCGCGGCGATTATCGCGCAACTGTCATGGCCATGCGGGATCTGGCTCATGCCCTCGAAGCGGAGATCGGCCAGCCCGCGCCCATCGGCGCCGGCATCCCGGGTAACATCTCGCCGGCGACCGGTCTCGTGAAGAATGCCAACTCGGTCTGGCTGATCGGACATCCGCTCGACCGCGATCTGCAGGAAGCGACCGGCCGCCGCGTCCGTCTTGCCAACGATGCCGATTGCTTCGCCCTGTCGGAAGCCAGCGACGGCGCCGGCGCTGGCAAGAACGTGGTCTTCGGTGCGATTCTCGGCACCGGCTGCGGCTCAGGCCTGGTCGTCGGCGGACGGCCTTTGCTGGGCCCGAACGCGATCACCGGCGAATGGGGCCATAATCCGCTGCCCTGGCGCCTGCCCGAAGAGACGCCCGGGCCGCTATGCTATTGCGGCAAGCATGGCTGCCAGGAAACGTTTCTCTCCGGTCCGGGCCTGAGCATGGATTTCGAAGCGGCCACCGGCCGCAAGCTGGATGGCGCAGCGATTGTCGCTGCCGCCGAAGCCGGCGATGCCGAAGCCGAAAAGGCACTGCAGCGCTATGAGCATCGCCTGGCACGCGGGTTGGCCGCGATCCTCAACGTGATCGATCCCGATGTGGTGGTGCTGGGCGGCGGCCTGTCCAATCTCGCCCGGCTGTATGAGAATGTCCCGAAACTTTGGGGCGCGTTCGTTTTCTCAGATACCGTCACCACGCCGCTGGTGAAAAACATGCATGGCGACAGTTCCGGTGTGCGCGGTGCGGCCTGGCTCTGGCCGGTCGGCACGCCGCCGGAGCCAGAGGCAGCTTAAGTCAGCAGGCATCACGCGGCTTGACGTCAAGCTGGCGCAGCGTGGCGCGGATGGCGTAGTCGCCGTAATCGAAGACCACGTCATCGACGATGCCGCTTTCATAGAGGCGATAGCCGATCTCGTAGTCCGGCGTATCCTGCATCTTCTCGGACGTGAAATAAGCCAGCCGGACCCGCCAGGACCGCTGGCCCTTCAGCGGCGCGAGAACCTCCTTCTCGCCGGTTTCGACCGGCAGCTCGGCGCTGATGAAGGCGCCGATATCGGCATAAGAGTCCGCCGAAGAACCGTCATAGACGGGAAGCTGCAGCCAGTTGGTTCCGGCCCGCGCCATCGCCAGCAGGCGGATCGTATGTTCGGTCGGAAACACCACGTTGCGCGGCAGCGCCAGCTCGGTATCCGGCGGCAAGGTGAAGCGGACGATGCCTTCCCCGCCCGGCTCCGACACCGTGGCCTCGCCATCCAGTTCCTGATCGAGGTCGCCGTTGACCTCATCCTTGAGCCGGAAGCGAAAGCGCTGGCCATCTTGCGATTCCCAGGAGTTCAGCGTCATGTCGTTCAGAATCGGACCGTCGTCGGTGGTGGTCTCGATGAGAAAGCGCTGATTCAGGGCATAGCCATCGCACGCATTGACGAAGTCCAGTTTCAACCCGCCGCTGATGCCGTGGCGGTAATTGCGCGGGTCCATCCGGGAAACCGACAATGTGTAGAACGCCCGGTGGGATAGCAGCTCCCGGCCGATGGCCCGCAATTCGGCGATGTCGACAGCGCGACCGGCGCCAGCCGGCACGACGCTCATGCTGGTCAGCAGAAGCAGCCAAAGGAACAGCCGGAAAACAGGCAAGCGCGCATCTCTAGGGTTGATCTGGGCTTGTGCTAGATTAGCCGTGGCAGCACAAGAAGAAAACATGCGGTCAGCCGAAAAGTACCAATACCCCCCTTTAGATCACCGGCTAAAATCAGCCTGGAGGAAATGATGCGCAAACCGACCATCCTCGTGACACGCCGAATGCCGCCTGCCGTGGAGGCAAGGCTGAAACGGGATTACGACGCCCGGCTGAATCCGGACGACCGGATCTACAGCAGCGAGGAATTGATCGCCAAGGCGGCTGGCGCGGACGGGATGCTGATCTGCTCCTCCGACAAGATCACTCCGGAGGTGGTGGCCCATCTGCCGGAAAGCGTGAAGATCATCGCCACCTTCTCGGTCGGCTATGAGCATATCGACGTGATGGCCTGCGAGGCGCGCGGCGTGATCGCGACCAACACGCCAGGCGTGCTGACCGATGCGACGGCGGATATCGCATTCCTTCTCATCCTCGCCGCCGCCCGGCGAGCCTATGAAGCGCAGACCATGCTGCGCCAGGGGCAATGGACGGGCTGGCATACCACCATGCTGCTGGGCATCGACCTCGCCGGGAAACGCCTGGGCATCTTCGGCATGGGCCGAATCGGTCAGGCCGTGGCGCGGCGTGCCCTCGGCTTCGGCATGGAGATCCACTACCACAATCGCAGCCGCCTGCCGCAGGAGCTTGAGGCCGGCGCGACCTACCACCCCACCCTGGAATCCCTGCTGCAGGTCAGCGATGTCCTGTCGATCAACGCGCCCTCGACGCCGGAGACGCGCAACATCCTGAACGCCGAACGGATCGCCCTGCTGCCCGACGGAGCTATCGTGGTGAACACGGCCCGCGGCGACATGGTGGACGATGCAGCCCTGATCGGCGCTCTGCGCTCCGGCAAGCTGCGTGCTGCAGGACTCGACGTCTTCGCCGGCGAGCCGAACCTGAACAAGGAATACCTGAGCCTGCCGAATGCCTATCTGCTGCCGCATATCGGCAGCGCCACCATCGAAACCCGCGACCGCATGGGCTTTACCGCGCTCGACAACCTCGACGCGGTGCTTCTGCACGGCAGGCCGGCGCCAAACCGTCTCTGGTAGGACATCGCCGGCAGGCGGCAAAAACTGCCGGATCTGCATAGTTAATAATGACGGTTTTCCGGCAAAATCGTCTGGCACATCGCTTGCTTTAAAGGTGGCGAACGAAGTTTAGACAGTGTCGCCATGACCCTTGCGATCCCTGCCAACGATACCAGGCCCAATCACTGGGCGACGACCGCGCATGATGCGCATGACGCGAATGCCCCCTCGCCCGGCTTTGCCAGCCTGGTGCTGCGCCTGCGGCTGGCGATGCGGCGCGATCCCGATCCGCGCAAGCATACGCTGATCGACCAGATCCTGACGGCGGCAGCGGAAAGCGAGCAGAAGCTGGTCGATCAGGCGGACCGCATCGCTGCGCTGGAAGCGTTGTCCACAACCGACGACCTGACCGGCTTGCCCAACCGCCGTGCCTTCCACCTGTATATGGAAACCGAACTGGCGCGGGCGCGGCGCGAAAGCCGCGGCGGCGTGCTGGCCTTCATCGATCTCGATCATTTCAAGGCGATCAACGACCGGCTGGGCCATGCCGCCGGCGATGCCGTGCTGTGCCAGGTGGCCATGCGGCTGCGGCCTGCGGCGCGCGCGGCAGATTTCCTGGCGCGCCTGCATGGCGACGAATTCGTGCTGGCGCTTTCCGGCGCCCAGACCGAGCAGGCGGAAGCCCGCCTGGCCGATCTGGCCGCCCGCATCGAGCGGCAGCCGCTGCGGTTCGGCGATCACCTCATCCCGGTGGCACTCAGCTATGGCCTGACCGCCTATGACGGCAATAGCGAGTTGAATTCGCTGCTCCGCCGTAGCGACCGGGCGATGTACGACCATAAACAGGCCAAACGGACGTCGCCTGCCCAGTCCTGAGCGTCCATCCTGAGCGCGTTGCCAGCCTGCCGCCTTCGGGCTAGAACCGGCTAAAGCCCCCTATAAAGGATGGAAGCCGCTATGAGCCACGAAGCCCGCCTTGCCGCCCTGAAAATCGAACTGCCGCAGCCGGCCGCGCCGGCAGCGAATTACGTGCCCTATGTCATCAGCGGCAACCTCGTTTTCGTTGCGGGCCAGATCACCATCTGGAATGGTGAGGTCCGCTATCTTGGCCGGATCGGCGAAACCCTGTCGGTTGAAGACGGCGTGGCGGCTGCCCGCCTGTGCGGCCTGAACATCATCGCGCAGGTCCGCGCGGCTTGCGGCGGCAATCTGGACCGGGTGAAGCGCTGCGTGAAACTGGGCGGCTTCGTCAATTGCACGCCCTCCTTCACCGAGCAGCCGAAGGTGATCAACGGCGCCTCCGACCTGATGGTCGAAGTCTTCGGCGAGGCCGGCAAGCATGCCCGCTTTGCCGTCGGCGCCAATGTCCTGCCGCGCGGCGTCGCCGTTGAGGTCGACGCGATCTTCGAAATTGAATGATGCCATGGCGGGCCAGATCGAAGCTCGGCTTGCCGCACTGGGCCTGACGCTGCCGCCGGCACCTCAGCCCGTCGCCAATTACGTCGGCTTTGTCGTCGTCGGCCGGGAAATCCATGTCGCCGGCGTCGGACCGACCTGGGGCCGGGAGGTGCGCCATAGCGGCAAGCTGGGCGCGCAGCTCGATGTCGCGCAAGGTTACGAAGCGGCTCGCCTCACGGCGCTGAATCTTCTGGCGCATGCCAAAGCCGCCATAGGCGATTTGGATCGCATTACGCGCTGCGTGAAGCTGTTCTGCCTGGTCAATGCAGTGCCGGAATTCCTGGACGGCACCAAAGTGGCGGACGGCGCGACGGATCTGCTGAACGATCTGTTCGGTCCCGACAAGCGGCCGGTGAGATCGACGACAACGGCGCCGTCGCTGCCCTTCGATATCGCCTTCGAAGCGGACGGCATTTTCCTTTTCGAGTAAAGCGATTTCACATGAGCAAACGCGATCTTCCCAAGTGGCTGACAAAAACGCCGATTGCGCATCGCGGTCTGCATGACATCGCCAAGGGCGTGCCGGAGAACTCCCTGCTCGCCTTTCAGAAAGCCATCGAGGGTGATTACGCCATCGAACTTGACGTCCGCCTCACCGGCGACGGTCAGGTGGTGGTCTTCCACGATCCGGACCTGCGACGTCTCTGCGGCCGCGAAGGCATCGTGGCGCAGATACCGCTGGCGGAACTGAAGGAACTGACGCTGCTCGGAACCCAGGAAAAGGTGCCGAGCTTCCGCGACGTGCTCGATATGGTGAAGGGCCGTGTGCCGCTGGTCGTCGAAATAAAGAAGGAAAAAGGCGAACCGGCGGGCATCCTGGACGCCAGCGTCGCCCGCATGCTGCAGCATTATCCGGGCCCCTTCGTGGTGCAGTCCTTCAATCCGCGCACCGTGAAGTGGTTTCAGAAGAACGCGCCGCAAATCGTGCGCGGCCAGATTTCAACTGACCTTGCCAACATGACCAAAGGCCTTAGCTGGTTCAGCCGGCTGCAGTTGAAACGCGCGCTGATGACCGGCTACGGCGAACCCGACTTCCTTGCATACGATGTCCGCGACCTGCCATCCGAGATTACGGCGGCGGCGCGGCGGCGCGGCCTGCCGATTTTAAGCTGGACGGTGCGGACCCCGGCCGAGCGCGCGCGTGCCGCAGCACATGCCGACAACATCATCTTCGAGGAGCTGTCGACCAACTGATGCCAGGGGCCACCGGACCGGCAGACACGATCACCATACGCAGCCTCAAGCGGGTATCAGACATACCCGCCGCGCGCTGGGATCGCTGTGCCGGGACCGAAAACCCTTTCCTCGCGCATGCCTTCCTCGATGCACTGGAACAATCGGGCTGCGTTACGCCGCGGACCGGGTGGCAGCCGATCCATCTGGTGGCCGAGACACCGGATGGCGAAATCGCCGGCATCCTGCCGCTTTATGTCAAAGGCCATAGCCAGGGCGAATACATCTTCGATCATGCCTGGGCTGATGCCTATGCCCGCGCCGGCGGGAGCTACTATCCAAAGCTGTTATCCGCCGTCCCTTTCACCCCGGTGACAGGTCCGCGGTTTTTAGTCGCGCCCGGACAGGATTTCGCGGCCATTGCAGGCGCGCTGCTGCAGGGCGCCAAGGAAATTGCGCGCGAACACGGCCTTTCGTCTCTGCATGTGAATTTCCTGCCCAAGGCGCAGAGCGACTGGGCGCAGAGCGCAGGCATGCTGTTGCGGCTGGGCGAGCAGTTCCATTGGACGAATGACGGCTATCGCGACTTTGACGATTTCCTGGAGCAACTCGCCTCACGCAAGCGCAAGACGATCCGCAAGGAACGCCGCGAGGCGGTGGCGGCAGGCATCGACATCGTCACGCTTTCCGGCGGCGACCTGACCGACGAGCATTGGGATGCCTTTTTTGGGTTCTACATGGATACCGGCAGCCGCAAATGGGGCCGGCCGTACTTAAACCGCGAGTTCTTCCGCCGCCTGCATGCCAGCATGGCCGACCGCGTGGTGCTGGTAATGGCGCGCCGAGAGGGCCGCTGGATCGCGGGCGCCTGGAACATGCTGGGTAGCGACACGCTATATGGCCGCAACTGGGGCTGTATCGAATATCACCCCTGCCTGCATTTCGAATGCTGCTATTACCAGGCCATCGACTATGCGATCCGCCATGGCCTGAAGCGTGTGGAGGCCGGCGCCCAGGGCGAACACAAGCTGGCCCGCGGCTATCTGCCCGTGCCGATCTACTCGGTCCACTGGCTGACCGATCCCGGCTTTCAGGCTGCGGTGGCGCGCTATCTGGAAGAAGAGCGCGCCTATATGGAGGGGGTGATCGAGGCGCTGGATCAGCATTCTCCCTTCCGCCAGGCCGGTCCGCCGCCGGATAGCGATTAGCCCCCCAGAACTGCGCCAACGAATGGCGTGCATTACCGCGTCAGGCTAAGATAGCCCCGTAACACGGAGGGGTATCATGACCAGCCTGCCGCATGATGCGGGATGCATTTTCTGCAAGATCGTCGACGGCGAGGCGCCGAGCTTCAAGCTTTACGAAGACGAGCTCAGCTTCGCGATCATGGACATCAACCCCTTCAATCACGGCCATGCCCTGGTGCTGAGCAAGGGGCATTACGCCAATATCCATGAGGTAACGGACGACAGCATTTCGGCTGTGGCGCGCACCGCCAAGAAGATCGCTGCCGCCGTGAACGACGTGGTCAAGCCGGATGGCATCAACATCGTGCAGGCCAACGGCCAGGGGGCAGCCCAGTCCGTGCAGCATTACCATGTCCATGTGCTGCCGCGCCGCATCGGCGATAACGCCAGGCTGAACTGGAGCCTGACGCCCGGCGATCAGGACAGCATTGCCAAGCTGGCCGCCGATATCCGCGCGATCTTGAAGACCTAGCGCAGTTTCGGGTTCAGCGCGTCGCGCAGCCAGTCGCCCAGCACATTCACCGCCAGCACCAGCAGCACCAGGGTCAGCGCCGGGAAGAAGGTGATCCACCACTCGCCGCTGAACAGGAAGCTTTGGCCGATGCGGATAAGAGTGCCGAGCGAAGGCTGGGTCGGCGGTACGCCGACGCCGAGGAAACTCAGCGTCGCCTCCGACAGCACCGCCAGAGCCAAGCCGACCGTGGCCAGCACCAGCACCGGCCCCAGCGTATTGGGTAGCACATGGCGCCAGACGATGCTCCAGGACGGCAGGCCGATCACCTTGGCGGCGGCCACGTAATCCTTGTTGCGCTCGACCAGCGCCGCAGACCGCGCCACGCGGGCGAATTGCGGCCAGTCGGCAATCCCGATGGCGAAGATCAGCACGAAGATCGCGATCTCATGATGCAGGTCGCGCGGCAAAGCGGTACGCGCAATCCCGTCAATCATCAACGCGATCAGGATGCTCGGGATGGTTAGCTGGACGTCGGCGATACGCATCACCGCCACATCGAGCAGGCCGCCGCGATAGCCGCAAAGCACGCCTAGGAGCGTGCCGAAGACCGCTGCGAAGGCAATCGCCGCGAAACCGACCAGCAGCGAAATCCGGCTGCCGTAGAGGATCGTGGAAAACAGATCACGGCCCTGATCGTCGGTGCCCAGCAGGAAGTCGGCCGAACCGCCCTCGCTCCAGGCCGGTGGAGTGAAGGCATTCATCAGCCGCACGGCGCTTGGGTCGAACGGATTGTAGGGCGCGATCCAGGGCGCCAGGATAGCGGCGGCGATGATCACCAAAGCCACGATGGCGGCGATCACCACCGAGGGCGAACGGCGGAAGCTGTAGGCGATGTCGCTGTCATACCAGCGGCGCAGCGCGGTCGTGGCCTGGCTCATGTCGCCTTCCCCGCCGCCTTGCTGCGGTCCAGACGCAGCCGCGGATCGATCACGAAATAGACCAGATCGACCGCGAGATTGAGCACGACGAACATGAACCCTACCATGACGAGATAGGCCGCCATCACGGGGATGTCGGCAAAGCCGACCGCCTGGATGAACAGCAGGCCCATGCCCGGCCACTGGAAGACGGTTTCGGTGACGATCGAGAAAGCAATCAGCGAGCCGATCTGCAGGCCGATGATGGTGACCACCGGCATCAGCGTGTTCTTCAGCGCATGACGGAAATGCACAATCCGGTCGGTCAGTCCCCGGGCGCGGGCGAATTTGATGTAATCGGTGCGCAGGACCTCCAGCATCTCGGTCCGCACGAGGCGCAGCACCAGGGTGAGCTGATACAGGCTGAGCGTAATGGCGGGCATGATGATGGCAGCCCAGCCCGACTTGGTCAGAAAGCCAGTACTCCACCATCCGAGCGAGACCACCTCGCCGCGGCCGAAGCTTGGCAGCAGATCGAACTGCACAGAGAAGAGATAGATCAGGCCGATGCCGATCACGAAAGTGGGCAGCGACACGCCGACCAGGCTGGAGGTCAGCACGAAACGGCTCAGCCAGCTATCGCGCCGCAAGGCCGTGTAGATGCCGAGCGGCAGGCCGATGGCGATGGCCAGCGCGGCAGAGAGAAAGACGAGCTCCAGCGTCGCCGGTAGACGCTCCTGGATCAGCACCGAGACCGGACGCTTGAGACGGTAGGACAGCCCAAAATCGCCCTCCATCGCATTGCCGATGAAACGGGCGAACTGAACCAGAGCCGGATCGTCCAAGCCAAGCCGCTCGCGCAGCTCCTGACGGTCGGTCGTCGTGGCTTCCTGGCCGACCATGTTGTTGATCGGATCGCCGACATAATTGAACAGCAGGAACGCGACCAGCGCGACGGCAAGCATGACAGCCACCGCCTGGGCCAAGCGTCCGATAACGTAACCGAGCATGGGGCCCTATAGGAAAAATGCCCCGGCCGGTTGGGCCGGTCGGGGCGCGTCGCACTGCGGCTTACTTCATTCTGGCGAAATGGAAGCGCGGCACATTGTCCGCGATGATCGGCATGTCGAGCTTATCGCTCATCGCCCAGTTCAACACCTGGTGATGCAGCGGCAGGTAGATGATCTCGTCATTGACGATCTGCCAGGCGTCGGCGATCAGCTTGTCACGCTTGCCCTGATCCAGTTCGGTCAGCATGGCGTTGATCATGCCGTCCAGCTTCGGGTTCGAGTAATTGGTGAAGTTCCAGGTGCCGTTCTTGCCGTCGGGTGTCTGCACCAGATACGAGAACACGTAGTGGGAGTCGAAGGTCGGCACGCCCCAGCCGAGCAGGAAGAAGCTGGTATCCTTCTTCTGCAGCTTGGGGAAATGCAGTGTCTTCGACTGCGCCGCCAGATCGACCTTGATGCCGACCTGCGCCAGCATGCCGACAACGGCCTGGCAGATGCCCTCATCGTTGACATAGCGGTCGTTCGAGCAATCGAGCCGCACGCCGAATCCGTTCGGATAACCGGCTTCCGCCAGCAGCGCCTTGGCCTTGTTCACGTCATAGGGCAGACGCTTGTCGATGGCCTTGTCATAGCCATGCACACCCGGCGAGGTGATCATGCCGGCGATCACCGCGTCGCCGCGCATGATCTTCTGCTGGATCGCGTTCATGTCGATGGCGTGATACATCGCCTGACGCACGCGTTTGTCTGCGAAGGGGTTCTTGCCCTTCACATCGGAGTATTTCAGCTCCGGGCTGCCGACATCGAGGCCCAGGAAGATCGAGCGGATCTCGTTGGTCTTCTTCACCTGCAGGCCGGGCGAACGCTTCACGCGCTCCACGTCCTGCACCGGCACGTCGAGCACGAAATCGAGCTGGCCCGAGATCAGCGCCGCGACGCGGGTTGCTGGCGTGGTCACGGGGGTGTAGACGATCTCGTCGATGTTATGCGGATTGTCCTTCAGGCCCCACCAGTTCGGGTTCTTCACCATCACCGTGCGAACATCCTGCTCGCGCAGCTTCAGCATGAAGGGGCCGGTGCCATTGGTATTGCGAACAGCGAAGGTCTCTTCCTTGTCCTTGTAGGATTGCGGGTTGACCACGTTGTTCTTCTCAGCCCAGACCTTGGACATGATGAAGATGTTGGCGATCTGGTTCGGCAGGATCGGATTCGGGCCGTTGGTCTCGACATGCACCGTGTGCGAGTCGGCCTTCCTCACATCCTTGATGCTGGCGATGTAGGTCTTGAAGTCCGAGTTCGGATGCTGTGCGCGCTTCACCGAAAAGACGACGTCATCGGCGGTGAAGTCGGAGCCATCGTGGAACTTCACGCCCTCGCGCAGCTTGAATTCCCAGGTGGTGTCGTTCACCGGCTTCCACGAGGTGGCGAGAGCCGGCACGAACTTCAGATCGGCGCTGTAGCCGACGAGACCTTCATAGCTCTGAAAGCTGCCGGTACGGGTCAGGCCTTCATTCTGACTATGCGGATCCATCGTCAGATAGTCGCCCTGGCTCGCCCAGCGCAGCGTCTTTGCCTGCGCCAATGCATCGCCATGAACGATTGGAGCGGCCAGCATGAAAGCCCCCGCCAGCAGCGCGGCCTTCAAACGGATAACGGCCATGGATAAGCCTCCTGTTAAATTATTTTTTGTTGTGCACGGACGTGCGGTTTTACTGGACACGGAGGTTGAACCCTCGCGTCTCATTGTCCGCGATGGTAATTTTTATTCGCTTTTATGTCTATGATTTCGCCGCCAACTAACCTAATGGTAGCGGTCAGTTCGCGTATTCCGGTACCTTGCCGTCGGATGGCTTTCCAGCGGACGGTTTGCCGGCAGTCCCGCCCCCCTTCCCGCCTTTGTCGGCTGTGATTTCGAAGGCGAGCTTGTCGTCGACGACCTTCACCAGAACATGCCCCCCCTTCACGAGCTGACCGAACAATAGCTCGTCGGCCAGAGGCTTCTTGATGTTTTCCTGGATGACCCGGCCCAGCGGCCGCGCGCCATAGAGCTTGTCGTAGCCGCGCTCGGCCAGCCATGCGCGTGCCTCGTCGGTCAGCGCGATGGTAACGTTGCGATCGGCCAACTGGCCTTCCAGCTGGGCGACGAACTTGTCGACCACGCGGTTGATGACTTCCGAAGACAGCGGTGCAAATGCAATCGTCGCATCCAGACGGTTGCGGAATTCCGGCGTGAAGAGCCGCTTGATCGCCTCTTCGTCCTCGCCTTCCTTGGTGCCGCGGCCGAAGCCGATCGCCTGCTTCGACATTTCGCTGGCGCCCGCATTGGTCGTCATGATCAGCACGACATTGCGGAAATCGACATGCTTGCCGTTGTTGTCGGTCAACTTTCCGTGATCCATGACCTGCAACAGGATGTTAAACAGGTCGCCATGGGCCTTTTCGATCTCATCGAGCAGCAGCACGCAATGAGGATGCTGGTCGACCGCATCGGTCAGCAGGCCGCCCTGATCGAAGCCGACATAGCCCGGAGGCGCACCGATCAGACGCGAGACACTGTGGCGCTCCATGTATTCCGACATGTCGAAGCGGATCAGCTCCACGCCCATGATCTGAGCAAGCTGACGCGCCACCTCGGTCTTGCCCACGCCGGTCGGGCCAGAGAAGAGATAGCAGCCGATCGGCTTCTCCGGCTCGCGCAGGCCCGCGCGCGCCAGCTTGATCGCGCTGGACAGCGCATCGATGGCCTGGTCCTGGCCGTAGACCACGCGCTTGAGTTCGGCATCCAGGTTGCGCAGGGATTCCTTGTCCTCGCGCGACACCGACTTGGGTGGGATGCGGGCGATCTTGGCGACGACTGTCTCGATCTCCTTCACGCCGATGGTCTTGCGGCGGCGGCTTTCCGGCTTCAGCAGTTCGGCGGCGCCGACTTCGTCGATCACGTCGATGGCCTTGTCCGGCAGCTTGCGGTCGTTGATGTACTTTGCCGACAGCTCGACGGCGGCCTTGATTGCATCATCGGTATAACGCACGCCGTGATGCTGCTCGTAATAGGTCTTGATGCCGCGCAGGATCTTGACCGCATCCGACAAGGTTGGCTCGTTGACGTCGATCTTCTGGAACCGGCGCAGCAAGGCGCGGTCCTTCTCGATATAGGAGCGGAATTCCTTATAGGTGGTCGAGCCGATGCAGCGCAGCGCGCCCGAAGCCAAAGCCGGCTTGAGCAGGTTGGACGCATCCATTGCGCCGCCGGACGTCGCGCCGGCGCCGATCACGGTATGCATCTCATCGATGAACAGGATCGAGCCGGGCTGCGATTCCAGCTCCTGCATCACCTGTTTCAGACGCTCCTCGAAATCGCCGCGATAGCGGGTCCCGGCCAGAAGGCTACCCATATCCAGCGCGTAAATGGTCGAGTCCTTGAGTATCTCGGGCACCTCGCCACGCACGATGCGACGCGCCAGGCCTTCGGCGATGGCCGTCTTGCCCACGCCCGGATCGCCGACATAGAGCGGATTATTCTTTGTGCGGCGGCACAGAATCTGGATCGTACGCTCGATCTCCTGCTCGCGGCCGATCAGCGCGTCGATCTTGCCGGCGCGAGCCTTCTCGTTGAGGTTCACGCAATAAGCGCTGAGCGCTTCCTTGTCCTTCGAGGCATTGCGCTCACGGTCGCCGCGCTCGGCCCGCTCCGCGCGCTGCTCGACATCGCTGTCGGCACCGCGCACCGGACGGCGGTCGCTGCGGCCCGGCGCCTTGGCCACGCCATGGCTGATGTAGCTGACCGCATCCAGACGGGTCATGTCCTGCTCCTGCAGGAAATGCACCGCATGGCTTTCGCGTTCGGAGAAGATCGCGACCAGCACGTTGGCGCCCGTCACCTCCTCGCGGCCGGAAGACTGCACATGGAACAGCGCGCGCTGCACGGCACGCTGGAAGCTCAAGGTCGGCTTGGCGTCCTGCGGAATGCCGACGACCAGGCCGCGCAGATCCTCATCGATGAAAGTACCCAGGCGCTGCCGGAGTTTTTCGATATCAACGTTGCAGGCCCGCAGGACCGCAACGGCATCCTGATCCTCGGTCAGCGCGAACAGCAGATGCTCAAGGGTGGCGAATTCGTGTTTCTTGGCGCCGGCGAGCGACAGGGCTCGATGTAGCGTCTGCTCCAGCGTGCGCGAAAAAGATGCCATGCGCCTTACGCCTCCCTCGGTCGGGTCAATACCGGACAACCACGCTTAAGACTCAATCACGATCCTCGAACAGGTTCCGTGTTCAATCCCGCTCCATCGTGCATTGCAACGGATGCTGATGCTGACGGGCGAAATCGATCACTTGCGTGACCTTGGTTTCCGCCACCTCGTAGGTGAATACACCGCAGATGCCCACACCCTTCTGGTGGACATGAAGCATGATGCGCGTGGCTTCTTCGCGCGGCTTGTTGAAAAAACGCTCCAGCACATGAACGACGAACTCCATCGGAGTGTAGTCGTCATTCAGCAGCAGCACCTTGTACATGGGCGGCTTCTGCGTCTTCGGCCGGGTCTTGGTGACCACGCCGACCTCGGTGCGCCCGCGCCCGTCACGTCCATCCCGTTCGCTCATGCCAACAAACCCAGCTGCAGCGGCGCTCTACAAAAAGAACATACGGAAGGATGATATGGCCTCACAGTTAAAAAATACCAGCACCCTGGTGACAAAAAAAGAGCCCGGCTGTCTGGCCGGGCTCGCTAGCAGCGGTCTGGGGATGCTGCTTAAAGGACGATCCTGCCGTGGCAGGATCAGTAGGAAAAGGCCACCGGCTTGACCAGTTTTTCGACGGCCGCCTGCAGCTGCGCATTGATCGGCGCAAAGGCGTCCTGGGCGGCCTTGGCGGCCACTTCGCTGATCTTGGTGGTGTGGGCGGTGTAGGCCTCGAAGGCATTCTTGGCGTAGTCATTCTGCAGCTCAATGAGTTCCTGCAGGGTTTTCACGCCCATCATCGCCTTGGTGACCGAAATCTGGTCCTCGAACTGGCTCTTGGTAAACGCCATGACCTCGGCATTGATCGTCTCCAGGCCCTTGGCGGCAACATTGCCGGCGGTGACGATCGCTTCTACCTGTTCCTTGCCCAGCTTGGCGGCGTCATCGACGCTCTTGGCAACGGCTTCGAACCGCTCCTTACCCAGCGAGAAGGCCTTCTCGACAGCTTCGGTGCCCGCTTTCATCGCCTTCTCCATCTGCTCTTTTGAAACGAAAGCCACGGTCTCGTAGGCATTGCCCGTGGCGGTGGCCTCAGCGGTCTCGGCTTCGGCCTTGGGGGTCTTCGTCTTGGTAGCCATTAGGTCGTCCTTGCTTGTCCGGTTTGTAACGGGCCAGACCCGCGGAGCGGGGACGGCAAGAATGCTGCACTGCAACAAGGCTACAGATAAACCCCGCTTCCCCATATGTCAACGGTAAATTTGTGCGCCGCACAAATTATGCTGCGGCGCGATATGGAGGTTGACGAATATCGGATGTATTCAACTAATCGATAGTGCCCTGGGAATAGCGCAGCCCGTTCTCCCCGACCTGGAAGCGCTGCGGCGCCGCCGGCATGCTGTCGGGGTCGGTTACGTTGAAATACGAGCTATAGGGCGGCAGCGGCACTGCATAAGGCCTCACGGCGGGAACGCCGGTCTTGTCATAGGGCAGGATCGCATCCAGCAGCGGCTCGGCCATCCGGTCGAATTCCGGCGACGGCCAGCCCCAGGCGTGGAAGTGGAACACGCCGTCGCGGCAGGCGCTGGCGGTCCAGAAGAAGCTGTCGCCGCGCAGGAAAAGCCCCTTGGGCGCAGGCTTTTCAAAGCCCGCCGCGGTCAGGGCGGATTGCAGCTTGGCGAATTCATCCGCGCTTAGGCGATACAGCGCGTTCTGCCCGCGCCAAGGCGCCAGAGGATCGCGGATCGAGATCGGGTTGCTGGGATCGTTCAAAGCCGCGCGGCTGATGACGCGCGCATCGAGCATCGCCCCGCCCTCGGGCAGCGCGTTGATGTCGTAAGTCCGCTGCTGCTCCTCCTCGATGGCGTTGTAGACCAGGCGGTACCGAGCGGGCTGTCCCGGCGCGCAGGCGCGGTCCAGGTCGTCGCCGCCCACATAGCGCTGCCAGGTCAGACTGCGGGTGAAAGGATCGTTGGCCGGTCCCCGGGCGGCGCAGGCCGTCAACAGGGCACCCGCTGCGGCAATCAGCGCAACCGACAAGAACCGTTTTTTAAGCATCTCACCCATATCGTAACCTGTTCGCTTTGAAGGACCGCCCTCATCCGGCGTGAATCTGTTCAGATTCAACTTGTTACGTGTCAATACGCTAGACAAGGTGGGTGATGGTTAATATCCTAAACGCCGATTCGCGCCCAGGGGGGAAGCCCGGACGCTGTCGTATTTCGAGTTTCAGCGCAACCGAGGTGGGGGCATATGAGGCATAATGGCGCGATCGCGGGGCGACGACTGCCTGGCTTTGTAACAATCTGTTTCAGTCTCGTCCTCCTGGTCTGGCTGTCATTGTCCGCTGATGTCCGCGCTGCCGGGTATTCGGCCATCGTGCTGGATGCCGATACGGGCCGCGTGCTGCATGCCCATGAGGCCGATACCCTGCGCTATCCGGCCTCGCTCACCAAGATGATGACCCTCTACATGGCCTTCGATGCCCTGAAGGATGGCCGGCTGAAGCTGGATCAGCGCATCACGGTTTCCGCCCGTGCCGCCGGCCAGGCCCCCTCCGCCATCGGCTTGCGCCCGGGTCAGACCATCACCGTTCGCGAAGCTATCCTGGCCGCGGTCACCAAATCGGCCAACGACGCAACCGTGGCCCTGGGCGAAGCCATTGGCGGAACCGAAGCCAAGTTCGCCGAAATGATGACGCATCGCGCCCGCCAGCTCGGCATGCACAACACCACCTTCAAGAATGCCTCGGGCCTGCCGAACCCGCACCAGAAGAGCACAGCCCGCGACATGGCGACGCTCGCTCTGGCGCTGCTGAAGAACCACAAGAACTACTACTCTTATTTTTCGACGCCGGAATTCGAATGGAATGACCGCGTCTTCGCCAATCATAACCACCTGTTGAAGCGCTATGAGGGCGTGGATGGCATCAAGACCGGCTATATCCGCGCCTCCGGCTTCAACCTGGTCGCCTCGGCCAAGCGCAACAACCGGCGCGTGATCGGCGTCGTCTTCGGCGGCACCAGCGTCAAGGCACGCGACGACCGCATGATCCAGCTTCTTGATGCAGCTTTCAAGAAACTCGAGGACGACAGCAACGCGCCGCTGATGGTGGAAAAGGACGACCGCAAGCCGGGCTTCGGCCTGATCTCCAGCGCCGAGGCCGCGCCGGTTACGGGCAAGGCCAAGACCAAGACGCCGAAGCCGACGAACGACAATACGGCAGGCGAATGGGCCGTGCAGCTTGGCGCCTTCCGCAAGGCGACCGCCGCCGAGAGCGTGCTGGCTAAGCTTCGCCATTCGCTGCCCGGTGCAGAACCCCTGGTGGAACCCGTCGAGTCCGGCAATTCTACTCTCTATCGCGCCCGCCTCACCGGCCTGAGCGCGGAAGAAGCTCGCAAGGCCTGCCGGCAGCTCAAGCAGAAGAAAATGAACTGCTCGGTCATTTCGCCCGACGCCTGATCATCTCACGCTTGAGTATTTTCTGATAAGCTGCTGACGCCGTGGTGATCGCCGACACCATGGCGTTTCAGTTTTTGGCTTGGCTGCACCATCTTGCAGCGGATACGGTTCGGGAGCGAAGCCCTTCCCATGATGATCCGCCCTGCCCGTCGCGCCTCCCAGGCCAATATCCGCCGCAGCCGCCTGCGGATCTGGGCCATCATGCTGACCATCGCCATCGTCGCGGGCGCTGTCTATGGCGCCTCGATCGCGACGATCCTTGGCGCGGCGCCGGCCTGGTTTGGCGCCGTTCGCGGCGCCTTCACAGGCCTGGTGATCGGCGGCCTGATCGGCGGCTTTGAAATCTTCATCGTCAATGGCGAGCGCACGCATCTGCGCCACCTGCCCTTCGCCAAGCTGCTCCTCGTGAAGGAGGTGGTCTATGTCAGCATCATCCTTGGAGGAGAGTGGCTTGGCAGCACGGTATTCCTGATCGAGGAGTCGCCGGGCTTCGGCTTCAACACTGTCACAGCGGTCACCTTCGCCTTCTCGCTGCTCTTCGCCTTGATCGTGAACTTTTTGATCGAGGTGTCGCTGCTGCTTGGTCCCGGCGTGCTGGGGAATTTCCTGCGCGGCTATTACCACCGTCCCCGGCGGGAAGACCGTCTGCTGGTCTTTTTCGACATGCGCAATTCCACCGCCATCGCCGAGCGCATCGGTGATCTGGCCTTCCACAATCTGCTCAACCGGTTTTTCAGCGACCTGACCGAACCGGTGCTGGCCTGGCGCGGCTCCATCCACAAATATGTCGGCGACGAGATGATCGTCACCTGGCCGCTGGATCAGCCCGGCAGAGACCCGAGCGGTGCCTACAAGGCGGCGATGGCCGCGCGCGAGCGGATCGCCGACGCCGCCGAAAGCTATCTTCGCGAATTCGGCGTGGCACCCGACTTCCGCACCGTGCTGCATGCCGGCACGGTGGTGGTCGGCGAAATGGGCGCGGTCAAACGCGAAATCGGCCTGCTGGGGGATACCATCAACACGACGGCCAAGATCGAAGCCGCGACCAAGCCGCTCGATCACCCCGTCATCGCCTCGAACGAAGCCCTGACGGCAGCACGCCTGCCGGAAGGGTTGCAAGCGGTCTCGCTGGGGCCGTATCAGTTGCCCGGCAAGTCAAATCCCATCGAGCTTCACAGTATCTCATAAAACACCGAGGAAATGTCCGTGCTTGCTCCGTCCATGGCCTTCGTTGGGGGCCGCGTCCTGCTGCCTTTCGCCTGCGGCTATTTCATGTCCTACCTGTTCCGCAGCGTGAACGCAGTCATCGCGCCCAACCTGCAGCGCGACCTCGGCATCGGCGCCGGCGACCTGGGCACGCTGACAGCCGCCTATTTCGTCGCCTTCGCGGCCTTCCAGCTGCCGCTAGGCATCCTGCTGGACCGTTTCGGACCGCGCCGCGTGCAGGCCGTGCTGCTGCTCTCGGCCGCGCTCGGCGCCATCATCTTCGCGGTCGGCAGCAGCCTCAGCCATCTGGTCATCGGGCGCACCCTGATCGGCTTCGGCGTCGCAGGCGGCCTGATGTCGGCCATGAAGGCCATCGCGCTATGGCTGCCCAAGGAACGCTGGGCGCTGGCCAATGGCGTGTTCATGACGGCGGGCGGACTGGGCGCGCTGGCGGCGACCCTGCCGGTCGAGCTGGCGGTTGAGCATACCCATTGGACGGTGGTCTTCTGGGGCCTTGCCGGCCTCACCGTCTTTGCGTCGATGATGATCTTCTTCGTCGTGCCGGAACATCCCGGCGCGCCGAAAGCAACCACCAGTCTGGGCCAGCAGCTGCGTGAATGCGGCGCCTTCCTGGTCGATAGACGCTTCTGGCGGATCGCGCCGGTTTCGATGATGGGCATGGCCAGCGGCATGGCCATCCAGGGCCTATGGGCCGGCCCCTACCTGCGCGACGTGGCCGGCCTGGAGCGGGCCACCGCAGCACAGGTGCTGTTCATCCTTGCGGCGGCGCTCACCGCCGGCTTCACGCTGACCGGCATCGCCGCCGACCGTCTGCAGCGGCGCGGCATTCCACTCAGCCGCACCATGAGCCTGAGCGTCGTCGTTTATGCGGCGGTTCTGGCCCTGCTGGCCAGCGCCATCGATCCGGCCAATCCGCTGCTGTGGATCGCCTTCGGGATCATGAGCAATACGACGGTGCTGGCCTATCCGATCCTGAGCAGCCAGTTCGCGCTGGAGCAGGCCGGCCGGGTGAACACGCTGCTGAACGGCGTGGTATTCGGCTTTACCTTCTTCGCCCAGGCCGGCATGGGCTGGCTGATCGACCTCTGGCCGCGCAACGCCAATGGCAGTTATCCGGTGGAGGCCTATCAGTGGACCTTCGGGCTGGCGCTGGTGCTTCTGCTGCTGTCGCTGGGATGGTACCTGCTGCCGCAGCGCGAACCGGCGTCCGCTCGCAAGGAATGACTGGTCAGGGAATGGCCGGTCAGGAAATGACTGGTGGACGCCCGACCGAGTGATAGACATAGCCGGCCTGACGCATCTCGGCCGGCTTGTAGATGTTGCGCAGATCGACCATCAGCGGCTGCTTGAGCAGCGTCTTCAGGCGCTGCAGGTCGAGCGCGCGGAACTGGTTCCATTCAGTGATGATGACCAGGAGGTCAGCGCCCTGCGCGGCTTCGTAGGAATCATCGCACCAGGTGATGTCCTTCAGCAGCTTCTGCGCCTCGTGCATGCCCTCCGGGTCATAGGCTCTGATCTTCGCGCCGGCCGCCTGCAAGGCCGGAATGATGTCCAGACTGGGGCTGTCGCGCATGTCGTCGGTGCCCGGCTTGAAGGTCACGCCCAGCACCGCGATGGTCTTGCCCTGCACCGAACCGCCGGCGGCGGCGATGATCTTCTCGGCCATGCGGCGCTTGCGCTTGTCGTTCACGGCGGAAACCGTCTCGACGATGGTTAGCGGCGAGCCGTATTTGCGGCCGGTGGCGACCAGTGCCTGGGTGTCCTTCGGGAAGCAGGAACCGCCATAGCCCGGACCGGCATGCAGGAACTTGCTGCCGATACGGCCATCGAGGCCGATGCCGCGGGCGACGTCCTGGACGTTGACGTTCACCTTCTCGCAGAGATCGGCAATCTCGTTGATGAAGGTGATCTTGGTCGCCAGGAAGGCATTGGCGGCATACTTGATCAGCTCTGCCGTTTCCAGCGCGGTGAACAGGATCGGCGTCTCATTCAGATAAAGCGGCCGGTAGAGATTGCGCAGGATTTCGCGGGCGCGGTCGCTTTCCGCGCCGCAGACGACGCGGTCAGGCCGCATGAAATCCTCGATGGCCGCGCCCTCGCGCAGGAATTCCGGATTGGATGCCACTTCGAAATCCGCATCGGGGCGGGTTTCGCGGATGATACGCTCGACCTCGCGGCCGGTGCCAACCGGCACGGTCGACTTCGTCACCACCAGCGTATAGCCGTCCATCGCCTCGGCGATTTCCTTGGCCGCCGCGTAGACGTAAGTCAGGTCAGCCTCGCCGTCGCCACGACGCGATGGCGTGCCGACCGCGATGAACACGGCATCGGCACTGCGCACCGCCGATTTGATGTCCTGCGTGAACGTCAGCCGCCCGGCTTTGACGTTGCGCGCGACCAGATCGTCAAGGCCGGGCTCGAAGATCGGCATCTTGCCCTGCTGCAGCGCATTGATGCGATCCGGGTTCTTGTCGACGCAGATGATCGTGTGACCGAATTCCGAGAAGCAGGTTCCGGACACCAGACCAACATATCCGGTGCCAATCATTGCCACGCGCATGCTCTACTCCTGGGAATCAGTCTGGAGGATCAAAGTTGTTTATGGACTTCACGGACGATGGCCGCGACGTCTTTCTGCATGTCTTCGCGGGCGAGCGCGAAAGCGATGTTGGCGTGCAGGAAGCCGACCTTGTCGCCGCAATCGTAGCGTTCGCCCTTGAAGCGCAGACCGTGGAACGGCACTTCGCCGATCATCCGGGCCATGGCGTCCGTAAGCTGAATTTCTCCGCCGGCACCGCGCTGGACGTAATCCAGGTGGCGGAACACGCTCGGCTGCAGGATGTAGCGGCCAATCACCGCGGTAGTGCTCGGAGCCTCTTCGGGCTTGGGCTTCTCGACGAGGCCCTTGACCTCGACCAACTGGGCATTGTCCTTACCCGGGCTGATGATGCCATAGCGCTTGGTATGCTCGCGCGGCACGTCCATGGCAGCGATGATGTTGCCGCCGACCTTGTTATAGGCATCCACCATCTGGGCCAGGCAGGCACGTGGCGCCAGGATCAGGTCGTCCGCCAGCAGCACGGCGAAAGGCTCGTCGCCGACGAGCGGCTTGGCGCAGCGCACGGCATGGCCGAGCCCCAGCGGCTCCATCTGGCGGGTATAGGAGACCTGCCCGGCCTTGGGCATCCAGCTGTTGATGGCGTCCAGCAGATCGCGCTTGTCGCGCTCACGCAGCACATCTTCCAGCTCGTAGGAGCGGTCGAAATGATCCTCGATGGCCTGCTTGCCACGGCCGGTGACGAAGATGAATTCTTCGATGCCAGCCGCTCGCGCCTCTTCAACGGCGTATTGGATCAGCGGCTTGTCCACCACCGGCAGCATTTCCTTTGGCATGGCCTTGGTGGCGGGCAGAAAACGGGTGCCCAGGCCGCCCACGGGAAACACGGCTTTGCGGATCGGTCGATTCATACTCCGGACTTTCTTTTTGTTGATTCACTTTGGATTCGGACCGCAGCTTGGCGCGGTTGTACGCCGCCCCAGAACGCTGCGCAACCGCCCATGTTGTGACCGTTTAAGTCCTTCATGGTTCGGTAATGGGGCGAAATTTGGGCCCTGATCCCCCCTTTTTTCAAGGCCGCCTCCGCCGCTGCTTTTCCGGCCGGTCCACCCGCCCTATCATGCCGGGCAAATTCAAGGAGATCATCGTGTCTGCCGCGCCACAGCTAGACCAGGAGGCTGCACCCGTCCTCCGTGACCAGCCGGAGACGGGGATAGTCCGCCTCACGCTCAACCGCCCGAAAGCCTATAACAGCCTGTCGTCCGGCCTGATGGCCGCCCTGCAGGCCGAGCTGGATACCATCAAGGCCGATCGCAGCATCAAGGCCGTCATCATCGCCGGCAACGGCCCCGGCTTCTGCGCCGGTCATGACCTGAAGGAGATCCGGGCCAATCCCGGCCGCCAGAACTACGAAGCCCTGTTCCGGCAATGCTCGATGCTGATGCAGTCGATCGTTGCCCTGCCCCAGCCGGTGATCGCCCGCGTCCATGGCATTGCCACCGCCGCCGGCTGCCAGCTCGTTGCAAGCTGCGATCTGGCCGTCGCTGCGGAGACCGCCCGCTTTGCGACGCCCGGCGTCAATATCGGCCTGTTCTGCTCGACGCCGATGGTGGCGCTGTCGCGCAATGTCTCGCGCAAGCACGCCATGGAGATGCTGCTGACCGGCGAGATGATCCCGGCTCATCGTGCCGAGGCCATGGGGCTGGTGAACCAGGTAGTGTCCGAAGCCGAACTCGATGAAGCCGCCCTGGCCTTTGCCCGTCTGATCGCGGCGAAATCGCCCCTGACGGTCAAGATCGGCAAGGAAGCCTTCTACCGCCAGCTTGAGATGCCTCTGGCGCAGGCCTACGACTACGCCAGCCGCGTCATGACCGAAAATCTTCTCGCCCGCGATGCCGAAGAAGGCATCGACGCCTTCCTGCAAAAACGCCCGCCGACCTGGCAGGGCTGCTGAGTGATGCCGATGACGACCGCAACCTTGGAAAAGATCGACCACGAAAACTACAGCGACGATTACATCCGTAGCATCCTGCGCAAGGTGAACGTCATCGCCATGGTGGGCGCCAGCGCCAACTGGAACCGACCCTCCTACTTCGCGATGAAATACCTTCAGCAGAAGGGCTATCGCGTCATCCCGGTGAATCCGAAGGAAGCGGGCAAGGAAATCCTCGGCGAGAGGGCCTATGCCGCGCTGACCGACATTCCGGTCAAGGTCGACATGGTGGACTGCTTCCGCGCCTCCGAAGCCATTCCGCCGATCGCCGAGGATGCCATCAAGATCGGCGCCAAGGTTCTGTGGATGCAGCTTGGCGTGCGCAACGACGAAGCCGCCAGGAAGGCCGAAGCCGCCGGCTTGCAGGTGGTGATGAACCGCTGCCCTAAGATCGAATATGGCCGCCTCAGCCAGGAAATCGGCTGGATGGGTGTGAACACCCGCGTTATTAACTCCAAAAGACAGCGCAGGATCTGATCCCGTGGAACCGAAGAATAAAGCTGTCGCCGCTTCCAAGCGCGCGGCCGAAAATGCCTCACCATACGGCTTCGATACCTTGCAGGTGCATGCCGGCACCGCACCCGACCCGACCACCGGCGCACGCAGCACGCCGATCTACCAGACCACGGCCTATGTGTTCGAGGATGCCGATCAGGCCGCCTCGCTGTTCAACCTGCAAAGCTTCGGCAACATCTATACCCGCCTGACCAACCCGACCACGGCGGTGCTGGAGCAGAAGGTCGCGGCCTTGGAAAATGCCCGCGCCGCCACAGCGGTGGCCAGCGGCCATGCCAGCCAGGCCGTCGCCTTCCACATGCTGATGAATCCGGGCGATCACATCGTCTCGTCCAGCAAGCTTTATGGCGGCTCGATCACCCAGCTCGGCGTCAGCTTCAAGCGCTTCGACTGGCACACCACCTTTGTCGATCCCGACGACATCAAGGGCTTTGCCGACGCCATCACGCCGAAGACCAAGGCGATCTATGCCGAAAGCCTGTCCAATCCCGGCGGGGTGGTCTGCGACATCGAGGCCCTGGCCGAAATCGCACATAAGGCGGGCATTCCGCTGATCATCGACAATACCATGGCCTCGCCCTATCTCTGCCGCCCCATCGAATGGGGCGCCGATATCGTGCTGCATTCAGCCACCAAATTCCTCGGCGGCCACGGCAATTCGATGGGCGGCGTGATCGTCGATTCCGGCAAGTTCGACTGGGGCCAGAACGACAAGTTCCCGCATCTGTCGCAGCCCTCACCCGCCTATCATGGCCTTACCTTCTGGGAGACCTTCGGCGACATGGCCTTTGCGGTGGCCTGCCGCGCCATCTCGCTGCGCGATCTTGGCCCGGCGATCTCACCCTTCAACGCCTTCATGATCCTGACCGGCATGGAGACCTTGAGCCTGCGCATGCGCAAGCATTGCGACAACGCGCTCGCCATCGCTGAATTCCTGTCCAAGCATCCGAAGGTGGCCTGGGTGTCCTATGCCGGCCTGAAGGGCGACCGCTATCATGCGCTGGCGCAGAAATACCTGCCCAAGGGTGCTGGTTCAGTCTTCACCTTCGGCCTGAAGGGCGGCTACGAGGCCGGTCTGAAATTCGTCGACACAGTGGAAATCTTCTCGCACCTGGCCAATGTCGGCGATACCCGCAGCCTGGTCATCCACCCGGCCTCCACCACCCACCGTCAGCTTACGCCCGAACAGCGAGAAGCCGCCGGTGCCGGCGATAACGTGATCCGCCTGTCGATCGGCATCGAGGATGTCAATGACCTGATCAAGGATATCGACAAGGCCCTGAACGCGGCCTAAGCGCCGTTGCGCCGGCGGAACTCCGTCGGCGTAACACCGGTCTGCTTGGTGAAGAAGCGCGTGAAATAGGCCGGATCCTCGAAGCCGAGCGCATAGGCAATTTCCTTCACCGACATAGAGGTGAAGGTCAGGTCGCGCATTGCCTCCAGGATCACGCGCTGATTGATCGCGCCGAGGGCCGAGGTATTGAACGCAACCCGGCAGACCCGGTTGAGGTGAACCTCGGAAATCGCCAGCTGTTCGGCGTAATAGGCGACGGAGCGCTGCGTTCTGTAATCGCGGTCGAGCAGGCTGCGGAATTGCGCCGCATGCCGCGCCATGCGGCCGCCTAACCCCTCATCCTCCATCGCCGATGCCGCCACCATACGGCTAAGCGCGATCAGCACGATGGCGACATGGGACTGGATCATGCCATGCCGCCCGGGCGCGCTGCCGGCATATTCCTCGGCCACGGCCGCAATGCTGCGCGCAACCAAGGCAGCCGTCGGCGCCTGCAGTCTGACGGCCTGCGGCTGCGCCAGAATCCGGCGCGCTTCCGGACTGACGGAAAGGATTTGCGCCACCTGGTCGGCCAGCAGCGTCACCACATAGCCATCGGTATCGGGAGAGAAGCGGAAACCATGCGTCACCCCCGGCGTAACGGTAACGAGGGCGGGTGCTTTCATTGCCACCACCCGCTCGCCCATTGTGCATTCCGCCCGCCCGCGGGTGATGTTCAAAATCTGAAAGAAATTCTGATGCCGGTGCAGGCCGATTTCCCAGTTGAACAGGGCGCTGCGGGCCGGAATGGACTCACAATGCAGCCAATCGGCCTGGAAACGGTCTTGCGCCGCCTCGCCATAGAGCGCGTAGGTCGGCACGGCCTGGGGTCCAGCGGCAACGGACGGCATGTTTGGATTGTCCTATCTTTTGTCAGGCCTGTCCATCGCCCTCGTATCGGCCCGCTACTAGCTTCTTCCCCAGTGGGAGGAAACGATGCGCACGCAGGTCGCCATCATCGGCGCAGGCCCTGCCGGGCTGCTGCTGGGGCAGCTTCTACTGAAGCATGGGATTTCCAACGTCATTCTTGAGCGGCAAAGCGCGGATTATGTGCTTGGTCGCATCCGGGCCGGCGTGGTCGAGAAAGGCACGGCTGACCTCTTGGATGAAGCCGGTGTCGGCACCCGGATGCACAAGGAAGGCCTGATCCATAACGGCATCGAGATCGCCTTCTCCGACGCCCGCCACCGGATCGACTTCCACAACCTGATCGGCAAAAGCGTCATCATCTACGGCCAGACCGAAATCACCCGCGACCTGATGGCCGGCCGCGCGGCGGCTGGCGGTGAAACCGTCTATCAGGCCGAGGATGTCAGTCTGCATGAGATTGATAGCGACCGTCCAAAAGTACGCTACCGCAAGAACGGCGAGGAACATGAGGTCGAATGCGATTTCATCGCTGGCTGCGACGGCTTCCACGGCGTCAGCCGCCGCAGCATCCCGGAAAGCGTCCTGCAGACCTATGAGCGGGTCTATCCCTTCGGCTGGCTGGGCATCCTGGTCGACAAGCCGCCGGTATCAGAAGAGCTGATCTATGTGGGCCATGAGCGGGGCTTTGCGCTCTGCTCCATGCGCACGCCCACGCGCAGCCGCCTCTATATCCAATGCAGCCTAGAAGACCGCGTCGAGGACTGGCCGGATGAGCGCTTCTACGAGGAGCTAAAGCAGCGCCTGGATGCCGAGGCCGTCGCCCGCCTGCAAGAAGGGCCGTCCATCGAAAAGAGCATCGCGCCACTGCGCAGCTTCGTGGCCGAGCCGATGCGCTACGGCCGGCTTTTCCTGGCAGGCGATGCGGCGCATATCGTTCCGCCGACCGGCGCCAAGGGCCTCAATCTGGCCGCCAGCGATGTGCATTATCTCTGGCAAGCTTTGACGGATTTCTACAAACGGAACTCCCAAGCCGGCATCGATGCCTATTCCGCCCGTGCGCTCCGCCGCGTGTGGAAGGCCGAACGCTTCTCCTGGTGGATGACGTCGATGCTGCACCACTTTCCAGACAACAGCGGCTTCGATCGGCGCCTGCAGCGCACCGAGCTGGAATACCTGATCTCCTCGCGGGCTGCGATGACGGCGCTGGCCGAGAATTACGTCGGCCTGCCCTACTGACTATTCCTGATTATTCCGCAGCCTGCGGCGCAGCTTCGACCGGCGCCGTCTTGCCGTCACGCGGCAGCATCATGGCGAAGGTTCCGGCAAGTGCTGCGCAGATGGCCAACATGATGAACAGCACGTCCAGGGTGCCGGTCAGCTTGTAGATCACGGGAATCACGGCGACGCCCAGCGAGGACACGCCGAGCGTCAGCACGAACTTGGCGCCGAAGGCCCGGCCGCGCCATTGCGGCGGGGTGTACTTCGCCAGCAGCGAATTCTCAGCCGGCTGGCCCACCACGTTGATGCTGACCATCAGCGCAGCCACCGGGATGAGCGCCGGGTGGATCAGGATCATGCCCAGCAGAATGACCGGGATCTGCAGCCATTGCGCGGCGATATAAACGCTGCGCAGGGAGAAGCGGTCGGCCAGCTCGCCGCCCACGATCTGCGACAAAGCCGAGCAGGTATAAACCAGCGTCACCATGCCGCCGATGCCGAGCATGCTGTCGTTGAAGAAGCCCGACAGCCGCGCATCGAACACCTTCGGCAAGGCAAAGGCCGTCGCCTGATAGATCAGGCCGGTGCAGAGCATGGTGGCCGACATGACCCAGAAGACGCGCCAGATATCGCTTTTGCCCGCCTGCGGCTGCGGCACCAGATCCTCGCCACGGTCCAGCAGCAAGCCGGCCTGGCGCGCCCAGATGAAGGCAATGCCGATCAGCAGGCAGATCGCGCCGGGCACGATGAAAGCCGCGCGCCAGCCATAGAGGTCAGCCAGCAGACCTGCGACCAGGGCCGCTCCAGCCGTACCGGCCGAGCCGAAAACACCGTTGATGCCAAGCGCGCGTCCGCGGTTCACGGCATTGCGCACCAGCCAGGGAATCCCCACCGGGTGATAGATCGCCGCGAACAGGCCGATGCCGGACAGCGCCAGACAGATGGTAAGCGGTCTATCGGCCAGACCGGTGGCGATGGAGCAGGCCCCCACGCCAAGGAAGAACAGCGCCATCATGCCAGAGGCGCTCCACTTGTCGCCGAGCCAGCCGGCCGGCAGGGCCGCCGCGCCGAACAGGATGCTCATCGGGATCGAGAGCGCGAACAGGTCCGCGTAAGACATGCCCCATTCGCGCTCCAGCACCAGCACGACCGTTGCGTAGAGCAGCGTGAACAGGTGCGAAAACGAGTGGGCAATGCTGGAAAAGGCCTGGGTCAGCAGACCGGTATAGCGGGCCATGGACGACTCTCCTCCGGGTACGGAAAAATTAGCAGGCTTTCGCCCGCCCCGCCAATCCCGGAATTGCATGGCGACAATCCTGTTGGAGACAATGCTCGCTCAGCGCGACTTGGCACTCGTCTCGGCCAGCAGCCAGTTGACGTAGTCGGGATTGCCGCCCTCCCCGACCGGCAGAGGCAGTACGCAGGGCACGGCGTAGGAATGAGCCTGCTTCACAGCCTCAGTCACTTGCGGCACGAGATCGCGGCGGGTCTTGAGGATCAGCACAGCTTCCTCGCCCTTCTCCAGCTTTCCCTGCCACCAGTAGACCGAGCGCATGCCGGGAATGATATTCGCGCAGGCCGCCAGCCGCTGGCCGACCACGGCTTCGGCGATCTTCTCCGCTTCCGCGACGCTGGCGGCCGTGCAATAGAGAAGAACGATCTCACTCATCTGTGGCTCATCGGCTCACTCGAACCGAGCGGTCATGCCACAGCGCCACGGCGATGCTCAGCACCGCCACCGCGCCGGCCTGATGCAGGGTGCCAAGCGCAATCGGCACATGATGCAGCAAGGTGAAGATGCCGAGCGCGACCTGGATAAGGACCATTGTCAGCAAGGCATGACGCAGCCCCACCGGCGCCTTGCCTTTGAGCGCAAACGCCGTGACGACCGCAAGGATGGTGACGAGATAGGCGCCCATGCGGTGCTGGAACTGCACCGTCATCGCATTCTCAAAGAAGTTATGCCACCAGGGCTGCATGATCAGCAGGCCGTCGGGGATGAACTGCCCGTCCATCAGCGGCCAAGTGTTATGCGCCAGGCCCGCATTCATGCCTGCGACAAGGCCGCCGGAGAGGATTTGCAAAAACACCACGACAGCCAGGACAGCGGCCAATCCGCCGCCGCGCCAATGTGTCATGCCGCCCTGCCGCGACAGCGACAGGCCACCCCAGAGCAGATAGGCGAAGATCAAAAGCGCCAGGCCCAGATGCGCGGTCAGACGGTAATGGCTGACATCGGGATGATCGACCAGACCGCTCTGGACCATGAACCAGCCAAGCGCGCCCTGCGCGCCGCCCAGCAGGAACATCGCTATCAGATGCCGCTTCATGCCAGCCGGAATGCGGCCACGGATCCAGAAGACGATCATCGGAATGGCGAAAGCCAGGCCGATGATGCGGCCGAGCAGACGATGGATGTATTCCAGCCAGTAGATGTTCTGGAAGCCCTCCAGCGTCATCCCGATATTGACCTTCTGGTATTCGGGAAACTGCTTGTACTTTTCGAACTCGGCCATCCAGGCGGCTTCCGACAGCGGCGGCAGCCAGCCGGTAATCGGCTTCCATTCGACCATCGACAAGCCGGACTCCGTCAGCCGGGTCAGGCCGCCGATCACCACCATCAGCGCCACCAGCGCCGCGACGGCGAACAGCCAGGTCGCGATGGGGCGGGCGTCTTCGCCCAATTCACGGCGAACGGGAATGGCAGTGGCGGCGGTGCTCACAGGCTAAACTCCGGTCTTTTCTGGATGCCTTCATTTAGCCCCTTCCCGCCGCTGCGGAAAGCCCTATCGCTGCGCCGCTTTGCCGCGGTTCTCAACGCTTTTTTCGCATCCGGAAGTCGTAAATTCCCGGCCTTTTCCGCGGGTCCTCGCCGGGAGTGAAAATCTGCGTCTTCTGCACCTTCTGGGTGCCCGTAGTCGGCAGCGTTTCGACAAACAGAATCCAGCCCGGCGCCTTGAAATAGGCGAGCCGCGAAAAGCACCAGTCGAACAGCGCCTCGGCCAGTTCCGGCATCGGCTGCTGGCCTGGCATCGGCACGATGCAGGCCATCACTTCCTGCTCGCGGATTTCGTCCGGCACGGCCAGCACCGCGACCTGCGCCACAGCGTCATGAGCCTGCAGACATGCCTCGATTTCGGCAGCGGCAATATTCTCACCCGAACGGCGGATGATGTTCTTCTTGCGATCGACGAAATAGATCATCCCGTCTTTGGCCATGCGCACAATGTCGCCGGTATGGAACCAGCCGCCGGTCCAGGCCTCTTCCGTCGCCTGCTCGTTTTTCAAATAGCCGGAGAAGAAGCCATAGCGTGGATTGGCAGCCGAGCTGCGCACCAGCAACTCGCCTTCCTGGCCGCGCGGCACCTCATTCCCCTGCTCGTCCGCCACGATGGCTTCGAAATCGGGCAGCGGCCGCCCGAAGGCGCGCGTGTCGATCTGACGCGGCTCGTGGCAGTCGCAGAAGATACGGCCGGTTTCGGTCATGCCCCAGACTTCGGCCAGCGGGAAGCCGAAGCGATCCTCGAACGGCTTGTGCAATTCCGGCTCGACGCCAGCGCCAAGACCGAAGCGCACGCAATGCTGCTTCTCCTCCGGCGTGACCGGCTGATTGAGCAGAAGCGGAGGCACGATGCCGAGATAGTGGATGATCGTGGCCTTGGTCGCGACGATCTCCTGCCACCAGCGGTTCGGGCTGAAGCGTTCGGTGAGGATCAGGCAATTGGCAGTCAGGATCGCGCAGGTGGCAGTCACCGCCTGATGGTTCATGTGGAACAGCGGCAACGGATTGTAGAAGCGATCCTCGCCATGCCGGATCGCCACCACGCCGCCGAGGTCGCGGTACCACGCGCCGGCATTCAGATAATAGAAATTGCTTAGGATGCAGCCTTTCGGCCTGCCGGTCGTGCCGGAGGTGTAAAGCAGGCTGCATTCGGTATCGTGACCGGGAGAGCCGCTCAGAGCGGGCTTCTGCGGCGGCGGGATTTGTTCCGGCATCTCGAGCGCGTCCAGCACGGGCAGCGGCTTGGAGCTGCGGTCCGCCGCGACCTTACGCAGATCCTCCAGGCGATGCGGCACGGTGACGACGAGATCGGCTTCGGAATGCTCCATCTGATAGAGCATCTCGTCATGCCGGTAATCGGGGTTGATCGGCACGATGCCGCAGCCCAGCGCGTTCAGCGCGAGATAGTGGAAGAAGAAGTCCGGCCGCATCTCCAGAAGCAGGCCGACGCGATGGCCCAGGCCGTAGCCGGCAGCGGCGTATTTGGCTTTCAGCGTATCGACGACGGTGCTGACCATGCCATAGGTCAGCTCCAGCCCATCCGGGGCATAGGACCGTCCGGGGCCCGGCGGCACGCAGAGAAACGGCTTGTGAATATTCCGGTTGGCGGTGATCCGGAAAGCCTCGTAGACCGACGCAGGCAAAGACATCGCCAGCGCTCCTCCCTTTGCTTTTTCCGGTCAGTCTAGTCAGCGCAGACTGAGCAGCACAAGCATCGCGCAGCCGATAACGATGCGGTACCAGGCAAAGGGCGTGAAGCCGTAGCGGTTGATGAAGGCAATGGCGCCGCGCACCACCAGGGCGGCGCAGATGAAGGACACGATCAGGCCCACGGCGATAAGGCCCAGGCCATCCGCGCTGAGCGACGACCAGTTCTTGTAGAGATCGTAGGTCGTGGCCGCCACCATGGTCGGCACCGCGAGGAAGAAGGAGAACTCCGCCGCGGCTGCGCGCTGCACGCCCAGCAGCCGCGCGCCGATGATGCTGGCGCCTGAGCGCGAGACGCCGGGGATCATGGCGAGGCATTGCAGCAGGCCGATCTTGAGGCTGAGGCTGAACTTGAACTGGTCGACCGTCTCGACCGCCCCCTGCCCGATCACCCGCTCGATCCACAGGATTGCCACGCCGCCCAGTACCAGGGCGACCGACACAACCCAGGGACTGAACAGCACGCCCTTGATGAAGCCATAGGCGAAGAATCCGATCACCATGGCCGGCAAAAAGCCGAGCAGGACATTCACGGTAAAACGGTTGGCCTTCTCGTCCCGCCCCAGGCCGATCAGGGTGCCGAAGAAACGCGGCCAGTAGACGACGCAGACGGCCAGGATGGCGCCGAGCTGGATAGCGATCTCGAACACCTTGCCGGGCGGGCCCTGGAAACCGAGCAGATCGACCAGCAGGATCAGGTGGCCGGTGGAGGAAACCGGCAGAAATTCAGTAAGTCCCTCGACGATTCCGAGCAGCGCCGCCTGCAGATAGGTGGTGAGCATCCGCTACGCCCCCCGTCCAAAAGCGGTCAAACGGAGCCCAACAGAGCCAAACAGAGCCAAACGCGTCCCCAAAAAGCCAAACGCGTTCAAACTTGGCCAAATGCGTCCAAACTTCTCCCAATCCAGCCATCGGCCGCCTGCGGGGCTCACTCTATTTTCCATAATCAAAGTCCGCCCCCGCATCACGCCGGATAGAACATAATTAGTACGCAGATCGCCGCTCGGCAAGGCATGTTGCCACGGGACGCTCACAGCACCCGGCAACATTCCTTCGCTACATGGGTTGTATTCAAAGAACCCTTGGAGGACTTCAATGCGCGGCATACTGCTCTGGCTGTTGGGAATCCCGATTCCCATCATCATCCTACTCTATCTCTTCGGGGTCTTCTGATCACGCTTCCGGCCGACTGTCCTGTGATCATTGCTGGTCCCTCAACCGGATGCCTCCCCCATTAAGATGCAAAGCTTGCCTTGGCTAAGCGCGCTAGAGCCAATCTGCAGTAGAGCCAAGGTATTGCCTCGCTAATCACGCGGCGCATTTCGCTGACAGCGAAGTGTCATGACGTCGCAGCCGCGCGGGTTTTGACCTGGATCAACATCGGTAATTTAGAATCATTCAGAATCACTCCTGCAACTACAGCAGGATGGATTCCATGACACGCCCCTTAACTTCCTCCCTATCGCTGCTAGCGGCCGCTACGGCCGGCTTGTTGTTGATGGCTGCACCGGCTCATGCCGACGACCTGATGGATGAAGCCAAGGCATTGTTCAAACCGATCCCCCATGCGGTGCCGGCGGTGAAGAACAACGCCATCACCCGCGAGAAGGTCGAGCTGGGCAAAATGCTGTTCTTCGAACCGCGTCTGTCTTCCAGCCATCTGATCTCGTGCAACACCTGCCACAATCTTTCGATGGGCGGCGACGACAATCTGGAGACGTCGATCGGCCATGGCTGGCAGAAGGGTCCGCGCAATGCGCCGACCGTGCTGAACGCGGTGTTCAACATCGCGCAGTTCTGGGACGGCCGCGCGGAAGACCTGAAGGCGCAGGCCAAGGGCCCGGTGCAGGCCGGTGTCGAAATGGCCAGCACGCCTGAACTCGTCGTGAAGACGCTGAAGTCGATGCCGGAATATGTCGAACGCTTCAAGCGCGCCTTCCCGAATGAGAAGGATCCGGTGACCTTCGACAACATGGCGATGGCCATCGAAGCCTTCGAGGCGACCCTGATCACGCCGGCTTCGCCCTTCGACCAGTATCTGGAAGGCAATGCCAATGCGCTGACCGCGCAGCAGAAGCAGGGCCTGCGCCTGTTCATCGACAAAGGCTGCGCCTCCTGCCATGCCGGCGTGAATCTGGGCGGCGAAGGCTACTTCCCGTTCGGCGTCGTCGAAAAACCAGGCGCCGATATCCTGCCCGCCGACGACAAGGGCCGCTTCACGGTGACCAAGACGGCCGACGAGCAGTATGTGTTCCGCGCCGCGCCGCTGCGCAACATCGCACTGACCGCGCCGTATTTCCATTCCGGCAAGGTCTGGAGCCTGGAACAGGCGGTGGCGATCATGGGCGAAAGCCAGCTCGGCGAGAAGCTGAACGACAAGGAGATCAAGGCGATCACCGCTTTCCTCGAAAGCGTCACCGGCGAACAGCCGAAGGTGGAGCTGCCTATCCTGCCGGTCAGCACCAAGACCACGCCGCAGCCGACCGCGATGATCCCGCGCTGATTGCAGCGGACATCACAACAGCAAAGGGGAAGGCTAACGCCTTCCCCTTTTTCGTTTCAGACCGAGCCGCTCAATCCCGGATGGAGCGACGCTCCGTCAGGCCAGGATCAATCGAAGCGGTTATTCTTGTTAAAGCCGCGCGGCACGATGCGGCCTGCCTGGGCGCGTTCGCCGCGATACTCCTTCAGATCGGTCTCGGTCTTTACCCGGCCGGATGAATCGACCCAGCTCAAGCCCTGCTTCAGGGTGAAGGTCTTGGCATCCGACAGGCCGCCATCCTTGTACTTCTGCAGGGTGATGCCGCGGCCCTTGGTCATCTCCGGCAACTGATCCAGCGGGAAGAGCAAGAGCTTGCGGTTCTCGCCCACCACGGCAACGGTATCGCCTTCCACCACGCGGCAGACGCAGGCCTCGGCCGGCGTGGCAACATTGAGGATCTGCTTGCCCGCGCGGGTACCCGCCAGCATTTCGTTTTCCGGGCAGATGAAACCGCGGCCGTCGCTGGAGGCGACCAGGAATTTGCGGTCGCCCTGATATTTGAACAGGGTGACGATATCCTGATCGTTGCCGAGTTCGACCATCAGGCGCACCGGCTCGCCATGGCCGCGGCCGCGCGGCAGCTTGTCGCAATTGATCGTATAGGCGCGGCCATTGGTGCCGAACAGCACCAGCTTGTCAGTGCTTTCGGCATGAATCCAGAAGCGGCCCTTGTCGCCTTCCTTGAAAGAGGCGCTGCCATCATCCTGGACATGGCCCTTGATGGCGCGGATCCAGCCCTTGGCCGAGCAGATCACGGTGATCGGCTCGCGTTCGATCATCGCCTCGAACGCCTCTTCGGCGATCACCGGCGCATCGCCCAGGCTGGAGCGGCGCTTGCCCAGGGCCGTCTTCGGGCCGAACTGCTTCTTGAGTTCCTGGATTTCGCCCGAAATCGCCTGCCAGCGCAGGCTTTCATCGCCGAGCAGCTTTTTCAGTTCGGCGCGTTCCTTCGACAGCGCCTTGTGCTCGGTCTTGATTTCCATTTCCTCAAGCTTGCGCAGCGAGCGCAGGCGCATGTTGAGGATCGCTTCCGCCTGCACCTCGGTGAGGTTGAAGCGTTTCATCATCACCGGCTTGGGCTCGTCCTCGCGGCGGATGATCTCGATCAGCTCGTCGAGATTAAGATAGGCGATCAGGTAGCCGTCGAGCACTTCCAGGCGATGCTCGATCTTGCCAAGCCGGAAGCGACTGCGGCGTTCCAACACCTCGTGACGGTGATTGAGATAGGCCTGCAACGCCTCGCGCAGGTTCATCACCTTGGGCTGCTTGCCGCCATCCAGCACATTGAGGTTCAGCGGGAAGCGCGTCTCCAGATCGGTGCTGCGGAACAGGCTTTCCATCAGCACGTTCTCATCGACATTCTTGCTCTTCGGCACGAGGACGATGCGGATATCCTCCGCCGACTCATCGCGCACGTCGTCGAGCAGCGGCGCCTTCTTCTCGGTGATCAGCTCGGCGATCTTCTCGATCAGGCGCGACTTCTGCACCTGATAAGGAATCTCGGTGACGACGATCTGCCAGGTGCCGCGCGGCAGCTCTTCCTTGTGCCACCGGGCGCGGACGCGGAAGCTACCGCGTCCGGTCTTGTAGGCTTCGATGCGGCTTTCCAGCGGCTCGACCAGCACGCCGCCGGTGGGGAAATCCGGGCCCTGGACGTATTCCACCAGCTTCTCGATCGAGGCATTGGGATGCTTGATCAGATGCAGCAGCGCGTCGCACAACTCGGGCAGGTTATGCGGCGGAATGGAGGTCGCCATGCCGACCGCGATGCCGCTGGCGCCGTTGGCGAGCAGATTGGGGAAGCCCGCCGGCATCACCACCGGCTCTTCATTTTCGCCATCGTAGTTGGGACGGAAATCGACGGTGTCGTCGTCGAGGCCGGCCATCAGCACATTGGCGGCCTCGGTCAGGCGCGCCTCGGTATATCGCATGGCGGCGGCGTTATCGCCGTCGATATTGCCGAAATTGCCCTGGCCATCCACCAGCGGATAGCGCTGGGCGAAATCCTGCGCCAGGCGCACCAGGGCGTCGTAGACCGACTGGTCGCCATGGGGATGGTATTTACCGATCACGTCGCCGACGACGCGGGCGCATTTCTTGTAGCCGGCATTGGGGTCCAGCTTGAGCAGCCGCATGGCGAACAGCACGCGGCGCTGCACCGGCTTCAGGCCGTCGCGTGCATCAGGCAGTGAGCGGGCGGTGATCGTGCTCAGCGCATAGGCAAGATACCGCTCCGACAGGGCGTCGGGCAGCGGCACATTGCGGATGTCTTCGGGAATCTCTTTGGGCGGAAGATGCTTGCTCATGGCCCGCTTTCTACACCAGATGTTGTGACGGTTCTACGGATGAGCTCCAGCAGTCGTGTTCGCGCGGCGGGCACAGGAGCATGGAGCTGGGCAAACAGCCGATTTTCCAGGAAGTGGCCGGTGAGCGCCAAGCCGGCTTGAACCTCGGCCATGGCGTCGTTGGCCTTGCGGCCGCGGCCGGGCACCAGAAAAGACGGCAGCGTCAGCAGACGGTCGATATAGGGCTCTGCGGCCTGGGCCGAGACGGCGCGGCCGGTGCGCGGCGAGACATGGGTAAGATCCGTGGTGGCGCCGGTGGCGGCGCAGGCCTCCAGATCGAGGCCATAGCCCATCTCCGACAGCAGGCCCGCCTCCCAGCGAACATAGAGCGCGCCCCAAGATTCGGGCTCGGGCAGTTCCGGCAGATGGGCGAACAGCACCTTGGTTGCGTTGAACAGATTGGGATGCGGCTCGCGCTCGGGCAACGCAGCGTCGATCAGCGCGCAGGCCGCAGACAAAGCCGCTAGCCGCGCCGGATCATCCAGAATCAGCGCTGCGGGATGGCTGACGCCTTCGAACTGCCAGTTGCCGAGATGCTCGGATAACCGCGCCCGCCAGGTGGCGCGCACCATCTGCCCCGGCTGCAGCGCGCCGCCCATCGCCCTGCCCTGCCCCGTGCCGGAACCGCGCACCAGCCCGGCATGGCGGCCGTAGGATTCGGTGAGCAACGTGGCAATGCGCGCGTTCTCGCCGTGATGGCGCACGCTGAGCACAACGCCTTCATCCTGCCATTCCATGTATTGGACTTAAGGTGATTCCCGGCTGCACTCAATCCCGAGGCAGCACCGGCTTCACATCGGTATGATGGAAATCGTCGCCTTGAACAGCAGCGGCTGGCCCAGATCTTTGGCGAGAGCGTAGGCGAAGCAATCGCCGAAATTGAGCTGCGCGGGATGGCCGCTACCCTTGCCGAAATCGCGATATGCCGCGCGGGCCCTTAGCCCGTCCTTTCTACCAAAACCATATACCTTTATACCCACTCTAACAAAGAAAAGGGCGGACCAGAGGTCCGCCCTTCGCATATCGTCTATGAAGCCGAAGCTTACTCGGCAGCGTCGCCCACGGCGGCCTGCAGTTCGCTTTCCAGGGCATCCGCGAATTCGCGGTCGCGCTGGGCGGCAAGCTGCTTCATGCGGTTCATGATCGCGCCGGTGCCGACCGGGATCAGGCGGCCGACGATGACGTTCTCCTTGAGGCCGACCAGCTTGTCCACCTTGCCGCCGACGGCAGCCTCGGTGAGCACGCGGGTGGTCTCCTGGAAGGAGGCCGCCGAGAAGAACGAGCGAGTCTGCAGGCTCGCCTTGGTGATGCCGAGCAGAACCGGCATCGCCGTGGCGATCTTGCGACCTTCCGCCGCCGTCTTGGCGTTGACCTCTTCGAACTCGGCCTTGTCAACCTGCTCGCCGATCAGGAAGGTGGTCTCGCCCGGATCGGTGATCTCGACCTTCTGCAGCATCTGGCGGCAAATCACCTCGATGTGCTTGTCGTTGATCTTCACGCCCTGCAGACGATAGACCTCCTGGATCTCGTTCACCAGATAGTTGGCCAGAGCCTCGACACCCATCACCTTGAGGATGTCATGCGGCGCCGGGTTGCCATCGAGCAGATGGTCGCCCTTGCGGACGAAGTCGCCTTCCTGAACGGCAATGTGCTTGCCCTTCGGGATCAGGTACTCGACCGCCTCGCCCTCGCCATCCACCGGCTTTAGCAGCAGGCGGCGCTTGGCCTTGTAGTCCTTGCCGAATTCCACGCGGCCGTCGATCTCCGCGATGATCGCGTGATCCTTCGGACGGCGGGCTTCGAACAACTCGGCCACACGTGGCAGACCGCCGGTGATGTCGCGGGTCTTGGTGCCTTCCACCGGGATACGGGCAAGCACATCACCCGCATGCACCTTGGCGCCGTCCTCGACCGAGAGGATTGCGTCCGCCGACAGGTAGTAACGAGCCTCGGCGCCGCTGACTAGGGTCAGCACTTCGCCATTCTCGTCACGCAGCGTGATGCGCGGACGCAGCTCGCTGCCCTTCGGGTTCTGCTTCCAATCCGAAACGACCTTGTAGGAAATGCCGGTCGCTTCGTCGGTCGCTTCGCGCATCGACACGCCTTCCACGAGGTCGCGGTAGTTCACGATACCCTCGCGCTCGGTGATGATCGGGCGGGTATACGGATCCCACTCGGCGATGCGCTGACCCTTCTTCACCATGCCGCCTTCGTCGGCCACCAGTCGGGCGCCGTAAGGCACCTTGTGGCGGGCGCGCTCGCGGCCGTTCTGGTCGACCAGCACCACTTCGCAGTTGCGGCCCATGACCACGAACCGGCCCTGGCTGTCGGTGACCAGATTGCGGTTGATGATCTTGATGGTCGCGTCGTAAGCGGCCTCCAGGCTCGACTGCTCCGCCACCTGGGCGGCGCCGCCGATATGGAAGGTGCGCATGGTGAGCTGCGTACCCGGCTCGCCGATCGACTGCGCGGCGATGACGCCGACAGCCTCGCCGATATTGACCGGAGTACCGCGAGCGAGGTCGCGGCCGTAGCACTTGGCGCAGACGCCGGTCTGGCTGTCGCAGGTCAGCACCGAACGGATGATGACGCTCTCGACGCCGGCGGACTCGATGCGGTCGACATCGCGCTCCTCGATCAGGTCGCCGGCCTTGACCAGCACCTCGCCCGACAGCGGATGCTTCACATCCGTGCTGGCGGTGCGGCCCAGGATGCGCTCGCCGAGAGTGGCGATCACCTCGGCGCCCTCGACCACCTCGCGGACGGTCAGGCCGCGCTCGGTGCCGCAATCCTCCTCGGTGATGATGCAGTCCTGCGCCACGTCGACGAGACGGCGGGTCAGGTAACCCGAGTTCGCGGTCTTCAAGGCGGTGTCGGCCAGACCCTTACGGGCGCCGTGGGTCGAGTTGAAGTACTCGAGCACGGTGAGGCCTTCCTTGAAGTTCGAGATGATCGGCGTCTCGATGATCTCGCCCGACGGCTTGGCCATCAGGCCGCGCATGCCGGCGAGCTGCTTCATCTGCGCCGCCGAACCGCGGGCGCCCGAATGGGCCATCATCCAGATCGAGTTGGTCGGCTTGCGCATGCCGGTGGCCGGATCGATGTCGGTCTGAATGACCTTCATCATCTCGTCCGCCACGCGGTCGGTGCACTGCGACCAGGCGTCGACAACCTTGTTGTATTTCTCGCCTTGGGTGATCAGACCGTCCTGATACTGCTGCTCATATTCGGCGACCAGCTTGCGGGTCTCCTCGATCAGCTTTTCCTTGCTGGCCGGGATGACCATGTCGTCCTTGCCGAAGGAGATGCCGGCCTTGAAGGCGCGGTTGAAGCCGAGGGCCATCATCTTGTCGCAGAAGATGACCGTCTCCTTCTGGCCGCAATGGCGATACACCACGTCGATGACGTTGGTGATCTCCTTCTTGGTCAGCAGCTGGTTGATGATCCGGAACGGCACGTTCTTGTGCTTGGGCAGGATCTCGCTCAGCAGCATGCGGCCCGGCGTGGTGGTGACGCGGGCGACAATCGGATTGCCGTCGGCGTCCACCGTGTTCAGGCGAGCCTTGATGCGGTGATGCAGGCTGATCGCCTTGGCATCCAAGGCCTGCTGGATTTCGGCGACCGTCGAGAAAACAGGGGTCTTCTCCACAATGGCGCCGTTCTGCAGCAGACGCTCAAGCTCGGCCTTGACCGTGGTCTTGGGCAGCTCGATCTGCGTCTTCGGGTCGAAGAGGATGACGTCGTCCTCAGCCCATGCCTTGAGCAGAGCGGCAGTGTCCTTGACCTTGAGCACGTTGCCGAGCGGCGCCGGACGCTCCATGGTCAGGTAGTAGAGGCCGAGCACGATATCCTGCGACGGCACGATGATCGGCTTGCCGTTCGCCGGGCTGAGGATGTTGTTGGTGGACATCATCAGCACGCGGGCCTCGAGCTGGGCTTCCAGCGACAGCGGCACATGGACCGCCATCTGGTCGCCATCGAAGTCGGCATTGAAGGCCGCGCAGACCAGCGGATGAAGCTGGATCGCCTTGCCTTCGATCAGGGTCGGCTCGAAAGCCTGGATGCCGAGGCGGTGCAGGGTCGGCGCGCGGTTCAGCAGAACCGGATGCTCCCGGATGACCTCTTCCAGGATGTCCCAAACCTCGGGACGCTCCTTCTCGACCATCTTCTTCGCCATCTTGACGGTGGCTGCAAGGCCGCGCAGCTCAAGCTTGGAGTAGATGAACGGCTTGAACAGCTCGAGCGCCATCTTCTTCGGCAGGCCGCACTGATGCAGCTTCAGCTCAGGGCCGACCACGATGACCGAACGGCCCGAGTAGTCGACGCGCTTGCCGAGCAGGTTCTGACGGAAGCGGCCCTGCTTGCCCTTCAGCATGTCGGACAGCGACTTCAGCGGACGCTTGTTGGCGCCGGTGATGACGCGACCGCGGCGGCCGTTGTCGAACAGCGCATCGACGGCTTCCTGCAGCATGCGCTTTTCGTTGCGGACGATGATGTCCGGCGCGCGCAGCTCGATCAGCCGCTTCAGGCGGTTGTTGCGGTTGATGACGCGGCGATACAGGTCGTTCAGGTCCGAGGTGGCGAAACGGCCGCCATCCAGCGGCACCAGCGGGCGCAGCTCGGGCGGGATCACCGGAATGACGGTCATCACCATCCATTCCGGCTTGTTGCCGGACTCGATGAAGGACTCGATCAGCTTCAGGCGCTTGACCAGCTTCTTCGGCTTCAGTTCCGAAGTCGTTTCGGCCAGTTCCTGGCGGATCTTGTCGCGCTCCTTCTCCAGGTCGATAGCCATCAGAAGGTCGCGGATCGCCTCGGCGCCGATCTTGGCGACGAAAGCGTCCTCGCCATACTCTTCCTGGGCGCGGTAGAGCTGCTCTTCCGTCAGCAGGTCGAACTGCTTGAGCGGCGACAGGCCCGGCTCGATGACGACGTAGTTCTCGAAGTACAGGATGCGCTCGAGATCCTTCAGTGTCATGTCGAGCATGAGGCCGATGCGGCTCGGCAGCGACTTCAGGAACCAGATATGCGCCACCGGCGAGGCCAGCTCGATATGGCCCATGCGCTCGCGACGGACCTTCGAGAGCGTGACTTCAACGCCGCACTTCTCGCAGATCACGCCACGATACTTCATGCGCTTGTACTTGCCGCACAAGCACTCGTAGTCCTTGATCGGGCCGAAGATGCGGGCGCAGAACAGGCCATCACGCTCCGGCTTGAAGGTACGGTAGTTGATGGTCTCCGGCTTCTTGATCTCGCCGTAGGACCAGGAGCGAATACGCTCCGGGGACGCGATCGAGATCTGGATCTGGTCGAAGCTCTGCGCGCCCTGGGGCTGGCCGAATACGTTGCTGAGTTCGTTCATGTCTATCGTCTCCTAGTGGAGAATACGTTGCGTGGCGGTCAGTAGGAGCGCTGCGACAGCTCGACATTGAGGCCGAGCGACCGCATCTCCTTGACCAGCACGTTGAACGATTCCGGAATACCGGCCTCGAAGTTGTCGTCGCCACGAACGATGGCCTCGTAGACCTTCGAACGGCCGGCAACGTCGTCCGACTTGACCGTCAACATCTCCTGCAGGGTGTAGGCAGCGCCGTATGCCTGCAGCGCCCAGACCTCCATTTCGCCGAAGCGCTGGCCGCCGAACTGCGCCTTGCCGCCCAGCGGCTGCTGGGTGACGAGCGAGTACGGACCGATCGAGCGGGCGTGGATCTTGTCGTCGACCAGGTGGTGCAGCTTCAGCATGTAGATGTAGCCGACCGTTACCTTGCGGTCGAACGGCTCGCCGGTGCGGCCGTCGATCAGGGTGACCTGGCCCGACTTGTCGAAGCCCGCCTTCTCCAGCATCTCGACGATGTCGGCTTCATGCGCACCGTCGAAGACCGGGGTAGCCATCGGCACGCCGCGGCGCAGGTTCGAGCACAGCTCGAGCAGCTGGTCGTCCGACAGATCGTTGATCCGGTCAGCCACCTCCTGCTTCGAGTAGATGCCCTTCAGCAGCTTGCGCAGGTCTTCAGCCTTGGCCGAATTGCGTTGCACCTTGTCGAGCATGTCGCCGATCTGGCGGCCAAGACCGGCCGAGGCCCAGCCGAGGTGGGTCTCAAGGATCTGACCGACGTTCATGCGCGAAGGCACGCCCAGCGGGTTCAGCACGATATCGACCGGCGTGCCGTCCTCGAGGTAGGGCATGTCCTCCTCGGGCACGATGCGCGAGATGACACCCTTGTTGCCGTGACGGCCGGCCATTTTGTCGCCGGGCTGCAGCTTGCGCTTCACCGCGACGAAGACCTTGACCATCTTCATCACGCCGGGCGGCAGCTCGTCGCCCCGCTGCAGCTTCTCGACCTTGTCCTCAAAGCGCTTCTGGATGCGGGACATAGCCGTGTCGTACTGCTTCTTCAGCGCCTCGACGTCGGCCATGTTCTTTTCGTTCTTGAGGCTGATCTGCCACCACTGCCCCGGGGTCAGCTCGTTCAGAACCTCCTCGGTGATCTTGCCGCCATCCTTGAAGCCCTTCGGGCCCTTGTCAGCCTGCTTGCCGAGCAGCAGCTCGCGCAAACGGCTGTAGATGGAGCGCTCGATGATCGCCTTCTCGTCGTCGCGGTCCTTGGCCAGACGCTCGATCTCGGCCCGCTCGATGGCCAGCGCGCGCTCGTCCTTCTCCACGCCATGGCGGGAGAAGACGCGCACTTCCACGATGGTGCCGGAGACGCCCGGCGGCACGCGCAGCGAGCTGTCGCGCACGTCGGAGGCCTTTTCGCCGAAGATGGCGCGCAGCAGCTTCTCTTCCGGCGTCATCGGGCTTTCGCCCTTCGGCGTGATCTTGCCGACCATGATGTCGCCCGGATGGACTTCGGCACCGATATAGACGATGCCGGCCTCGTCGAGGTTCTTGAGGCCTTCCTCGCCAACATTCGGGATGTCGCGGGTGATTTCCTCAGGACCCAGCTTGGTGTCGCGAGCCATCACTTCGAATTCCTCGATGTGGATCGAGGTGAAGACGTCGTCCTTGGCGATGCGCTCGCTGATTAGGATCGAGTCCTCGAAGTTGTAGCCGTTCCACGGCATGAAGGCGACCAGCACGTTGCGGCCGAGCGCCAGTTCACCGAGTTCGGTCGACGGACCGTCAGCGATGATGTCGCCGGCCTGAACCACGTCGCCCACCTTCACCAGCGGACGCTGGGTGATGCAGGTATTCTGGTTCGAGCGCTGGAACTTCAACAGCTTGTAGATGTCGACGTTCGACTTCGACATATCCGTCTCGTCGGTCGCGCGGACCACGATACGGGTACCGTCGATCTGGTCGACCACGCCCGAGCGCTTGGCGACAATGGTGGCGCCGGAATCGCGGGCCACCACTTCCTCCATGCCGGTGCCGACCAGCGGCGCCTCGGCGCGGATCAGCGGCACCGCCTGACGCTGCATGTTCGAGCCCATCAGCGCGCGGTTGGCGTCATCGTTCTCCAGGAACGGGATCAGCGCCGCGGCGACCGAAACGAGCTGCTTCGGCGAGACGTCCATGAAGTCGATGTTTTCGGGACGCACCATCACGAAGTCGCCGTTGCGGCGGCAGGAGACCAACTCACCGACGATCTTGCCCTTGGCGTCGACCTCGGCATTGGCCTGAGCGATGGTGTATTTGCCCTCTTCCATCGCGGTCAGATAGACAACCTCGTCGGTCACCTTGCCGTCGCGCACGCGGCGGTACGGGCTTTCGATGAAGCCGTACTGATTGACGCGGGCATAGGTGGCCAGCGAGTTGATCAGACCGATATTCGGGCCTTCCGGCGTCTCAATCGGGCAGATCCGGCCGTAATGGGTCGGGTGCACGTCGCGCACCTCGAAGCCGGCGCGCTCGCGGGTCAGACCGCCCGGGCCCAGCGCCGACAGACGGCGCTTGTGAGTGATCTCAGATAGCGGGTTGGTCTGGTCCATGAACTGCGAGAGCTGGCTGGAGCCGAAGAACTCGCGCACCGCAGCCGCCGCCGGCTTGGCATTGATCAGGTCATGCGGCATCACGGTGTCGATATCCACCGAGCTCATGCGCTCGCGGATGGCGCGCTCCATGCGCAGCAGGCCGATGCGGTACTGGTTCTCCATCAGCTCGCCGACCGAGCGGACGCGGCGGTTGCCGAGATGGTCGATGTCGTCGATTTCGCCGCGGCCATCCTTCAGTTCGACCAGCGTGCGCACGCAGGCCAGGATGTCTTCGGTGCGCAGCACGCGGACGCTGTCATCCGCCTCGAGACCGAGACGGGCATTCATCTTCACGCGGCCGACAGCCGAGAGGTCGTAGCGCTCCGGATCGAAGAACAGGCCGTGGAACAGCGCCTCGGCGGTGTCCATCGTCGGCGGCTCACCCGGACGCATGACGCGGTAGATTTCGAACAGCGCCTGCTCGCGGCTCTGGTTCTTGTCCGCGACCATGGTGTTGCGGATGTAGGCGCCGATGGTGACGTGGTCCACGTCGAGCACCGAGATCTGTTCGATGCCGGCAGCTTCCAGCATCTCGATCTTCTTGATGTCGAGTTCCTCGCCCGCCTCGAGATAGATCTCGCCGGTCTCTTCGTTGATGATGTCGAGCGAGTTGTACTTGCCGACCATGTCCTGCGGCGTGACGAGCAGCTCCTTCAGGCCCTCTTCCGCCAGCTTCTTGGCCAGGCGCGGCGTGATCTTGGTACCGGCCTCGACGACGACCTTGCCAGTCTTGGCGTTGATCAGGTCATTGTTGACGCGCAGGCCGCGCATGCGCTCGGCATTGTAATCCGTGCGCCAGCCCTTCTTGTCACGCTTGTAGATCACCTTCTTGTAGAAGGCGTCCAGGATCTCTTCCTGGGTCAGGCCCAGCGCGAAGAACAGCGTGGTGACCGGCAGCTTGCGGCGGCGGTCGATGCGGACATGGACGATGTCCTTGGCGTCGAATTCAAAGTCGAGCCACGAGCCGCGGTACGGGATCACGCGGGCGGTGTAGAGATACTTGCCCGAGGAATGGGTCTTGCCCTTGTCGTGATCGAAGAACACGCCCGGGCTGCGATGCATCTGGCTGACGATGACGCGCTCGGTGCCGTTGATGATGAAGGTGCCCTTGTCCGTCATGAGCGGCATGTCGCCCATGTAGACGTCCTGCTCCTTGATATCGAGCACGGACTTGGCCTGGGTATCGGGGTCGACCTCGAAGACGATCAGACGGAGCGTAACCTTCAGCGGTGCGGCATAGGTCATGCCGCGCTGCATGCACTCGTCAACGTCATATTTCGGCTGCTCGAATTCGTACTTCACGAATTCCAGAGACGAGGTCTCGGAGAAATCCTTGATCGGGAAGACGGACTTGAAGACGCCCTGCAGGCCCACATCCGGGCGCTGATCGGGATCCTCGTTCATCATCAGAAAACTGTCGTAGGAACTTTTCTGAACCTCGATCAGGTTGGGCATCGAGGTAATGCTCGGGATGCGCCCGAAGCTCTTGCGAACGCGCTTGCGGCCGGTGAACGACAAGGTCATGTCTGTCCCAAATCTATCTATGCGGCGTCTGTCACGCCGCGCGGTTCCGGAAAGCGATGAATTTCACGGGCCCATTATCCCGCCGGGCGATCGCCGCGCCCAAATTCCGAAAACCGCATCGACCCGCCGAAAATCCGCGGCGGACGGAGGTGCCTTGAAATCAAAGAGCCCTGATATAGGGCGGTGCCGGGACAGGTCTACACCTAACCTGCCCCGGACCGTACGCGTAATTACTTGATCTCGACCTTGGCGCCCGCGCCTTCGAGCTGGGTCTTGATCTTGGCAGCTTCGTCCTTGCTAACGCCTTCCTTGACCGGCTTCGGCGCACCCTCGACGAGGTCCTTGGCTTCCTTCAGGCCCAGGCCGGTGATGGTGCGGACTTCCTTGATCACGTTGATCTTGTTGGCGCCGGCATCAGCGAGGATGACGTTGAACTCGGTCTTCTCCTCAGCGGCCGGGGCGGCAGCGCCACCACCAGCAACAGCGGCAACAGCCACCGGAGCAGCAGCCGAAACGCCCCACTTCTCTTCGAGAAGCTTGGCAAGCTCAGCGGCCTCGAGGACGGTCAGCGACGACAGTTCGTCGACGATCTTCTGCAAATCAGCCATTTCAATGACTCCTAGTTTAGGTTCGATACCTGGTTAGACAATTGGTTGGCTTGAAGCCTTAACCTTTGGTGGCGTAAGCGTTGAGCACGCGGGCCAGCTGGCCTGCGGGCGCCTGCACGACGCCGGCGACCTTGGTCGCAGGCGCGTTGAGCAGGCCGATGATCTTGCCGCGCAGTTCGTCAAGCGACGGCAAGGTCGCCAAGGCCTTCACACCCTCCGCGTTCAGCACGGTTTCGCCCATGGCGCCGCCAATAACGACGAACTTCTCGTTCTTCTTGGCAAACTCCACGGCGACCTTCGCTGCCGCGACCGGATCATTCGCGTAAGCGATGCCGGTCGGGCCCTTGAAGAAAGGCTTCAAGGACGCATAAGGGGTGCCCTCAAGGGCAAGACTCACAAGTCGGTTTTTCGCGACCTTGAAGCTGGCGCCAGCGGCACGCATCTGACGGCGCAGCTCAGTCACCTGAGCGACGGTCAGACCGCTGTTCTGGGTAACAACCACAACCTGGGTCTCCGAGAAGACCCGCTTGAGATTGTCCACCAGCTCCTGTTTTTGAGCACGATCCACTTGCTCGTCTCCTAACAAGAATCAGGTTGCCCTGATCTGGTTGGCACTCTGAGCGATCGGAGGTCGCCATACTCAACGCCGGCGGCAAACCGATCACCCGGTTCGCCTGTCCCAGGGCTCGAACCTTCTTGGGACCGCACGATCGTTCGCCGGTCCCGTGAAGCTTCTTGTCCCCGTCTATGCAGGTGGCCTTACCCATTAAATCCCTCGGCTGAAAAGCTTCGGGAGGCCTGCAGTCTCGGACAGGTTGCGGACATCCAGTCTCCCGGATGCCGCTTCGCCGGCCCTCCCCTGGCAAAAGCCTCAGGAGGCCCGGCGAAACTCGTTTACTTAGGCAGCGGCCTTTTCGGCGCCGCCGCCCAGAGCATCGTTCAGCTCGACGCGCACGCCCGGACCCATGGTCGAGGACAGCGCGACCTTCTTGACGTAATGGCCCTTCACGCCGGCCGGCTTGGCCTTCAGCACGGCATCGATGAAGGCCCGCACGTTGGCGAGGATCTGCTCCTCGGTGAACGACGCCTTGGCGATGCCGGCATGGATCAGACCAGCCTTCTCGACGCGGAACTCAACCTGGCCGCCCTTCGCAGCCTTGACCGCGCCGGCGACATCCATGGTGACCGAGCCGAGCTTCGGGTTCGGCATCAGGCCGCGCGGGCCGAGCACCTTACCGAGCTTGCCGACCACGGCCATCATGTCCGGGGTGGCAATGCAGCGATCGAACTCGATCTTGCCGCCGGTGATGATCTCGGCCAGATCGTCGGCGCCAACCAGGTCGGCGCCAGCCTTCTTGGCTTCCTCAGCCTTCGGCCCCTTGGCGAAGACGGCGACGCGCACGGTCTTGCCCGTGCCCGAAGGCATGGTGACGACGCCGCGGACCATCTGGTCGGCATGGCGCGGATCGACGCCGAGATTCATCGCGATCTCGATGGTCTCGTCGAACTTCGCCTTGGCATTGCTCTTCACCAGCTTGACGGCCTCGGCGAGGCTGTAACGCTGGTCGGGGTTCACGGTCTTTGCAGCCGCAGTGTAACGCTTGCCCTTATGTGCCATGATGCAGCCCTCCCCTTATTCGCCGCGAACGTCCAGGCCCATGGAACGGGCCGAACCAACGATCATACGGCAGGCGGCATCGATGTCGTGGGCGTTGAGATCCTTCATCTTCTGCTTCGCGATCTCGCGCACCTGATCCATGGTGATCGAGCCCACCTTGTCGCCACGGCCCGTGGCCTTGGCGCCAGACTTGATGTTGGCGGCCTTCTTCAGGAAGTAGGTCACCGGCGGAGTCTTGGTGACGAAGGTGAACGAGCGGTCCGAATACACGGTGATCACCACCGGGATCGGCATGTCCTGCTCGAGATCCTTGGTCTGCGCGTTGAACGCCTTGCAGAATTCCATGATGTTGACGCCGCGCTGGCCGAGAGCCGGACCAATCGGCGGCGACGGGTTGGCCTTACCGGCCGGAACCTGCAGCTTGATGTAGCCTTCAATTTTCTTCGCCATACTCTTTCCTTTCCTGCCTGGAGGCGGTCAGCCTCCGTTAGCGGATGCGCGGTGCGGCGGGTCGGCCCGGCGAACAAGGGCCTTAGCTACCTCCCACGCGACGAAACCGGGCCGGCGACAGCCAGCCCGGGCACCAGCCAGATCAGAGCTTCTCGACCTGGCCGTATTCCAGCTCCACCGGGGTGGCGCGGCCGAAGATCGATACCGCCACCTTGAGGCGGGCGCGCTCTTCGTCGACTTCCTCCACCACGCCGGAGAACGACGTGAACGGACCGTCGGCCACGCGCACCTGCTCGCCCACTTCGAAGGTGATCGAGGGCTTCGGATGCTCGACGCCCTCCTTCACCTGATTGGCGATCCGCTGCGCCTCGGCCTCCGTGATCGGCGACGGCTTGCCGCCCGAGCTCAGGAAGCCGGTGACCTTCGGCGTATTCTTGACGAGGTGATAGGTCTCGTCGGTCATCTCCATCTTCACCAGCACGTAGCCGGGGAAGAACTTGCGTTCGGCATTGACCTTCTGGCCGCGGCGGACTTCCACCACTTCCTCAGTCGGCACCAATACCTCTTCGAAGAGGTCGCTCATGCCCTTCTGCGCCGCGGTGTCGCGGATCGCCTGAGCAACCTTCTTCTCGAAATTCGAGTACACATGGACGATGTACCAGCGCGCCGCCATCGTCAGCTCCCCAGGCCGAGGATCAACTGCACTCCAAAGCGCAGGATCGAGTCGACCACAAAAAAGAACAATGCGGCGATCAAGCCCATCACGAATACCATCGCCGTGGTGACGAGGGTTTCCTTGCGGCTCGGCCAGGTGACCTTCGCGGTCTCCTGCCGGACCTGACGGAAAAACTCGATCGGACTGACTTTCGCCATCGCCTTAACTATCCACCTAAAACGTACCGTCTGTGCCACGCTGGCAGGGGTGGAGGGACTCGAACCCCCAACCCCCGGTTTTGGAGACCGGTGCTCTAGCCAATTGAGCTACACCCCTGCAGGCGCACCAGATCGTCGCTTACGCGATGATCTTAGCGACGACGCCGGCGCCGACGGTGCGGCCGCCTTCGCGGATCGCGAAGCGCAGG
>NZ_CALGPC010000011.1 GCF_937960835.1 uncultured Ferrovibrio sp.
CAGTGACTGGAGTTCAGACGTGTGCTCTTCCGATCTCAGGAAGTGCGTGCGCTGGCACAGCGTTCGGCCAATGCCTCGAAGGACATCAAGGCGCTGATCGCTGAATCGAATCAGCAGGTAAAGACCGGCGCCAGCCTCGTCAATCAGGCGGGCGAAAGCCTGACCGGCATCGTCTCGGCGGTTAAGAAGGTCACGGATATCGTAGCCGAGATCGCCGCCGCCAGCCGCGAACAGGCGACCGGCCTGGAGCAGATCAACACGGCTGTGGCCAGCATGGACGAAATGACCCAGCGCAACGGCGCGCTGGTGGAAGAAACCTCCGCAGCCGCGCAGGCCCTTGCCACCCAGGCGGGCGAATTGGCGGAATTGGTCGGCTTTTTCAAACTCGACACCCAGCTGGCCCCCGCGGCTCAGCGGGTACAGCCCGCAGCCGTCACCGCACAGCCTCGGCCGCAGCCGTCTGCGCCGCCCAAGCCAGCCCCCGCCCCGGTCAAAAACATCGCCAAACCGGCTTCGAATCCCGCTCCGCAACCGGCCCAGAAACCAGCGCCGGCAATGGCGGTGGTGACCGCCGGGGATGACGACGACTGGCAGGAATTCTGACCAATTCGCCTGCGACATTCATAGGTGCGCAACATGGGTTGACGGGAGCGGCTTTGCCCGGCATGGTCCGCCCGCTTTTTCGTTACTGAGGCGGGTTCCGATCGATGCTGCAGGCCGTTCCTTCCACCCCCGTTCCAGCCCATAGCGCGGCTGCCAGCCACAAGGATATGGCCAATGCCATCCGCGCTCTGGCAATGGATGCCGTGCAACAGGCGAATTCGGGCCATCCCGGCATGCCGATGGGCATGGCCGATGTGGCGACTGTCCTGTTCAGCCGATTCCTGAAATTTGACCCGCAGAACCCGACCTGGCCGGATCGCGACCGCTTTGTGCTGTCGGCCGGCCATGGCTCGATGCTGCTCTATGCCCTGCTCTATCTGACGGGCTACCCTGACATGACGCTGGACGAGCTGAAGCGCTTCCGCCAGCTCGGCGCGCGTACCGCCGGCCACCCGGAATTCGGCCATGCCAGCGGCATCGAGACCACCACCGGTCCGCTGGGCCAGGGCATTTCGAATGCCGTCGGCATGGCGCTGGCCGAGCGGCTGCTGGCCGCGCAGTTCGATTCCAAGCTGGTCGACCACTACACCTATGTGATCGCTGGCGACGGTTGCCTGATGGAAGGCATCAGCCACGAGGCGATCTCGCTGGCTGGCCATCTGAAGCTCAACAAGCTGATCGTGCTGTTCGACGACAACGGCATCTCCATCGATGGCCCGACCAGCCTGACCGTCTCCGACGACCAGCTGGCCCGTTTCGAGGCCAGCGGCTGGGCTGTTTGCCGTGTCGATGGCCATGATCCGGAAGCCGTCGCCGCCGCCATCGCCGCCGCGCAAAAGAGCGACCGCCCCAGCCTGATCGCCTGCCGCACCGTGATCGGCTATGGCGCGCCCACCAAGGCGGGCACTGCCTCCACCCATGGCTCGCCGCTAGGCGCCGAAGAGATCAAGGGCACGCGCGAGAAGCTCGGCTGGCCGCATGCGCCGTTCGAAATTCCCGAAAATGTCCTGAAGGCCTGGCGTGCCGTTGGTGCCGCCGGCGCTGCCAAGTCGCAGGCCTGGCAGGCGGCCCTGGCCGCGCTGCCGGCTGACGAGCGCGCCGAATGGGATCGCCGCTTCAAGGGCGACCTGCCGGCCAACCTCGACAAGGTGATCGCCGACTACAAGGCCAAGCTGTCGGCGGACAAGCCGAAATGGGCGACGCGCAAGTCGTCGCAGATGGCGCTGGAAGTGATCAACACCACGGTGCCGGAAACCATCGGCGGCTCGGCCGATCTGACCGGCTCGAACAACACCAAGACCGCCAGCCTCGCGCCGGTGAAGCCCGGTGATTTCAGCGGCCGCTACATCTATTACGGCGTGCGTGAACATGCCATGGCAGCGGCGATGAACGGCATCGCGCTGCATGGCGGCTTGATCCCCTATGGCGGCACCTTCCTGGTCTTCACCGATTACTGCCGCCCGTCGATTCGCCTCTCAGCGCTGATGGAACAGCGCGTCGTCTATGTGATGACCCACGATTCGATCGGTCTGGGCGAAGACGGCCCGACCCATCAGCCGGTCGAGCATCTGGCCGCCCTGCGCGCGATTCCCAACCTGCTGGTGCTGCGCCCCGCCGATGCGGTGGAAACCGCCGAAGCCTGGCAGGTTGCCCTGAAGCAGAAGAACCGTCCGAGCGTGCTGGCCCTGACCCGTCAGGACCTGCCCACCCTGCGGACCAGCCATACGGACGAGAACCTGGTCGCCAAGGGCGCCTATGAGCTGCTGCCGGCCGACGGCGCCGCCAAGGTTACCCTGCTGGCCACAGGCTCCGAAGTCGTCATCGCCATTGCCGCCCGCGACCTGCTGCAGAAAGACGGCATTCCCACCCGCGTGGTCTCGATGCCCAGCTTCGAGCTGTTCGACGAGCAGCCGGAGGCCTATCAGGAGCAGGTTCTGGGCCCGAATACCGTGCGGATCGCGGTTGAGGCCGGCATCCGCCAGGGCTGGGACAAGTATCTCGACCGCAAGGACGGCTTCGTCGGCATGAAGAGCTTCGGCGCGTCCGCCCCTTACGAGCAGTTGTACAAGCATTTCGGCATCACGGCGGAAGCCGTGGCCGCCGCCGCCAAGCAGCGCTTGTAAGCGGAATTCCGCCAACTATCTGACAGACCAGTGCTTCGATGATGCCGGACCGGGCCTGCCGGGCCGGCATTGCCGTTTCAGTCGGCCGGGCGTCGTGACGGCTGGGCCGGCCGCGTGGTATAGCAGCCCTCGTGTAACTGATTGATGGAAACGGGTTTCCTTTGACCGCTTCTGCGACCTCTGGTCTGGCTGATGCCGCCGACTCTGCCACCGCCGCGCCTGCCGACAGCGGGACTCTGATTCGTCGTCTGCTGCGGGAACAGGTCCGCCCCCATCTCGGCTCGCTGCTGCTGGCGCTGCTGAGCATGGGCGTTGTCGCGGCCATGACGGCGGCCACCGCCTGGCTGCTCAAGCCCGCCATCGACCAGGTTTTCACCGAGCGCGACCCGTATTGGACGATGATGGTGCCGCTGATGGTGGTGACCGTCGTGGTCGTGAAGGCCTTCGCCTCCTATTTCGAGAGCATGCTGATGACGCGGTTCGGCGAACGCATCGTCGCCGATACTCAGATCCGCATGTATGCTCATCTGATCCGCGCCGACCTTGCCTGGCTGCATGAGATGCATTCCGGCAAGCTGATCGCCAGCTTCCTTTACGACGCCTCGCTGCTGCGCGAGGCGGTCAGCAAGGCTCTGACCGGCATGGTCAAGGACAGCCTGAGCCTGATCTTCCTGACCGGTGTGATGTTTGCGATGAACTGGCAATTCGCGCTGATCGTCTGCGTGATCTTCCCCTTCGTCGGCCTGACCACGCGGCGCCTGGGCAAGAAGGCGCGCAAGGGCTCTGCCCGCAGTCAGCAGGAAACCGGCAAGCTGACGACCATCCTGAGCGAGACTTTCGACGGCGCCCGCATGGTCAAGGCTTATGGGATGGAGCAGCGGGAAATCGAGCGGGCCCGCATGTCGGTCGAAGCACGTCTCGGCCATATCATGAAGGTGGTGCGCGCCCGTGCCGCCGCCAGCCCCGCCACCGAAGCGCTGGGCGGCATCGCGGTTGCTGTCATCATCTATATCGGCGGCACCAGCGAAGCGCTGACACTCGGCACCCTCACTGCCTTCATTTATGCTGCACTTTCGGCCTACCAGCCGCTGAAGTCGTTGGCCAATCTCAACACCGCTCTGCAAGAAGGCCTGGCGGCCGCGGAGCGCATTTTCGCCCTGCTGGATACCCAGCCGAAGATCCTGCAGCCGGTTGACGCCAAGACGCTGCAGATCGCCGGCGGCGAGATCCGCCTGGAAAACGTCACCTTCCGCTATTCGGAAGACAAGACCGCCCTGCGCGATGTCTCGCTTGTCGTTCCGCCCGGAAAGAAGGCCGCATTGGTCGGCGCTTCGGGCGCGGGCAAATCGACTCTGCTGAACCTGGTGCCGCGTTTCTACGACGTCTCGGCGGGCCGTGTCCTGATCGACGGCCAGGACGTGCGCGAGGTGAGCGTGGAATCGCTTCGCCGCAGCATCGCCCTGGTCAGCCAGGAACTGACGCTGTTCGACGACACGATCCGCGCCAATATCGCCTATGGGCGGCCCGAGGCAACGCAAGCCGAGATCGAAGCTGCCGCCCGCAATGCGGCGGCGCATGATTTCATCATGGCCTTGCCGCAGGGCTATGACACACTTGTCGGCGAGAATGGCGTCAAGCTGTCCGGCGGCCAGCGGCAGCGTATCGCCATCGCCCGCGCCATGCTGCGCGATGCGCCGATCCTGCTGCTGGACGAAGCGACCAGCGCGCTGGATACGGAGTCCGAGCGCCTGATCCAGGCGGCTTTGACCGACCTCATGCAAGGCCGCACCACGCTGGTTATCGCGCATCGGCTTTCCACCGTGATCGACGCGGATGTGATCTTCGTGCTCGATCAGGGCCGTCTCGTCGAGCAGGGCAGCCATGCCGAACTGCTGGCCCGCGGCGGCGTCTATGCCCGTCTCTATGCGACCCAATTCGCCGCCGAGGCGACAGCCTGAGAGACGATGCCTCGCTTCCTCAAACGTATCCTGCAAAGCAAGGCGGCGATCCGTTTCGCTGCGAATGCGATCGCGCACTATATCCGCTTCGTTCACGCCACCTCGCGCTGGGACGTGCGCGGGCGGGAACATCCAGAAAGCTACTGGAATAAGGGCGAGCCGTTCATCCTCGCCTTCTGGCACGGACGCCTGCTGATGATACCGATGGCATGGCAGTTGAACCAGCCGATCCATATGCTGATCTCGCAACATCGCGACGGCGAACTGATCGCGCGCGCCATGGACCCCTTCGGCATCGGCACGGTGCGCGGCTCCGCCGCCAAGAAAGGCAAGGAGAAAGGTGGCTCGGCCGCGCTGCGCAGCATCCTGAAGGTGCTGCGGGAAAAGGAATGCGTCGGCTTCACGCCAGACGGCCCCCGCGGCCCCCGCATGCGCGCCAGCATCGGCGTCGTCGCAGCGGCGCGGCTGGGCAAGGTGCCGGTGATCCCTCTGGCCTACAGTGTCGCGCGCCGCAAGGTGATATCCTCTTGGGATCGCTTCATCCTGCCGATGCCCTTCAACCGCGGCATTTTCCTCTGGGGCCCGCCCGTCGACCTGCACAGTGATCCGGACGAGCCTATCGAGGCCGCAGCGCGGCGTCTTGAGACGGAGATGAACCGGCTATGTGCCGAGGCCGACCGCCTTTGCGGCCAGCCGCCGATCGAGCCGGCGGCGCTGCCGGATGCGGTTGTCGAATCGCATGCTTAACACGCCGGCATTCTGGAACGCCGACGCCGCCTCGCTCTGGCCGACGCTGCTCAGTCCGGTGGCGGCTTTATACGCGCTCGGCAACCGCCTCAATCGCGCGATGACAAAGCCGCAGATGACAGGTCTGCCGGTGATCTCTGTTGGCAATCTCGTAGCCGGCGGTGCGGGCAAGACGCCGACGGCGCTTGCGCTGGTTTCCCATCTCACCAAGCTCGGTCATCATCCGCATATCGTCAGTCGCGGCTATGGCGGGCGGCTGGCGGGGCCTGCCCGCGTCGATCTGCGCCGGCACACCGCGGCCGATGTCGGTGACGAGCCGCTGCTGCTGGCGCAGGCCGCGCCAACCTGGATCGGTCGCGACCGCCCGGCTGCAGCCCGCGCCGCCATGGTGGCCGGCGCCTCCTGCGTCATCGCGGATGATGCGCATCAGACCTACAGCCTTGGAAGAACCCTTTCGCTGCTGGTCGTTGATGCGGCCTATGGCTTTGGCAACCGGCGTCTGCTGCCTGCCGGGCCGCTGCGTGAGCCGATTTCCGAGGGCCTGGCGCGCAGCGACGCCGTGATCCTGATCGGCTCCGGCAACACCGCCCTGCCCGATCTCGGTGCGCTGCCGCTGTTTCATGCCGAGCTTGTGCCGAATGCAGAGGATGCCGCGCGTCTGCGCGGCGAGCGCGTGCTGGCCTTCGCCGGAATCGCCCGGCCGGACAAATTCTTCGCATCCTTGCAGCAGGTCGGTGCGGAGATTGTCAGCCGCGTCAGTTTTGCTGATCATGCGCACTATGATGCCGATACCATCATGCGTCTGGTCGAAGATGCGCACCGGCAGAATGCAACGCCGGTGACAACCGCCAAAGACCTCGCCCGTTTCCCATCCGAGGCCAAGGCCATGGTCGAGACCTTGCGGGTGGCGCTGCGCTTTGCCGACCCCGCCGCCTTCGAGACTTTTTTGCGCACGAGGCTGCATGTTTAACCGTGCTGAACCGCATGAATATGTGGCCGCCTTCGGGGCACGCCTGGGGCTCGCCCTGTTCCGTGCCCTGTCGCTCGATGCCGCCTCGGCGGTCGGTGGCTGGATCGGCCGGCAACTTGGTCCGCATCTTTCCGTCCACGAGCAGGCCAAGACGCATCTCGCGCGCGCCATGCCGGAATTGGATGAAGCCAAGCGTGCCGCCATCCTGCGCGGGATGTGGGACAATTTGGGACGTGTGCTGGGCGAATACGCCCATCTGGGTGACATCGATATCGGCACCCCGCAACGGCCAGGTCGCATTGAATTGGTCGGCGGAGAAAATCTGGATTTCGTCCGCGATTCCGGCAAGCCTGCGATCTTCATCTCCGCCCATTACGGCAACTGGGAATTGATGAGCCTGGTGGCGACGCAATGGGGATTGCCGCTGATCCATGTTTATCGCGCCGCCAACAATCCACTGACCGAGGAGATTCTGCAGGAGTTACGCAAGCCGGTCGGCGGCGAACATATTCCGAAAGGCGTTCAGGCCGCGCGCGAGATCATCAAGGCGCTGAAGCGCAAGCAGAGCATCGGCATGCTGGTCGATCAGAAGCTCAACACCGGAATTCCCGTGCCCTTCTTCGGCCGGGATGCCATGACCTCGCCAGCCGCGGCCGAGCTGGCGCTGAAGAGCGGCTGCCCGATCGTTCCGGCCTATGTCGAACGGCTGGACGGCGCGCGTTTCCGAGTCACGGTGGAAAAGCCGGTTTATTTCGAGCGGACCGGCAATCACGAGCGCGACGTCTACGACGCCACCTTGTGGATCAACCAGAAGATCGAAGGTTGGATTCGCGCCCGCCCGGACCACTGGTTCTGGGTCCACAAGCGCTGGCCTGACTGATCGATTTATTGCTGCTGCTTCGGCAGCAGGCGCTGCGGGTCCAGCCGCACGTCGAACCAGTTCACACGCCAGTCAAGATGCGGGCCGGTTGCACGCCCGGTCGCGCCGATGGTTCCGATGCGCTGCCCCTGGCTGACGCGCTCGCCTATCTTCACCTCGACGGTTGCCAGATGCGAGTAGACGGCGGTGATGCCCATGCCGTGATCGAGGATCACGGTACCGCCGGTGTAATACAGATCCGGCTCTGCCAGCACGACCTCGCCCGGCGTGGAGGCCACCACCGGCGCGCCTTTCGGCGCGGCGATATCCACCCCGAAATGCGGCTGGCGCGGCTCACCATTGAGAATTCTCTGGCTGCCATAGACGCCGCTGACGATGCCCTTCGCCGGCCAGATCCAGCCCTCAAGGAAATCGAGACGCGGTGTGCTGCGCTGGCGCGCGGCAGCGATCATCGCATTCTCGCGCTTGATCCGCTCCAGCACCGCGGGCGGCGGCGTCACCTGCGCCGGCGGCAGGCCCTCGATGCGCTGGATATCGTATTGCCGCTGCTGGATCGACAGTGTCGTGATCAGCTCACGGCCATCGCTGTAGTTGATCGTCAGCGTTGCAATGGCCGGCTCGTCTCTCCCGAAACCGAAGACAAAACGTCCGTCCGGCGCAACCGGCACTGCCCGCTCGCCCAGCCGCAGTTTTACGCCCGGCTGCGCGACGCCAAGCACCAACCCGCCTTGAATGAACTCCCCTTCCCAGGCCAGGCCCGGCGGCGGTTCATTGGCGCGGGCAACACCGGCGATGGCGGCCAGAAGCAGGACGGCGGCCAGCCAGCGGATCATGCGCGGCGCACCGGATCCCGCATCAGCCCCTGCATGGCGGCATTGGCATCCGCATAAGGCTCCTGCCGGTCGACGCTCCAGTAGCGCAGCTTGTCGAGCGTAATGCGCGCGCCGGTGACTGCGCAGGTCACGTAGGAACCAGGAAAAACGATATCGAATGCACCGTGACGGTATTGCAGCTTGGCTTCCATCTCGCGGGGCAGAGGCGGTGTTTGCATTCAGAACAGCTCCTCCTGCTTCGAAGCTTTGGGCGCCGGACTCGAACCCGAGCGGCGCGGCTGGCTTGGCTTGCCGTCGCCGCCACCGATCAGCGCCGAGCGGCGGCCATCCTGCATCTCGATGGTCACGGCTGCGCCCGGCGGCATGTCGGCTGCCATTTTCAGCGCCCGTCCATCGGCGCCGTAGACAACCGCGAAACCGCGCGCCAGCACACTGCGGTAGGACAGGCTTTCCAGCAGCTTTGCCGGCTGCGCCAGCCGCTGCGTCGCATCGGCATGCCGCAGCCATATGCAGCGGCTTAAACGCGCCGTGCTTTCATCCAGGCGGCGGCGATATTCGGCAATCTCGCGGCGCAGAAGATTGGGGCGCAGCTTCGCAATCGCCGTTTCCATGCGGCCGCGCTGCGTCGCCACGCCGACCCGCAGGCCATGGCGCAGACGCTCGGAAAGATCGTCGAAACGCTGCTGCGCCATGCGCAACTGCTCGCGCGGACCGCGCAGACCACGCCCCAGTGCATCGAGATGCTGCCGCTTCTCCCGCGCCAGACGGCCCATGGCGCGGCGCTGGCGCTCGTCATAGGCCGCAACTGTGCCGACCAGTTCGAGCCGCACCGGCACCGCCATCTCAGCCGCCGCCGTCGGCGTCGGCGCGCGGCGGTCGGACGCGAAATCGATCAGGGTGGTGTCGGTCTCATGGCCGACGGCGGAGATCAGCGGAATATGCGACGCTGATGCCGCGCGCACCACGATCTCCTCATTGAAGGCCATCAGATCTTCCAGGCTGCCGCCGCCGCGCGCCACGATCAGCAGATCCGGCCGCGGCACCGGGCCATCGGCGGGCAAGGCATTGAAGCCCTGAATGGCGCGCGCCACCTGCTCCGCCGCGCCCTCACCCTGCACCAGAACCGGCCAGAGCAGCACATGGGTGGGAAACCGGTCACGCAGGCGATGCAGGATGTCGCGGATCACCGCGCCGGTCGGCGAGGTCACCACGCCGATCACCCGCGGCAGATAGGGCAAGGGCCGCTTGCGCTCGGCGGCGAACAGACCTTCCGCCGCCAGCTTCTGCTTGCGCTGCTCCAAGAGGGCCATCAGCGCGCCAAGGCCGGCTAGTTCCATGCGCTCGACCACCATCTGGTATTTCGAGCGGCCCGGATAGCTGGTCAGCTTGCCCGCGCAGATCACCTCCATGCCATCCTCGGGCTTGACCCCGAGGCGCATGGCGCTGCCCTTCCAGCAGACGGCATCGAGCACCGAATCGGCATCTTTCAGGCAGAAATACAGATGCCCGGATGCCGCGCGCTTGAACCCTGAGATTTCGCCGCGCACCCGCACCCAGCCGAAATTCTCCTCGATGCTGCGTTTCAAGCGCAGCGAGAGTTCGGTGACGGTGAATTCCGGGACATTGCTGGCGGGGTTCGCCCCGCTGCCCGGAGCGGTACCCTGTATCTGACCTGAATCGCTCATCCTCAAGGCCTTGCGTCGGCTTGGCCCATGATACAAACATTGCCGCCAATCCTCTACCCACCAAATCCTGCGGGTTGCCGACATGAATCTTCTGGTCATCGGATCGGGCGGACGTGAGCATGCCCTGTGCTGGGCGCTTTCGGCATCGCCGCTGGTCAACAAGCTGGTCTGCGCGCCCGGCAATGCGGGAATTGCGGCGGTGGCCAAATTGGCCAAGGTCGATCCCACCGATCGCGACGCAGTTCTGCAACTTTGCCGCGACGAGCATATCGACTTCGTCGTGGTCGGCCCGGAAGCGCCGCTGGTGATCGGCCTCGTCGATCATCTGGAAGCGGCAGGCTTCGCCTGCTTTGGCCCCACCAAGGCTGCCGCGCAGCTCGAAGGCTCGAAGGGCTTCATGAAGGACCTTTGTGCCAAATACGGCATTCCGACTGCTGCCTATGGCCGCTTCAAGGATGCGGCCGGCGCGGAAGCCTTCATCCGCAAGCATGGCGCACCGATCGTGGTGAAAGCCGACGGACTGGCCGCTGGCAAGGGCGTCACTGTGGCGATGACCCTGGACGAAGCGCTGGCTGCCAATGCAGCCCTGTTCAGCCAGCCCGGCGCCGAAGTGGTGATCGAGGAATACCTCGATGGCGAGGAAATCAGCTTCTTCGCGCTGGTCGATGGCAAGACGGCCCTGCCGCTGGCATCTGCACAGGATCACAAGCGCGTGGGCGATGGCGATACCGGCCCCAATACGGGCGGCATGGGCGCCTATTCGCCAGCGCCGGCGATGACGCCCGCGCTGCAGGCGCAGGTGATGGACAGCATCATCATGCCCACCGTGCGCGCCATGGCGGCGGAAGGCGCGCCGTTCAAGGGCGTGCTGTTCGCTGGCCTGATGCTGACCAAGGATGGCCCGAAACTGCTGGAATACAACGTGCGATTCGGCGATCCGGAATGCCAGACTCTGATGCTGCGCCTGAAATCCGACCTCCTGCCCGCGCTGATGGCGGCGCGCGACGGTGTGCTGAAGGATTTCGATCTGCGCTGGCGCGACGACGCAGCGTTGTGTGTCGTTATGGCCGCTGAGGGCTATCCCGGCGAACCGCGCAAGGGCACCGTCATCGCTGGCCTCGACGATGCCGCAGCGGAAAGCGACGTCGTCATCTTCCATGCCGGCACCACGGCCCGCGAGGATGGCGCGATTCTCGCCAATGGCGGCCGGGTGCTTGGCGTATGCGGCCTCGGCCCGAGCGTTCGCGCCGCTCAGGCCCGCGCCTATGCCGCTGTGGATAAGATTCGCTGGCCCGAGGGCTTCTGCCGCCGCGACATCGGCTGGCGCGCTATTGCGCGCGAACAGCAGAGCTGACAAGAGACTGGCACGCGACGTCCGCGCGATGCCCGGGGCAGGCGAGTTGCGGACCGGCTGGCAATAACAGCGGCATCCTGAGGTTTCTCGCGGGTGGTTGCACCGCCCCGCGTGGCTTGGCTATCGTACCGGGGAGCGCCCTTTAATCCGTGCTCCAACGAAACGAGGAAACAATAAATGAGTGACCAGGACCGCTTTGTCGGGACCATGCCGGTGCAGGAGCGCCACCGTTTTGATGAAGCCGCGCTGGAACGCTGGCTAAAAGACAATGTGCCAGATTATCGCGGGCCGCTGACCGTCCAGCAATTCAAGGGCGGACAATCCAATCCCACTTTCATGCTGGTCACGCCGGCGAAGAAATATGTTCTGCGCCGCAAGCCGCCGGGCAAGCTTCTGCCCTCGGCGCATGCGGTGGACCGCGAGTACCGCGTGATCTCGGCTCTGGCGAGAACCGACGTACCGGTCGCGCGCACCTATGGTTTGTGCGAAGACGACAGCGTCATCGGCACGGCATTCTATGTCATGGACTGCGTCGAAGGCCGCATTTTCTGGGACCAGCGCCTGCCGGGCCTCAATCCGGACGAACGCGCCGGCATCTTCGACGCGATGAACCGTACCATCGCCGCCCTGCATCAGGTCGATTACAAGGCCATCGGACTGGAGGATTACGGCAAGCCTGGCGATTACTTCGCCCGCCAGATCGCCCGCTGGAGCAAACAGTACAAGGCGTCCGAGACCGAGCAGATCGCCGCCATGGACAAGCTGATCGAATGGCTGCCGGCGAATATTCCGCCAGGCGACGAGACCAGCATCGTGCATGGCGATTTCCGGATGGACAACATGATCTTCCATCCGACCGAACCGCGCGTCATCGCCGTGCTCGACTGGGAATTGTCCACGCTCGGCCATCCGCTTGGCGACTTCACCTATCACCTGATGTCCTGGCGCCTGGCACCCGACATCTTCCGCGGACTGGCGGGCATCGACTTCGCCGGTATGGGGATTCCCACCGAAAGCGAGTATCTCAAGACCTATTGCCAACGCACCGGACGCGATGGCATTCCGCATCTCGACTTTTACATGGCCTACAACATGTTCCGGATTGCCGCTATCCTTCAGGGCATCATGGGACGGGTGAAGGACGGCACGGCTGCCAGCCAGCACGCCATCGAGTCAGGCAAGCGTGCCCGGCCGATCGCCGAACAGGCCTGGACATTGGTTGAAAGGATTAAGGGAGCGCAATAGGCATGCAGGCAGCCGAGAACCTGACCCCCGTACAACCGCATCACCGGTTCGACGAGGCCAGGCTGGCGGCCTATCTCGCCAAGCATCTTCCCGATTTCAAAACGCCGCTGACCGTCCAGCAGTTCAAGGGCAACGCGGTCAATCCCGCCTTCCTGCTGCACAGCCCGGGGCGCAATCTCGTACTGCGCAAGCGGGCCTTGCCGAAAAAGGGCTGCACGATGGCGGAATCGATCCAGCGGGACTACACGCTGCTCACCGCCCTGCATAAGGCCGGGATGCCGGTTGGCATGCCGCATCTGTGCTGCCTCGACGAGGACGTGATCGGCACACCCTTCTATCTGCTGGAGCATGTTCCGGGGCGGCATTTCCGCGACCCCAACCTGCCCGGCATGGACCCGAAACAGCGGCATGCGCTCTACGACGCCATGGCAGCCGCGCTCGCCCAGGTGCATGCGCTCGATCCAGCCATCACCGGCCTGCCGGTGAATGGCGGCGGCCGCGATTACCTGGTACGTCAGATCGGCATGCTGACCGAGCAGTATCGCGCCAACCGGACGGACGATATCGGCGCGGTGGAACGCCTGCTCGAATGGCTTCCGGCCAACGTGCCGCAAGAGCAGATGACGTCACTGATGCACGGCAATTTCCGGCTGGAAAATCTCATCTTCCACGCCAGCGAACCACGCGTCATCGCCATTCACGACTGGGATCTGGCGCTGATTGGCCACCCACTGGCCGATCTCGCCATTAACTGCATGCCCTATCGCGTCACCATTCCGGGCATGGGCAGCCTGCAGGGGATCGACTTCATCGATAGCGGCATTCCGGGCGAGCCGGATTATCTGGCTGCTTATTGCCGCCACAGTTTTGATGCCAATATCCGCGACAATGGCATCGCGCACTGGAACTTCTATCTGGCCTTCGCGCTGTTCCGCGTGGCGGTGATGGCGCAAGGCATCGTTAAACGGGGCTTGGAAAAAGGCGGCGCGGCAACACCGACGCTGAAGGCCTACGCCGCCGTGGTCCGCTCCGTCGCCAACCAGGCTTGGAACCTGGTTGACGGCGGTGACGACTGATTTTTAGTCAGCAAGTCCGCGGAAGGCCCGCAGGGCGAAATCGGCGGCGCGACCAAAGACCGCCGCCTTCCAGGCCGGCGTGTCGACATAGAAGGCGTCGCGGATCTGCTGCTTGAGCTTCTTACCGAGTTCGGAGTTCAAGTCACCCTTTGCATGCAGCCAGTGATCGCCACGCAGGGCCTCGGTGACCATGGGCATCGGCTGTGTGCCGTATTCCAGCGCAATCGCCGTGATCTCGACGGTCTTCGGCAGGTCGAGGAAGGCCTCCGGCACCGTGCCGGTGACGCGCGCCGACGTCGATGAGCCGTCATTCGGATCGGTGACTTCCGGACCGAACCACGCCTTGGCGCGAGCGTACGAGCCAGTTACTGGCCCGACATAGATCGGCTCGCCATAGCCCATCGGCCCGAGGCCGGTGTGGAAATCGATGCTACCCAGCTTGCGCGCACTGACGGGCACATGTTCCTTGAGGATGCGGCGGAAGGTTTCGTTCGACCAGGTCGGCTTCTGGCCGCCGAAGAACAGGCCGTCGGGGCGCGTATACTGACCGCCCGTCATCGCCGCCTGGAAAGCGAAATCGCCGCGTGTCTTCTTGTACTCCATGATTGCCTGATCGGCCGCGGCGCGGCCCTGCCCTTCCCAATGGGTCGGGATCAGCCAATCGTGGACTTCCTCGTAAGCCTTGTTCTCGGGCAACGGCTTGGAGAAGTCCTGGAAATTGCGGTTGAGGTCGACATTGTCCTCGGTCACGCGGCGGATCCAGGCGAAACCGTAAGGGTTGATCGCGTGGATCATGATCGCCTTGGTATTCGCCGGCATCGCATCCAGCAGGCGTTCCTTGAAATGACCGATCTGCGCGCCAGAGCCGCAGAAACCCTCAGCACCGTGCGTGCCGGAAATGGTGATGTAGACCCGCTCGGCATTGTCCGAACCAAGGCAGGCCACATCGGTCGTCAGGACTTCGCCGTTCGGCCCCTTGGCATTGGGGTTCTCGTAGACGGTGAGCTTGGCGCCAGCTGCCTCGGCCGCAGCGCGGAATTTCTCCCGCGCCTCGGCATAGGTGGCCGAAAAGTACGATTCAACAGTCATGGGGAGACTCTACGTTTCTGGTTTATGAACTCAGTTCCAGCGAGCCAGTTCGAGACGGCCGATCTGGTTGCGATGCACCTCGTCCGGGCCATCGGCGAAGCGCAGCGTGCGCGCCTGGGCGTAAGCCGCGGCCAGACCGAAATCGGAGGTCACACCGCCGCCACCATGCACCTGCATCGCCCAGTCGATCACCTGGCAGGCCATGTTGGGCGCTGCCACCTTGATCATGGCGATTTCCTTGCGGGCTGCCTTGTTGCCGACGGTGTCCATCTTCCAGGCGGCATGCAGCACCAGCAGACGGGCCTGATCGATCAGGATGCGCGATTCGGCAATGCGCTCCAGGGTCACGGTCTGCTCGGAGATCGGACGGCCGAAGGCGACGCGGCTCTTCGCCCGCTTGCACATCTTCTCCAGCGCCCGCTCGGCCTGACCGATCAGACGCATGCAGTGATGGATACGGCCCGGGCCGAGACGGCCCTGCGCAATCTCGAAGCCGCGCCCCTCACCCAGCAGGATGTTGGACGCCGGCACGCGCACATTCTTGAACTCGACCTCGCCATGGCCATGCGGCGCGTCGTCATAGCCGAAGACCGGCAGCATGCGCAGCACCTTCACGCCGGGCGTGTCGCGCGGAATGAGGATCATCGATTGCTGTTTGTACTTGTCGGGATTGTTCGGGTCGGTCTTGCCCATGAAGATGATGATCTTGCAGCGCGGATCGCCGATGCCCGAGGTCCACCACTTGCGGCCGTTGATCACGTAATAGTCGCCGTCGCGCTTGATTTCGGCTTCGATATTGGTGGCGTCCGACGAAGCCACGGCGGGTTCCGTCATCGCGAAGGCGGAGCGGATCTTGCCTTCCAGCAACGGCTCCAGCCACTGCTTCTTCTGCTCTTCGGTACCATAGCGCTCAAGCACTTCCATGTTGCCGGTATCCGGCGCCGAGCAGTTGAACACCTCCGGCGCCCACCAAACGCGGCCCATGATTTCGCACAGCGTAGCGTATTCATGGTTCTTCAGACCGGCGCCACGCTCACTCTCCGGCAGGAACAAGTTCCACAAGCCGGCCGCCTTGGCCTTTTCCTTCAGCTCCTCAATGACGGCCGTCGGCTGCCAGCGGTCACCGGTCGCGACTTCCTCATCGAAACGCTGCTCGTTCGGGTAGACATGCTCATCCATGAAGCGGGTGAGCTTTTCCTGCAGTTCCTTGACCCGATCGGAGAATTCAAAATCCATGGTTTCCGTCCCTTTATTGCAAGTTAACCGATAGCGGTACGGCGCCGAGTGTAGAACCGGGCTTCGCACTCGGCTAGGGACTTGGGGCGTTTATCGGCGGGCGGCAAAGAAATCGCGCAGCAATGCCGCAGCGGCAACCTCGCCGATTCCTCCATAGACCTCGGGCCGGTGATGGCAGGTCGGCTGGGCGAAGAATCGTGCGCCATGGGCGACGCCGCCGCCCTTCGGATCATCGGCTCCGTAATACAGCCGCCGCAGCCGGGCGAAACTGACGGCGGCCGCGCACATGGTGCATGGCTCCAGCGTCACGTAGAGGTCGCAGCCGCCGAGCCGTTCTGCCCCTAAAGCTGCAGCGGCCCGGCGGATCGCCAGTACCTCGGCATGGGCGGTGGGATCATTCAGCGCCCGGGTCTCGTTGCCCGCACGCGCGACGATCTCCCCGCTGGCTCCGTCCACGATGACGGCCCCAACCGGCACCTCGCCACGTGCAGCGGCGGCCTTGGCTTCTTCCAGAGCGGCATCCATGGGCGTCATGACGGCGCAGCCTGCGGGAGCCGGCCCCACGCGTCAAGCCGAGTTGCCCCCCTAGACGCCCGGGCCTATAACGGGGCCCATGAGCAAAGCCAAATCCGCGCCACTGATCGGCATCACCCTCGATTCGGAAGAGCCTGGCGGCTATTCGAAATTCCCTTGGTATGCCCTGCGGCAGAATTACTGCTCGGCGGTTTCAGCCAAGGGCGGCGTGCCGCTGGTGCTGCCGCATGAACCGGGCGCGGTGGAGAGCTATCTTGACTTGCTGGACGGCCTGATCGTGACGGGCGGCAATTTCGACGTCGACCCGGCCCTGTTCGGCGCCACCGCCAAACATGCCACGGTGAAGACCAAGGATGCCCGCACACAGTTCGAATGGGCAATCACCAAGGGCATGCTGGAGCGCAACAAGCCGGTCTTCGGCATCTGCGGCGGTCAGCAGCTGCTCAACGTCGTGCTGGGCGGCACGCTGATCCAGCATATCCCCGATGCGGTAGAGAATGCACTGGCCCATGAGCAGCCCAATCCCCGCGATCAGGCCGGCCATAGCGTGCATATCGCCAAGGGCACGCTGCTGCACAGGATTGTCGGTGCCGAGGAACTGCCAGTGAATTCGGCGCATCACCAGGCGGTGGAGAAGGTCGCGCCCGGCGCAATCTCGGATGCCGTCGCGCCCGATGGCGTGATCGAAGGCATCGAACATCCGGATTACCGCTTCTGCCTCGGCGTGCAGTGGCATCCAGAATTCTTGATCAGCCAGGGCGACGAGAAGCTCTTCGCCGCTTTCGTCGCTGCCGCCGCGCAATGAGCGATATGCAGAAAGGCGATACGGAGAAAGGCGAGCGCATCGCCAAACGGCTGGCGCGCGCCGGCGTCTGCTCGCGCCGCGATGCCGAACGGCTGATCGCCGAAGGCCGAGTCAAAGTCAACGGTAAGAAACTCGACACGCCCGCCTTCCTGGTTGGCCCCGACGACATCATCATGGTCGACGGCAAGCCGGTGGCCGAACCAGACAAGACGCGGCTGTGGCTCTATCACAAGCCGCGCGGTCTGATGACCACCCATCGCGATCCGCAAGGGCGGCCAACCGTTTTCGAGAAGCTGCCGCCCGATATGCCGCGGGTCATTTCCATCGGCCGGCTGGACTTCAATTCTGAGGGCCTGCTGCTGCTGACCAATGACGGCGAACTGGCGCGCCGGCTGGAACTGCCGAGCACCGGCTGGCTGCGGCGCTATCGCGTGCGGGTGAACGGCCTGCCGCATCCAGACCATCTCGCCAGGCTGCAGAAGGGCATCACCATCGATGGCGTCGCCTACGGGCCGATCACTGCGACCCTGGAGCGCCAGCAGGGCGACAATGCCTGGCTGGTGGTAGGCCTGCGCGAAGGCAAGAACCGCGAGGTGCGCAAGGTGATGGAGCACCTGGGCCATCCTGTTTCGCGCCTGATCCGCGTCGCTTACGGCCCCTTCCAGCTCGGCAGCCTGGAGCCGGGCAAGGTCAAGGAAGTGCCGGGCAAGGTGCTGGCCGAACAGCTTGGGGTGAAAACCAAGGCCCTGAGCCAGAAGGCTGCCCCAAAGAAATGAGGATTGTCGGCGGCACGCATCGCGGCCGGCCGATCGCCGCGCCACCCAGCCGCGACACGCGGCCCACCATCGACCGTGTGCGGGAATCACTGTTCAACATGCTGGCGCATTCGCCGGCCCTGCTGACCGAAAGCGGCCAGCCACGGCTGGCGGATGGCATCGTCATCGATGCCTTTGCCGGTTCCGGCGCGCTGGCTTTCGAGGCTTTGTCGCGCGGCGCCAGGCACGCCTATCTCTTCGAGATCGATCCGGCGGCGCGACGCGTGATCTTGCGTAATGCCAGTGAGCTGGGCTTCGGCAGCCGGACCACGCTGCGCGGCATGGATGCCTGCCAGCCGGGCAAGCCGCCGGCGGACCAGCAGGCCGATATCGTCTTTCTCGATCCGCCCTACCGCTCAGACCTCGGTGCCAAGGCCCTGACAGCGCTTGACCGGGAGGGCTGGCTGAAGCCGGATGTGCTGGCCATCGTCGAGACCGACGCCAAAGCCAGCTTCGATCCGCCGGCGGGTTTCACCCTGCTGGACGAGCGGCGGCAGGGGCCGGCGAAACTCGTCTTTCTAACCAAGACGGCCTGATAACGCGCCCGGGCCGGGGCACACTCGAGGCTTGTGCACTGCCGCTCGCACGCCAATTTGCGCCCGATTTTATCCATAAGCCCTTGGGAGCCGGCAGCAGCACAGGCAACTCAGGTTCACGGCGCCCATCTGGTAGGCCTGGGCCATCATTAACGCCGATAACGAAATAAATATTTGATTTAACGCACATTTTTACCAATGATGGCAATATGTTATGGACCATTACGAACACCGCTCAATAAAAGTCGGTACGACGCCTGTATGATTGACTTATGTCAACCTAAAGCAGAATTAAAAACGGTATTGGAGGCGGAAATCCAACCAGAAATGCCGCCTCTCCTATGACGCCTCGCTCCCACGTTTTCGGCTATCCGGTACCAGCCTGGCAGACCTGGCTGATGCCGGCACTGCTGTCCATCGTGCTGGTGGTCGTCGAGCAATACAGCTTCCTGCTCTTCCACCTCGCCGCCGAGTTGTTTGCGGTTATCGTCTGCTTCGTACTGTTCAGCGTCGCCTGGAGCACATATCGCTTCTCGAAGGATGCCTTCCTGATCTTTCTGGCGTGCGGCTTCTTCTGGATTGGCGTGCTCGATCTGGCGCATACCTTGACCTACAAGGGCATGAACCTGTTCCCCATGCCCGGCGGCAATACGGCGACGCAAATCTGGATCGCTTCACGGTATTTCCAGGCGCTGCTGCTCCTGGCCAGCCCCTTTGCCGCCCGCGTGCAGTTCGACAAAACCCTGCTGTTTTTTGTCTTCGGACTGATCGCCGTGCTGATCATGGGCTGCATCGCCACCGGCAATTTCCCCGATGCCTATATCGACGGAGAAGGCCTGACGCAGTTCAAGATTGTCAGCGAAATGGTGATCAGCGCCATCTACGCGCTCAGCATGCTGGCGCTTTGGTATGATCGAAAAAACGTTTCCGGAGATGCCATGCCCTATCTTCTGGCCGCCATCGTGCTGGCCATTGGCGCGGAGCTGGCCTTCATCTTCTACATCGACGTCTATGACGTCTCGAACATGTTCGGCCACATCCTGAAATTCCTGTCCTCCTGGGCGATCCTGCGGGCCGTGGTGGAAGTCAGCCTGATCAAGCCCTATCTGCAGCTCGCTGCCAGCAATCGCGCCAAGGACGATTTCCTGGCCTCGATGAGCCATGACCTGCGCACGCCGCTGAATTCCATCCTCGGCTTTGCCGACATGATCCGCAGCCACGCCTTCGGTCCGCTCGGCCATGCGAAATACGAAGAATATGTCGGCAATATCCACGCCAGCGGCACGTTGCTGCTCGGCCTGGTGAACGACATCCTCGATCTCTCAAAGCTTGAAAGCGGTCAGTATCAGCTTAGCCGTACTCCGCTGAAACCGGACGAATTGACCCGCGACGTGCTGCGCAGCTTCATGCCCGACATCGATGCAAAGAAGCTGAAGGCGCAGATCGACTGCCCAGAGGATATCGGCACCTTTCTGGGCGATGAACGCGCCATGGTGCAGCTTCTGAACAACCTGCTGTCCAATGCCGTGAAATTCACGCCGTCGGGCGGCACGATCGCGGTCGTCTGGTCGAAGTCGCCGGACGGCACCCTCACCCTTGAAGTCCGCGATTCAGGCCAGGGTATCCCCGAAGACAAGATCAGCAAACTGGCCCAGCCCTATGTCCAGGTCGATCCTTATCTGGCGCAGCAGAAGGGCACCGGCCTTGGGCTGTTCATCGTGCGCCGCATCGCCGAACTGCATGGTGCGACCTTCGGCATCCGCAGCCGGCTTGGCGCTGGCACCACGGTTACCATCGGTTTCCCGGCAACCGCACTGGCCTGACTATCGGCGGCCGAACAGCTTCTCAATATCCGACAATTTGAGCTCGACGTAAGTCGGCCGGCCATGGTTGCATTGGCCGGAATGGGGCGTCGCCTCCATCTGGCGCAGCAGCGCGTTCATCTCATCCAGGTTCAGCCGCCGGCCAGCGCGCACGCTGCCATGGCAAGCCATGGTGCTGCAGACTTCCTGCAACTGCTCCTTCAGCGGCTGTACGCTGTCATATTCCGCGATCGCATCGGCCAGGTCGCGCACGAGGTCACGCACCGCCACATCGCCGAGCAAAGCCGGCACTTCGCGCACCACCACGGCACCGCTGCCGAAGCCTTCCAGCACCAGGCCCAGTTCTGCCAGTTCGGCGGCACGGGCTGTCAGCCTTGCCGCTTCTGCCTCGCTGAGCTCGACCACCTCAGGCAGCAGCAGCACCTGGCGCGGCACCTTGCCGGCTTCCAGATTCTGCTTCATGCGCTCATAGACTAGGCGCTCATGCGCTGCGTGCTGATCGACGATGACGATGCCATCGGCGGTCTGGGCGACGATATAGGTTTCGTGCAATTGCGCACGTGCTGCTCCCAGCGGATAGGCCTGCAGCGGTACGGTCGGCGCGATCTCGGTTTCTTCGCCACGCGCGGCGGGCGCCAGGCCATCATCGGCGCTTGCCACCGTGCCGCCCGAGAAATCGCCCTGCGGCGCGTTATACAAGGCAGCGGCTTCCGCCAGCCCCGGATTGGCCGGCCGCAGATTGTCATAGCCGCGCCAGCGCGCCCCAGCCGACAGCGCATTGGTTCCAAAGGGCAGATTGAGGTTCGGCGCGGCCTGCGGCTTCAGCGCACCGAGCGCCGTTTGGGCCACCGTGGTGCTGGCACGATGACCGGCCTCAGCCAGAGCATGGCGCAGTGCACCGACGATCAGGCCGCGCACCAGGCCCGGATCGCGGAAGCGTACCTCCGCCTTGGCCGGATGCACGTTCACATCGACCTGCTCGGACGGCAGTTCCAGGAACAATGCCACCACCGGATGGCGATCATGGCTGAGGAAATCGGCATAAGCCCCGCGCACTGCGCCGACGAACAGCTTGTCGCGCACCGGGCGTCCGTTGACGAAGAGGAACTGGTGCTGCGCATTGCCGCGGTTATAGGTCGGCAGGCCCGCATGGCCGGTAAGCCTGATACCTTCGCGCTCGGCCTCGATCGTTACGGCATTGTCGGCGAAGTCGCGGCCGAGAATCTGCTCCAGGCGATTGAGGCGACGCTCGAACAGCTCACCCTGCACGGCATCGGCGCGAAAGGAGATGCGGCCATCCTGCTGCAAGGTGAAGGCAATCTGCGGATGCGCCATCGCAAGCCGCTTGACGATCTCCTGCACTGCGAGTTCTTCAGCGCGGTCGGTCTTGAGGAATTTCAGCCGCGCCGGCACGGCGTAGAAAAGATCGCGCACCTCGACCCGCGTGCCCGGCGGCGCGGCCGCAGGCTTCACCGGACCGACCCTGCCGGCATCGACCTCGATGCTCCACGCGCTGTCATCGCCAGCACGGCGGGTGAGAATGCTCATGCGCCCGACCGCGCCGATGGAAGGCAACGCCTCGCCACGGAAACCAAGCCAGCGGATGTCGAGCAGATCGTCATCGGGCAGTTTCGAGGTGGCATGACGCTCGACAGCGACCGGCAATTCCTCCGGTCCCATGCCCTTGCCGTTATCGGCGATGCTGATCAGGCTGCGGCCGCCATTGGCGATGGCGATATCGATGCGGGTCGAGCCGGCGTCGATGGCATTCTCCACCAGTTCCTTCACCGCAGAAGCGGGACGTTCCACCACCTCGCCGGCAGCGATACGATTGACCAGAGTTTCAGGCAGACGGCGAATGGTCACGCTCAACCTCCAAGCCCGGCCGGCTGGCCCACCACGACGACGAGGAAATCGTCACGCTGCAGCAGGCGCTGGGCGACGCGCTTGACATCTTCCGGCGTGACATTGCGGATCAGCTCAGGATAACGATCGATGTAGTCAAGCCCAAGGCCGGAAATCTGGATCGCCACCAGCATGTTTGCGATGCCGGCATTGGACGACAGGCGCAGCGGGAAGGAGCCAGTGAGATAGGCTTTGGAATCCTCCAGCTCCTGCGCCGTCAGCCCCTCGCGCGCCACGCGGGCAAACTCGGCACGAACCAGATCCCAAGCCGCGCCAACCTGGTCGTTGCTGGTCGCCAGCGAGCCGGAGAACAAGGCCGCCGCCTTGTAAGGGCTGAGGCTGGTGCCGATGGAATAGACAAGGCCACGCTTTTCGCGCACCTCCTCGAACAGCCGCGAGGACATGCTGCCGCCACCCAGCGCATTGTTCAGCACGGTCGCCGCATACCAATCCGGATCCTCCCGCTCGATCCCCGGCGCGCCGAACAGCACGATGCTCTGCGGAATGGGAAACTGGATCACCACCGGCGCTTTCGACGTGCGCGGCGTCGTCTTGGCTGGCAACGGCAGTTCGGCATTGGCCGGCAGGGCGCCGAAGCTTAGATCCACCAGCCGCGCCAGTTCTGCCGCCGTGATATCGCCAACTGCGCCAATCACCAGATTGTCCCGCGCCAGCGCCTTGCGGGCAAAAGTGGCAAAATCGTCTCGCCCCATGCGGTCCAGGCTTTCGGCAGTGGCCGACGAACGGCGCCCATAGGGGTGGTCGCCATAGGCAAGCTCGGCGAAACGCTCGCCGACCAGCGCATTGGGATTGGTGCGGCTGCGCTCGTAGGAAACGCGGGCACGCGCCTTCAGCCGGTTGATCGGCTCATCCTCGAAACGCGGTGCGGTCATGGCAAGCCGCAGCAGTTCAAAAGCGCGCTCGCGATGCTCCGACAGCGTGCGCAAACCGAGCGTCATATAATCGCGGTCCGTACCGAAATCGATCGAGATCGCTCGCTCGCGCAAGGCATCCTGAAAGGCGTCGGGGCCGAGATCGCCGGCACCTTCGGTGAGCAACGCGGCGGTCAGCGAGGCCAATCCCTGCTGCCCGTCCGGTTCGCTGGAGGAACCGCCGCGCCAGGCCGCCTGCAATGCCAGCATCGGGATGCTGGGCTCCCGCACCAGCCAGACCTCGATGCCGCCCGGCGTGATCACGCGCTCGATCTTGGGCGCCGCCTGCACCGCAGCGGCGGCCAGCAGCACACAGATCAGAACGAAACAACGAAGAGCAACACGCATCGGTCAAACCTCTTCCTCAGCTTTGCTCTTTCGGCAGCAGATAGCCGGTGACGGATTTGCGTAGGTCGAAGACGTATTTGGCGGCTTCCAGCACCTGCTCCGCGGTGACCGCCTCCACCAGCCTGGGCCAGTTCTCGACATCATCGACACTGAGGCCGGAGGTCAGCGCCTGGCCAAAAATCTGCGCCGCGCCTGTCAGGCTGTCGCGCGCATAAACGGCCTCGGCGCGGAGGACGATCTTGGCTTCGCGCAATTCCTTCTCGGTCACCCCGTCCTTCAGCAGCGCAGCAATGACGCGATCGAGGCCAGCCTCCACCTCTTCCAGCTTGCGGCCCGTTTTGGGCGAAGCGCCGAAGCCGAAGGTGGTCGGATCAAGCGAGACAGAAGAATACCATGCGCTGGCCGAAACCGCGGGACCGTCGCCCTGCACCAGCGCGGCATAAAGCCGGCCGGTGGGGCCGCTCAGGATCTCCGCCAGCACGGTCAGCGGAATGGCATGCTGCTTGGCGTCGGAAGTGCGGCTGGGCGCCAGATAGGTGCGCCGCAGGCTCGGCTGCGAAACCCGCTCATCGGCCATGCTGATGCGCCGTGCGGCCAGCTGCGGCGGCTCCTGCGGACGGATGCGCGCCGGCACCGGCCGCATCGGCACCAGGCCGTAATGCTTCTCCGCCAGGCCGCGCAATTCGCTGGGCGAGACATCCCCGGCGACGATCAGGATCGCATTGTTGGGCGCGTAATATGCGCGATAGAAATCCATCGCATCTTCCAGCGTCAGCCTAGCGACTTCCTGCGGCCAGCCGATCACCGGCCGGCCATAGGCATGCGACAGATATTGCACGGCGTCGAACTGTTCGCCGAACAGGGCGCTCGGACTGTTCTCGATGCGGCTGAGCCTTTCCTGCAGTACCACCTGCAATTCCGGTGCGGCATCGCCAGGCTTGGGCTGCAGTGAGGCCATGCGCTCGGCCTCCATGCGCATCACCATTTCCAGCCGATCGCGCGCCACCGTCTGGAAATAGCCGGTATAATCGTAGGACGTGAAAGCGTTGTCGCGGCCGCCCACGCGCGCGACACGGCGGGAGAATTCTCCCGCCGGCACATTGGGCGTGCCCTTGAACATCAAATGTTCGAGATAATGCGCAACGCCGGTCTTGCCCGGCTGCTCATCGGCAGCACCGACCTTGTACCACACCATGTGGTGGACGATCGGTGCGCGATGATCCTCGACCAGAACGACCTGCAGGCCGTTCTCAAGCATGAAGGTGGTCGGACGAAAGACCTGGCCATAGGCCCCATCGCTGCTCCACCCTGCATATAACGCTATGGCGGCGAACAGGGCAGAGATCAGGCGATGCACAATAAATCCTCCGTCAGAGCAGCTCCGTCAGATCAGAAAATGCCTTCCAGCGGACCGCGCTCGCGGCGCTTGATCGTCGGCACGTCGCCCGCGGTGACCGACTTGCCGGTGGCGGCATTCTCGCGCAGGCGCTGCGCCTCCTTCACCGGATCGACGGCCAGGCCCGGCGGCTCGGCCTCCTGCCAGAAGATCAGGCGGTCGACAAAGCTGCGGTCCCGCTCCGCCAGTTGGGTGAAATCCTCGTTCACCTTGCGGCGGATATCCGGATCGACGCTTGTTGCCCGCGCCTGCTGCAACAGCGCGGCCTCACCTGCTGAGACCGAGGAAGTGGGGTTGCGCTGGGCCGAGGTCAACGGGCTGGTGACGGTACGGCCGCCGAGCGCCGCCTGGGCGCGGTCGCGCGCCTGGATATCCTGCGGGCGTGGCGCGCCCGGCTCAGGCGGACGCAGGCCGAATTCCGGCGGCAGGACGAGCGGCGCCTTGGTAACCACGGCGAATTCGTCCGGCGATTTCTTGTTCAGGCCAAGAGCTTCGCGGGTGCTGTCGCAGCCGGCCAGGATCAGTGGACAAGCCAGGATGACAGCGAACGGCATCCAATGGCGTCGGCCGGCACTGTTCGGTCGACTCATGACGAAACGGTCCCCTCTTGCTTAACGGAGGCGGGATTTTACCCTCGGGGCAAGCCCCGGCACAAGGGCGGCAGGCAAGGCGATTCTCAAGCCTCAGCGGGTGCGGCCGGCAGGCGAATCACCGCCGTGGTACCGCGGTTTTCGACGCTTTCGATTTCCAGGGTACCGCCATGCAATTCCATGAATTTGCGGCTGATTGCCAAGCCCAGCCCGCTTCCCTCGCCGCTGCGGCTGATATTCGGGTCGCCCTGCCAGAAAGGCTCGAAGATGCGCGGCAGATATTCGGGCCGGATGCCGATGCCGGTATCGCTGACACTGACCACCAGGGTGCCGTCCGACTCGCGAAGGCCGGCGATGCGAACCTGCCCGCCGGGTGGCGTGAACTTGATCGCGTTGGACAGCAGATTGAGCAGAACCTGCTTGATGGCGCGGGCGTCGAACCGGGCGGCGGGAATGTCATGCGGAAACTCGTTGACAATGGCGATCTGCGCCTCGCGTGCGCGGCCTTTGACGATGGTCAGACAGTCCTCAACCACGCTGGAAAGCTGGTGCGCATCCAGCGATAGCTCGTAGCGGCCGGCCTCGATCTTGGACATGTCGAGAATGTCATTGATGACATGCAGCAGGTGCCGGGCGCTGACCACGATGTCCTGGGCGTAGTCAAAATACTTTTCCGAGCTGGGCCCCCACATGCGCAGCACGATCACTTCCGCGAAGCCGATGATGGCATTCAGCGGTGTGCGCAACTCATGACTCATATTGGCGAGGAATTCCGATTTGGCCCGGTTGGCCGCGACCGCATGTTCGCGTTCACGGGCATAGGAGCTCGCCAGCCGCTCCAGATCCTTCGCCTGGTTGCGCAGGCGGGTATTGGCCTCGTCCAGCGCCTGTTCGGCATACTTGCGCTCACTGATGTCGACGGCAACGGTGAGGATCGCCGTCACCCGGCCGTCGCTGTCGTGCACGGGAACCTTGCTTTCCAGAATCGTCCGCATCGTGCCGTCGGCGGCGCGATAAGAATGCTCGCGATTGAGGAAAGCGCGCGGATCCCGCAGCAGTTCTTCTTCCGCCGCATTGCTAAGCCTGATGAAGTCTGCACGCGATTCCGGCGCCAGGCCGCGCAGCGGCAGCTCGGATAGATGCCGGCCGATCATCTCTGACGCTTCGGTCTGGAAGGCTTCGGTCAGGCTGCGATTGACCAGCAGATAGCGGCCGCGAGTGTCCTTGACACTGATGCGGGCCGGGATTGCCTCCAACACGCTGTGCAGCAGTTCGCGGCCGCGTTCGACCTCTTCCTCGATCGCCACACGCCGGGTGATGTCGGTCCCGGCACCGCGATAGCCGGTGAAATTCCCCTTGTCATCGAAGACCGGCACGCCGCTGAGGCTGTAATGGCGCACATCGTCGGGTTCGATGGCGACGCGAAAGCGGAAATCGCGGAAGGGCCGCCGCGCCGCAAGATCCGCGCGGTGATTGACCCAGGCGGCGTCGGCATGGCCGCTTTCGTCGCGCAGCATGTGGTCATACGCCACCTCGGGCGACGCGCCGCCTGCCTGTGACGAATAGACCAGATCGAAATCGGCGTTGCGCTCCCAGAACCAGTCCGATGCCGCGTTGGCGAAATCGCGAAAGCGCGCCTCCGAGATGCGACGCTGCTGCACCTCGCGATTGCGTTCCGCCACGTGATCCGCGCCAACGGCGAAAATCGTATTGATCCGCGCCGCCAGCAGCCCAAATTCGTCATCCTTATGCTCAGGCGGCACTTCGATGGGAGAGACATGCGGCTGGCGAGGATCGGCGCGTTCGAGCTGTCCGACCAAGGTCAGCAACGGCCGGGTCAGCGTATAGTAGAACAGCACGGCCAAGATGAGCGCGAGGATGAAGTTACGCACCACTCCTGTCAGCAGGACCGTCCAGGCACGGGTCACGATGCTGTGTGCCAGCAGCGATCCGTCGACCGAGACACGCATTTCGCCAACCAGTTCGCGATCGCGCTGGCTGTAAAGCGACTGGATCAGCATCTCGTCATCGGCCTGCAGCAGCCGCTGAACCCATTCGGGCATGCGGCCGTCGCGCGGCCGCGCTTCCATCGCCATGAGGCGGCCGTAATTGTCATAGATCTCAGCGCGCCAGATCGGCTGGTACATCAGGAGCCCGCTGACCACGCGGGCAGCCAGTTGCTCGTCCAGCGCGTAGGCGGCCTGCGCCGCCGCCTCGTTGAGCATGTCCATGACCTGGGTCACAGTGGCCTGGCGCTGGCTGGCTTCGTTCCGGATATCGAGCAGAAGCTGGAAGATGCCCGTGATCAGGCCCAGCAGCAGCGCAGCGATCAGCGTGATCTTGACCTGCTGGACGGAAATCTGGCGCCGGCGAACCTGATTCTGGCTCCGGGTTCGCCGCTTCGGAAGCAACGCATTCATGCGTTCCGTCCTGTACCGGATCGGTCGGGCAAATCGCTACCCTGAGCCGGCGCTCCGTTTTTATTGGATCGTCCGGCAAATGTTACGCAATCCCGGGACCGACCCATTGCCCCCTCGTTCGATCATGCCTCACACAGCCGCCACTCACCCCGCAGCGGCACAATAATCAGTATAACTATTTTCAACCGGAAGTAGGTGGAATCAAGGGAAATGTTAGGTTCCGGACGAATTTGGCCGGAAACCGTCAATTAACAGCAAGCCGACACCGACAACGATGGTGCTGTCAGCGAGGTTGAAGGCTGGCCAGTGCCAGCCAAAGGCATGGAAATCGAGAAAATCGAACACGGCCCCAAAGCGGACGCGGTCGACGATATTGCCGATTGCGCCGCCGATGATGCCGCCCAGGCCGAGGGCGACCAGGCGGGTCTGCGCCCGCCATAGCCAGATCGACAGCCAGACGAGGACGGCGACGGCCACGCCGATCAGCGTCCAGCTGCGTAGATCGCTATCCTCCTGGAACAGCCCGAAGCTGACACCTGTATTCCAGACCTGCACCAGATTGAAGAATGGCGTCACCGCGACGACGGGCGGATTATGCTGCGCCACGAAGTCAAGAAAGAACGCCTTGCTGACCTGATCGGCGACCAGCACGAGCGCTGCGACGATGCCGCCCAGGCGGATCATGCTGATCGTCCCTGCTGCACTGGTTGCCAATCGCATCAGGCCGTGGGACCGACGGCTTCGCAGCAGCGCCGGCACAGGTCGTCATGGCTCTTCATCGTGCCGACCTCAGGCAGGATCTGCCAGCAGCGTTCGCACTTCTTGCCCTGGGCCAGTTCAGGCACCACGGCAACGCCCTTGGCGTCGTCGGTGCGGAACGCATGCGCTGGCCCCTCGCCTTCGCGAAGCGTAATACCCGAGGTAATGCAGATCTCGGCGAAATCGAGATCGACCAGCGCGTTCAAATCCTCGCCATTCACGTAGACTACCGGATGCGCCTGCAGGCTGGCGCCGATGCGCTTCTCGGCACGCTCGATCTCCAGCGCACCGGTGACGGCACGGCGCACGCGGCGCACGCGCTCCCATTTCGCGCCGAGCGCCGGATTGAACCACTCCTCGGGCACGGTGGGGAACAGCTCGCGATGGACGCTGCCATCCTCGCTGGGATAACGCGCGAGCCAGGCCTCTTCCGCCGTGAAGCAGATGAACGGCGCCAGCCACTTCACCAGGCAGTTGAACAGCTGGTCCAGCACCGTGCGGGCAGCCCGGCGGCGGATGCTGTCCGGCGCGTCGCAGTAGAGCGCATCCTTGCGGATATCGAAATAGAAGCTCGACAGATCAACGGCGCAGAACTGGTACAGCGCGACATACATGCGATGGAAATCGTATTCTTCGCAGGACGCACGCACCACCTTGTCGAGTTCGGCCAGGCGATGCTGAACCCACTGCTCCAGCTCCGGCATCTGATCATGCGGCAAACGCTCGGATTCCTGGAAGCCGGCGAGATTGCCAAGCAAGTAGCGCAGCGTGTTGCGCAGGCGGCGATAGGCATCCGACTGCGCCTGAATGATGCTGGGTCCTACGCTTAAGTCTTCCGAGTAATCCGACGAGACGACCCAGAGCCGGAGAATGTCGGCACCGGATTTTGCGATCACGTCCTGCGGCTCGACCGTATTGCCGAGCGACTTGGACATCTTGCGCCCCTTCTCGTCCAGCGTGAAACCATGCGTCAGCACGGCATCGTAGGGCGCGCGGCCGCGGGTACCACAGCTTTCCAGCAGCGAGGAATGAAACCAGCCGCGATGCTGGTCGGAGCCTTCGAGATAAAGCGAGGCCGGCCATTTCAGATCCGGGCGCTGTTCCAGCACGAAGCTGTGGGTGGAACCGGAATCGAACCAGACATCGAGAATGTCGGTCACCATCTTCCAGTCGTCGGGATTGTACTTGCTGCCGAGGAAATCGGCCGGCTTGGCGGTGAACCAGGCATCGGCACCGTCCTTCAGGCAGGCTTCGACGATGCGGTTGTTGACCTCCTCGTCGCGCAGCAGCTCACCGGTTTCCTTATGCTCGAAGACGGCAATCGGCACGCCCCAGGCGCGCTGGCGGCTGATCACCCAGTCGGGGCGCTGCTCGATCATCGCATAAAGCCGGTTGCGGCCCTGCGGCGGATAGAAGGCAGTCGCGTCGATGGCCGCCAGCGCCTTCTTGCGCAGGTCGTTGGTGGTCATCGAGATGAACCATTGCGGCGTGTTGCGGAAGATCAGCGGTGCCTTGGAGCGCCAGGAATGCGGATACTGGTGCCGCAGGCGGCCGCGGCCGAGCAGGCCATTTGCTTCGGTCAGCACGGCGATGACGCGGCTGTTGGCGTCGCCTTCCTTGCCGTTGTCGTCGAAGATGCGGGCCGGATTGTCGCCCCCGAAGATCGGCACATGACGGAAATAGCGGCCGTCCTCATCGACGGTATGCGGCACTTCGATGCCGTTCGCGATGCCCAGATTGTAGTCGTCGGCGCCATGGCCCGGCGCGATGTGAACGAAGCCGGTGCCGGCATCCATGGTGACGAAATCGCCATGGAAAACCTGCACGTCGTAATCATAGCCCTGGCCGCGCAGCGGATGGGCGCAGACGGTGCCTTCGATCTCGCTGCCCTTCAGCGTCGCGATCACGCTATGGGCGGTGATCGCGCAGGCCTTGGTGACGCTTTCGATCAGATCCTTCGCCACCACCACCTCTTCGCCGGTCTTGGCCAGCGTCTTCTCGCCCACCGCATCGACGCGGATACGCACATATTCGGCATCCTTCGACAGCGCGATGGCGCGGTTGCCCGGCATGGTCCAGGGCGTGGTGGTCCAGATTACGATGGCGGCGCCTTCCAGCGCCTTCACGCTCGGCTTCACCACTGGGAATTTCGCAAAGATCGTGTGCGAGGTGTGTTCGTGATACTCGACCTCGGCCTCGGCCAGGGCCGTGCGCTCGACGATCGACCAGAGCACCGGCTTGGAGCCCTTGAACAGGCCGCCGTTCATCAGGAATTTGTGGATCTCGCGGACGATCTGCGCCTCGGCGGCGTAGCTCATCGTGGTGTAGGGATTCTTCCAGTCGCCGATGACGCCGAGCCGCTTGAATTCCTCGCGCTGCACATTGATCCAGTGCTCGGCGAACTGACGGCATTCCTTGCGGAACTCGTCGATCGGAACATCGTCCTTGTTCTTGCCGGCGCTGCGGTACTTTTCTTCGATCTTCCATTCGATCGGCAGACCATGGCAGTCCCAGCCCGGCACGTAGTTGGCGTCATAGCCCATCATCTGCCGCGACCGGTTGATCACGTCTTTCAAGATCTTGTTCAGCGCATGGCCGATATGCAGATGGCCGTTGGCATAGGGCGGGCCGTCATGCAGGACGTATTTCTCGCGGCCCTTTGAATCGGCGCGGAGCTTCTCGTAGAGGCCGATCTTCTCCCAGCGGGCCAGGATCTCCGGCTCCTTGGCGGGCAGGCCAGCCTTCATCGGGAAATCGGTGGTCGGCAGGAAAACGGTAGAACGGTAGTCTTTGGTCATAACATCACTCGGGATGGACGCGCCTGTCGGCGTCTGGGCAGCGCTAATTTTCGGAAAATTCTAGGTATTCCCGGCCCTTAGAAAAGGACCGGGCCGCTAATTCGAGCCGGCCGCCGACCGGTGGCAATGGCAAATAGCCCAATCATGGCGATGGTTTAGCATCTGGCCGGGAGGCTGTCGAGGCGGCCTAGGCACCCCGCAGCAGCCGTTTGGCGGCCAGCACATCCTCGGCGATCTTGGCCTTGAGCGCCTCGATGCCCTCGAACTTCTCCTCCGGCCGGATGAAGCCGTGGAATTCGACCCGCATCGGCCGGCCATAGAGGTCGCCGCAGAAGTCGAACAGATAGACTTCCAGCTTCACCTCGGTCTGGGCGAAAGTCGGGCGGATGCCCAGGCTGGCGACGCCGTCATGCTGTTCCCCGTCGACCACGGCGCGGACCGCATAGATGCCGAATTTGGGCACCTGGAAATCCGTCATCGCGACATTGGCGGTGGGATAGCCAAGCTCCCGGCCGCGCTTGTCGCCATGCTCGACCACCCCCACGACCTCCCAGGGCCGGCCGAGGATGCGGTTGGCCGCGGCAATGTCGCCGGCTTCCAGCAGGCGGCGGACACGGCTGGAGGAATAGACCTCGCCATCGCCCTGGGCCGAGACGACAGTGACACCGATACCATGCCTGGCGCCGAGTTCGCGCAGCAGATCGGTATTGCCCGCCCGCGCCTTGCCGAAGGTGAAGTCGTAGCCGACCACGACATGGCTGAGCCCCAGATCGCGGGCCAGAATGTGATCGACGAAATCCTGCGGCGACTGGCTGGCCAGCGTTGCATCGAAAGGCATGGCCAGAACGATGCCGACGCCAAGCTCAGCGAGGATACGCGCCTTGGTCTCCAGGGCGTCGATGCGAAACGGCTGCGAATTCGGCACGAAGAAGCGGCGCGGATGCGGCTCGAATGTCATCACCGCCAACGGCTTGGCCTTGCGCTCGGCCTCGGCCTTGGCAGCCGCGATCAGCGCGCGGTGGCCCTGATGCACCCCGTCGAAATTGCCTATCGCCGCAACGGCACCGCGCGACGATGGCGGATAACTTGCGCTGGAGCGCAGCAGCCGCATGATGGCTCACTCTTTGGTCTGGCTGGCTTACTTTACCTTGCGGCTGACCATCAAGACAGCCTCGCCATCGATCACAACCGTATCGCCGACCCGGCATTCGCAGGCAAATTTCACCCGCCGCTTTTCCTGGTTGATCTCCAGGATGGTGACCTTGGCAACCACGGTATCACCGATGCGCACTGGCGCCTTGAAGCGCAGATCCTGCGACACGTAGATGCAGCCGGGACCCGGCAGCTTGGTACCGAAGACGGTGCTCAGCAGGCTGGCGCCCAGCATGCCGTGGGCGATGCGGCCCTTGAACGGCGATTTGGCGGCAAAGTCCTCGTCCAGATGCACCGGGTTTGTGTCGCCCGACAATTCGGCGAAAGCGACGATGTCGGACTCGGCCACGGTCTTGGAATAGACCTCGGACATGCCAACCGACAGGTCTTCCAGGTAATAGCCATGCATGGCCTGATAGGTCATCGCGTATTCCTCGGCTGCGAATCGGACGGCGTCGGTTGACCTTGTGTGAAGGCGCGGCGACTATACGGGACCGTCCTCACACCCGGCAAGCGCCGCATCCTTTTACCTATGGCCGAAATCCGCCCGTTATCCGCGTTTTCCGCCGCTGAACGCCGCGGCATCAGGTATGTCCTCACCGACATCGACGACACCCTGACCACGCATGGTCGGCTGACCGCCGCCGCGTATACGGCGCTGGAGCGCCTGGAAGCGGCCGGCCTTAAGGTCATTCCGATCACCGGCCGCCCGGCCGGCTGGTGCGACATGATCGCGCGCTTCTGGCCGGTCAGCGGCATCGTTGGCGAGAACGGCGCGCTATACATGCGCTATGACCGCGCCGCCAAGGTGATGCAGCGGCGCTTCTTCCAGTCGCTTGAGGAACGCCAGGCTGCGCGCAGCAAGCTGAATGCGCTTGCCGAAAAGATTCTGCGTGAGGTGCCGGGTACGGCGCTCGCTTCCGACCAACAATACCGGGAATGTGATCTCGCCATCGACTTCTGCGAGGACGTACCGCCGCTGTCGCGTGAAGACGTGGATCGCATCGTCGCGCTGTTCGAGCAGGCCGGCGCGACGGCAAAGGTCAGTTCGATCCATGTCAATGGCTGGTTTGGGCATTGGGACAAGCTTGCGATGACCCGCATCTTCTTCGAAGAGAACTATGGAGTCGATCTCGATCAGGTGCGTGACCAAATTGTGTTCGCCGGCGACAGCCCGAACGATGCGCCGATGTTCGGGTATTTCCCGCATAGCGTGGGCGTCGCCAATGTGCGGCCCTTCCTCGACCGCATCGCCACGCCGCCGGCTTACGTCGCGGATGACGAAGGCGGCGCCGGCTTCGTACAGCTTGCCGACGCGTTGATCGAGGCGCGGAGCCAGTAAGGCTTACGCGGCCCTGGCGAGCTTCGGCGCACCAAACAGCATGCCCTGGCCGAAGGGGAAATCCAGCTCGCTGAGCTGCACAAGCTCGGCCTCGCTTTCGACTTTCGCCAGCACCGGCGTAATGCCCTGACGTGTGCAGGCCTCACGCAGATCAGCCAGGCTGATCGGTGCGCGCGCCGCAACCTCTGGATCGAGCAGCACCTGAGCGTCGAACTTCATGAACCGCACGCCCGCCTTGGCAAGGCCCGCAAAATCGACATCCAGTTGGTCGACACCGTCAATCGAGATTGCATAACCCAGCGCCGCCAACTGGCTCAGGCGATACAGGCCGCTGCGATCAAGCCGCCGGATTCCGTCATAGACAAATTCCAGCACGATGTTGCCGGCGCGCTCGCGATCACGCTGCAGGAAATCGAACAGCGGATCGAAGGTTTCGATCTGCGCCAGCATGGCTGGCGACAGATTGAGGAAGAAGCCGGCATCCTTGGCGCGATGCTCCAGCTTGCGCACCATCTGTACGCCGCGCAGCAGCATCAACGCGTCGAATTCAGCGCGCAGGCCGGCCGCCTCCAAGGCATTCAGACATTCCGCTGCCTGATAGGCACGGCCAGCGGCATCGCGCGGACGGGCCAGCAATTCGAAGAAGCGGATACGGCGCTGCGGCAGGCTGACGATCGGCTGCACGTGCAGCTCAACGCGGTTGTTGTTGAGCGCATCGCGCACGGCTTCCAGCAAGGTGCCGTCATCCACGGGCGCCGGCGCCACTTCTGTATTGGCAACCAGACGCGGCTCAGCGCGCGGCATATTGGTGGCAACGGGTGCAATTTCTTCCACCTGCTCCTCGCCGCGCAGCCGCGCCAGTTCATCCGACAGCGCATCGATTTCGGCCACCAGGCGCCGCCGCTCGATATGCCGCAGTACCTTTTCGCGGACCGCCCAGAACAGCATCAGCAATCCAAGGGCCAACAGGCCAGGATGCTGCCCCGCCAGTCCAGGCACCAGCCGGGTCAGACTGACGCCGGCGATCAGCGCCAGCAGCGACAGGGCAGCAAAGGTGAGTATTCCGGGCAGGGTGATCATGCGGCCTCTCCAATCGGCCATCGCGCCTTTGTGTATGGCCGGGACGGATCGCGGCGCTATAGTTAATCCGGCCCAGCGTTAACGGAGGGTGAATCGATGCGGCACGATTCAAAGCAGTTCACTGCGGGACGAGACCGGACTTGGGCGCGACGCGATCTGCTGGCCTGGACCGGCGCAGCCACTCTTTGCGCCACCCTTCCCTTTTCCATCGCCGCCAAGTCGAGGACCGGCATGAGCGCGCATGATTTCGACCTTACCTCCATCGACGGCCAGCCCCTGCCGATGCGGCAGTTCCGGGGCAAGGCGGTGCTGCTGGTCAATACGGCCTCGCAATGCGGCTTCACGCCGCAATATGCCGATCTGCAGAAGCTGTGGTCGGATTACCGCGACAAGGGATTGGTGGTGCTGGGCGTGCCCTCCAACGATTTCGGCAACCAGGAACCAGGCTCGGCGCAGCAGATCAAGGAATTCTGCGAGGTCAATTTCGACGTCGATTTCCCGATGGCCGAGAAGCAGAAGGTGATCGGCCAGGATGCGCATCCGCTCTATCGCTGGATTGCCAGCGAACTCGGCGAGGACGCCCTGCCGAAATGGAATTTCCACAAATACCTCATCGCTGGCGATGGCAGCCTGGTCGAGGTCTTTCCCAGCCGCGTCAAGCCGACCGACCCGAAGGTGATCGGCGCCATCGAGGCCCAGTTGCAGAAACTGAAGGGTGCCTGAAGTCCCGTCATCCGGCACTTATGCCTGATGCATGGCCTCCTTCGCATGGCCTGTGTATAGTCCGCGCCACGTGAAGGAGATGCCTATGACAATCGATACCCAGGAGCAGCTGGATCGCCTCATGAAGGTCGGCGCGGTAGTGGCGACGGTTTGCCGGATGATGGGCAGCCGCCTGGAACCGGGCATGACCACCAAGGAACTGGACGATCTCGGCCGCGCCGCGCTGGAGAAGGAAGGCTGCCGCCCCGCGCCTGCCCTGATGTATGACTTTCCCGGTGCCACCTGCATCAGCATCAATCATGCGGTCGCGCATGGCATCCCGGACGACACCAGAATCCAGCCGGGCGATATGGTGAATATCGACGTCTCGGCCGAGCGCGACGGTGTCTTCGCCGATACCGGTGCCAGCTTCATCGTGCCGCCCTCACGGCCCGAGCAGGAACATCTCTGCCAGACCACTCGCAAGGCTCTGAACCGCGCCGTGCAGACCGTGCGCACCGGCCAGAAGCTGAATGCCATCGGCCGCGCCATCGAGCAGACCGCCAGCCGCCATGGCTACAGCGTGATCCGCAATCTCGGCAGCCATGGCGTCGGCAATTCGCTGCATGAGGAGCCGGGCTTCATCCCCGGCTTCTACGATCCGCGCGACCGGCGCGTGATGCAGGAAGGCATGGTCTTCACCATCGAGCCTTTCCTCTCCACCGGCGCCGAATATGCCGACGACAATGGCGATGGCTGGACGCTGGTGACCGAGCCCGGCATCCTGACGGCGCAATACGAGCATACCCTGGTGGTGACCAAGCGCGGTCCGATCGTCGTCACCCGCTGACGGCATCCTCTGCTGATTGCATGACGGCCCGCTTATGTCGCCCAAAGCCATCCTGTTCGATCTCGACGACACGATCCTCTCCGCCTATGGCAATCCCGGTGCCGCCTGGCTGTCGGTCGCCGACGAAATGGCGGACGCGCTATTGCCGCTTTCGCCGCTGGAGGTCGTCGAAGCGATTACCGCCTATGCCAGGGATTTCTGGGCCGATCCGGACCGGCACCGGACCTGGCGGCTGAAACTGGCCGCGGCCAGACGGACCATCGTCACCGGCGCATTCACTGCCTTGCGTGACACCGGCCGCCCGGTTCCGGACATGACCGTCGCCGAACGCCTTGCTGACCGCTACACGGTCTATCGCGACGAACGCATGCATCTGTTCCCCGATGCCCATACGGTGATCGACACCTTGAAGGCCCGGGGTCTGCGGCTTGCGCTCGTGACCAATGGCGCGGCCGAAGTGCAGCGCGCCAAGATCGAACGCTTCGACCTCGCGCACCGCTTCGATCATATCCAGATCGAGGGCGAAGTCGGTTTCGGCAAGCCGGAAGAGCAGGCCTATCTGCATGCCATGCAGGCTTTGGGCGTCACCGCCTCCGAGACCTGGATGGTGGGCGACAATCTGGAATGGGAAGTCGCAGCGCCGCAGCGGCTTGGCATCTATGCCATCTGGCACGATGCTTTGGGCCAAGGCCTGCCGCCGCATAGCCCCGTCCGTCCAGACCGCATCATCCGCGCCCTGGCCGAGTTGCTGTGAGCTGAACTGCCGTGAATTACCGCCACGCCTTCCATGCCGGCAATTTCGGCGACGTGCTCAAGCATGTCGTGCTGCTGGAATTGCTGTCGGCCCTGCATCGCAAGGCAAGCCCGGTGCATCTGATCGATAGCCATGCCGGCATCGGCGTCTATGATCTCGCCTCCTCCGAGGCGCAGCGCGGCGGCGAATACCGGCTGGGCGTCGGCGCCGTGCTGGCCGATCCGGCGGCTCCGCGCATCCTTCCGGCCTATCATGCCGCACTCAAAGCGCTCAATCCGGAGCTGGGATCCAGCGGCGAGGGCCTGCGGCGCTATCCCGGCTCGCCCTGGCTGCTGCGGCAAAGCCTGCGGTCCGACGACCGTCTGACCCTGTGCGAACTGCACCCGCAGGATATCGAAACGCTGAAGCGTAATATGGGCCGCGATCCGCGCATTGCGGTCCATCACCGCGACGGCTTCGAGGCGCTGAAGGCTTTGACGCCGCCGGTGCCGCGCCGCGGCCTGGCGCTGATCGACCCGGCTTTCGAGGCCAAGGATGAGTTCACCACCTTGAGCAGGGCCGTGCAGGCCGCGCATAGGCGCTGGGCCACCGGCCTCTTGGCGATCTGGTATCCAGTCAAGGATCAGAAAAGCATCGACCGCTGGAAAGCCGACCTCGCCGCACCGCTGACGGCGCAAACAATCGCCGTCGAACTCACCATCCGCCCGGCAAAGGAAGCCAGGCAGATGAACGGAAGCGGGCTGATCGTCGTCAACCCGCCCTGGCAGTTCGCTGACAGCCTGAAACCGATGCTGGATTTCCTCAAAGCCAGGCTGGCGCGCGAGGCTGGTGCGACGGCACGGATCGAAACGCTGGTCGAAGTCGACTAGCTGTTAATGGCGAGCTGTCAGTGGCTGGCGATCAGTGGATCGTGCCCGAGGGCGGCAGATCGTCATCCTCATCCTCGTCCTCGTCGTTCTCGGCATCTTCGTCCTCAGCCATTCCCATCGCCGGGGGGCTCGCCACCGGCCCGGCCTGATGATGGCTCAGCTTCCAGCCCTTGCCTTCGCGCACGAAGATGTTGCTGGCGATCAGATACTGGTTCTCGACCCGCTCGAAGCACAGTACCAGCGCGACATCGCCCCATAGCGTGACGCGCGGCGAGGTCGCCTGCACCGCCGGCTGCGCCGGGTTGGACAGAATGCGGCGCCAGCCTTCCAGCACCGCATCGCGGCCGATCAGCGGCGGCCAGCCCGGATGGATGCAGCAGACCGGCGCGACCTTGGCCCAGAGGCTGGCCATGGCTTCGAAATCGTGGCTGGCAAAGGCCCGGTAGAAGGCAGCATTGGCCTCCAGCAGGGCGGTCTCGTCGTCAGGCGTCATCATGCTTTTACTCTATGACGCGGATCGGCGGCGCGATAGAGGTCTCGTCCAAACGTCCACTGGGCGCTTGCGGCCCGCCGCGCCGCATGCTTCTCTGCGCGCCATGACGCTACCGCCCTTCGCCGTGCTGATGGTCTGCACGGGCAATATCTGCCGCTCTCCCACCGCCGATGGCCTGCTGCGCCATGCCCTCCGGCAGCATGGCCTGGAAGGCCGGGTGCTGGTCGATTCCGCCGGCACGCATGGCTACCATGTCGGCGAGCCGCCGGACCCGCGCAGCATCGCCACCGCCCGGCGCTATGGGGTCGATCTCAGCCCCTTGCGGGCGCGGCGCATCGACAAAAGTGACTTCCAGCGTTTCGATCTGATCCTGGCGATGGATGACGGGCATCTCGACATCCTGCTGCGGGCCTGCCCGCAACAGTATCAGTCGAAGGTGAAACTCTACCTGGAATATGCGCCGCAATTCGGCCGCGAGGTGCCCGATCCCTATTATGGCGGGCCGGAAGGCTTCGAAGCGGTCTATCGCATGTGCGAGGCCGCGACGGCTGCGCTGATCGACGAGATCCGCGCCCGCTTGGGCCTTACCGCTCTGCCTGTATCTGGAAATTAGGCGCCCGGGCTGATATCCGAAGGCGCATTACGGATTACGTTGTCAGATGAGTCGGAAATGTCTCGGTTCTTTTCCATCATCGCTATGGTGCTGATCGGCTTGAACGGACCGGTACTGGCCCAGTCCAACGATCAGCAGGAAACCAAGGAACGGGCGGTGCTGATCGAGGCCTGCGTTAAGGAAATGCGCAGCGGCCTTAAAGCCGGGCAGGTTATGAGCAACCATCAGCGCATTATGGCCGAAGAGACCTGCCGCGCACGCGCCGACGCCTATCTGCAATCGCGCCGCAATACCAAGCCCTGACCTGCCCTTAGATCTTCCGCCTGCGGAGCAGACCGGCCGCTTTTTCTGCTCCCGCCGCAATCCTTTGATGGGCGGACGTGACGGGATCGCCTATAGTCGGTTCGGTGATGCAGCATAAAAGGGGTTGCCGTGATGATTGCGCTTGCCCGCCGGGCCATGGTCGCGGCACTGCTGGCCGGGTTTGGCATCCCTGTCATTTGTATTTCTGCGATGTCCAATGAAAGCAGGCCGAAATCCGCCGGTCAGTTGATCGGGGAATGTATGCGCGAACTCGATCGCGGGCAGAGTGTCGGCCGTAGGAAGATGACCCCACAGCAACGCATGACGGCGGAGGCGCAATGCCGCGCCCGCGCCGAAGCCGCAATCGCCGACCGCAAGAACTGAACTACACGCTCAAGACAGAGCCGCCGGCTTAGGTCCGCCGGTCGCCCAGTCCAGCAACTCCACCGTATGCAGCACCGGGACAGCTTCGCCGTTCTCGATGCCATCGTGCTGCAGGCCATTGGCGATCTGCACCAGACAGCCGATATTGCCGGCCGCCACCGCCGCCGCACCCGTGCTGGCGATATTCTTCACCTTGCGGGCACGTAGCTGCAGCGCCAGATCCGGCTGCAGCAGGTTGTAGGTGCCGGCAGATCCGCAGCACAGATGCGCCTCCGGCACATCGCGCACGTCGAAGCCCGCCTGCGCCAGCAACTGCTTCGGCAAGGCCGTGATCTTCTGCCCGTGCTGCAGCGAGCAGGCACTGTGATAGGCAACCGTCAGCTTCGCCGCCGCTCCGGTGGGTTTCAGCGTCAGCTGCTGCATCACTTCAGTGACGTCCTTCGCAAGGCTTGCGATGGTCGCCGCCTTTGCCGCCCAGGCCGGATCGCTGCGCAGCATGAAGCCGTAATCCTTCACCGTGGTGCCACAGCCGGACGCATTGATCACCACGGCATCGAGACCATTGGTCTCCAGTTCGCGATGCCAGGCGGCGATATTGGCCTTCGCCTTGGCCAGCGCATCGTCTTCCTTGCCCATGTGATGGGTCAGCGAGCCGCAGCAGCCCGCGCCCTGCGCCACCACCACCTCGCAGCCATGGCGCGTCAGCAGGCGGATCGTCGCCTCGTTGATCCTGGGATCGAGCACGGTCTGAGCGCAGCCGGTCAGCAGCGCCACGCGCATCCGCCGCGCGCCTTGTGCGGGGAAGACCTGTGGCCGGTCCATCGCCGAGGCCTGCGGCAGATGCCGCGGCGCGAGCGACACCATGGCCTTCAGCGTCTTGGGCAGCAGGAAGCGGAAAGGCTTGGCCAATTGCGCAAGACGCAGACTGAAGCGGAACAGTCTGGGATTGGGAATGACACGTGCCAGAAGGCCACGCAGCAGCCGGTCGCTCAGCGGGCGGCGATAGGTCTGCTCGATATAGTCGCGCGCATGATCCACCAGATGCATGTAATGCACGCTGCTCGGACAGGTGGTCATGCAGGACAGGCACGACAGGCAGCGGTCGACATGCCGCACGGTCTCTTCCGTGGCAGGCTTGCCGCTTTCCAGCATCTGCTTGATCAGATAGATGCGCCCACGCGGGCTGTCGCGCTCATCGCCCAGCAGCACATAGGTCGGACAGGTTGCCGTGCAGAAGCCGCAATGCACGCATTTGCGCAGGATTTCGTTGGACGCGGCAATGCCGGGATCGGCGAGCTGGGCAAGGGTGAAGCTGGTCTGCATGGTCTAGATCCCCGCCGCCATTCGCCCCGGATTGAGGATGTTCATCGGATCGAAGCTCTCCTTCACGCGGCGCGCCAGGTCTGCCAATGCGGGCGGTTGCGGATGAAAGACGGAAATGGTGCCGCGCAAGGCGGCATCGGCGCGGATCAAGGTGGCATGGCCGCCGTGTTTCGCGACCGCGCCGCGCACCGGCGGCTCGCCCGCATCCTCGCCCGGCGCAAGGCTGAGCCAGATCAGGCCACCGCCCCAGTCGTAGAAGGCTTCTGCATCGGGACGCACCGCCACGATCTTGGCCATCACGACCGGACCCGCCATCGGCGCAGTGGAGATGCGCCATAGCACACGATCCTGCGGCAGCACGAAATAGCTAACATCGCGGATCTCGCGCCACAGCCAGGAGGAATTCATCGAATGCAGTTCCTCCAGCGCACCGAAATCCTTCAACAGATCGCGCAGGGCCTCGCAGCGCGCCTTCACCGATACATCCGTGCCTTCGACGCGGATGGCGGTCACCGCCTGCTGCGCCTGGGCGACATAACCGACACCGGATTTGGCAGCAATGCCTGCCGGCAGATGCGCCAGGCCGCTGACTTCATGCGGCGAGGATGCAGCCACAGCCATTGCCTGCGCCGCCTTGGCATCATCGAGGCCGAAGATCAGCACAGTGCGGGTTTTCTCGGGCGCGGGCAGCACCTTGATGGTCGCCTCGGTCAGCGCGGCAAGCGTGCCATAGGCGCCGCAGACAAGCTTGGGCAGGTCATAGCCGGTGACGTTCTTCACCACTTTGCCGCCTGCCTTGAAGATTTCACCCCGGCCGGAGACGGCCACGAAACCAAGCAGATGATCGCGCATCGCGCCGGCCTTGAACCGACGCGGGCCGGCCAGGTTGCAGCCAATCGCGCCACCCAAAGTGCCGCGATTGGTGGGACCGCCCCAGAGTGGGCCGAGATCGGGCGGCTCGAAAGCCAGCATCTGGTTCTGCGCCGCCAGCTGCTTTTCGATATCGCCGATCAGCGTGCCGGGTCGCACGGTCATTACCAGTTCGGCGGGTTCGTAATCGAGGATGCCATGCAGACGGCTTAAGTCCAGCGCATAGCCGCTTTGCGACGGGCGGCCAAGCTGCGCCTTGCTGCGATGGCCGTGCAGATCGAGCGGCTTGGCTTCCGCAGCGGCCCAGCGGATCACATCGGCCACGTCGCTTATGCCATGGGGAACGAACGTCTCAGGCATGGAAGCCCACCTTCCCTTTTTCGGACCGCGGCTCGAACACGCAGATGACAGTCGTGCTGAGCATCGTCAGAACCTCGGCAGATCGGGGAAAGCGATCTTCCCCTTATGCACATGCATCTTGCCCATCTCGGCACAGCGATGCAGTTGCGGGAATACTTTGCCCGGATTGAGCCTGTGGTTCGGATCGAAGGCGCATTTGACGCGCTCCTGCTGCGCCAGATCGGTTTCGGAGAACATCGCCGGCATCAGGTCGCGTTTCTCGACACCAACGCCATGCTCGCCGGTCAGCACGCCGCCGACTTCGACGCAGAGCCGCAGGATGTCGGCGCCGAAGGCTTCGGCGCGTTCCAGCTCACCCGGATTGTTTGCATCGTAGAGGATCAGCGGATGCAGATTGCCGTCGCCGGCATGGAAGACATTGGCGACGCGCAGGCCGTATTTCTCCGACAGTTCGGTCATGCGGGTGAGCACGTCAGGCAGCCGCTTGCGCGGGATCGTGCCGTCCATGCAGAGATAATCGGGTGAGATACGGCCGACAGCCGGAAATGCTGCCTTGCGTCCGGCCCAGAAGGTCAGCCGCTCCTCCTCGCTTTGAGATACGCGCAGATAGGTCGAGCCGCAAAGCTCGGCGATCGCCTTCACCCGCGCCAGCAGGTCGTCGACCTCCGCCGACGGCCCGTCCAGTTCGATGATCAGCAAGGCTTCGACATCGCGCGGATAGCCGGCATGGACGAAATCCTCGGCGGCATGGATGGCCGGACGGTCCATCATCTCCATGCCACCCGGGATGATGCCGGCTGCGATCACCTTGGCAACGCAATCGCCGGCGGCCTCAGAAGATGGAAAACCGGCCAGCAAGGCGCGCTGCGTCGCGGGCTTAGGGAGTATGCGCACGGTGACCTCCGTGATCACGCCCAGCAGGCCTTCGGAGCCGCAGATCAGGCCAAGCAGATCGTAGCCTTCCGCATCCAGATGCTTGCCGCCCAGCCGCACGATCTCGCCATTCATCAGCACCATCTCGACGCCGAGGATGTTGTTGGTCGTGAGGCCGTATTTCAGGCAATGCACGCCGCCGGAATTCTCAGCCACGTTGCCGCCGATGGTGCAGGCGATCTGGCTGGAAGGATCGGGCGCGTAATAGAAGCCGCGATGCTCGACCGCACGGGTGATGCCGAGATTGGTCACGCCCGGCTGCACCACAGCGCAGCGATTGTCCCAGTCGATCTCCAGCACGCGATTGAACTTGCCCATGCCGAGCAGCACGCCATCGGCCAGCGGCAGCGCGCCACCGGAAAGAGAAGTCCCGGCGCCGCGTGGCACGACCTTCACGCCGCGCTCGTTGCACAGCTTCAGCACGGCAGAAACCTGCTGCGTGTCGCTCGGCAGCACCGCAACCAGCGGCAACTGGCGATAGGCGGTCAGCCCGTCGCATTCGAAAGCGCGCAAGCTGGTCTCGTCAGCGATCACCCCCTCACCCGGCACGATCTGGCGCAAGGCCGCGATCAGCTCGAGCCGCTGGGCGATGATCTCCTGCTCGGGCGCTGGCATCAGCATGGCGTCAGCCTTTCCTTTGTGGCTTTGGCATCTTTGGCTTTGAAGTCAGCCGGGCGGCATGGCGCGCCGCGGCCTGGGTGATATGCGTCCGCGCCGCCTGTGCGGCGGCCTGCGCATCGCCTGCCTCGATAGCGGCCAGCAGCCTGGCATGTTCGGCCTGCGAGACCTGCGCGCTGCCGGCGGCGATGGCATCCGGCATCCAGGTCACCGCCCGGCTGGCGGAAAAATGTTGCGCCAGGAAAGCGGCGAATTGCGCGAGATACGGATTCTGCGCCGCCGCGGCGATGGCGGCATGGAAAGCGTCATCGGCCGCCGCGCCGTCCTTCGCGCCGGAACCGGCCAGCGCCTGCTCCATCTCGTTGAAAGCGGCGCGCAGGGCCTGCAGATCGGCCGGCGTGCGGCGCTGCGCCGCCAGTTCCGCCATGCCGGCTTCCACCACGGCGCGCAGTTCGAAGATATGCGGCAGGTCCTCGGCCGGGATCGCCGCGCCATTCTGCCCGATGCGGAAATTGGCCAGTCCCGGCCGTGCGGCGACGAAGGCCCCCGCGCCCTGCCGTGTCTCGACAAAACCATCGGCCTTCAGCCGGGCAATGGCTTCGCGCACCACGGCGCGGCTGACATGGAAACGCTCAACCAGCTGCTTTTCGGTCGGCAGCCGGGCGCCGGGCCGGAATTCGCCACCCCGGATGGCGGCCGCCAGCTGGCCCGCCAGGGCATCGCCAAGGCCGGCGGGACGAAGAAGGCTATGGGACTGCGATTCGATCATCCCGACGACTAACCTGAGCAAATTTGTCTGACAACCTGACAAATCGCCCAGATCGGGCGGGAGGTCAAGGCAAAACCGGTAGCTGAAACGACAACGGCCCGGCTGCGTGAGCAGCCGGGCCGTCGAGAAACCCAATCAGCCGAGGCGTTTAGCCTGGCGGAACGCCTTAACCCTGGCGCGCCTTGAAGCGCGGGTTGGTCTTGTTGATCACGTAAACCCGGCCCTTGCGGCGGATCACGCGGCAATCACGATGACGGCCCTTAGCCGACTTGAGCGAATTTACGACCTTCATGGCACCTGACCTTTAATAGAATGCCGGGCGGAATAGAGGTCCGCCCGGCGGAAAAAGCGGGCGGACCATACCGGCGGGGTCTTGCCCTGTCAACCGGAAACCCGCCCGGTAACTGCCTAGAATTCCTGCCAATCGTCATCATCGGCGGCGACCATGACCGGCGCGGGCTTCGGGGTCGGCTTGGGCTCCGGTTTCGGCACGGCTTTCAGCGCCGGGGCGAGCTTGGGAGCGGCCTCTTTGGGCTGTTCCTTGGCCGCCGATTCCTTGGCGGGCTGAGAGACTGCCGGCCGCATCATCGGGACCACGCGAGATTCCGTAGCCTCCAAAGCATTGGCGCCGGTTTTGAAGAAGGCCGCCAGTTCGGACAGCGTATTCGCCTGATCGTTCAGCGAGGCCGCAGCCGCCGTCGTCTCTTCCACCAGCGCGGCGTTGCGCTGGGTCATCTCATCCATCGAGCCGACCGCGGTGTTGATCTGCTCCAGGCCCGTGGCCTGCTCGCGGCTGGCGGCGGCGATCTCGGCCACGATATCCGACACCTTCTTGATCGAGGCGACGATATCGGTGAGCGAGGAACCGGTCTGGTTCACCAGGCCAGCTCCGGTCTTCACCTGCTGGTTCGATTCCGTGATCAGCGCCTTGATGTCCTTCGAGGCATTGGCCGAGCGCTGCGCCAGCGCACGGACTTCCTGCGCCACCACGGCGAAACCCTTGCCCGCTTCGCCCGCACGCGCGGCTTCGACGGATGCGTTGAGCGCAAGCAGGTTGGTCTGGAAGGCGATCTCGTCGATCAGGCCGACAATGTCGGAAATCTTCTGCGCGCTTTCCTCGATGCGGTTAACCGCCGAGACGGCATCGCCGACCACGCTGCCACCTTTCTCCGCCGTGTCGCGGGCTGCGGTAGCAAGCTGATTGGCGGCCTGGGCGTTGTCGGCATTCTGCTTCACCGTGGTGGTGATCTCATGCATCGACGCCGCCGTCTCTTCGATCGAAGCGGCCTGGCTTTCCGTGCGCTGCGCCAGATCCTGGCTGCCCGTGGTGATCTCCTGCGCCGCGTTCTTCACCGAACGGGTGGCGGCCGAAAGACGCGTCGCAAAGTCGCGCAGGCGGCCAGCCATCGTATTGGCGCTGTCCTTCAGCTGGCCGAACACGCCGTGATAGTCGCCCTTCACCGACTTGGTCAGATCACCATTGGCGAGCGCCTCCATCACCTCGGCCAGTTCGCCGGCCATGGTCTGCAAGGTCGCGGTGAGGCGATTCAGCTCCTGGCTGGTGGAGAGGAAGAAGCCTTCCTTGCCGCTTTCCGAGATGCGGCCGCTGAGGTCGCCCTGGGCCACCTTGTTGACCAGGCTTGCGATTTCCTCGCCTGCGGCGCGTTCGCGTGCCTCGCGTTCCTGGCGGCGCTGCTCGGCCTCCTCACGCTGGCGCGCGATCTGCGCCTCCGCCTCGCTGCGGGCGACCATGTTGTCCTTGAAGACCTGCACGGCCTTGGCCATCTCGCCGATCTCGTCGCCACGCTCCTTGCCGGTGACATCAACGCTGACATCGCCCTGCGCCAGCGTGTTCATCACACCGGTGATGCGGCTGATCGGACGCGTCAGCGTGACCACGACGATGTAGAGCGCGAGCAAAACAGAGATTGCAATGGCAACGATGGTGGTCACGATCAGCAGCGGCCGCTGCGTCTGGTAATAGTTGTTCAGATCGTTGCTGACCTCGATGATCCGCTCGGCATTGCGCTTGGTGATCGCCTCGATCTGCCGGTTGAGCGCCTGGCGATTGGAGCGGTTGGCGTCATTGTCGCCGAATTCGCGTCCCTTCTTGGGATCGACCTCCGCACCGAGCCGCGCCAGTTCGCGGCGGAACTGGACGAACTGGTTCACCGTGGCGATGAACTGCCTGCCTTCCTCGCTATTCGCCTGCTCAGGTCCGACCAGGCCGCTCCATTCCTTCACCAGATCTTCGATCTGCTGCAGGAAGCGCAGCATGCCATCGGCGAAGGGCTTGGCGGCGGCGGTATCCGCCGACATGTAGACGCCGCGGGAATCCATCACCACCGCATAGACCAGCGCGTTCAGCCGCTCGCCGAACTGGGTCTGCTTGGCGACGCTCTCCATGACGGCGGTCTGCCGCTGGTAGCGATCGAGAGAAAGCACCCCCATTAAGCCGATGGCTGCCGAGGCAATGGATAGAAGCGCGACAACCGCGAGAACGCGCGGGCCGATCTTGATGGACGTCAGCGACATTATAAGAACCCCTTCCGCCTTCCTCGTTACTTGAGGATCAAGATTGCCTTATCGCGACCAATCGACGCAAATTATCAATTGTTTATAGCGGAATCGTATTCTTCTACCGGATGTATATGGACTGCGCGTAATAGTGGTCCAGACACAGATTGATGTGGCCGCCACTCGTCGCGGGTCGAAACGACGGGCAATAGAAAAGGCGCGGAGATCGCTCCGCGCCTTCGAAATGTGAAAGCGGAAAATTTTTAGGCTGCGGCCGGCAGCTGAGGCAGGCCGCGGCTGAACAGACGGTTCACGTCGATCAGCGCCACCATGCGCTCTTCGTGGGTGGCCAGCGCGCTCAGGAAAGTATGCTCCTCGTCGGTCGTGTTCGCCGTCGCCGTGGCTGGCACCGGCTGCAGCGAGTCCGGATCGAGCGCGAGAATGTCGGACACGGTATCGACCAGCAGGCCGCAGGATTCAGAGCCGATCTCAACGACGATGACGACATTCGCACTGGTCGGCTGCGTCACGCCGCCGCCGAGCCGCACGCGCAGATCGAAGATCGGCACGACGGCGCCGCGCAGGTTGATCACGCCGCGCACGAAGGGCGGCGTATTCGGCAAGGGGGTCACTTCGGTCCAGGCGCGGATTTCGCGCACGGTGAGCAGGTCCAGGCCGTAATTCTGATCATCGATGGTAAAGGTCAGAACTTCCTGGCTCGATTGGCTGGCCGCCGCTTTGGCGTCGTTACCCGCAGGCATGGTGGCTGGAATGGACATGGCATTCACGCTTTCTGTGTCGCGATTTTGTCGAGGTCACAAACCGGGACGAATTTCTTCGGCCCGTGGCGCCGTCCGGGGTAACGGAAGGACGGCGCTGGCCCGATGGGATGGGGTTTCGAGTTTCGGCCGGGCCTTCCTCGACCGCTTTCGCAGCCGGCAGCGGGCGTAACCTGCACGCTACTTCAGAAGGACCTAGTACAATTTATTGGCAAAGTTCTGGCCCGCCTGCAAATGGAATTGCTGCGAGGCCCTCGCAGATTACCAAGTTTTAACAAGCGGATACCCCGACTTGCACACAACAGCTTGGGCGCGGATTACAGCCGCAACTCAATGAGTTGTGGTCCGGTTTCGGCCAAAGCCGCTTTGAAGATTTTTGCGAACTGCCCCATGTCGTCGGTCCGAACACCGGGGACGCCATGGCCTTTGGCCAGCGCCCCCCAGTCCGGGTCCGGACGATCGAGCGTCAGCATGTCGATGGCCCGCGGCCCCGGATTGGTGGCACCAACATTGGCGAGCTCGCCGCGCAGGATGTTGTAGGAGCGGTTGGCGAAGACGACGACGGTGACGTTCAGATTCTCGCGCGCAAGCGTCCACAGCGCCTGCAGCGTGTAGAAGGCGCTGCCATCGCCGACCAGCACCACCACCTTGCGGTCCGGCTGGGCGATGGCGCAGCCGATCGAGAGCGGCAGGCTGTAGCCGATGGAGCCGCCCATATTCTGCAGCCAGTCATGCGGCCCGCTGGCCTCTGCGGCCGCGAAGATGCCGCGGCCTGAGGTGAGCGATTCATCCAGCACGATGGCATGATCGGGGATCAGCGCGGCGATGGTGCTGGCGATCTTCTCAAAAGTCGGCGCGCCATCGGCCACGGCGGGTTTCGGCAAGGCGGGCGGAGCGTCGGCGCTCTTCGGCGCCTTCACCGCATCGGCCAGACGCTCCAGCGCGTCAAGCAGATCGTCATCCACATCGGCGACCGGCGTGACGTTGCAGCTTTCCGGCGTCAGCAGGCTGGGCTGGCCCGGATAGGCGAAGAAGGCCACCGGATGGCGCGCGCCGACCAGCACCATCTCGTCCGTGTCTTTGAGATAGGCCAGAGCCTGCTGCAGGATGTAGGGCACACGGCCGACGCGCGGCAGATCGCCGCCGCGTTCCATCCGCGCGCTGGCGCCGGGATTGGAGAGCCGGCAGCCGGTCGCCGCCGCGATCCGCGCCGCCACTTTCAGACAGGGCCGCAGCAGCGCATGGCCGCCCAGCACCAGCATGCCGCGCGGCCCGGCTTTCTTCAGCGCTTCGGCCGCGGCCAGGATCGCGCTGTCGTCGACTTTCGCGCGCGGCAGCGGCGCCAGCGCCGGCGCAGGACCGCTCACTTCGTTCCAGGCGGTATCGGCAGGCAGCACCATGGTGGCGATCTTGCCCGAGCCGCTGCGCGCCACGGCCACCGCCTCGGCGCCGAGCTTGGGCACGTCATGCGGCGCCTTGGCGCGGCCGATCCAAGCCGAGACCGGCCGTGCGATGCCATCGATATCGGCAGTCAGCGGCGCATCGTATTGCAGGTGATAGGTCGCATGCTCGCCCACCACATTGACGATGCCCGACGCCGCCTTGCGCGCGTTGTGCAGATTAGCCAGGCCATTGGCAAGACCCGGACCAAGATGCAGCAAGGTCGCGGCCGGCTTGTGGCTCATGCGCCAGTAGCCGTCGGCAGCGCCGGTGACCACGCCTTCGAACAGGCCCAGCACGCAGCGGATGCCCGGAACATGATCGAGCGCGGCGACGAAATGCATCTCCGATGTGCCGGGATTGGCGAAACAGGTGGTCACACCCGAGGCAACAAGGGTACGGACGAGGCTTTCGGCGCCGTTCATGCAGGTCTCCTGAAGTGTCTTAAGGCCTATACCGTGGCGATGGGCGATACCGGTGAGCCGACCGCGCCGGTCAGCCGCAGCGGTGGCGCGGTGAGCAGGAAGCGGCTGCGCTTCTGCTCCTTCAGATAGGCCGCCAGTTCGGAGAGATACCAAAGCTCGCCCAGCGGAATGCCGAGCTTGAACAGGCAATGCTCATGCAGCGGCAGCGAGGCATGATTGCCGTCCACCGGTTTCGCTGGCAGGCCTTCGACAGCGTAATTGTCGGCGATCAGGCAGCTCACGCCGCTGTCGTCGATCCATTTCAGGAGCGCCTTGTCCCGGCCATCCAGCACTGCGCAGGAATTCTCCAGCCGATGCAGATCGGGCTTGCCCTTCATGCTCAGGATCACGTCGCCGAATCCGGTGTAGAAGCAGAGCATGTCGCCCTTCTCGACCGCGACCTCCTGCGTCTCCATCGCGCGCATGAGCTGATCGTAGCCGATCCAGGTGCGCGCCTCGCCGCAGACATCCCAGAGATTGACCAGCACGCCACGCCCCTGCATGCCATGACGGGCGAAGTTATGGATGCCGAGCGCTTCGCTGCCCTGGCTCGGGAAACGCTCCAGCCGCGGCTCGCCGACGCCGCGATCCTGAACGTCGGGGACGTCACTGCCGCCGCGCCAGCCGTTATAGAAGACCCGCTCCGGCTGGCCGTCGCCATCGGCATCGAACATCGAGCCGATATGGGCGAAGCTGTCCCATTGCGTCGAATATTGCAGATACAGCAGGGCCGCATCGTCACTGGAAACATCGGTAATGCGCGGATCGTAGAACGACAGCGGCAGCGCCATGTTCGGCCGCCCCTCGCGCACGACGGCAAACAGCTGCGGCGGGAAGCGGCGCGGATTGAGCAGGTTGCCGCCCGGATATTCCAGCGGCAGCGACAGGCAGAAGCTTCTGCCATCGCGCACTTCGGCGATGCCCTGCTTCACCTTCTCGGCCGTGATCCAGTTGACGCGGCCGAGCCTGTCATCCGGACCGAAATCACCCCAGTTCGACCCTTCGGGCCGTTGTTTCCAGCGTTGTGTCATGGGAGGCACCTAAAGACTGATGATGAACTGCTTAACCGTCATGCCACGGCTTGGCCGGGGCATCCACGAGTTTGTTTTTCAGACCGTGAATAAAGAACGCATGGATGGCCGTCCAAGGCACGCTGCCTGAGCGGGCCATGACGGGTGAAACTCAATGCGCCGCACGCGCCTGCATGGCCGCGACCGTGTAATGCTTCCAGCGCGCCTCGACCGCGTCATGCAGTTCCGTCTTCAGGCCGGCGGCAAACACCGTCTCGGCAATCAGGAAGCACGGCCCGATCAGCGCCTGCAGCAGATTGTCGGCCAGAGCCGGCCGGCGGCCCTCAAAGACATGGCCGACGAGCTGGAAGATCCAGCCGCCGACGAAGAGGATTGCAAAGGTGCTCCAGCCGATCAGGCTGCCCTGCTGCGCAACCCAGGCGGCGATCTGCATCAGCACGAAGGCGACCAGCATCATCAGGCCGCCGATGGTGCGGTCGAGCCAGAGATAGAAGGCGCCGGTGATGAACCACAGCACGGTGGCCAGCGTGATGACGGTTTCGCCGCCCCACAATTCCGCGACCGTGACCCAATGCAGCGGAATGAAAATGGCAAAGACGATGGACGGGATGCCGATGAAATGGGTCGCCCGGTTGCGCGGGTCGCGGTGGTAGGCGGAATACATCGCCATCTGTTCGACGAAGAACGGATTCATCAGCGTCTCCTCCGGTTCGCGGCGGCTTTGCGACCCGCGCCCGAGTCGGCCGCCGCGCCTGTTATCTGTGGACAAGCCTAAACCGCCTTAAAGCCTTGTCAATCACGGTATTTCAGCGATTCCGCTGCGTCAGCCCGGAATCACGTTGACTAAACTTTGGCACAGCCTATTCTCGCGGCGTCGCACTCAGTCCGGCGGGAGAGGCGCCAAACCCGTTCTTCATACGGGGGCCGGCGCGCCGAAGGAGCAACCGCCCCGGAAACTCTCAGGCCAAAGGACCGCACGGGCTGGCGACGCTCTGGAAAGCGGATCGGGGGTCCAAACCCGGTCCCACCGAAGGAGTAAGCGGGCCCTCATATGATCTGTGAGGCAGCGAATCTCTCAGGTCCCGGGACAGAGGGGGCGGCAGACGGATCAACCGTCTGATCGACTCTGACTCTGTTCGTAAAGGGACCTTGCTTGGGCGACACAGCCGAAAACCTCAAAGTCACGCCGCTGAACTCCCTGCATAAGGAGCTGGGTGCCCGCATGGTGCCCTTCGCCGGCTATGAGATGCCGGTGCAGTATCCGACCGGCATCCTCACCGAGCATAAGCATACCCGCGCTGCGGCAGGCCTGTTCGACGTCTCTCATATGGGCCAGGTGCGCATCACCGGAGCCGATCCCGCCAAGGCACTGGAAGCGCTGGTGCCCGGCGATCTCGTCGCGCTCGATGTCGGCAAGATGCGCTACACCATGTTCACCAACGATGCCGCCGGCATCCTCGACGACCTGATGGTGAACAAGCGCGACCGTGACCTGTTTGTCATTGTCAACGCCGCCTGCAAGGAGCAGGACATCGCGCATATGCGCAACAACCTGAAGGGCTGCGAGGTCGAATATCTGGAAGACCGCGCGCTGCTGGCGCTGCAGGGCCCGCAGGCGGTAGACGTGCTGAGCCGCCTGAACTCCGTCATCCCTGCTTTGAGCTTTGGCATGGGCGCGACGCTGGCCTTGGACAAGTTCGAGGCTTTCGTCACCCGCTCGGGCTATACCGGCGAGGACGGTTTCGAAATCTCCGTGCCGAACAGCCAGGTCGAAGAGCTGGCCCGCTGGCTGCTGGCACAGCCCGAAGTGAAACCGATCGGCCTTGGCGCGCGTGACAGCCTGCGCCTGGAAGCCGGTCTGTGCCTCTACGGCCATGACATCGACACGACCACGACGCCGATCGAAGCCGGCCTGGCCTGGACGATCTCCAAGCGCCGCCGCGAGGAAGGCGGCTACCCTGGTGCTGAGATCGTGAAGAAACAGCTCGCCGAAGGCGTGGCGCGCAAGCGCGTCGGCATCCAGCCGCAAGGCCGCGCGCCGGCCCGCGAAGGCACCGAAATCTTCAACGATAAAAACGAAAAGATCGGCGTGATCACCTCGGGCGGTTTCGGCCCCAGCGTCGATGCGCCGGTCGCCATGGGTTATGTCGCCACCGATTACGCCAAGGTCGGCACGCCGCTCACCCTGATGGTGCGCGGCAAGGCCCTGCCGGCCAAGGTCTGCACCCTTCCCTTTATCACCAAACGCTACGCTAAATAAGGAGACGCTCCCTCATGACCATTCGCTACACCAAGGACCATGAATGGATCCGTATTGAGGGCGCGGTCGCCGTGGTCGGCATTTCCGATTACGCCCAGAGCCAGCTCGGCGACATCGTCTTCGTCGACCTGCCCGAGCCCGGCAAGAAGGTCGATGCCGGCGACGAAGTCGCTGTGGTTGAGTCGGTAAAGGCCGCCTCGGAGGTCTACGCGCCGGTCGGCGGCGAAGTGGTCGAGACCAACCCCGCCATCGTGGAAGATCCCTCGCTGGTCAACCAGTCGCCGATGGAAGACGGCTGGTTCGTCAAGCTGAAGATCAGCGATCCCGATGCGCTGGACAGCCTGATGGATCAGGCCGCCTACGACGCCTACCTGCAAACCCTCTGATCTCTTTCCCTGGGGCTACGCCCATGCGTTATCTCGGACTGACCGAAGCCGACCGCCGCGAGATGCTTGCGGCCATCGGCGCGCCCAATATCGACGCGCTGTTCCGCGACGTGCCTGCCGGCGCACTGAACCCGACGATCGACCTGCCGCCGCATCAGGGCGAGCTGGAGGTCGAGCGGCAGTTCGCCGCCATGGCCAAGCGCAACATCTCACCGATGGACGTGCCTTTCTTCCTCGGCGCGGGCGCCTATCGCCATCACATCCCGGCGGCGGTCGATCATCTGATCCAGCGTTCGGAGTTTCTTACCTCCTACACGCCGTATCAGCCCGAGATCAGCCAGGGTACGCTGCAGTATCTCTTCGAGTTCCAGACCCAGGTCACGATGATCACCGGCATGGAGGTTGCCAATGCCTCCATGTATGACGGCGCCACGGCTGCGGCGGAAGCCGTGCTGATGGCCCAGCGCGTCACCAAGCGCAGCAAGGCGGTGCTGTCCGGCGGCCTGCATCCGCATTACCGCGATGTCGTCTCGACCCTGATGGATCAGACCGACCAGCCGCATGTCGCCGCCCCGGTCGATCTGGACGGCACCGAAGACCTCACCAACCTGATCGACGATCAGACGGCCTGCGTGGTCGTGCAGAATCCGAGTGTGTTTGGCCATCTGCGCGATCTGTCGGCTCTGGCGAAAGCCTGCCAGACGAAGGGCGCGCTGCTGGTCGTCGCCGTCGCCGAAGTCACCTCGCTCGGCCTCGTCACACCGCCCGGCGCGATGGGCGCCGATATCGTCGTGGCCGAGGGCCAGGCTCTGGGCGTGCCGCTGTCCTTCGGCGGTCCCTATGTGGGCCTGTTCGCGACGCGCGAGAAATATGTCCGCCAGATGCCGGGCCGGCTCTGCGGGGAAACTGTCGACCAGGATGGCCGCCGCGGCTTCGTGCTGACGCTCTCGGCGCGCGAGCAGCATATCCGCCGCGAGAAGGCAACCTCCAACATCTGTACCAATTCGGGCCTCTGCGCGCTTGCCTTCACCATCCATCTCAGCCTGCTGGGTGAGGCCGGCCTCGTGCGGCTGGCCGAGATCAACCACGCCAAGGCGGTGCAGATGGCCGAGAAGCTCGGCGCCGTGAAAGGCGTCGAGATCATCCCGCAGGCCTTCTACAACGAATTCGCCGTCCGGCTGCCCAGGCCAGCGGCCGAAATCGCCGAGAAGCTCGCCGAGAAGAAGATCCTCGGCGGCGTGCCGGCCTCGCGCCTCTATCCGGCCGACAAGGCGCTGGAGAATGTGCTGCTGATCGCCGTCACCGAGACCAATGCCGAAAGCGACATGGATGCCTTGGTTGGCGCCCTGAAGGAGGTGCTGTGATGTTGAACCGTCAGGGACGCCCTACCGCGCCGCATGAGGCGGCCAGCGCCGCCGCCACCGGCACGCTCACCGGCAACCGCGCACTACAGATGGAAGAGCCGCTGATCTTCGAGATCGGCGAGGAAGGCCGCACCGGCGTCGATCTGCCGGACGCCCCGCAGGTGAAGGACCGTCTCGGCGGTCTGCGGCGCCAGGGCAAGATCGGCCTGCCGGGCTTGAGCGAGCCGCAGGTGGTGCGCCATTTCGTGCGGCTGTCGCAGAAGAACTATTCGATCGATGCGGGCCTTTATCCGCTCGGTTCCTGCACCATGAAGCACAATCCGCGCCTGAACGAGAAGATGGCGCGGCTGCCGGGCCTGGGCGATCTGCATCCGCTGCAGCCCGTCTCAACCGTGCAGGGCGCGCTGCAGCTCATCGATACTCTGGCGGGATGGCTGAAAGCCCTGACCGGCATGCCGGCCGTGGCGATGTCGCCTGCCGCCGGCGCCCATGGTGAGCTCTGCGGCTTGATGGCGATCCGCGCTGCGCTGAAGGCGCGCGGCGATGTGCGCAAGCGCATCCTGGCTCCGGAAAGCGCCCATGGCACCAATCCCGCCACGGCGGCGATGTGCGGCTATGTGGTCGATCCGATTCCGGCCACCAGCGATGGCCGCGTCGATCTCGAGGCGCTGAAGGCTAAGCTGGGTCCGGATGTGGCGGCGATCATGCTGACCAATCCCAACACCTGCGGCCTGTTCGAGCGAGACATCAAGCAGGTGGCCGACCTGATCCACAGTGTCGGCGGCTTCTTCTATTGCGATGGCGCCAACTTCAACGCCATCGTCGGCAAGGTGCGACCGGGCGATCTCGGCATCGACGCCATGCACATCAACCTGCATAAGACCTTCTCCACACCGCATGGCGGCGGCGGTCCGGGCGCAGGCCCGGTTGTGCTGTCTGAGGCGCTGAAGGACTTCGTACCGGTGCCTTACGTCGTGCATGGCGCGGACGGCTTCAAGCTTGTCGAGCATGATGGCGAGAAGAGCTTCGGCCGGATGAAGAGCTTCCACGGCCAGATGGGCATGTTCATCCGCGCGCTGGCCTACATGATGAGCCATGGCGTCGACGGCCTGCGCCGGGTTGCGGAAGACAGCGTGCTGGCGGCCAACTACGTGATGGCCAGCCTGAAGGACATCATGACGCCGAGCTTCGAAGGTCCCTGCATGCACGAGGCTTTGTTCGACGATCGCTTCCTGAAGGACACCGGCGTGACCACGCTCGACTTCGCCAAGGCGATGATCGACGAGGGCTATCACCCGATGACGGTCTACTTCCCCCTGGTCGTCCACGGCGCGATGCTGATCGAGCCGACCGAAAGCGAAAGCAAGGACAGCCTCGACACCTTCATCGGCACGCTGCGCGGTCTGGCCGAGAAGGCGCGCAAGGGGGATCAGGGCGACTGGTTCCGTGGCGCGCCCTATTTCACGCCGCGGCGCCGCCTGGACGAAACCCGCGCCGCCCGCGCCCCGGTGCTGCGCTGGAAGCCCGGCACCAACGGCGCTCCAGCCAGCAAGGCCGCAGCGGAATAAGCCGCGCGCGTATTTCGGTGAATGCCAGCCGCCCGGTCAGCAATGCCCGGGCGGTTTTTTTTCATTCGTCATGCTCGGGCTTGGCCCGAGGCATGACAGCATGAATGAACGTGCTAACGCAGCACCTCGATGCGCGGGTGATCCGAGCCGCCATAGCGGCGGACCAGCCAGGAGACGGCGAAAGCGATCGCAGCGATCAGCGCGGTGCCGAACAGCCAGAGGATCACGATTGCCGTGCCGCCCGCTGTTCCAAGCAGGTCCGCGGCGAGCAGCAGTCCGTCGGCAAATTCGCTGACCGTGAGCCGATCGGCGTTGACCATGGCGAAATCCCGGGCCCAACCGAGCATGGCATAGCCGAACCAGGCCAGCAGCGACCACAGCACGAAGCCGATAGCGGCCGCGATCCAGATGATGCGCTGCATCAGCCTAGCGCCGCCTGCCTGCCGGCTCATTGCCGCTTGCCTCATTTTTGACTGCCGCATCGATCACGCCGTCGCTGCGGTCCAGATGCTCGCGCAGCAATTCGATATTCTTGATGTTGGCGCGGTAGAAAACGTCGCCCACCCAGCCGACCACCGGAATCCAGCTTATCATCAGGTCGATGCCGACATGGCCGATCATGCGCAGCATCGTGCTGTTGGACACGCCCAGCCGCCGCGCCTCCCAGATCAGATAGGCCGCCATGCCCTTGGCGATCAGCGTGCCCACGCCGGGGATGAGGTTGAGCACGGGATCTAGGCCGACGCGGATATCCGTGCCGGGCACGCGCACGGCGCTGTCGAGCAGGCGCGCCAGCGCTTCCAGCCTGCGCCGCGCCTCGGCGTTGCGCTCCGACATATAGCCATAGACATTGTGGAACTGAGCGGATGCGGCGGTCATCCAAGGCCTCCCAAGATCAAAGCGCCAAGATCAAAACAGCCGTCGCTTCCGGCGCTCATCAGGTGGAAGAGTCCGACATCGCAGCCACGGGACAAGCGGCTGCCAGAGGGGCCCGGACCCGGTCCTTTCCGAAATGGGAACGCGAAACCACCGATTCAAGATTTGCTGCAAGATTTGCAGCATTCAACTCCGCCGGGGATTTGCCTCGCGCCCTGCCTCCCTCCAGAATAACGCCCAAAAGGGGGAGAAACGGACATGGCCAAACCAGACGCCTCCATGCGCCAGGTAATCATCCGCGCAGGCAAGACCGCATTGCGCGTTGCGCTCCTGGACACGCCGACCGCCGATGCGATCTGGACCGCGCTGCCAATTTCGGCAACAGCGCGGACCTGGGGCAATGAAGTCTATTTCGAAACGCCTGTTCATGTCGCGCGCGAGCCGGGCGCGAAGGATGTGGTCGCGGCGGGCGAGATCGCCTACTGGCCGGATGGCGATGCCATTGCCATCGGTTTCGGCCCCACGCCGATCAGCCGCGGCGACGAAATCCGCCTCGCCTCGCCCTGCAACATCTGGGGCCAGGCTATCGACGATGTGACGGCCATGAAGACCGTTGCCGCCGGCGCCAGGATCACGGTCGAGAAAGCCTGAGAGACACTTTACATCGCCTTGCGTTTGCCGCCATCGGCATTGGCAAAGACCGCATTGCCAAGTCCGGTGCCGATGGTCAGCACGGCCCAGCGCTTGACGTCGCGCATGCGCGGAATCTCGCTTAAGCCCTGCATGACGGCATCGTTATGCAGCACCACACTGCTGCGGCTGCCGCCGATATAGGGAATGCGTTCATGGATCGCGGCCGGCAGGTTGAAGCTGGCCGCCTCCCAGTTGCCAGGCAGATTCTGCGCGCCCTGCGCGATGCTGCCATCGGCTTCGATCCGGCCGGGACAGCCCACCCCGATATGCGGCGCCAGGGCCAACCGCTTCTCTTCCGCATGCTCGGCCAGTTCGCGCAGCATGCCGCCGAGATGATCCAGCGCCTCGTCGCGCTTCGGCTCGACATCGCGGTAACGCCATAATTCAGAGGCGATCACCTCGGAACGGCTGAGATCGGCCGCCTTGTGGCGGTTCAGGCGCAGGATGCCGGCGCGGATATTCGACCCGCCGATATCGACGGTTAGCGCGGAATCGTAAGCCTCGTCCAGCCAGGGCAACAGCAGATGCAGCGCGCCGATCAGGCCGCCTTCATCGGGGTGGTGCAGCAAAGGCACGAGGCCGATATCGATATCCTCGCCCTTCAGGATCACTTCGGTGCGCGCGATTGACAGCTCGCCCACCCGGCTGCGCCGCAGGCCGCCACCGACCGCCACCTTCTTCACACCTCGCCAGCTTTTATGCCGCAGATAGCGGCGCACCACCGCAGCAAGGTTCTGCGAGAACTCTTCCACCGCGCTATGGATGATCGCGGCGGCATTGGCATCGCCATTGGTCAGCAGGCGATCCCATTCCTTCTTTTTCATCTCGGCCAGCTTCTCGTCGCCGATATCGCTTTCCTCGGCCAGATCGCCGGCCTGCGCCTGCACCTTGTCGAGCAGCGCGCGGAAGGCGCGGCCGCTCGCCTTGTCGCCGACGAAGCGGCGGCCTTCGCGGATTTCCAGATTGTAGCTTTCGATGCTGACCTCGGGCAGCTCCATCAGGCCATGTTGATTTGCCGTTCCGGATTCCGGCGCATCTTCTGTTGCTATGTCGGCGTTGGGCAAGTGGGCTGCTCCTCGCGATTGACCTGCCGTTATGAGTAACGCAACTGCAGCACCAGCCTTGGCGCCTGGCGCGGCGCCAGCGCCTTATGGAAACAGGCCGGATCTTCCAGAAAGCCAAAGCCGGGACCGCCTTCGATCACTACCGCATTCTCGGCGCCATAACGCTCCAGCACGCGGGTCTCCGGCTGGAAGGCGGATGACAGCCGGATCGGCAGCGGCTTGGGCGTATGCGAGCCCGCCACGGTGACATGCGCGCCGGAGTCGCGATTGGCGCCGGTGATGTAGAAGAAGGCGTAGAGTGAGCTTTTTGGCTCGATGTCGTAATGGAAGTCGATGGTCTGGCCGCCATTGCGCCGCGCATCTTCCGGCAGCTCGGATACCGGACTCCAGTATAGCCGCCGCGCCACCCGCTCGGGCCAGTAGCCCAGATAGCGGCGCGCAATCTCGATCAGCAACGGGTCGCGGGTCACGCGGTCAACGGCTGCGCAGGCAGGCGAGATGACGTCGGCAATCGCCACCGGCGCGCCCTCCGGGGTACGGCCATCGCGGATATCCTCGATGCGGAAATACTCTTCATCTTCCGCATGACGGTGACAGTATGTCGCGCAGGCGTGTTTATAGATGTCTTCAGCCAGCGTCTCAGGCATCTGCAGCCCGGCGCAAAAGCCGTCGCGACGCAGCCCCTGCAGCCATATCTCCAGTGCGGCTTGATTGAAGACGCTCTCTCGAAGCGGCGGCGTGATGCTGGCGTCGTGCAAGAGCAAGCTCTGACGCAAGCTGTGCAAGCGTGCAATCAGCCGCTTCCACACATGAAAACGCCCAAGAATACGGTAGTAACGGGCCGGGCGCAAATCCGGCAAAGCGGCCCGCCGGACGGGCCGCGGCATCTGATCTTTTATCTTCACAATCGGCTCTCGACCAAATCCGGGGCATGTCTTTTCTTCCGGAAGAGTTATCGCGACTGCGAGTCATGGCCGTGTTCAATCCGTGACCAGACCAAAATATCGGCCTGATCGTCGGCAGATGAACGCCGGTGATGAACCAGATGCCGTTTCAACCTAATACAGGTTGAACGCAGCGCAGATTGAACCCTGAAATTGGAAGATGGTTCCCTGGGGGGAAAGTCCCCGGATCGAATTCTCTACCGGGATCGCGGTTACGCCGTACGGCGCAGAAGCACCATCAGGATATAGGCCAGCAAAGCAAAACCGAGCGCGGGCAGAGCGAGATTGAACGCGACATAATCCCAGTTCAGCCCGCAGGTGTAATAGACATCGCCGCCGCGGCTCATGTCGATCGGCAAAGTGCCGCCATCGCCCTGGATGCGCTCGCACATGCCCTGCGGCTCATTGCCCTGGCTGCGCACCAGCAGAATGCCAATCAGCAGGACCGGAAGACCGAAGCCGATGACGAGACTGGCGATGATCCTGCCGATCAGGTTGTCAGGAACCTTCAAACGCATAGTGGGGATGCCCGTTGCCATACATGCCCTCTGTATAGATCAAGCCGCCGGCTTCGTCAGCAGGGTCGCGGCCCTGCCGGCAATCGCGTCCGCCGTGCCGCCGGCATCGAGTCTGCGCCAGCCTTCCGCCGCCTCGGGCGAAGCCAGGGCTTCGGCCTGCCATTGCAGCACCTCGACGGTGGCATCCGACGCATCGTTGCGCCGCGCCTTGATTCGCGCAGCCAGACATTCCAGCGGCGCTTCCAGCCAGAAGCCATCAAACCCGGCACCGCACTCGCGCGCCAGGGCTGGGACGGCGGCCCGTTCGTCTGCGCGGCCGAACACGGCATCCAGAATCACCGTGCTGCCGCCGCGCAGCAGTTTCCCCGCCTGGTCCAGCATGGCCGCATAAGTGCGCCGGCTTGCCTCTGCCGTATAGGCTTCCTTCGGCAGGCGCTCCAGAAGCGGCTTGCCATGCAGGCTCTTGCGGATGACATCGCTGCGCAGCACCACGGCGCCGCAAATATCGCCGCAGCCGGGCGCCAGCCGCCGCGCGATGGTCGACTTGCCCGTTCCGGATAATCCGCCGATGGCGATCAGATGCGGATGCCGCGGCCGCAGCACCGCGCGCGCCAAAGCCAGATAATGCCGCGCCTCGCGCCAGGTCTCGCGCTTCAGTCCCGCGATATGGCAGCGCACGGCGGCGCGCACTGCCAGATAAAGCGGCAGCAGCACAAGGCCGCCATAATCGCCGGCAACTTCCAGATAGCGGTTCAGCACGCGGTTGGCGAGATCGCGCCTGTCATGCTCCAGCAGGTCCATCAGCAGGAAGGCGATGTCATACATCGTATCGCCGCTCGCCAGCGCTTCGTCGAATTCCAGGCAGTCGAACAGCACCGGCTGCCCGTCGATCAGCACGATATTGCGCAGATGCAGATCGCCATGGCCGCGCCGGATACGACCTGCCGCGCGCCGCGTCGCCAGCACGGGCTTCTGTTTTTCCACCTCAGTATCCAGTGCCGCCTGATAGGCCGAGATGTCTTCGGCCGGCAGCGCCTCGGCATCCAGGCGCGCGAAGGCCGCCGCATTCACCCGCAGCGGCAAGGCCAGCGCCGCATCGGCCTCCATATCCACAAGGCTTGCCTCGGCATGGAAGCGCGCAATCGCCTCGGCCAAGCTTTCCATGATCTGCGGCGTCAGCGCATCGCCTTTCACCAGATGGTCGAAAGTCTGGCTGGCATCGAAGCGCTGCATCTCCACCAGCCATTCCACCGGCGCGCCTTTACCGGTAAAACTCAGCCGGCCGTCCTCGCTGCGATAAACGGCGCGGACACCGCGATAGATCTGCGGCGCGGTGCGGCGGTTCAGCGCCACTTCCTGTGCGCAGGCGGCGCGCCGTTTCTCCAGGCTGCCGAAATCGACATAGGGCAACACCACGGCCTTCTTCAGCTTCCAGGCCGTATCGCCGCAGAGATAGATGACCGAGATATGCGTCTCGGCCACCATCTCGGGCGGCGGATCGAACAGACTGGCGATATCCGGCGGGTTCGGGTCCGGGGTTGAGTTCTGGGGCTCGGTCATGCCGCCATTAGATAGTCATCATCGCGGCCAAGGTTTGACCTGACGCAATCCTGGCCGGCAATCCTGCCGACAACCCCGCCAGTGCCCCTGTGCAAATACCTTACCCCATAGGAATGTTCAAAATTGTTCTAATTATCCGAGTGATAAGGCCGCTGGCCTAGCCGTTTGGCTGCTCCTGGAACTGTCAACAGGGAAATCCGTCACCTGGCACAGAAGGCCAATGACTTGGCACGGATTTGCTTGGAACCGTTTGGACGAGTTTGGACGCGTTTGGCTTTTTGAGGACGAGTTTGGCTCCGATTGGCTCAGTTTGGATGCGCCGGTTTGGCCGGGGCGGTTTCCAGCCCGCGCATCTGCCGGTCCTGCCAGCGCGACAGTGTCAGCAGCGCCGCGCAGGCGCCCAGCAGGGCCCAGAACATGTCCGACTGCGTATCCCACTCGTCGCCCTGCGTGCCGAGGAATTCGTCCGCGCCCTGCCCCATGGCCAGCGCCGCCCACCATTCGAGCAGTTCGTAAGCCGCGCTGATCGCAAGGCAGATGCAGATGCTCAGAAAAGCGATCAGCTTCAAGCCAGTGAGCGCAAAACGGCGGATCAGCAACTCGCGCGCGATCATCGCGGGCACGAAGCCCTGCGCGAAATGGCCGATCTTGTCGTAAGGGTTGCGCGCTGTGCCGAAAATGTCCTGCAGCCAGAAGCCCAACGGCACACGGGCATAGGTATAGGCCCCGCCGAGTATCAGGATCAGGCCGTGGATGAGAATCAGCGCATACAGCAGATTGGTCAGCGGAAAGCGCCGCGCCGTGCCGAACAGGATCGGCCAGGCGATGATCGTCGGCAGCACTTCCATCACCCAGGTCAGCCTGTCGTAAGGTGACCAGCCGCTCAGCACCAGCGCCACCGCCCAGGCGACGCTGAGGGCCCACAGCATGGCAGGCATATGGCTTACGCCGCCTTGGAGTAGCTGCGATCCACCAGGGCGACGATCTCGCGCATGATCTGCGTCAGGTCGTAATCCTTCGGCGTGAACACGCCTGCTATGCCGGCGGCCTTCAGACGCTTTGCATCTTCCGGCGGGATGATGCCGCCGACCACCACCGGCACATCGCCGATGCCTTCCTTGCGCATGCGCTCGATCACCTCGGTCGCCAGCTCGACATGACTGCCGGAGAGAATCGACAGTCCAACGAGATGCACGCCTTCTTCCAAGGCGGCTGCAACGATCTGCTCAGGCGTCAGGCGAATGCCTTCATAGACCACTTCCATGCCGCAATCGCGCGCCTTCACCGCGATCTGCTCGGCGCCGTTGGAATGGCCATCCAGGCCCGGCTTGCCAACCAGCAGCTTCAGCGGCCGTCCCAGCCGCTTCGCCACCGCCTTCACTTCCTGGCGCAACTCGTCCATCTCGCCATCGGCGAGCGCGGTGCTGGAGGCGGCAACGCCGGTCGGTGCGCGGTACTCGCCGAACACCTTGCGTAAGGTTGCGGCCCATTCGCCGGTGGTCACGCCGGCTTTTGCGGCAGCGATGCTCGGCTCCATGATGTTGCGGCCATCGCGCGCTGCGGCTTCAAGATCGGCCAGAGCTTTCTCTACCGCCTTTGCATCGCGCTGCGCGCGCCAGGCTTTCAGCCGCTCGATCTGCTCGGTCTCGGCAGCCGGATCGACGGTAAGGATCGCGCCGCCTTCGGAAGCCACCAGCGGCGATGGCGCGCTTTCAGTGAACTTGTTGACGCCGACGACGACGCTCTCGCCGGTCTCGATGGCGCGCACGCGGGCCGTGTTGCTCTCCACCAGGGCCTGCTTGAGATAGCCGCTTTCGACGGCGGGTATGACGCCGCCCATATCACCGATGCGCTTCAGTTCCGCGCGGGCGGCGGCTTTCAGCTCTTCGACCTTGGCTTCGATCACCGGGTTGTTGTCGAAGATGTCGCCGTATTCCAGAAGATCGGTTTCATAAGCCACGATCTGCTGCAGCCGCAGCGACCATTGCTGGTCCCACGGACGCGGCAGGCCCAGGGCCTCGTTCCAGGCCGGCAACTGCACCGCACGGGCGCGCGCCTTCTTCGACAGCACCACTGCCAGCATCTCAAGCAGGATGCGGTAGACGTTATTCTCCGGCTGCTGCTCGGTCAGGCCCAGCGAATTCACCTGTACGCCGTAGCGGAACAGCAGGGCTTTCGGGTCGGTGATCCCGTAGCGCTCGCGGCCGATCTCCTCCCAGAGATCGACGAAGGCGCGCATCTTGCAGATCTCGGTGATGAAGCGGATGCCGGCATTGACGAAGAAGCTGATGCGACCGAAGGCCTGCGGAAAATCCTGCGGCGGCACCTGGCCGCTGTCACGCACGGCATCCAGCACTGCAATCGCCGTGGCCAGGGCATAGGCCAGCTCCTGCACCGGCGTCGCGCCCGCCTCCTGCAGGTGATAGCTGCACACATTGGTGGGATTCCACTTCGGCATCTCGCGGTAGGTGAAGGCGATCACGTCGGTGATCAGCCGCATCGAGGCCGCCGGCGGGAAGATATAGGTGCCGCGCGAGAGATACTCCTTGATGATGTCGTTCTGCACCGTGCCGTTGAGTTCGGCCCGCTTCGCGCCCTGCTCCTCGGCCACCGCGATGTAGAGCGCCAGCAGCCAGGCAGCCGGCGCATTGATGGTCATCGAGGTGTTCATCTGGGCCAGCGGAATGCCGTCGAACAACACCCGCATATCGCCGAGATGACTGATCGGCACGCCGACCTTGCCCACCTCGCCGCGCGCCAGCACATGGTCGCTGTCATAGCCGGTCTGGGTCGGCAGATCGAAAGCGACCGACAGCCCGGTCTGGCCGCGGCTCAGATTGGTGCGGTAGAGCGCGTTCGACGCCTTGGCCGAGCTATGGCCGGAATAGGTCCGGAACAGCCAGGGCTTGTCCCGTTCTGTGACCTTTTTGCGGTTGCGAACAGAAGCGTCGGCCGAAACGTCCGATTGGCGAGTCGCTGTCATAACTTTGTTCCGTGCTAAGTTGACGCGGCGTTATTATGTTTCCTCTTGCGCCCAAAGGCAGAAATATCATAACCTCCGCTGCAATGCAAAACGATCTTGCCATTTTTTCGCCACTGCAAAAAGATAGGAATCGTCCTGCATCAGCACCGTCTCCTGGCGCCGGAACAAGGCTTATCCCGGCCGGTTTGGCCCAACAAGACAAGAAATAGGCAAGACAAGAAATAGGCGCGGTCAGAGCGTTAAACAGGGAAACAACCAAAGGAGTATTGCCATGTCCAACGCGGGTGGGTCCGTGGTTGCGCTGCAAACCACGAACGGGTCGCAAGCCAAAGGCGGCTACAAGGACCTCTATGAGGTGGGTGAAATTCCCCCGCTCGGGCATGTGCCGAAGAACATGTATGCCTGGGTGATCCGGCGCGAACGCCATGGACCGCCCGAGCAGTCCATGCAGCTCGAAGTCGTTCCCACGCCGGAGATCGATGCCGACGAGGTTCTGATCCTCGTGATGGCGGCGGGCGTGAACTACAACGGCGTCTGGGCGGGCCTGGGCATCCCGATTTCGCCCTTTGACGTGCATAAGGCGCCCTTCCATATCGCCGGCTCGGATGCCGCGGGCATCGTCTACAAGGTCGGCCGCCGGGTGAAACGCTGGAAGGTGGGCGACGAGGTCGTGGTCCACTGCAATCAGGACGACGGCGACGACGAGGAATGCAACGGCGGCGATCCGATGAACTCGCCCAGCCAGCGCATCTGGGGCTACGAGACGCCGGACGGCAGCTTCGCGCAATTCGCCCGCGTGCAGTCGCGCCAGCTAATGCCGCGGCCCAAGCACCTCACCTGGGAGGAAAGCGCCTGCTACACGCTGACGCTCGCCACCGCCTACCGCATGCTGTTTGGCCATCGCCCGCATATCCTGCGGCCCGGTCAGAATGTGCTGGTCTGGGGCGCGGCCGGCGGCCTCGGCTCAATGGCGATCCAGCTGATCGCCACGGCAGGCGCCAACGCCATCGGCGTCATTTCGGACGAATCCAAGCGCGACTTCGTCATGAGCCTCGGTGCCAAGGGCGTCATCAACCGCAACGACTTCGATTGCTGGGGCCAGTTGCCGCCGGTGCTCGATGCCGAGAAATACGGCGCCTACATGAAGAAGGTGCGCGAATTCGGCAAGGCCATCTGGGAGATCACCGGCAAGGGCAACGATGTCGATTTCGTCTTCGAGCACCCGGGCGAGCAGACCTTCCCGGTCTCCTGCTTCGTGGTGAAGCGCGGCGGCATGGTGGTCTTCTGCGCGGGCACCACGGGCTACAACCTCACCTTCGACGCGCGCTTCGTGTGGATGCGGCAGAAGCGCATCCAGGGCAGCCACTTCGCCAACCTGCTGCAGGCCAGCCAGGCCAACCAGCTCGTCATCGAACGGCGTATCGACCCCTGCATGTCGGAAGTCTTCAGCTGGGCCGATATCCCGCGCGCCCATACCAAGATGTGGAAGAACCAGCACAAGCCGGGCAACATGGCGGTGCTGGTCAGCGCCAAGACGCCCGGCCTGCGGACCGTCGAAGATGCGATCGAGGCCGGCAACAGCTGATCCGATCCAATACTGATAAGCCGGCGGGAGCGATCCCGCCGGCTGAACTTTTGGTATCCTGCGAAGACAACAGAATCAAAGAATCGAGCGATCGCATGTCCGCTGCTGCGAAGCCCCTTCCGGCCGACGAAACCCTGATCCTTTCCGAGCTGCTGCCGATCTGTACGGCGGCCCTGAAAAGCGCCGAGCAGTTGCTGGGCACGGCGACGGCTGCGGTGGCGCAGCTTGTGCGTGGCGCCGATGGCCGCATCGATGGCGCCAAACTTGAGGAAGAACAGTTTGCCAGCCACGGCCTGGCCTGGCTCGCCACCTATGTCGCGACTTTGAAGGAAACCCTGCACTGGGCCGAGCGCCTGAAGGCGGAAGGCAAGCTGCGCGAGCTGGAACAGCTGATCCTCCAGGCCGGCTTCGGCGAGTACCTGTCGCAGATCGCCGGCGGTATCGCCATGAGCCAGGTGGAGGTCTGCCGCCTTGGCGATCTTGGCGTGCCGAAGGAAGCGCAGCAGGCATTCCAGACCGTCGAAGTGCGCGCGCTGATCCAGCGCGGCAACACCGCACGCGTGCGCAGCCGCATCGCAGAACTGATCCAGGATGGCCTTAGCACCGGCGATTTCGGCGAACTTGGCCTGGACGAGACCATGTCCATGGTGCGTGAGCAGTTCCGCCGTTTCGGCGAGGACAAGGTCGCGCCCTTTGCCCATGAATGGCACCTGAAGGATGAATTCATCCCCATGCCAGTGGTGCAGGAGATGGCCGAGCTCGGCGTCTTCGGCCTCACCATTCCGGAAGAATATGGCGGACATGGCCTGGGCAAGATGGCGATGTGCGTCGTCTCCGAGGAACTCAGCCGCGCCTATATCGGCGTCGGCAGCCTGGGCACCCGCGCCGAGATTGCTGCCGAGCTGATCCTGCGCGGCGGCACGGAAGAGCAGCGCAAACACTGGCTGCCGAAGATTGCGTCGGGCGAGATCCTGCCGACCGCCGTCTTCACCGAGCCGAATACCGGCTCCGATCTCGGCTCCCTGCGCACCCGCGCCATCAAGGATGGCGATGTCTATAAGGTGACCGGCAACAAGACCTGGATCACCCATGCAGCGCGCACCGACCTGATGACGCTGCTGGCCCGCACCGATCCGAACGAGCCGGGCTACAAGGGCCTGTCGATGTTTCTCGCCGAGAAGCCGCGTGGCGACGATGCCAATCCCTTCCCTGCTGAAGGCATGACCGGCGGCGAGATCAAGGTGCTCGGCTATCGCGGCATGAAGGAATACGAGATCGGCTTCGACGGCTTTGTCGTGAAAGCCGAGAATCTGCTGGGCGGCAAGGAAGGCCAGGGCTTCAAGCAGCTCATGGAGACGTTTGAATCCGCCCGCATCCAGACCGGCGCCCGCGCGCTCGGCGTGGCGCAATGCGCGCTGGAGCTCGGGCTGAAATATGCCCTGGAGCGCGTGCAGTTCGGCAAGCCGATCTACGCCTTCCCGCGCGTGCACGGCAAGATCGCCTGGATGGCGGTGGAAACCATGCTGGCCCGCCAGCTCTGCTATTTCGCCGCGCGCGAAAAAGACCAGGGCCGGCGCTGCGACCTCGAAGCCGGCATGGCCAAGCTGCTGGCCGCACGCATCGCCTGGGCCAATGCCGACAACGCGCTGCAGGTGCATGGCGGCAACGGCTATGCCGAGGAATATCCGATCAGCCGCGTGCTCTGCGACGCCCGCATCCTCAACATCTTCGAGGGCGCAGCCGAAATTCAGGCACAGGTCATCGCCCGCCGCCTGCTGGAGCAGCGCAACGGCTAAGACACCGTAACGCTCATGCGGTGAAGCTCATATCGGTCGGATTGCCGCCGCAGACCAGCACGCCGACACGCTCATCCTTTTCGGGCGTGTAGGCGCCGCTGAGCAAGGCGGCAAACGCCGCGGCGCCGCCGGGTTCAGCCACCAGACGCAGCTTGTCCCACAGCGCGCTCTGGGCTGCGCGGATGGCGTCATCGGTGACGAGCATGCTCTGCGCGATATATTTCTGCGCAATCGGAAACATCAGGCCACCGACCTGCCGCGGCGCCAGCGAGTCCGCCGCAATGCCGCCCGCCGGCGCGTCCACCGGCTTGCCTGCCTTCAGCGCCATATTGAGGGTTGGCGCGGTTTCCGGCTCAACGGCCACGACTTTTACGCGGCCCGCATACCAGGCCGCGATGCCGCCGATCAGTCCGCCGCCGCCGACAGCGACCAGCAGCGTGTCGAGATTTGGCACCTGTTCTTCCAGTTCCAGGCCGACGCCGCCCTGGCCGATCAGCGTTTCCGGTTGATCATAGGCATGCACCGGCATCGCCCCGCTTTCCGCCTGCCAGGCTTCGCTGGCGGCCAGCGCATCGGCATAGCGCGCGCCGCCCACGACCAGATCGGCGCCGTAATTGCGGATGCGGGCAATCTTCAACGGCGCGGAGATCTCAGGCACGAAGATCTTCGCCGGAATGCCGAGCGTCATCGCCGCATAGGCCACAGCCGCGCCATGATTGCCGCCAGACGCCGCCACCACGCCGGCCTTCGGGACCGGGCGTTGCAGCAGATTGACGAAAGCACCGCGCGCCTTGAACGAGCCGGAATGCTGCAGCAGCTCCAGCTTGAGGTGAACCTCGCCGATGGCCAGTCCAAAATCGGCGCCCTGCACGGCAATCGCTGGCGTGCGCCGGATATAGGGCCGGATGCGCTCGGCGGCAGCGGCGATAGCGCCGGGAGTGACAGAAACGGAGGCGGCAGGGGCGGACATGATCTGGGGACTGCTTGGCATTCGTTGCGGTACATCTGAGCTTGCATTGTAATTAGGGATATGGCTAATTGGCAATATGTCTATCCTGGCCGCAGCCCGCGCATTGGCGAATGACCGACGTCTGCAGATCCTTACCTGGCTGAAGGATCCCCGGGCGCATTTTCCGCCCCAGAGCGACGGCGACCTGATCAAGGACGGGGTCTGCGGTCTGCTGATCGCCGAGAAGCTGGGCGTCAGCCAGCCGACAGCCAGCGAACACCTGAAAATCCTCACCCAGGCCGGCCTGCTGCGCACCAGGCGGATCAAGCAATGGATATTCTACCGGCGTGACGAGGCGGCCATCGCCAGGCTGAAGCAGGAACTGCGCGGTCTATAATCTGCAGTCTTCAATTCGAGCCCTCAGCGCCGTTCAGCAGATGCATGATCGCCTGCATGGCGGCCAGCAGATCGCGCTGCTTGCGCTCGCTCAGCGGCTGCAGCCATCGCTCGACCTCGGAACTAACCGCCTCCTCCAGAGCCTGGATCGCGGCCCGTCCCGCAGGCGTCAGCTTAAGTTCCAGTTCGCGGCGATCGCGCGCGCCTATGCGTCGCGATATCAGCCCGCCGTGTTCAAAGCGATAAAGGATGCGGCTGAGATAACTGCGATCCAGGCCCAGATGCCGGTTGAGCGCCGTGGCCGTCGCAGGCTCGGCACCGGCCAGCTCCAGCAGCACACGTGATTCGGTCGGTGAAAAAATCCCACACCGCAGGCGCTCATCCAGCCTGTAGACACATTGCGCATAGAAACGATTGAAACGCCGCACTGCGGCAATCCGCTGCGCGCGGCGGCGCGTCATGCCACCCTCCGCCTGAAGGGCGTCGTGGCAACGGCAAAGCCAGCCAGGATGAGAAGAATGCCAACGACGTGGAAGCTACGTACCGGCTCGCCCAGCAGGATGAAGGCCAGCAGTGCTGTAAATACCGCGACCAGATGGAAGGAAACCCCGGTCACGCCTGCGCCCAACATCGCAACACAGCGGTTCCACAAAATGAAGGCGAAGAGCGAAGCGAATATCCCGATATAAAGTACCGCCGCCAGCGATACCAAATCGAATGGAATGACCGCACCAGATCGAAGCTCGCAGAGCCAGAAGGGTGCCAGGACCAGCAGGCCCGCCGCCATCGTAGCAGCCAGGAAAACCATCGGATCGAGGACGGGATCGCGCCGGCGCAGCAATACCGAATAAAGCGCGTAGTTCAGGATCGCCAGCAGCACGAGCAGATCGGCCCGTCCAAACTGCATAGCCAAGAGAAGCGAGACATCGCCGCGCGAAACGATCCAGCAGACACCGGCAAAGGACACCGCGATCCCGAGCAGCGTTCGCCACGACACGGTTTCGCGGCCAAGCAGAAATGCCACGGCCGGGATCATCAGCGGCAAGGTCGAGTTCAGGAAAGCGACGTTTACCGCTGGCACGGTATGCAGGGCCACGTAGGCCAGCGCGTTGTAGCCCGCAATGCCAAAACTGCCGCAGAGCAGGACGAGCCAGCGGTGACGCCACAGCAGGCTGCGCTGCCGCCAAAGCCCACTGGCGGTGAAAGGCAGAAGCAGCATGAAGGCTACCAGCCAGCGACCTACCGCCAAGGACACCGGCGGCATGGTGTCGGCCAGGCCGCGACCCAGCACGAGGTTGCCGGCCCAGAAGGCTGGCGGCAGCCACAGCAGCAGATAGGGCCGGCGCCAGATCGCCTCTGCCCAGGCCGGCATCGGCTTATCCCACGAGGCCGATGCGTATGCGGCGGTTATGCCGTCCCTTGTTGTCGATCTTGAGAATCCGCACCGGCCGCGACTCTCCCGTGGCATCGAGATGCGTGCCGCCGCAAGCCTGCCGGTCGAGTCCTGCGATTTCGATCACGCGGATCAGGCCATCGCTGGTCGGCGGCGGCGCCACCGAGCGCGAGCGCAGCAGACCCTTCTCCGCATAGGCCTCCTCCTCGGTGACATAAGTCTGCTTAACCGGCAGATTCTGGCGGATCACATCGTTGATGACAGGCTCCAGCGCACGCAGCCGGTCGTTATCCGCATCGGGCAGATCGAAATCGACCCGGGCCGTGCCATCGGCATTCATCTGCGCGCCGGTGACCAGTGCCCCGTCGAAGGCCTGATAGACCAGCGCATTGATGACATGCAGATCGGTGTGCAGCTCGCGCATGAGCTGGCGGAAGGCCGGATCGACCCGCGCCTCGACTTCACCGGCCAACTCCACCGGCTCCTGCAGCCGGATCCACATGCGGCCGCCGATGCTCTCAAAGCCCGCAACGCCGACAGGTCCCGCCTCGCCTTCCAGCACGCCCTGATCCGGCAGCTGGCCACCGCCGCCAGGATAGAAAGGCATCTCGGCCAGCCGGACCCGGCCGGGCTGGCTTTCCAGCACCGGGCTGCGCAGGGTCAGAACATCGGGGTGGTCATGACAATAATATCGGGACATCGCAGCCTCATTACTCCAGCTTGTCAGGCCGGGGCGGAAAATAGACAGGCTGCCACCAGGCTTCTTGGCAAAAATTGCAAGCAGCTAGGCTGCCCGGATGCCGCGTTGGGCCGCGACGAACTGCCGGGGCGTGATTCCGTAGGCTCGGCGGAAATGACGGTTCAGGGCGCTCTGATCGAAGAAGCCGGCCGCCACCGCTGCCTCGGCTATCGGCATGCCGGCGCGCAGATGCCGCAGCGCAACCCGCAACCGGATCTGCGTCAGATAGGCATGCGGCGTCAGGCCGGTTGCCCGGCGGAATTGCCGGATGAGCTGAAACGGACTCAAGCCAAGCGGCGCAGCCAGATCGTCCAGGGTCAGGCGCTCGGCATGGCGCTCTTCCATTACCGGGCGCAGCCGTTGCAGCAGATACCGATCGCCCGCCTCGGGCTCAGCCGCAGCCCGCCGGCTGCCATAGCGGCTGCACAGCACGGCAAAACCCTGCGCCAGCAATTCCTGCTGGCGCAGCCGGTCCTCACCCCGCTCCAAGGCGCGATGCAGATCGTGGAAGGCCGCGATCAGCTCCGGGTCGCGGAAGACATTCGCGGTGAAGTAAGCCGGGCGCGCCAAGCCAGCCAAGCGGGTGGCTTCGGCGATAGCCTGCTCCTCCATATATAAGGAGCGGTAGCGCCAGCGCGGGCTGCGCGCCATGCGGCCGGAATGCGGCTCATCGGGATTGAAGACGAGCAGAACATCTTCCCGGGCTTCCTCGGTCTGGCCCCGGCTGGTGAATTCGGCGCCGCCGGCTTCCGTCACCGCCACCACCAGCGCCTCGTGGCTGTGCGGGGCATAGTCATGGCAGGTGAAGTCGGCATGCAACAGGCTGAGACCGGCGGTATGCCGGTCCTGCCAGAACCGCGCGGCATTCTTCCGGGATGTCCGGGACAGATCCATCTCCTCCATCTCCATTCGCGCAGGATAAAGCCGGCTCCGCGACGGAGTCACCGGTTTGTCGCAGCGCGGCATCTCCCAGATCCGCAGCCTGCGGCCTTGCGCCGCGCCCGGTCCTGCCCTGTTCCGGGGGCCAATCGCTGGATTAGCCCCCGCCCGCCCTATATCCTTTAGCGATGCAATCGATTGTTCATACCCTGATACCGGTTTTCGCGGGCGCCACCTTCCTGGTGCTGTGCGTGGGCATCTTTGCACTGTTCCGGGGCGGCCGCTTCAACCGGTCCTATTCGAATCTGTTGATGCGCTGGCGCATCCTGCTGCAATTCATTGCCATCATCCTGATCGGCATAGCGGCTTTCGCCTTCCGGAACTGAGACTGCCTGATATGGTGAAACTGGATCGCATCTATACGCGCGGCGGCGACAAGGGCATGACCTCGCTCGGCAACGGCGAGCGGGTCCCCAAGCATGACCTGCGCGTGGAAGCCTATGGCGCCATCGACGAAGCCAATGCTGCGCTGGGCCTGGCCCGCCTGCATACGGCCGGAACCGATCTGGATGCCATGCTGTCGCGCATTCAGAATGACCTGTTCGATCTGGGCGCTGATCTTTCAACGCCGGAGGATGAAGAGGAAAGCCGCCGCCGGCCGGCTCTGCGGGTAGCCCAGGTCCAGGTCGACCGGCTGGAAGCCGAGATCGACGCCATGAATGCCCGGCTGGCGCCGCTGACCTCCTTCGTGCTGCCAGGCGGCAGTCCTGCCGCCGCCTATCTGCATCTGGCGCGAACCGTGGTGCGCCGGGCCGAGCGCCTGGTGACGGCACTGCAGGATGCCGAGCCGATCAATCCGGCTGCACTTGCCTATATCAACCGGCTTTCCGATCATCTTTTCGTGGCCGCCCGCCATGCCAACCAGGATGGCGCTGGCGACGTACTCTGGGTTCCGGGCCTCAACCGCGGGTAAGGTATCCGGCGCGGCGAGGCTTTCAGCCCGGCAAATTCTGCCGCCCGCATCCCGCCACTTCCTTCCCCCGGCAGAAGTTTCCGCGTTTACCGAAACCGGAAACATTCTGAAATCTCCTGAAATATCATTGCGTTACAATGTGACAGCGCCTCTGGCACGCGGCTTGCTCCAGTACGGGCAAATCGGTTCCAGCCAGGAGGCATGCTATGTCGATCAGTGGTGCAATGCAGACGGCGATCTCAGGCCTGAATGGCCAATCGACCGCCATTGGTTACATCTCGGACAACGTCGCGAATGCGAGCACCATCGGTTACAAGAAGGTGGAATCGCGTTTCCAGACGATGGTGACGCAGACCAGCGCGCAGGCGAACACCCACTCGCCGGGCGGCTCGATCAACCAGCCCTTCTTCTCCAACGCATCGCAGGGCGCGATCCAGCAGGTGAGCTCGACCACCTCGATTGCCCTGGTCGGCGGCGGCTTCATCCCGGTTTCGAAGAAGGCCGGTCAGGATCAGAATAGCGGCCTGCCGCTGTTCGAGACCACCAGCTATTACACCCGTGTCGGCGACTTCAACCAGAACAGCGATGGCTATCTGGTCAACTCGTCGGGCTACTTCCTGCGCGGCTGGCCGGTCGACCCGGCGACCGGCGTGGTCGACAGCTCGCATACCGAGGAAGTCCGCGTGTCCAACCTGCTGGACGCCCCGGTGGCGACCAACCTGGTGGATTACGCCGCAAACCTGCCGTCCAACATCACGGATCCGAACGGCGCCCTGCCGGCCACCCTGCCGCTCAGCTCGATCCAGATTTTCGACGCCCTGGGCAACGCGCGCACCCTCGATCTGAGCTGGACCCGGATTGGCACAAATCAGTGGGAACTCAACATCTCCGCCCCGGACGATATCGCCACCCCGGTGATCGGTCCGATCATTGTCGAGTTCGGCGGTCCGTTGGGCGGCGTTGGCGACCCCACCACGCCGGGTACGATCTCCAACATCGATGTCGGCGGCGCTGCGGGTACCATCACCGCGACTCCGGCCAACGCCGTGAACGACAATGCGGCGATGACCTTCGAGCTCGATTTCGGCAACGGCGTTCAGGCAGTTACGCTCGATCTGGGTTCCTATGGCAACTCCATCGGCACCACCCAGTATGCCGGCGATACGCTGACCTTGAACGACTTCAAGCAGAACGGCGTGCCGCAGGGCAACTTCAAGAGCCTGACCATCGACGAAGACGGCTTCGTCTCGGTCACCTTCGACAACGGCAACGTGAAGCAGTTCTACCAGATCCCGGTTGCCAAGTTCCGCGATCCGACCGAGCTGGACCGCGTCGCCGGCAACGCCTTCGTCGAAACCCCGAACTCCGGCGCAGCCGTGCTGTCGCAGTCGGGCACCAGCGGCGCCGGGGACTTCGTTTCGGCTGCCGTCGAGGGCTCGAACGTGGATATCGCGGAGGAGTTCTCCAAGCTGATCGTTGCGCAGCGCACCTACTCGGCCAATGCCCGCATCATCACGGCGTCGGACGAGCTGCTGCAGGAGACGATCAACATCCGCCGCTAACTTGAACTGATCGCCGGGCAGCGAATGCCCGGCGGTAGGACGCCGGCGGCACAGAAGGTGCCGCCGCTACCTGCAAAGGATCCGAGTCATGTCGTTGAGCGCTGCCCTAAACACTGCCGTTATCGGCCTTACTACGCTGCAACAACAGACCCGCATCGTTTCGGGCAACATCTCGAACGCGCAGAACGAGAACTACAGCCGCAAGATCGCCAATCTCACGACGCCGGTCGCCGATGGACTGCCGCAGGCAGCCCTGATCGCCAGCATCACCCGCGTCGTCGCGCCGGAGGTCCGCGCCGATCTCTACAAGCAGGCCGGCGAATACGGCAAAACATCCACGCAGCTGCAATACGCGCGCGATCTGGCCGAAATCCTGGACGCCACGGTCACCACTGGCGAACAGCCGACTCTCATGGCTTCCATGACCCGCTTCGAAAATGCCTGGAAGGCCTTGGAAGCGACGCCGGAAGACATGGAGCTGCGCAACCAGGTCATCTTGCGGGCCGAGGAACTGACCGCGGAAATCCGCCGGCTGTACAATACCCGCTCTACGCTTGAGACGCGGGCACGGCAGAATATCCAGGCCGACATCCAGACCATCAACGAAGCAGCCGCGGAAATTGCCAAGCTCAACACGCAGGTTGCGCTGCAGAAGGCGAGCGGCGGCATTACCGGCGATTTCGAAGATCTGCGCGACCAGCAGATCGCCAAGATCGCCGAGCGCGTCGGCATCCGCACGCTGACCAACGATCGCGGCGAGGTGTTCGTCTATACGAACGAAGGCGTGCAGATCGTCGGCAGCATCGCGCAGGAATTCACTTACGATCCGAGCACCGGCAATCTGACCGTGCGCGGCGGAACGCAGCCCCTGAACAGCGGCTTCAAGGGCGGCAGCATTCAGGCCTCGCTAGACTATATCGAGCCGATCACGCTGATCACACCTACGCCGGCGCCACCTGCTACCGCCGCCCAGGTTTCGAATATCAGCAGCGATCCGAATGTTCAGACGCTGGCGAAGTTCTTCAACCAGCTCGATGCCTTCGCGGCCAATCTGGTGCAGGTGGTAAACACGGCCTATGGCGGCAACTTCTTCAATACGCCGACGCCCGGGGCTGAAGGCGGCGACATCATGGTGGAAGAAACCGCTGCGACGCTGAATCCCGCCGCCGCAGGCGCCGTACAGCAGGCCATGCGCATGCCCGATGCCCTGCTGCGGGATTACGAAGTCAATCCAGATTATCTGCCCGCCGGCGGCCTGCCGGCTGGCCGCGTTCTCGATCCGAACGGCCTGAAGGTTGCAAACATCAATATCTTCGGCCTTGCAAGCGCGATCCTGTCCTATCACGCCCGCAATGCCGCGGATACCGAGGTCCGCATGGATACGGCCGAGCGCCAGCACCATGCTTTGGATCAGAAGCTGCGCAACCTGACCGGCGTCAACATCGACGACGAGCTGGCACAGCTGCAGCTTCTGACGACGAATTACGCGGCTTTGGCCAATGTCATGAACACGATCACAGAGATGTTCGACCAGCTGGTCAACATCGGGAGGTAAGCCATGGTAGCCGTCACCGGGTCCACCCAATACGCCCTGCAGCTAGACGTCACGCGCAATATCCGGCACCTGAATCTGCAACTCACCAAGCAGAACCAGCAGCTGGGCTCCGGCCGTTACGCCGACGGCCTGATCGGCGTGTCGCAGCGTGCCCTGGAGCTGAGCCAGCTCAAAGCCCAGCTCGGCACGGTAACCAACTACAAGTCGGCAGTGCAGACGGCGCAGAACCGCGTCGACATGTACGCCTTCACCATCGAGGAGATCATCGACATCGCCACCGAGGCGCAGGAAACGATGATCAAGAACCGCGACCCCTTCTTCGCGCGGACTGCTGCACCGCGCGAACAGGCGATGGTGATGCTGGACCGCATCGGCAACCTTCTGCAAACCAAGGACGGCAACCGCTTCCTGTTTGCCGGCATCAACTACACGGACAATCCGATCAACGGGCAGCTGTCGAATATCGGCGGCGGCGGCAACGTCTACCCGCCCGGCGCCGTTCCGGCAGCCTTCGTTCCGGTGACGGGGGCCGGCTCCTTCCCGGCCGGCGCTTATGCCAACGCCGCCGCCTTCTTCCTTAATCCGGCTCCCTCGGTACCGGGAACCTACGACGACTTCTTCAATACGGCCGGCACGACGCTGTATTCCGACGACAATGAACTGGTCAACTATGGCGTCTCGGCTGGTGAAATCGGCTTCCAGCGCGTCATCGATGCGATCATCCGCTTCCGGGACGCGACCGTCGATATCGATCTCGATCCAGCCGGCTACCAGGCCCGTGTGGACGATGCCTACGAGCAGCTCATGATCGGCATTGCCGAGATCAAGTCGATTGCGTCGCGCAACGGCTACAAGCAGCAGCAACTGAGGGAAATCCAGGAACGGCACGACCGCACGGTCGACGTCCTTAAGACCCGAATCGGCAGCATCGAGAATGCCGACATCGCGGAGGTTTCGGTGACCATCAAGAACCTGCAGACGGCATTGGAAGCCAGCTACGTGATCACGCGCGACTCCCTGCAGCTTTCGCTGGTGAACTATCTCCGATAACAGCGGATTCCGCTGAAATTCCGGGAGAAACGGCCGGCGGGCATCCCGCCGGCCGGTTGCGCTTGGCCGTGCATCCCCTATATTCCGGGGCCAAGACACAGGCTCGGCCATGCAGATCCAGCTCTACAACACGCTTACCCGCCAGAAGGAAGTTTTCGTGCCCCGCGACCCGCAACGGGTCACGATGTATGTCTGCGGCCCGACGGTCTACAATTTTGCCCATATCGGCAATGCACGGCCGGTGGTGGTATTCGATACGCTCTATCGCCTGCTGCAGCGCCAGTATCCGACGGTGGTCTATGTCCGCAACGTCACCGACGTGGACGACAAGATCAACGCCGCCGCCAAGGCCGAGGGCGTGCCGATCAGCACCATCACCGAGCGTTATCACGCAGTCTACAGCGCCGACATGGCGGCGCTGGGTGCCCTGCCGCCCGTCATCGAGCCAAAGGTGACGCAGCATATCCCGGCGATCATCAGCATGATCGAGCGGCTGATCGCCAATGGCCATGCCTATGCGGCCGAGGGCCATGTGCTGTTCAACGTGCCTTCGTTCAAGGATTACGGACAACTCTCCCGCCGCGACCGCGACGAAATGATTGCTGGCGCCCGCGTCGATGTGGCGCCCTACAAGCGCGATCCGGCCGATTTCGTGCTGTGGAAGCCTTCGCCGCCGGACCTGCCCGGCTGGGACAGCCCCTGGGGCCGCGGCCGTCCGGGCTGGCATATCGAATGCTCGGCCATGATCGAGAAGAATCTCGGCACCGAGACGATCGACATTCATGGCGGCGGCCATGACCTGATCTTCCCGCACCATGAAAACGAGATCGCGCAAAGCACCTGCGCCCATGGCGGCACGATGTTCTGCCGCTACTGGCTGCATAACGGCTTTGTGAATGTCGATGCCGAGAAGATGTCGAAATCGCTCGGCAACGTGCTGCTGGTGCATGACCTGCTGACAACAGCGCCCGGCGAAGCGATCCGCCTTGCCCTGCTGTCGGCGCATTATCGTCAGCCGCTGGACTGGACCGATGCGGGATTGCGCGATGCCAAGGCGCAGCTTGACCGCCTCTATCGCGCCCTGGACGGTCTGAAGGATGTGCGGGCCGCCGATACAGCGGCACCGGAAGCGTTCATGGCGGCGCTGGCGGATGATCTGAACACGCCGAAGGCCTTGTCGGAACTGCACCAGCTGGCCAATGCGGCCAACAAGGCGACCGATGCGGAAGAGCGCAGCCGCCTGAAGGGCGAACTGCTGGCGGCGGGCTGGCTGATGGGGCTGCTGCAGCAGGATCCGGCGACCTGGCTGAAAGGCGAAGTGGCCAAGGCCGATATCGATGTCAGCGAGATCGAAGCCCTGATCAAGGCGCGCAAGGAAGCCCGCGCCCGCAAGGACTGGGCGGAATCCGATCGCATCCGGAACGATCTGGCCGCGCGCGGTATCCTGTTGGAAGACAAGGCTGGCGAGACGACCTGGCGCGTCGCGTCGCAGGTGATGACATGAGCGAGAGCATCCAGGAAGTTCAGGACCAGATTGTCGAGGATTTCTCCGTCTTCGACGACTGGATGGACCGTTACCGGTTCCTGATCGATCTCGGCCGCAGCCTGCCGCCCTATCCGGAGCATCTCAAAACGGATGAGTGGCGGGTGAAGGGCTGCATCAACCGTGCCTGGCTGCATGGCGAGGCACGCGATGGCCGCGTGTATTACCAGGCCTGCAGCGAGTCGGAGATCGTGGCGGGCCTGATCGCGCTGCTGCTGAAGGTTTATTCCGGCCGCTCGCCGCAGGAGATCGTCGAAACCTCGCCCGATTTCCTGCAGCGCATCGGCGTGTGGGAGAACATTACCTCGAACCGGATCACCGGCCTGAACGGCATGATTGCGCTGATCCAGAATGTCGCGAAGGCGGAACTGAAGGCCGCCTAAGCCTGCTACCTTAAGCCGTCTTCTGGGCGCGGCCGGCTTCGATCTGATCGATAGCCTTCACCACGGCCTCAAAAGGCAGCATCACCGCGTTGTGCCGCGCCTTATGGTCGCGCACCGGCACCAGCACTTCCAGGTCGGTAAAGGCGCCACCTGCGAAATCGGCGCCCGGCGGCGGGCCGTTTTCCTTCAGCATGGCCCGCATGATCCGTGCCAGTTCGCGCAAGGTGGTTGTATCCTGGCCGACCACATGCTGCCCCAGGATGGACGCTGCCGCCTGGCCCAGGGCGCAGGCGCGTACCTGCTGGCCATAGCCGGTCACCCGCCCATCCGCCAGTTTAAGGTCGACCGTGATCCGGCTGCCGCAGAGCGGACTGTGATGCGTGACCGTGGCATCGGCATCCGGCAGACGCTCGGTCTGGCCGATATGTGCCGCAAAACCAAGAATTTTCTCGTTATAGAGGGCATTCAGCATGGGGGCTCCTGGCGGCTCCGCTTGATGCACAGGCCACCCGACGATATATAACGGCCCATCTTTCAAGAGCAATCCAGGAACTGCGGCCCGCCGCACGGTCCCGGCAGGAGAGTTTCATGTTCGCCAAGCGCATCAGCGTCGAGCAGGTTGAAGAAGGTAACGAACTGGCACCGAAATTCGACGCCGAAGGCCTGCTGCCCTGCGTCACCACCCAGGCCGATACCGGCGAAGTGCTGATGCTCGGCTATATGAATGCCGAGGCGCTGAAACGTACCATTGAGACCGGCGAGGCCCATTACTATAGCCGCAGCCGCAAAGTGCTTTGGCACAAGGGCGCGACTTCGGGCCTGGTGCAGAAGGTGGTCGAGATGCGCATCGACGACGACCAGGACGCTGTCTGGCTGCGCGTGCGCATTCCGGGCGATGCCTCCTGCCATGTCGGCTACCGCTCCTGCTTCTACCGCTCCGTGCCTGTTGGCAAAGCTGTCGGCGATCAGCCGGTGGAACTGGTCTTCGAGGAGAAGGAAAAGACCTTCGATCCGAAGGCCGTCTACGGCGACGCGCCCAATCCGACGATCCTCTGATCGGGGTCCGAATTCGGACCGCGAGCGGATTCCACGCCGTTCGCGCTAAAGCCCCAGGCTGCTATAGGGATAGAAGCGGACGATATCGCCGGGTTCCAGTTTAAGCAGGTCTTCCGGCAATTCGATCAATCCGTCGGTTCGCGTCAGCGAGGTGATTACGCCTGCACCGTCGACGGGATATTTCTCCGCCCGCCATCCCCCGGACTTGTCTTCGCATAGCGACACGCGCACCCATTCACGGCGGTCGCCCTTCTTCTTGTAGGAGAAACCTGACGCGACCGGAAAGCTGCGCAGTGCTTCCGGGCGCGCGCCGCCTAAACGCTGCAGCAGCGGCCGTGCGAAGAAGCAGAACGTCAGCAGCGCGGCGACCGGATTTCCAGGCAGGCCAAAGAACGGAACTTTCCCGATCTGCCCCAGCGCCACGGGACGGCCCGGCTTGATCGCCAGACGCCAGAAATGCAGCGTCCCACCGGCCGCCTCAATCGCCGCCTTGACATGGTCTTCATCGCCGGTCGACACGCCGCCCGAACTGACCACGGCATCATGGCGGCTCGCGGCGTCGGCAAATATCTTGATCAGATGATCGCGCGTATCGGGCTGAATCCCGAGATCGGTCACGTCGCAGCCGGCAGTGCGCAGCAACGCCGATAGCAGCGGACGATTGGCATCGTAAATGCCACCCTCCGGAAGCGGCGCGCCGGCATCGTGAACCTCGTCGCCAGTTGAGAGCAGCGCCACCTTCAGCGGCCTATGCACTGGCAGAGCGGCATAACCACTGGCAGCCGCCAGCGCGAGATCGGCCGCCGAAAGAATGCGGCCTTCGTCCAGCACGGTCTTGCCGGTTTCGATATCCTCACCAGCCAGACGGCGGTTCGCGCCGCGCTTGATGCCCGGGCGGATCACGACATGATCACCATCGAGGGTGCAATCTTCCTGCATCATGACGGTATCCGGACCGCCATTCGCCCCGCCCGGCATCACGGCACCCGTCAGGACGCGCACCGCCGTGCCGCGCGGCTGCGGACCGGGGAAAGGATGACCGGCGGCAGCGCGGCCGATCACCGGCAGCCGCGTCTCGGCATCCGGCGACAGATCGTCGAAATAAACCGCATATCCATCGACGGCCGAATTATCGCGCGGCGGCACCGACACCTTGGCCGCCAGCGCCTGCGCCAGGGCCCGCCCGTGGCACTCATTGAGCGGCAGGCTTTCAACCGCCGTGACCGGCACCAGCCGCTGCGCCAGATCTGCCAGCGCAACGTCCAGGCGGGTCAGGCTGCCGCCATGCGCGAAGCAATCGTCACTGAGCTGCGCCACGACGCGTCTTTTCCTCTGCTGCATCCAGGCCCATCCAGGCCAGGATGAATTCGGCAATCTGCTGCGGCCGGCTGGCATCAAGAACCGGCACGGGCAGTCCCGCAATCGGTCCGTCGCTGGCCACTGCGATGACATATGGATCGTCCGGCTGCAGCATCGGTTTGCCGACCGACTGGCGCCAGACCTCGATCTTGGGATGGGCTTCCTTCTTGAAGCCTTCAACCAGCACCAGATCGACCGGGGCAAGCCGCGCCAGCAGCTCATTCAAGCTCGGCTCCGGATCGCCGCGATGCTCATGCAGCAGTGCAAATCGCTTGGCTGAGCTGATCAGCACCTCGGTCGCGCCCGCCTCCCGGTGGCGATACGAATCCTTTCCCGGCTGATCCACATCGAATTCATGATGCGCATGCTTGATCGTCGAGATGCGCAGGCCATGGGCGGTCAGCAGCGGGATCAGATCCGTGAGCAGCGTGGTCTTGCCCGAGCCGCTCCAGCCAGCGATGCCAAGAACCTTCATGCCGGCTTTTTTCCTCCGGCATTCGTCTTGGGCAAATCGGCCGCAGGCGCCTCGCGCTCGGCGATGTAGTCGTCGGTGGTGCGCACCATCGGACGCGGCGGGCCGGCATAGGGATCGATCTGGCTTTCGCTCTGGGCAATGATGCGGCAGTCGGCACACATGCGCAGCCGCTCGATCATCTCGCTTTTACCGAACATCCAATGCTTGCCTTCAAGCTGCGCCACGATCCGCTCGATTGAGGATTTGGTGCCGAAGGCTTTGCCGCAGCGCACGCAATGGAACGGCTCTTCTTCCTTGATGAGCCGCGCAACGCTTGAAGCTTCGGTGAAATTCACACGCGGCTCCAGCGCGATCACCTTCTCCGGGCAGGTATTCTTGCACAGCCCGCATTGCACGCAGGCATCCTCGGTGAAAGTCAGACGCGGCCGGTCCGGATCGTCGGACAGTGCGCCGGTCGGACAGGCGGAGACGCAGGACAGACACAACGTGCAGCCGCCGACATCGATCCGGAGATTGCCGAAGGGCGCACCGGGCGGCAGCGCCACAGCATCCACCGGCTGAGGCGCCACCTTATGCAGATGGCGGAAGGCAAGACGCGCGAGATCGCGGCTGCGCCCCATCGGCAGATAGCTGGCATTACTCGGCCCGTCGCGCCGCGGCAGCGCGGCCAAGGCGGCGGCAAGCTGGTCGGGATCGTCGGTTTCGATCAGGCCAACCCGGCCGCCCTCGAAGCCCAGGCCGACCAGGATGCTTTCCGTCAACGCCATCTGCTGCGCCAGCCCGCCGAGATCGTCCTTGGCTTTGGCCGGCGCCAGAACACGCACATCCGCCACGCCATAGGCAAAGGCAGAAGCAAAGAAGGACACGCCGCATTCGCTGACAGCATGGACCGATAGCGGCAGCACCCGCGCCGGCAAACCATCGCCATAGCGCGCCAAGGCATCGATCAGCGGCGAGCCATGCTTGCCATTATGCACCAGCAGAACCGCTTGCCGGCCACCGGCTTCATGATAGGCCAGCAGCAATGCACGCAGTTGCTCGGTCAGCGTTGCGGCAGGCGGCAGGCGATAATCCGCCGCACCGGTCGGGCAGACTGCGCCGCAATTGCCGCAACCGCCGCAGATATAGGGATCGATCACGACATGATCGCCTGCCGGAGTGATGGCGCCGGTCGGGCAGATATCCAGGCAGCGGGTGCAGCCTGTCCTGCGCGAACGGGAATGTGCGCAAAGCTCGGCATGGAAATCGACATAGACAGGCTTTTCGAATTCGCCCACCAGCTCGGCAGCATCGAACAAGGCGCGCTGCACCGCCGCCGGATCGTTCGGATCGGGCCGCAGATAGCCATCACGCTTCTCATGCGCAGAGAAAAGCGGCGTGCCGCCGGTCAGGTCGATGATGATGTCGCATTTCGAGGTGGCGCCGTTGCGGGGCGGACCGAAGATCAGGCTTTGCCGCGATGACGGCAGCGGCAGGGCATAATCGTCGATCACCAGTTCGAATGCGCCGAGATGGCCGCGCGCGGCAGCGATGCGGCCCTGCACGATCGGGATATCCATCAGCGGCTGTCCGGGAATATCCTTCGGCCGATCGAGCATGATCGTCACATCCAGGCGGCTGCTGAGCTGGCGTGCCGCAGCGATGGCCCGCTCGTCGCGCCCATAGATCAGGGCAATCCCCTGCGATGTCATGGTCACGGCCGGCAGGCTGGCCGGCGGCATGGCGGCCGCGGCGATCAGAGCGGCGATCTTCGGCGTGGCTTCCGCAGCTTCGCTGGACCAGCCGGCGGTCTCGCGGATATTGACGTAGCTGACCGGCGTGGTGCTGCCGAGCTCTTCGCGCTGTTCCTCGAAGAGCGGACTTTCCTGCGTGCAGGCCACCGTCAGCGGCTGGCCGGCTTTCAGGGCGTCTTGAAAGCGTTTCAGCTCCGCCCGGCAGAGCTGCGTAGCGATGCCGTCCGGCCCGGCCGAGGCCGAAGCGCCGCACGCCTTGGCCAGGCCTTCGGCGTCCAAGGGCATGGTCTTTTCACAGTTGCAGACGAGGACGCGGCGGCCGTCCAATTGCATCACTATCCCACCCCGACATTGGGCAAAAATACTAGTTGGACTATAGTGTTGCGAGGACGTGAAAGCCAGCCGGAGGGGCCAAGTTGCGCGCCGTTGTGATGACCGCGATCATGTTGATCGCCGCTGCAGGCCCACTGGCTACAGGCGCATCGCATGCCCAATCCTCCGCAGAAGCGCTTGAGCCGCCAAGCCTGGAGCGGGGTGCCGAGCTTTGGGGCAAATGCCGCGCCTGCCACACCCTCGAACCCCAGGGCCGGCACATGGTCGGCCCGCGTCTGCACAATCTTTTCGGCCGCAAAGCCGGCAGCCTGCCCGATTACCGCTATTCCGAGGCGATGAAGCAGTCCGGGGTCGTCTGGACCGAGGAGACGCTGGACGCCTATCTCGCCGCGACCCAGGAATTCATGCCGGGCAGCAAGATGTATGGCGGGCTGGCCATCGCCCAGGACCGGGTCGATCTGATTGCCTGGCTGAAGCAGCAGGCTGGCAAGTAGCGCTTCTCCCACCCTCTGAAAATCGGCTATAATCGAACTTAATCAAACGGTTGTTAGGGGAAGCCCATGAAAGCCTTCATCGCCGGCATCGTCGCCGCCCTCGTGATCGCCATCGGCGCGGCTGTCATTCTGGAGAATATCAACCAGCCTGCCGAAATGGCCTTCACAACCCAGAGCGTCCGGGTGAGCGCGGAGAACCACCAGAACTGACGCCGGCGGCCATAAACCGGTCAGGGTTTCGGCGGCACCGGTTCGCCGGTTTCCAGCGACCAGACCTTGATCACCATGTCATAGCCGCCCGAGATGGCGCGCTTGCCATCGGGGCTGAAGGCGACCGCCCATACCGGCTTTTCATGGCCGGCGAATTGCCGGGCCTGACGGCCTTCGCGCAGATCCCATAGCCGCATCATCTTGTCGCCACCGCCCGACAGCGCATAGCGTCCATCCGGCGAAACGGCGATCGCGGTGATGAAGGCGCCATGCCCCGTCAGGCTGCCGATCTCTCGCCTCTCGACCAGATCCCAGCGCTTGATGGCGCCATCCGTGCTACCGGTCAGCGCCGTCTTGCCATCGGGCATGACGGCAACCGCATTCACGCTGGCTTCATGACCGGTCAGCACGGCCAGCTCCTTGCCGCTGGCGACATCCCACAGACGCACCGTCTGGTCGTAGCCGACGGTCACGAGCTGCTTGTCGGCCATGGCGAAGGCGATCTGCATCACATTGGCCTCATGGCCTTCGAAGCTGCGCACCGGTTTGCCCGTCGATAAATCCCACAGCTTGGCAGTGCGGTCCCAGCTTGCCGATGCCAGCCAGCGGCCATCCCGGCTCAGCGCCAGACCGGCGATGTTGTTCACATGGCCGGTAAGACGGGCGGTCTCCTTGCCGGTAACAAGATCCCAGCGGATGATGGTGTGATCCCAGCTTCCCGACAGCGCGGTTTTGCCGTCCGGCAGAAACAGCACGGCGTTGACGCTGGCGGTATGGCCGTCGAGAACTTTCAGCTCCGTCTGCCTGGCGATATCCCATAGCCGGACAGTGTAATCCCAGCTGGCGGAGAGCAGCTGACGCCCATCGGGGGAGACGGCCACGCCATTCACCATGGCCCCGTGTCCCAGCATGTCGGCCTGGACCTGGGGGCTGGCAGCGGCGGCAGACAACCCCAGTATCAGCATCCCCAGTTTCAGAACTGAGGCGGCCAGCCGTCCGCCCATGGCATCCTCCATCAGACAGGCCTCAATCTCATGCCGCATCTTGCCCCTTCGCAGCCGCAGCGCAACCAAATCCCGGCTGGAAGCGTTGTCAAATTCTGGCCATCTGGTAATGGCAGGGAGGTTTATTCCAGCAGCCGGCACCCTAACTCTGTCGGCGTCCCCTGACGATCAACAACAACACAGGAGCAGGAGAATGAGTGCCCCATTCCAACTGAAACCCCTTCCCTTTGCAGAGGACGCGCTCAGCCCGGTCATCAACGCGCAGACCCTGGGCTTTCACCATGGCAAGCACCATGCAACCTATGTGAACACCCTGAACAAGCTGCTGGAAAATGATCCGCTGAAGGACAGCAGCCTGGAGGAGATCGTCAAGGCGGCCCATGGCAAGCCGGAGAAGCAGGCGCTTTTCAACAATGCCGGCCAGGTCTGGAACCATGACTTCTACTGGAACAGCCTGCGTCCCAATGGCGGCGGCAAGCCGACCGGCAAGATCGGCGATCTGATCAAGGACAGCTTCGGCGATTACGACAAGTTCAAGAGCGAATTTGCCAACGCGGCCGTGACGCAGTTCGGCTCGGGCTGGGCCTGGCTGTGCGCCGAAGGCAACAAGCTCACCATCCGCAAGACGCCGAATGCGGAAAGCCCGCTGCATATGCCCGGCGTGAAGGCGCTGCTGACCATCGACGTGTGGGAGCATGCCTATTATCTGGATTACCAGAACCGTCGCGTCGATTACGCCAATGCGGTGATCGACAAGCTGCTGAACTGGGAATTTGCGGAAAAGAACCTGGGCTGAGCGGCACGCTCATTCATAGGATCAAAAAAGAGGGCGGTGGAAAAATCCACCGCCCTTTTCATTTGTGTTCCTGTCTGCGTCAGATGCGCCTTTGATCAGTCGTCGCCGGCGCCGCGGGCACGGACCTCCTGCACCCAAAGGCTGTGGTGCTCCTTGGCCCAGTTCAGGTCCACCTTGCCCGATCCCATGGCATCGAACGCGCCTTCCATGCCGATCGAGCCGATGTAGATATGGGCCAGGATGATCGCCACCATCACCACGCCGGCGACGGCATGCACCAGCTGCGCGAGCTGCATGCCGGCGATATCGGTGACGTAGAAGGGGAACATCAGTATATAGCCGCTGACCGCCAGGGTCAGGGCGCCGATGACAACGAACCAGAAGATGACCTTCTGGCCGGCGTTGAACTTGCCGGCAGGCGGATGAACGCCCTTCTGCAGCAATCCGCCGCCCTGCTTGATCCAGGTGATGTCGATGGCATTGGGAAGATTGTGACGGATCCACAGGATCGCCATCAGCAGCACGCCGAGTACGAAGGGGAAGCTGAGGAAGTTATGCGCCAGCTTGCCGAAGGTGGTCAGCGAGGCGAAGGCTTCCGGTCCGATGATCGGCAGCACCACGGCGCGGCCGAACGACAGGTTCAGGCCGCTCAGCCCCAGAACGATGAAGCAGATCGCCGTCAGCCAATGGGCAAAACGCTCAGTGCCATTGAAGCGCTCGATGGTGCGGCCCGCAGGTCCGCTATCGATCTTGATGCGGCCTCGGATTGCCAGGAAGGCGGCCAGAACAACCACCGTCACAAGCAGCAGCCAGCCGCCGAAGGACTTCACCGGTCCTTCCAGCGTCTCGCGCCATTCCCGGCCCTGCGGCTGGATCAGCACGCTCGACTTGACATCGGGGATCGACACGCGGCCGGTGACCGGGCCGCCCTTGAGCTGCTGCAGCAGCGCAGCCTCGTCGGCCGGCACCTGCTGGGCGGCGGCCGGCTGCGGCGCGGCGAAAGCGATCATCACGCCGAGCGCCAAGACCGCCCAGATCGTGCGCTTGAGATGAAATAGGCGCATTTCCTTCCCTCCTCGCTGCGATCAGACCGAGCTGCCGGTCTTATAGGCGGTGGCCCAGCCCCAGGCGCCAGAGCCGTAACCACGGCGGGTGACGCGCTCCTTGTAAATCTGCGCGATCACGTCGCCGTCGCCGGCCAGCAGCGCCTTGGTCGAGCACATCTCGGCGCAGAGCGGCAGCTTGCCTTCGGCAAGACGGTTGGCGCCGTACTTGAGATACTCTTCCTTGGTGTTGTCGGCCTCGGGGCCGCCGGCACAGAAGGTGCACTTGTCCATCTTGCCGCGGCTGCCGAAATTGCCGACCTGCGGATATTGCGGCGCGCCGAACGGGCAGGCGTAGAAGCAATAGCCGCAGCCGATGCACAGGTCCTTGGAATGCAGGACCACGCCTTCCTCGGTCTTGTAGAAGCAGTCGACCGGGCAGACCGCCATGCAGGGCGCGTCTTCGCAATGCATGCAGGCCATCGAGATCGAGCGTTCGCCCTTGGCGCCGTCATTCAGCGTGACCACGCGGCGGCGGTTGATGCCCCAGGGCACCTCATGCTCGTTCTTGCAGGCAGTGACGCAAGCGTTGCACTCGATGCAGCGCTCGGAGTCGCAGAGAAATTTCATACGAGCCATTGTTCTATCTCCTTAGCCGCCGCCTACGCCGCCTCGATGCGGCAGATGGTGGCCTTATTCTCATGCATATGGGTGACCGGGTCGTAGCCGTAGGTGGTCACACCATTGACTGACTCGCCGAGCACGATCGGGTCGGTGCCGGGCGGATAGTTCTTGCGCTGATCCACGCCCTGCCAGAAGCCCGAGAAGTGGAACGGCATGAAGGCCACGCCCTTGGCCACGCGCGGCGTGACCAGCGCCTTGACCTTGGCCTTGGCGTTGTTTTCCGGACCGTAGACCCAGACATCCTGGCCTTCCTTGATGCCAAGGCGGGCCGCGTCGTCGGGGTTGATCTCAACGAACATGTTCTGCTGCAGCTCGGCCAGCCACTTGTTCGAGCGGGTTTCCTCGCCGCCGCCTTCGTATTCCACCAGACGGCCCGAGGTCAGGATCATCGGGAAATCCTTCGACAGATCCTTGTCCTGGATGCTCTTGCCGAGATGCGGCAGGCGGTAGTCGCGGCGGTCGGCCATGGCCGGGTACTTCGCGACCAGGTCGCGGCGCACCGTGTAGATCGGCTCACGATGGACCGGGATCGGGTCTGGCAGGCCGAAGGCATTGGCGCGCGCCTTGGCATTGCCCATGGCCTGAACGCCATGCTCCATGCAGACGCGGATGATGCCGCAGCTCAGGTCGATAGCCCAGCTCACCGCATCGGGGTTGTTGCCGCCGATCTTCTCGATCGTCGCGCGCTCTGCCTCGGTAAGCTCCTTGTCCCAGCCCATCTTCTTGAGCAGGCCATAAGTGAACTCCGGATGGCCATCCTGGATTTCGGAGCCGACCGGATAGGAGCCTTCGGCCAGCAGCGACACGCCATCCTTCTCCACGCCGAAGCGGGCACGGAAAGCGCCGCCGCCTTCCTTCACCGGCAGGTTGGTGTTGTAGAGCACATGGGTGCCCGGATGCTTCATCTCGGGCGTGCCCCAGCACGGCCAGGGCAGGCCATAGAACTCGCCCTTCAGCGGGCCCTTGGTGGCGCGCAGGGTGACGACGTCGAAATCGGCCTGATGCGCCATATGCGCCTTCAGGCGCTCCGGCGACTGGCCGGAATAGCCGATCGAGACTGTGCCGAGATTGATCTCGCGCAGAATGTCCTCGACATTCGGCTCCTCGCCTTCGTCGATCTTGATGTTCTTGAACATCTCCTTCTCGAAGCCGAGCTTCTTGGCGAACTGGTACAGGATCCAGTGATCCGGCTTCGATTCGAAGATCGGCTTGACGATCTGCTCGCCCCATTGCAGCGAACGGTTCGACGCCGTGCGCGAGCCACGGGTTTCAAGCTGCGTGCAGGCCGGCAGCAGATAGGTGCCATTCTTGCGGTCCGGCAAAGCAGCGGCCGTGGTCGGATGCGGATCGACCACCACCAGCAGCTCCACCTTCTCCATGCCGGTCTTCATTTCCGGCATGCGCGGGACAGTGTTGCCGCCATGGCCCCAGAAGAACATCGCCTTGACGTTGTCCTTCTGCTCCAGGTCCTTCTTGTCGACCAGGACCGCGTCGAACCAGCGGGTCGAGGGAATGCCCTTGGTCTCCATCATCTTCTTCGACTCGAACCGGCTCTGCATCCAGTTGTAGTCGACGTCCCAGACGCGGCACCAATGCTTCCAGGCGCCTTCCGTCAGGCCGTAATAGGCCGGCAAGGTGGTGACATCGAGGCCAAGATCGGTGCAGCCCTGCACGTTGCAGTGACCGCGGAAGATGTTGGCGCCGCCGCCTTCCACGCCGATATTGCCAAGCGCGAGCTGCAGGATCGACAGCGCGCGCACATTGGCGGTGCCGACGGTGTGCTGCGTCACGCCCATGCACCAGATCAGGGTGCCCGGACGGTTTTTCGCCATCGTCTCGGCCACGCGGCGCATCTGCTCGCCCGGAACGCCGGTGACGCGCTCGACCTCGTCGGGCGTCCACTTGGCGACTTCCTTGCGCACATCGTCCATGCCGTAGACGCGCTGGCGGATATATTCCTTATCCTCCCAGCCATTCTCGAAGATGTGCCACAGCAGGCCCCAGATCACCGGGATATCCGTGCCGGGCCGGATGCGCACGTATTCGGTGGCATGGGCGGCAGTGCGGGTGAAGCGCGGATCGATCACGATCAGCGGCGCCTTGTTCTTCTCCTTGCCGCGCAGAACATGCTGCAGCGACACCGGATGCGCCTCGGCGGGGTTGCCGCCCATGATCACGATGCACTTGGAATTGTGGATGTCGTTATAGGAGTTGGTCATCGCGCCGTAGCCCCAGGTATTGGCTACGCCGGCGACCGTGGTCGAATGGCAGATACGCGCCTGGTGATCGATGTTGTTGGTGCCCCAGAAGGCCGCGAACTTGCGGAACAGATAGCCGCCTTCGTTGGAGAACTTCGCCGACCCCAGCCAGTAAACCGATTCAGGGCCCGACTTCTCGCGAATCTCAAGCAGCTTGTTGCCGATCTCGTCGATCGCCTGATCCCAGGTGATGCGGGTCCATTTCCCGTCCACCAGCTTCATCGGGTATTTCAGGCGGCGGTCGCCATGCGTCAGTTCGCGGATCGAAGCGCCCTTGGCGCAGTGAGTGCCCAGATTGATCGGGCTGTCCCAGCTCGGCTCCTGACCGACCCACACGCCATTCTCGACCTCGGCCGTGACGGTGCAGCCGACCGAGCAGTGGGTGCAGATATTCTTGCGCTTGACGATGTTGCTGCCGGCCGACGGTGCCGCCTTCGCCGGCTTCACCATCGCAGGCGTCAGCGCGGAAACCGCAGCCAGGCCGCCTGCTGCAAGGCCAGAGGCCTTGAGGAAGCCGCGGCGATCCATCGTCTGCAGGGTGGCGCCGGCAAGAATGCCGCTCAGTTTGCCTTTGACTGGCGCGGCGCTGGCCGAGGAGCTCTTCTTGATCAACATGGAAACGTCTCCGTCTTCGACTGGGCGCGGCTCAGAGCCGGTTGGTTTCGTAGTAGCGCTTCACGTGCTCGGTTTCGCGATAGCGCTGCTTCTTACGGGTCTCGGCATTCTCAGCCGCCTCCACCTTGGCCGGAGCGGCAACGGTCGCCACTGCGCCTGCCGCCGCGCCCAAACTGGCGGCGCGCAGGAAATCGCGACGTCCGATCTTGTCTTGCTTCTGGTCCATGATGGGTCCTCCGTAATCGCTGCGCCCGGCTATGCCGCGAGCGCGAATGCCTGTCGTTCAATGGTGACGAAGATGCGGCCGATCATGCCGAGCGGCTGATACAGTTTTGCGCTCGGCGCCTGCTCAAGATCGGCAAAGAAGCGTTCCGCCCATGGCGCGATGTGCTGTCCGAAAAAGCGCTCCTGGGTCGCCAGTTCGGCCGGACCGCGCGTCTCGTCGCCACGGATCAGCAGCGCCATCAGCTCGCAGAGCGCGCCCATATGATCTTCCGGCTCATACACGCCATCGGCGCGGGCAAAGCCGAGCTTCAGCATGTCGGCGCGCAGCTTGGCCAGCGGCCGCTCGTACAAAAAGCCGGTGCGATAATAGGAGGCATAAGGAACGATCTCGCCGCGCGGCAGGCCGATGAACAGCACATCGTATTCATCCTGCGCCCGCTCCAGCGACGTATTGCGCGCCCGTTCGGCAAGCTGAGCCAGAGCCTGCCCCAGCGGCGTCTCATCGCCCTTGAGCTGCGCCAGGGCGGTCAGCAGCGCGCTGTCAGGGCGCCGCGCCAGGCAGCGGCCCAGCAAGGCATAGATATGCGCACGCCACAGATCCTCTTCGGGAATGGCGGGAGCAGCATCCGTAGCCTGAGGATCAGGGTAGAGGTCGGGGCGCAGGTCATGCCGCCTCACCTGCCCGCCGGTCGCCTTTTCGATGGCCAGCACATACTCGCCGGGAACACGGCCAGCCTTGTTCAGCCAATGCCAGACATTGGCCTGTTTCACGCCCAATAGCCGTGCCAACTGGGTCTGGCCGCCGACGATGGCGATGGCTTTCGTCAATGCTTCGGTCACTGGGTCCTTTCCCCCGGTCTTCCCCGGTGGAGGGAACTCTACAAATTTCTTTGTAACGGAACAACGGTTAACGGGTGTAAGTGACTGATTTGTGAAGCATTTTGCTGCGTATGCGAAATTTTGATAGCGCGTCGCAATTGCAATCCAACGCGCCCGCTTGGGGCAACCGCACAGCCATGTTAACTCTGGGTCAACACAGAGCCGCCACAAGGATTTGCCGGCGCGAACCCAGCCGGTAAGGACAGTTTTATGCCGTTTGAAACACCGCTGATCACAATGCTGGCCCTGGCCTTTGTGATCGCCTTTGCCTTCGGCTTTGTGGCGCGGCAATTCCGCCTTTCCCCGCTCGTCGGCTATCTGCTGGCCGGCATCGCCGTCGGGCCTTACACGCCGGGCTATGTGGCCGATACCGTGCTCGCGCAGCAGCTGGCCGAAGTCGGCGTCATTCTGCTGATGTTCGGCGTCGGCCTGCATTTCTCGCCTCGCGACCTGACGCGGGTCCATTGGATCGCCATCCCGGGCGCGCTGGCGCAGATCATCGTCGCCTCCGTGCTGGGCTTCGGACTGGCTCAGGTCTTCGGCTGGGGTGTTGGCGGCGGCGTGGTCTTCGGTCTGGCGCTGTCGGTAGCCAGCACCGTGGTGCTGCGGCGCGCTCTGGAGGCGCGCGGCGAAATGGACAGCGAGCATGGCCGCATCGCCGTGGCCTGGCTCGTGGTCGAAGATGTCTTCATGGTCGCGGTGCTGCTCTTCCTGCCTGCGCTTGCCGATACGCTGGGCGGCAGGCCCGCCGCCTTCGCAACCGAGAATCTCGCCTTCGACCTGCTGCTGACGGTATTCAGAATTGCCGCTTTTGCCGTCCTGGCGGTGGTCGTCGGACGGCGCGCCATACCCTGGCTGCTGCAGCGCGTGGCCGCCACGGAATCGCCTGAGCTTTTCACGCTAGCCGTTCTGGCCTGCGCGCTCGGCATCGCATGGGCTGCCGCCCTGCTCTTCGACATCTCTTTCGCCGTCAGCGCCTTCTTTGCCGGCGTCATCATGAACGAATCAGAGGTCAGCCGCGATGCGGCGCGGCGCTCGCTGCCATTCCGCGACGCCTTCGCCGTGCTGTTCTTCGTCTCGGTGGGCATGCTTTTCGATCCGTCGCTTCTGACCGACGCGACCTGGCCGCTGCTGGCGGTATTGCTCATCATCATCATCGGGAAGTCGCTGGCGGCTTTCCTGATCGTCCTGGCCATGCGCCATCCGCTGATGAGCGCGCTGACTGTCTCAGCCAGTTTGGCTCAGATCGGGGAATTCTCGTTCATCCTGGTGAGCATGGGCGTGTCCTATGGTCTCTTGCCCATGGAAGGACGCGATCTGGTACTGGCCGGCGCTTTCCTGTCGATCGCCAGCAATCCGCTGCTCTTCCGGCTGCTGGCGCCGGTCGAATCCTGGCTGCGGGAACGTCCCGATCTTTTGCGCCGCCTCGGCGCCAAGGACGATCAGGAGATCGACTGAATTTCAGAAGATCGGTTAGCTGGGCAGCGCGCCGCCGTGACGCCGCCGCGGCGGGAAGCTGCTGTGCACGGAAACCTGTTCCGCGGGCTGCACGGTCTGATCAGCCCCGGCAGCGATGCCAGGATCGTTCAACGGCTCTTCCGCTGGCGGCGCAGCCGCGATCTGGGGCGGCTCGGATGACGGGTCGGCCGGAACGGCATTTTCCTGCGGGGCATCCTCACGCCGCGTTCCTTCGAACACGGTGCGGGCGAATTTCTCGATATCGTCGGTCGGCAGCAATTCGCCGTAGCCCGGCGCATTGAAATCCCAATCGTAGTCGACGAGCGGCTTGTAGTTCACCACGCTCGGCTCGGTCAGCCACAGCTTGCGCAGCGCCGCCATGCGCAACGCCGCCGGAACGCCCTTCTTCATGAAGACCGAGAAGTCGCTTTCCGCCGTCAGGCTCTCGATTGGCGGCAGCGTTGCAGGATCGACGGCTTCCTCCTCTTCCTCCGGCGCCTGCACGGACGCGGAAGCGGCGGTCTGCTCTTCCGCGCGCACGGCCGCCTTGCGGCGCGCCCAGCGCGACAGGAAGGTCTCGTCCGGTTTGTCGGACTCGCCGCTCATTCGTCCTCCGGCATCTGGCGCAACGGATCGGAATCGTAGAGCCGCGATCGGCGCGCGAGCGCTTCCGGATCGGCGCGGTCACGGCGCCGCTTCTTGTATTCCTTCGTCGGCGGATGGCGCCGCACGTAATCGGCGACCCAGGCGAGGATCGAGTCCGGCATCGGCACGAAATCGACGACATCGTCGCCGGTATCGTTATGGGCATGCGCCTCGCCCGGATCAACGGAGGCGCCGACTAAGGTAATGCCGCGCTCATCGTCACAGCGGCGCAGGAAGACCCACACGGCCGGCTGCCGGCTTTCGAGGTTGTACTGATAGGTCTCCGTCTCGTGGCGATACAGCGCCAGTTCGGCCGGGCCGGCATAATACCATTCCCAGCCATCGCCTTCCGACAGCCTGGTCCAGGGCTCGGATTCCGGCACGCCGGGCAGAATCTGCACTGGCTTCCAGGCGTGATCCACCCAGGGATTGTTCAGCTTCCGCCGTTCCAGAATCACGCCCACCATGCGTGTTTCCGTTTCAGGTGGTCTGATGACATCGCCCATGTTCAACTTCCCATCCGTAGCGGCAAGTTTACCACGAGGTTCTGCGGTTTCATCCGCACATGGCCATCTTTTTCCATCGCAAGGCCAAGATAGACCGGACGGCCGGCGACGCGCGGCAGCATCAGAGTCGGATCGCGGAATTCCAGGCGAAACAGAGCCAGCACCTGCCGCAGGCGATCGTCATCGACTGGCTTGCCTTCATAGAGATCGTTCATAATCGCACTGGCCGTGGCATCCAGGCCGACATGCCAGACCCAGCGCTCGTCGCGGATCGTCTGCACGGGCTGAACCTGCACGGCGGCGCCGGTCAGCCGCTCGACCCAAAGTTCCAGCACGCGGGCGAAGGCATCCTGGCCCGGCCGGGTGAAGCTGAAATCCAGCACGAAGTCATGCCGGTCGCTGCGCTTCCAGTACTGGCCGGCGTTTTCCTTGGTGAGGATATCCATGTCCACGCTGCGCAGCGCCGTGCCCGCCTGGGCCGCCAGCGCGCCCAGCGAGCCGAAACCCTGGCCTGCGGCCAGCATCTCGACCGTTTCCTCATCGGCCAGAAGGATCGATCCTTCGCGGATCGTGGCCTTCTGCGTGCGGAAGAAAAGCTCAGCCGCCCGCGCGCGGAACGGATCGTCGCTGGCCTTTAGCAGATCGCGCAGGATCGCTGCAGCCAGGTGATCCAGAAACATCGCCGGCACTGCCGGCGCCTCGGGCTGGAACAGGCCGACATAGGCGGCTTCCAGTGTGCCGGATTTTTTCAAATGATCGCGGAAACGCAGGAAGATCGCATAATTCTCCCGCGCATCGGCATCTGCCAGTCGATCAAGCTCGTCATCGCCAACCATACGCAACGGATCGGTCAGCAAAGCGGCATGCAAGGCACGTTCATTCTCGCAGGCCTCATCCGGCGGCAGCATTTCCGGCCGGCTGAGATAAGCGCGGATGAAGTCGCCGCCGACCTCAAGCCGACCGGATGCGTCGCGGTCGAGCAGTTCATAGCCGCTGCTGATCCAGAATGGCTCAGGCATCCGGTTCGATCTCCCAGATTTTCGCATGCGGCTTCTCGCCCGGCGGCTGCACGATACGGAACTGCTCACGGATGGCATCGCCCTCGATAAACCGGGTCAGCGCCATCAGTGTATTGATCGGCTGCTCACACAGCGAGACGGCGTAGTCGATCTCATCCTTCGCCGCAGCCCGCGCCGCATCGAGGTCGGGCGCGTCGTAGTAGTCCCATAAATGCTGCGCCAGGGCTTCGATGGCGGCGCGGTAATCCTCGTCCGTCGCGCTGCTGATCGTCACCAGGGTCGACCAGCCGAAGCTGCTTAAGCCCAGGAAGCCATTGGCAAAGGCCTGCCGCTGTTGCCGGCTCAGCTTGTCCGGGTCGGCATCGGCAAAAGCAAAGGTGCCCGGCACCGCCCATTCACCAGGCTCGGCCGCCTGCGGAAAGACGCGAGTATCGGATTCATCGAAACGGATGCAGCGCAGCAGCTTCATGACGCCGATCCCACCGGCTCGGGCAAGACCCAGCTTGGCCGCCGCAGCGCCTCGCGCAGACCGCGCCAGGTCTTGGTTGCGCCATCCTGCCGCCAGGCATCGCCGTTCGGCTCGATGTTGAGCTGCTTGTCGCGCAGATTGTGCAACACCGCGCGGCGGACCGGCTCGATGCCCTCTTCCTGCCAGCGGTCCAGCCACAGCAGCATATGACGGCTGAAAGCCTCCACCAGTTTCGGCACGGCGACCTCGCCGCAGCCTTCTTCCGCCAGATTGGTGTATTCCAGTTCCACGCCCGGGGCATCGTCTTCCGCGCTGCCCGTCATCTGCACGGCGATGCCGATCACCAGCCAGTCGGGCACATCGCTCATGCCCTGCTTTTCCACTAGCGGTCCATGCGCCACGCGGATGCCGCCGACACAGGCCTCGTTGACCAGCAGCCGGTCGGGCCAGTCGATGCTGGCAGGCGTCTCCGCCGGCGCCACGGCCGCCAGGCCGTCATGCAATCCCAGAATGCCGACATAGGAAAGCGTCAGCGCCACATCGATGGTATCCAGCGGCCGCAACACCACCGCCGCTTCGCAACGGTCCTGACGATCGACCCAAAGCAGCAATCCGTCTTCCGCATTGTCTTGCGCTGCGGCCCTGCAGGCTGTCTCGAAAGCATTCTCCAGGCAAAGCCGTGCCGCATAGCCCGGCGGAAAGCTGGGCCAATCTTCATCTCTCATGCCGCGTCTCCCAAACGCGCCAGCAATCTTTCGGCCTCGGCCAGATCCTCGGGCGTATTGGCGTTGAAGAATGGATCGACCGGATGGACGGCGAATTCGGCGTGAACCAGACGATGCCGTCCCGTCCATATGTCGACCTTGCGAATGCCTTCCCCAACCACCGCCCGATGCAGATCCTCATACAGCCGCACGGGCCACAGCCCTACCACCGGATGCGCCTGGCCTGCTGAGACAGCGCAGGCAAGATCGGCCTTCGCCGCATCGCGCGCCGCGATCATATGCGCAACCAGATCGCGCGGCAGGAAGGGCGCATCGCTGGGAACCGTGACGATGTCGGTAATCTCCGGGCGGTTCTGCCTGGCCCAGGCCAGCCCCGCCAGAACTCCGGCAAGCGGTCCGGCAAAGCCTTCCACCGCATCGCCCGCCACCGGCAGGCCATACGGCGAGAAGCGTTCGGGATCGCCATTGGCATTGATGACAATGCCATCGACCTGCGGCCGCAGGCGCTCAAGAATCCGGTCGAGGATCGGCCGCCCGCCGATCGTCTTCAGTCCTTTGTCGCCGCCGCCCATGCGGCGCGCCAGACCGCCGGCCAGTACAACACCCAGCACATTCCGCATCAGGCAGCCTCGTCGTCGCGACTGCCCTTGCGCTGCAGCTTGGCGGATTCGTCAGCCACGGCGGCGGGGTCGACATCGAAGCGCAGCCGCTCGGCGCCGGAAAGCGCGATGAAGCGCCTGCCCTTGGCGCGGCCGATCAGCGTCATGTTCACCTGCCGCGCCAGTTGCACGCCCCAGGCGGTGAAGCCGGAACGGCTGATCAGGATCGGAATCCCCATCTGCGCCGTCTTGATCACCATCTCCGAGGTCAGGCGGCCGGTGGTGTACATGATCTTGCCGTCCGGCGAGATGCCATGCACCCGCATATAGCCGGCGATCTTGTCGATGGCGTTATGGCGGCCGACATCCTCCATGTAGATGAGCGGCCGATCCTCCTCGCACAGGACGCAGCCATGGATTGCCCCGGCCTCCAGATACAGCGACGGCGTGAGATTGATCTTCTTCGACAGAGCGTAGATCCAGGAGGTATGCAGCACCGCGGCCTCGTCCAGCCGCACGCTTTCCACCGCATCCATCATGTTGCCGAAGACAGTGCCCTGGGCGCAGCCGGAGGTCTGCGTCTTCTTCTTCAGCCGGGCCTCGTAATCCGTCTGCCGCGCCGTGCGCACCACGATGGTGTCGATCTCGGCATCGTAATCGACCCCCGTCACCTCGTCATCGGGCAGCAGCATGCGCTGATTGATCAGATAGCCCAGCGCCAGATAATCCGGATAATCGCCGATCGTCATCATGGTGACGATCTCCTGTCCGTTGAGGAACAGCGTCAGGGGGCGCTCGACCGGCACCTTGGTTTCGACCGGCTGGCCATCGTGATCGATCCCCTGGACGGTCTCGGTGAGCCGTGCATCCAGGGGATCGGGCTTGACCAGGAATTCAGCCTGGGAGGGATCGGGCGTGTATTTCGCAGGGCGCTGCTGATTCATGTCTTCTATATAGAGCAGGCCTCAGCCCGTGGCGATGTATTGCCGCAGGGCCTCGGCCTCCATCTCGGTATTGGCGATGCGCCGCTTCACCACGTCGCCGATGGAGATCATGCCGGTCAGCCTGCCGTTATCCACCACCGGCAGGTGGCGGATACGGCGCTTGGTCATCAGATGCATGATGTCTTCCACCGTATCCTTGCTGGAGCAGATCATGACATTCTTGGTCATGATGCTGTCGACGTTTTGCTGGAGGATATCGGCGCCCACCATGGCCATGCCGCGCACGATATCACGCTCAGACAGGATTCCGGCAATGCTGCCATCGGGCCGCAGGACCAGAACGGCACCAATACCCTTGTCGGCCAGGATCTGGCAGGCTGTTTCGACGCTGTCGGTCGCATTGGCGGTAATCACACCCGGTTTCTTCTCTTTCAGGATCGCGGCAACCGTCATGTGTTTCCTCCGTCGCTGATGCTTTGCCCCGGGTCTTTCAGCCGGGCGCAAGCTCATTGCTTATGAAGCTGCTTATGTATGAATCTGGGTTGATTGGCGCCGCCCACAAGGCAGCACGATCCCATCCGGTCAAACCGGCGCTCAATCCGGCCGCATGGCCAGGTGGAAGAACTGAGGCAAAGGAAAACATCCGCTCGGGGGCGCGGCGGTGCGCGCGCCTTCCGATACGGCTCAATTTACCGGTGCGTCCTGCGCGCAGCATACGCGCCTCCGGTGCTACGGCGCGGATCATGCCGCACCTGCCCGGCCAGTCTCCACCCGAGGAGCCGCTCTGGCAAGCCCGTTCCGGCTGAAGCAGCAGGACGGGCCGTCTGACTAAGCCGATCACCACCCACACACTGCCGGCATGGGGGCCATAAGGGTTTGAACTATCTACCGGATCGCCGCAGGAGGAAGTTGGCCCAAAGCTGCCCTGAGGCCTTGCGGGGAACGCCCTCTTCGGTTAAGGTCCGCGCCGTTTTCGACCCCCCGGCCAGGGCTTTTCCGCCTTGCCGGTCCCTTGCGGAGAGGTGCCAGAGTGGTCGATCGGGGCGGTCTCGAAAACCGTTGTGCGGGCAACCGTACCGTGGGTTCGAATCCCACCCTCTCCGCCAGTGTTGTATTATTTTCAATAACTTACGAAGAAAAATGAGCCCAACCCACGAGGCGACCCACAAGTTTGAAACCGAACGCCGACGAACGGGAATAGACGGTAATTGGGCTTTTGAACTGGTCCGCACGCGTTGGCAGTGTTTGGTTTCTATGGTCCCCGCGGTTTGAACTCGGCGATCCGCTTGGCCATTTCTCCTTCGGCGTATTGCAGGTCAACGCCGCCGAGCACGAAGACAGGGTATTGAGATCGACCACAGAGAAGTTGTGGTCGCCGCTTTCGTCGAGAAACAGGATCTTCATTCACCAGACCGCCAGCAAGAGCCCGCGAGCATGTAGCAACTTAGGCTTGCCGAACCAGCACCGCCATCGCATCTTCGGTTTAAAGATGGTGGGGGTCGTCAAGGGGAGCCTATGGCAAAAACGACCGCGCTCGACACGGCGGCAAAGGTGGAACTGGCAAAGACGATCGTCCGGCGCCTCTCGCAGGAGCTCAACAATGCGTTCGCTTTGCGCGCGATTCTGATGCGCGCAAACGACGATGCGGAACTCCGGAAGGTTTTTCATCAGACCTATGAGGCCAACGGCCTGAATGTCGTCACCCATGCGCTGATGAATCAGCTCATCCTAACGCTGCTGAAAATGCACGATGCCTACGAGCCGACCAACAGTCGCACGAGCAATCGCGCGTCGCTCCCACATATAGGTCATCTCTTATCCGATCCGGACGTGGCGGCCGCATTCATCGAGGAGGCTCGGAACTAGAATCCAGGCCTAGATCTCGCGGATAGAAACGAGTCGCTTGTGCGAGAACGGATCGCGCGAATACTGACGCGGATCGAGAGCTTCAAATCAGGCGCCCGGCTGCAGTGGCTCAAAACGTTGCGCCGATTCCGCAACGAACATCTGGCACACCTATTGTTCGGCCTGACGTCAGCCGAGCGCGCGAAATTCGGCTATATCGGCTTCCTATTGAGAGCTACAGCTCCGGTGATCGAGGACCTACGCTTGGCTGTGCACGGCGAGGGCTACGACGCGAGCGACACGGCTAAGGTAAACGATCACATAGCTGACGCCTTCTGGCAGGCTGTCGTGCTTGGAATGCGGGCCAAGCAGAAGAAGTCAGCCCGCGAGCGCCGACAGAAAACGACATCTCGAATCTCACGCCGGCGGGTCAAGCTATCCTGTCACACGACGCCGTCGCGCTCGGATCATCGCGGCCCACTATAGGAATTAAGAGGAGCTAGTGCACGAGGGATGCCATCGCACGCCTACACTGACCTTGAACGCGAGGTGATCGTTCTAAAGGCAGTGACCGATCTCATTGACGACATGGTGAACTACGAAATCTTCGGGACGCTCCCGCGCACCGACGACATGAATCTGGTGTTCAAGACGAGCACCCATCAGCGCCTATTCAACGTGCTGCTCAACGACATGTTATCGAGGCCAAGACAGGATGACTTTGGCCTTCCTGCGTTCCCGGCAGATGCCTCAGGATCGGCCGAAACCTTCCTCTACTATCTTCGGCTCATCAGTCGGCGCCCAATGTTGAACACGGTTGGAACCGCGCTTGCCAAGCCCGTCGAGGCATTCGCCGCTTGGTTGGACGCCGAATGTCATGTCGAGGACGTTTCGTTGAAGTCAATCGACCTCAACGTAGCGATCCGTGTGCCGCGCATGTCATTTATCAAGATATGTGGGGACATTGCAAAGCACAGCTTGCCTCGGATGAGTTTCACTGCGCGCCGAATCCAAAAATTACTCGCAGACAATGGTCATCAGATTGGCATCGAGGAGGCTTATTTGGCGATGCCAGATTTCTATGAATGGTTCCATACTGGCATCTTTAACTACCATAGCAGTGCCATCGGTGAGTTTCTCAATAACATTAGGTGGGGTATCTACGATTATCTGAGCCCGGAGTTCTCTCGGTCCTACAGGAAGACCGATGCCCCGCTCGGCTACAGGTTCGACTATCCCGACGGTTGCACCAGCGAACTCGCACGGTCGATGTATTGGGACCTAATGAACTGGGCCAGATCGACGCCCTACATGCCCCGGTTCGAGGTCACGAAGTACCTAAAGATGAGGTATTGACGCATAGACACAGAGCAACTCGGAGCGATCCTGAACTCCTGATGTTAGCTGCGGGTCACGGAGCATGCCGAGCGCGCCGGCTTGATGCGGATGTTTAGCCCTTTACAGATTCAGCGGGGCCAGCGGCTCGCCCGGCGTCTCGTCGCTCGGGAACTCGATCAGCGTCGCCATCACGATCTCCTCGGCCCGGTGCAGGGCTTCGAGGTTCTTCGGGAGACCGCTCGGCAGTTTCGGCTCGTTGCTGAGCATCTCGTTCAGCATCCGGTGCGCCTCGGCGCTCTTGGCCTGAACGTGCGCGTCCAGTTGCCCGCTCCGCTGGAGCTGGTTGAACATCTTTGGCGCCTGCCGGCGCATCGCTTCGAGATACGCGATCTTGAACTCCATCGGTGTCCTCCTGACGCCCGACTGTAGCACGCGCGGCCGGCTCTGTCATGCCGGGCCGGTAATCCGTCGCCGGACGATCAAAACCAAGGGTTACCGGGTCCGGGTATTTCCCGGTGCGTTCGCCGAATGCCTCGACCTCGGGGCCGGTCATCCGCCGGACAGCGACCATCCCGGCGATAGCATCGTCGTAGGCCCGGCGCGAGAACCATGCATCGAACTGAGGATCGTATATAGACCCGTCCGGCGCCTCGACAACGGCATGGAAAATCCGGCCCTTGGTCGGGTGCCCTACGGTGGCGATCACATAGTCGCCATCGCCGCGAATCGCCGCTTCGGAAGCAAAGCGATAGCAGAGGCCAGCCCGATCCGGCTTGGTCTTTAGCGTGCCTTCCCGGACGGCTTGCCGGATTTCTTCGACGGTTTCGTAGACTTGGCGGGCCGCTGGTACGGCTCCCCGGTCTTCGACTCCTCGATCCTGAGTATCGGCTTGTTCGCCACGTGTTGCCTCCTGTTCGACGGTAGCACTGATCGGGGTTTCTGTCGCCTGGGCCGCATTCTCCAGCCGAGCGACGGTCTCGGTGTCGCGCGACAGGTTGGCCCAGTTCATCCGAGAGACGCGCGCTGCCTCCGCCTCGGGCATGCCGGCGGCGCGCGCCAGTTGGCGGCGCCCTTCCGGGGTGCGTTCGGTGAACCACGCCGGGGGCTGCATCGGCTCTGCCAGGGCGCCGGGCTCAATGCGGAAATTCTCGCCCTTTACGGGCTCGGCGTCTCGCTGGGAAACTCGATCAGCGCGTTCATCACCGCTTCCTCGGCCAGTTTCGCCGCGGCCGGGTCCTTCGGTGCTCCGCTCGGCAGCTTCGGCGCGTCGCGCAGCAGGTCCGCCAGCATCGCGTGCGCCTCGGCGCTCTTGGCTTGAACGTGTTCGTCCAGTGTCCCGCTGCGCTGGAGCTGGTTGAACATCTTCGGCGCCTGCCGGCGCATCGCTTCGAGATACGCGATCCTGAACTCCATCGGCTGAACTTCCCTGCTCCGAGACGGCGATCACGCGGTAGGCGTGAACGTGGCGACGGTAATCGCCTGGACGGAATATGACCATTAAGAAGCCGGTGGGTTCAACTTGCCACACTGGCTGCTTGCCCTGGCTAAGTCGACTGCTTCCTTGCGAACCCTGTGTCGCGCATCTTCCGCAAAGTTCTCTGCCATGAGTTTTTGGAAGCCGAGTGGGTTGCGCTCGCAATGATAGTAGTAGTGGCGCATCTTGCGGTCCTTCTCGGCACTCTCGGTTTCCGCGCGCGATGGCCTGGACCGGCCCGTGATTTTTCGCCAGGTGCGCCACGCCTGCCATAGGCTGAAGGTGAGCGCGATGATGCCCAGCCATTCTGGACCAAAATACTCGAACAGAGCGATGCCGGCCGGAATGATGACCAGCCAGAGCGCCAGGAGCCCCTTCAGAAGCAGATTCTGCCGCCTTCGCTCTTGAGCGTACTTATCAGCATCTGCTTTGACCTGTTCCTTGGTCCTGGCCGGCACATAGGCATAAATCTCCCGCAGGTTTCGCGCCGCAGGATTGGCCCGCAGGAATGCGTCCAAGTCGGCCGCTTTCGATGAAAGTGTAATTTCGCCGGCATCGGGCTCGAACCACGCGAACAGATGGCCTCCAGCCCCATTGCCATGCACTGCGATCAAATCTTCCTTCTCGTCAAGCGCCGACGCCATCAGCGGCACAGGAAATCGGCCGATCCATCGCCGCGTCTCCTCTTCAAGCAAGGCTGCGGCTCGGGCCGAGCCCACGGGCTCAGTGAACACGAGGCAAAGTGTGGCCAAAGGCACGCTTGGTACCGGCGGCTGGTACTCGACAAAATACGCGCCGCGATGCTCCTTGAGCGGCTCGAAGAACAGTTCGTCTTGCGCGGTTCCATCTGACATGGAATGGAACTGTATCCCTCACGACGCCGCTGAGCTACGCACTAGACCAGGGCTTGACACTGCGACGGGGGCGATTGGCCTTCCAGGCAGCGATCTCGCTTTCATACCAGCCGACCGAATTTCTACTTAGCTCCACTGGCGCAGGGAAGTCGCCGGCCTTAATCTTTCGGTAGATCGTGGCCCGGCTCAGGCCGGTCTCGCGTTTGACTTCGGGGAGGCGCAGAATGCGCCCCAGGCCAATCGTTTCCACGGTCATTCAGTCGCCTCCGTGTCTCCGCGGCAGGGGCGGCCGGTTACAGGTGTTCCGGACCCGAATTACCGGCGCCACTGGCGGTGCCGATGCTTCACGAAGCCATGGTCGGCGTCCAGTCTCAGTCATTCGCCAGGACAAAAGAAACCCCGCCTATGGGGCGGGGCTTCGTGACTTTCGAACAGGAATGGTGCGCTTACGTCCGCGCCGCCCTCCCAGTCTCAAGTGTCGCGTCGATTTGGTCCGAGACCATGCTGTAGCCCGAGCGCAGTGGCTCCAGCATTTCGTCATCCCAGCCCAGGCGCCGCAGCGTTGCCGCGAAGGCATCGTGAGCGGCGATTACGTCCAACATTGCAGCGCCAAGTGCGCACACATCCTCGCGCGCGAGCTTTGGGGCTTTCCTGGTTGATACGGCAGCTTTCATTGGTTCCACCCTTGCGTCTGGCCTCAACAAGTGTGTAACTTACACATATTCACGCTTATGTCAAGCAACTTACACACTTGACACAACTTGCTGGTCCGGCAAATAATCTTGCCATGGAACATGAGCGACTAGACCAACGGCTCCAGCTTGTGATTTCGCGCCGGCAGATCGCTGCGGTGGATGCATGGCGCCGAGAGCAACCGGACCTTCCTTCTCGCTCTGAGGCAATTCGGCGCTTGATCGAAATTGGATTCGCGAAAGATCCTCGGAAACCCCAGCGGAAATCTCCATAGGAGGCGCGGAGCATTCCGCGCGGTCTAGTCGAAACGCCGGCCGAAAAGTCCGCCAGTGTCGGTTGCGTCAGTGAGCTTGGTGTCCATCACATAGGATTGAATATCGAAGCCACGCTGAAAGCCCTCTTTGGGAAGAGCGTCGGAGTTCATCGTCACGATATATTGAAATCCGGCCGCCTTGGCTCGTTCGGCGCCAAGTTGAAGCGCCTTAGCCACCTGCCGTTCGTCGACGCCGTCGAAAAGATGACTGTCGTGGATCAAGAATCCCGGACCACGTCCCTGTTTGATGCTGAGTTCCGTAAGCATCAGATCGAAACAGAATATTTGCATATTGGTGATCCCCTTACTGCGTTGCCCTTCGATATGAACCTCGAACTGGGGACCGTTTCCGGTTTCAGAGATGGTGAGGTTGCCTGCCTTTTCATAGAGGGATTCAGATAGCGATTCGAAGGCGAGGATCGCCTCTCGAATGATTGCTTCGCGCTCATGGATATCGTCGCGCAGCGCCTTGGTCAGATTGGCCCGCTCGATATCCAACTCAGCTTTGGTGCTCTCTATCCGCTCTGCGGTGTCAAGGCGCTGTCGAAGACTTTCAACCTCCGCCTCGGCGCGACCGGCTTCCTCACGAAGACTTGTATAGTGTTCCAGCGCGCCGCCAGACCGTAGAACGGTCATGATTTGACGCCGGCGGTGGTCTAGCTCCGTCGCGCGTTGGTCTCGCTGAGACATGCGCGCTTCTGCTGAAGCAATTTCAGCACTTAGATGCGCTCGGCGATTCTCGATGACGGTAAGGTGGAAGCGTTCAACCTCATCGAACCGACGGCGTACCACGTCGGGAAGTAGAACGCCGGCTTCGGCGTAGAGCTTGGTGACATCGCCAAGAGCCGGCGCATCTTCCTCGCTAAGTGATGCCCGAAGCTGTTGGAGCAGATCGCCATCCATCAAGTTCTCGACGTTCAGGGCGTCAATCTGGCGCGTGATCTCATTGGCCTCACGCTCAAGTTCCTTGTACTCCGGTACAACCTCGAAATTACCGAGCTGCTCCCGGAGCCTCTGCGCCCTGGCTTCAGCGATCGTCAGGCGCGTGCGCAGGTCCGCTGCCTTGCCGAAAAAGCGGCCGAGATCGCCGCTACGAGCAGCCTTACGTAGCTCCTGCGCGACTTTTTCCTGCCCGCGTAATTCTTGAAATTTGCCAGGGATGGTCCAGTCCAACCCCAGGAGATAGCAGATCGAGACCTGCTGATCCCAAGTCTGCTGCATAATCGAATGCTGCATCGGCTGTTGGAAGCCACCGCCAAGCTGTCGTCGCGCGAAGTAGGAAAACAGAGAACGGAAGGATGGATGAAAGCGATTGGTTTCATCGCCCCCCGACGCCGGCAAGCCGAACCAGAGAGCGCCCAGGTTCGCTTTCCAGTTCTCATTGGAGAGTTCGAAATGGCCGGCGCGCTCATCGAATTGCGGAGATACCGGCCAATCTTCGACCGCTCCATTCACGCTGATACGGCTCGGCTTTGAGCCGCTGCGTGCGGCCGAAACCGTTTCACCAGCGATATCGACAGCGACATCGAAGGTCCATGGCGACAGGACGTCCGAGCGAAAAATACTTTCTTTCCTGACATCAGCACCGAATAGGAAATGGACCAGCTCGACGAAGCTAGTCTTCCCGGCACCGTTACGTGACTGACGATCTGTAGCACCCGCGCTTTTATCAGCGAGCAGGATATTCAATCCTGGTTTGAAGGTCAGAGTTTTGAAGGACGCGAGATCGCTGCCGATTCGTCGGATCATGGAGCAGCCCTCCGAACCAAGCCACGATCGAACTCCAACGCACCAATTGTGTAAAGCAGGTCAAGCGAAAGAATGAACCATTGATAGTCAATCGGAGCATTGGGTGTGTGGAGCGTCCGCCGTCCGCGCACCTCATCCCAAAGCCGAGATACAGTCATCGGTCGCTTTAGGATCTCAAGCACCTCGGCGCCGACGCCGATGAGAGCACGATCAGGACGGACATGTTTCGTGGGCAGGATCATGACATGTCCACTGAGGCGACAGGGTCCTCAAAGATATCGCATTTATCGAAGAAATAAGCCAAGACGGCAAGCGCCGCGCCCTGGCGCTTCGGTTCGCCGTTCATGCCTGCATAATCCTGCAGGTGCTTGAAGATCATATCGGCGGGAAGGTCGTACGCCTTCAGTTCGGCGTAGCGCTTCCGGAAAGCCTCGGCGATGCGTTCGCCGAGATCGGGCCTAGGACTCTTGCCAAAGAAAATATCAACTAAGCCTGATTTGCGACGGCCCATGCGAAGCAAGAGACCGGACTCCTCGGAGAGTGCGTTCTTTTGGAGCTTTTCCAACGTGGGGGGCGTCAGCGGGGGATCGCCGACATTGGGCTCCTGACGCTGTAGGGCTTTAATGACAGGCACCAAATCAGCCATGACTAGGCGATCAACAATGGCGATCGATGCTGCGGGGCCAAACAGAGCCTGCAACGCAACTAAGTCGAGGCCCATGGTGAGCTTCAAGAGTTCTGGTTCCGACCACGTTTCAATGGTAATTGGCGCATGCGCCTGCCGCAGGCCGTCGATATGCCGCACTGCATTAGGCGGGAGGCCACGATCATCATTGTGGACAAAAATCCATTCCTCCATGTCCGTCTTCCAGTGGTCGCGGGCGCCGAGAAAGTCCTTGTCGATCTTGGCGATGAGTTCAGCTTCCTTCATCACGTCAGGGGCGTAGCATTGGAAGATGGACTTCGTGCTGATGCGCCGGCCGTCACACTTCAAGTCGCCATGAGGACCATAGGGACGCACCTCCTCGAAATCGGCGCCGAAGGCATAACCAGCCAGGAGAACGAACCATTCCTGAAATGCCGCTCCCCGTTTGGTGTGGAATGCCAACCGGAATCGGTCGACATAGATGGATCGTTGCAGTTCATCCATAGCGCGCCGTGCCCCCCTCGCACCGGCTATTGTGTGCCGACCAGTCTCTGGTCTTCCGCCATGTCTGTTAAGCGCGCCCCAGTCGGGGGGTGCACAGCCGCATTCAGCAATCCCCGTTCACGCCACGTAAAGGCGCTGGTACGGCGAGCGACCGGAGCCCAGTTCTGCATCATCGCAAGGACCCAGTCAGGAGACTGCGACGCGGCGCCGGGCGTGCGGCTTCGGTGTCGCAGGTACGGCGTTGGCCGACATGTCACCCAAATACTGGAGGCGAACCGCCCGACGGTGGGGTAGCTTCACGACCAGTTCCAACTTCCCGCCGACAGCCTCGACGTAGCTGCGCAATGTCGACAAATACATGTCGGCTTGGTTTTCTATCTTGGAGACAGACGGTTGTTTGATCTTGAGGGCCGAGGCGACGTCGGCTTGAGCCTTTCCAGCAATCTGCCGAAGTTCACGGAGGCTTTCGACCGGGTGGCAGAGCGCTTGCTGTTGGGCTTCGACAGCGAACCGCCGCTTGGCCGGCAGTTTTGTGACAATATCCGAAAAGTTCCGAGCCACCCTTGATTTCTCCCCGAGGCTTCGTATCCGTCGTTCACATCCGGAGAACCGGTACGCTCCCGACGGCACGCCCCGCAACCTGTCTCGATCTGGGCACATTCTCTTTGGTTGTATAGCTGTTAAGCTATGTACGGTCAATATTGCCGAGGGGGCCTGAGGGTGTTAACCGGTCAGGCACTAGTGGACCGAAGTGGCAGCGCACTGGGGGGGAATGACGATTGAAAGGGAAGAACAGGACGATGAGCCGGATGCACTGCCGCTGCACCTGGTGCTCAGAAAGCTGCCCTTATTCGATAACCTGTATCTCAATATGCAGGCCATGAACATCGGCGTAACGGACTTCGCACTCCAAGAGATGGAGGAGCATCTCTTGCGCCGATATATCGAGATCGAGCGCACGCCAACCATGGAAGCTGTCGTCGTATCGGCTTGGAGCCAGATGTGGATATTCGCACTCTACGAGCTGCTTCGGACATGGCGACGGAGGGCTAAGGAACTCATCGAGTACGGAGCGAAGCTGGCGGCCGCCTCGCCAGAGGCCCGCGCTGCCATCGTCAAGCAGAATGATGAGGCGCTAGTGAAGGCTGCTGCACTGACGATAGATGGCGCCCTTTATCATCGTCGGGCGTACGAGCGTATCGAGCAGGATCCTTCTACAATCGACCGACTGAAATCGGCATACGACGTGATCGCTCCCCAATATAGGTCAATTGAGGCGGTCCGGATCACGCTCGCGAAGCATGAAGTTCCAAAATCTGGCTTTCTGGCCCAAGCTCCCGGTTATGGCAGGATCGATATGGCGACCGGATCAATCTACTGGTCGATCATATTCAAGGACAATTCGCAGGCGATCATCTCGCGCAGAGGAATTGCGGACGGCATTCGAGAGCTGAGCCTGAGGCTTGATGCTGTGTCAGACGCCTGAGACTGCGACTCGCAACCGGAGATTCGGGCAGATCATGATTATGGACACCTGCCGCGCGCGGTATCGCCTGTGAGTCGATCAAGGCACACCCAGGAATAATCGCTCAATCTTTTGATTTCGTATCGGCCGAGCAGCAACAGCGCGACGAACGCGCCGCTTGCGAAGGCGATGCCCAGGTGCAGCAGTGGTGAGCGAAATAAGGCGTGCATACGCGAAACAGTACCCAGGCATTTCTAGTTTTCAAGCCGAGAGCGCGTGCACGGAGGAGACCATAATCAGCTTGCGGACGATTGGACGGGTGTTAATTGAGGTCGCGATGCTGAACTTGTGGTCGGATGACGGACCGATTAGATTCACTTGCCGGGGGCGAGATGTGGCAATTCCAAGCTTGGTAGTGGCCCTTCGAGCGCAAGCCCTCCACGAGATACCCGCGGCGCCTTGCTCCAAGCACCGAAACCGATAGACTGCTATCCTCGTTGGGAGCGGTTTCCAACTCAGAGTTCCTCGACAGCCTTGCTGCAGGCCCTCCAGGCACACCGACCCCTGGGCTCCCGACGCGGGCGCTGGCGGTGCCTTCTCTGCTGCCACCGATGGCTTCATCGGGGGCCAACCGGGCACGAATCCCCGGACCGCCAGCATCCCTGTCGAACGTGAAATCGCAGTGGAACCGGCCGTCATGCCGTCCCGCCGTGCGGCGCCCGAGAAGCGCGTTTGGAGTATCGGCGGTGCGTGGACCCACCAAGCTCAGTCGGCCTCACTTGTGGTGTCGTATACGACGGGAGAACGGTCAGCCGAGCACCCGCGGTGCCCCCGGCCGCCGGCTGGCGGCAGATTCCGCCGAAAGTGCACCCTCGATCGAGCGCCGCCCGGCCGCGGCGAGCGCTCAGCAGCGCAAAGATGGGCTCGGGTCAGTGCCCTTCGGGAGCATCAGTGACGCCCAGTAGTTCGCGCAGCTCGGCGTCGATCTGCTCCGGGGTCGCCTCGTAGGTGGCGACCGCGCCTGAGTGCTTGACCCGCTGCTGGTTGGTATATACGTCGCCACATTCCTTTGCGGCCTGTTCCAGCAGTTGGGCGGCCAGGGCGTAGTTGCCCCGCGCCTTCGCCCGCTGCTCCATGTCGTTCAACTCGCGAAGGCGAAATATGCGCTGTGCAATCGGAATCTCCGCCGTGTCCTTGAGGAACTGCTTCCGGGTCGCATCGAACAGATCCCGCCATTTCTGCGGGACTCTGTCGCCGTGGGATCCATAGGGGGCGTAATCGAACACCTGCCGGCGGTCCAGCTTGATCCCGAGTTTTTCGCCGACGATCTCGACGACCTCTGAGGGCGTTCGATAGCACGCCAATTCCATGACAATCAGGCGCTTAGTAGCTTCATCTAGTTTTGCCATCACTCGCAGTTCCGTCGGGTTGGTGTCGGTCTTGACTTGTCTGCCTCGCGCGGCTGGTTCCGCGCCCTCCATTGCAGATAGCCGGCGTGCAAGGCTTGCATGGAGCGAGTTTTGCCCTCTGGCGTCTTCGGCCCCGTGGATAGCCCGCCGTGCAGCTTGCAACGATTGCGCCCGCGTACGATGGGCGCCTGGCAAGGCACGCCGCCCCTGGTCTTCGCTCCGCAGCGCTGCTTAACGTCCGCCGGCATCGTGATCGCTCCTAGCCCATGACGCGCGCACGCGCCTGTGCGCGTACTGGTCTGGAAAGCCAGCGCCTCGCAGCCAGGCGCGCCATTGCACGGTGCATCGCTAGCTGTCCTTCGCCATCTCCAGCAGCCGGCCGGAGAGATGGCGCAGCGTTCGGCGCAGCATGAGGATAGTCTTGACGTAGTGGGGAACCGGCGTGCGGCCGTTCATCCAGCGCCAGATCGTTGACCGGTCGGCTCCCGTCAGGTCGGCAAGGAGGGCCGGCGATATCGAGAGATCGTGCATCTCCGCGCGCAGGTCGAAGTCATCGCCGTCGAGATCGGCCGCGGCGGCCTCCCGGGCAACGGCCTGTGCCTCAGCGGCGGCATTGGCTGGGTCGCGTTGCTCGTCCGTCATCGATCGTTCTCCAACGGGACCTTTGAGGCTAGGCTCGTGCGGTCGTTCGCCGGCAGGATGCGGCATCGGCTTCACTCCGGCTCATGCCGCCTTGCCGGTCGGCTGCTGGTGCGTGACCCGGAACTGGTCGCCAAACACCTGCCGAAGCTGCGACGAAAACTGCTGCCGGATGTAGTCGGCGATGAACTTGCTCGGAGCGACAAGCGTGATCCGGTCGTCGCTCTCGATCGCGCGAACGCGCGTGAACCACGAGCGCAGCGCCGATGGATCGAACTCGCGCGCCAGCTTCGGCAGCCAGGGCTCAAGGCTCGGGTCGAACTCGACCGGGGTTGACGTCGCACCCGTCTGCTTGTGGCCGACGGCTGGTCTGCCCTCCTGCAGAACCTTCCGCACTCGGTTGCGCCACGTTCCTTCCCAATCAAGCTTCACGCCATCCTTGCCAGCGACGCCGCACCAGTAATCGCGGAACCGCTCCCACTCAGCCTGCGGATCTGGATGGCCTTCCGCCTTCGCCCATAGGGCCCAACGTTCCGGTAGCTCCATGTCAGCGGTCAGGCGGGTGCCGCGCTTGGTCTTGTCCTTGCCCCGATCCTGCTGCTGATCATCGCCCACGAGGACGAGCGCCGGAGGCGCCCCATCCCGAAGGGATGTAGATTCTTCTCTGTTCTCATCTCCTCTGTTCTTATCTGTCGTGACATCGCGTGACGTTCCGTGACCGTGCGTGACATCAGTGCGATCAACCGCTTCCTTCTCGCGCTCGCGTTGCCGCCGCTTACGCTCGGCGGCCGTGTTATCCTCTCGTTTCGGCTGGCGTTTCTCCCAATTGGTCAGCCGGTCACCCTCCAGGGTCTTGCCCTGCATGGCGTCGTAGATCGCCTTGACCTGTTCAGGCTCCATGTCCAAACCGGCCGCCACATCCTCGGCATTCCAGCCGACGAGGTACCCCCGATTTTCAGCCTGGCTCGCGCACTCCAGCATTGCCGCCCAGACTGCAATCACGTCACGCAATGTCACGCCTGCGCGCTTAGCGACAACCCGCCATTTGGGGTCGGTGACCGTCCCGTGGTGCCAGCGAAACCACTCCATCGCTCTTACGCCTGCTGGTTCGGGACGAACACGATCCGACCGAGGTCAGAGTCGAACACATACTGGCCGCCATAGGTGCGCGGATCGAACCGCTGGCCAGGCGTCGGCCGTGCCGGCTGGTTCTGCAAGTAGGCCATGTTCTCGTCAGTCAGCAGGCCGCGCCCGGTGCCGGAATAGTTCTGGTTGATAATGTCCTGCCGGCTCCGAATGGCGCGCTCGTAGGCCTCGCCGGAATCCTCGGCCGCCATGCCCTTGATCAATCCCTGGGCGCCTCCGCTGACCACGTTCCCGACAAGGGTCTGGTTGCGTTCCATCCATTTGAGCAGTCCGCCCGAGGCCGACGGTGAGTAACCGCCGTGTGGCGGGGCTGGCGGTGCGGAACCGAGTGGCCCAACTTGCACGCCAGCGGCGCCGCCAGGTTGGCTCGATACCATCGCGCCCGTACCGATATTGTCTGCCGTCGGGGTCTCCAGTGGACCGACATTGGTCGCGGCTTCGCCGGCCGGCGCTTCGTTCAGGCCGGAGAGCGGATCGGTGTTCATGCCGAGGCCACCCATGACGCCGCCAGTGACCGCGCCACCCAGCGCGCCCATCTGCATGCCCTTGGTGACGCTGCCGCCCGTCAACGCCGATGTCGCAACACCGATAGCCGCACCGTAGCCCGCTTGCGTCAGGGCTCCGGTGAGCACATTGCTTAAGACACCTGTCGCTCCCATTTTGGCCGTGAGGCTCGAAATAGCCGCGCCCCAGGTCGGCATCGCACCGAGCGCCGCGCCCGCCGTGAATACGACGGCCCCGACCGCCAGCACTGCCGGAAGGACTTTCTTCACAGCCTTGGCGACCTTGTTGAAGACCTTCGTGACCCCTTTGAACACCTTGCTCATTGCTGGCTCCCTCTGCTGCGATCAGGCAGCCTTGGAAGTGAGGCGTTCGATCAGATCGAGCACGTCGGATCGCCTCCACGCGGTGATCCGCGGCCCGACTTTGACCGGCTTCGGGAACCGGCCATCCCGTACGCCCTGCCACCAAGTGCTTCGCGCTACGGGAACGAGCCGAAGGACGTCCGGCAGTCGGAGCAATGCAGCGGGGTCGGTCGGCTGCTGCAGGCGTTCGCTTTGCTCCATATGATCGTCTTGCTGCATGGTGAAACGGCTCCAGGTCAGTGTGGACTGGTCTGGATTGTGCCGTCCGTCGCCCGGAACTTTGACCGCAAGAAGTGCCGATTTTTTGAAGGGGGTTTCGCCCCCCTACGAACTTCCGCCCCAGATTTTCGGCAGGATGGCTCGGCTTTCTTCCCAAGCCTTCAGAGCTTTCCGCGCCGGAGTATTCGGGTCGCCTACCGGTTTCCCTGTCGCTTCTTCGTAAAGGACCGAGAACAGCTCATCGAACAATCCATCCTTGGTCTTTGTCACCTTGTCTGGACCAAGAAAGGCGACAACGGCCTCGGCCAGATATACCCCCATGCTGCGTTGCGCATGGTCGATTGGTCTGCCTGTCCGATATTGAGCCGCCTTCTCCAATGCAGCCTCGGAGGCCTTCACCACTACCGTTACTTGATCCAGCATCCCCGTGAAGCCGTCCGGTTCACCAACTGACATGAGAAGCCGGCCATTCCCATCCAGCGCTTTGAGGCGCCGCATTAGATCAAGAGCCGAGTTGTGCACGGCATCGAGATCACGACGGAGTTGATTCAGCGTCGCCGCGTCTTTTGCCGCGAATGAGACCGCGCGATAGACGGCCAGCACGTCATTCAGCGCGGCACGAAATTCGTCAGGTGGTTTGATGCCAGTCTTGCGTCCGACGATCTCGGAAATGCGTCTCCACGCTTCGTCCGAAACCCTCTCGTCGGTGAGCGTGTAGGCGCCGGTTGGGCCGAACTCGCGCTCCGTCATGCCACGGCGGCTTTCGTCTGTGCACGACCAATCGGCACTACTTTGCCCTTTGCGGCAGCCGTTGCGCAGTGCCGCGCCCATGCTTCCATTAGCTGGCGGCGCTTCTCGAACAGATCGCCTCGACGGTAGGCAGCCTCCACCTTGTCCTCGATCGTGTGAGCCAGCGCCATCTCCGCGACTTCGCGCGGGAAGCTGGTCAGCTCTGCGGCCCAGTCGCGAAACGTGGAGCGGAAGCCATGGGCCGTCAGGTCCTCCCGGTTCATGCGTTTCAGCAACTGAAGGAAAGCCATGTTCGATAGCGGCCGGTCCTCGTTGGCACCGGGGAACACGTGATCTGCGGGCTTCGCGTCGCCCTTCAACCGCTTTAGCAAGGTCACGGCCGCAGTCGACAGCGGGACGCGATGCTCCTTGCCGGCCTTCATTCGCTCCGCCGGCACGGTCCAGACCTTCTTGATCAGGTCAACTTCCTGCCAGCGAGCGCCGATGACCTCGCCACTCCGCGCCGCCGTCAGGATCTGAAATTCCAGGCCACGCGCGGCGACGCTGTCGCGGCTTCGCAGATCGCGCATGAACGCGCCCAGCTCGTCGTAGGGCAGGGCGGCATGGTGGACAACCTTCCGAATTTTCGATCTCGATGGCAGGAGCTTGTCGAGGTGCCCTCGCCAACGAGCCGGATTGTCGCCATTGCGGTAGCCGCGGGCAGACGCCCAATCAAGCACCGCTTCAATGCGCCCACGCACGCGCGTCGCCGTCTCGGTCTTCGTCTGCCAGATCGGCTCAAGGACGCGCAGGACGGTGCCGGTGTCGATCCCGCGTACTGGCAGGTTGCCGAGCACCGGATAGGCATAGGTATTGAGGGTGCTCGTCCATTGCTTCGCGTGCTTCGCATTACGCCAGCCCCGCTCGTGGGCAGCGATGTAGCGCTCCGCGCACTGCTTGAAGGTTACAGAGTCGCTTGCCTCGATTTGCAGTCGGGCACGTTCGGCATCGCGTGCCGCAATAGGATCAATCTTCTGATGGAGCAATCTGCGGCACTTTTCGGCCTGAATGCGCGCTGCTGCGAGCGAAACCGTGTGGATCGGCCCAAGCCCCATTTCCCTGGCCCGGCCGTTCAGGGTGAACCGGAACAGCCAAGACTTGTTGCCGGATGGCCCGACCTGTAGGTAGAGGCCGCCGCCATCTGCAAAGAGGCCCTTCTGCGATGCGGCAGCAACGGTCCGAGCCGACAGGCGATTGATGCTGCGGGCCATGTCCTAACCCCCATTTCAACCCACAAATGCGGGCCGGATCGTATCGGACTAAGTCGGATCGGTCCAGACGGACAAGCTTAAAACTAGCATTAATTCATGGGGTTGATAGAGGTTGTCGGGATCGCATCGGACTGCATCGGACGACAGATAGGCGGACACCCTCTCCGCCATCATTATCGGAAACTCCCGGGACTTCCGCAAATAACCAAAATATTAGGCTTTTAGTCTTAGCGAGTGAACAAGGGGGGATACAAAGCGTTTCGCTCCGATTAATATTTAACTGCAGATTACTGTAGGTTACAGAAAAGTAATAGCCAATCTGGCTAATGTGTATTGCCAAGCTGGTCTGCGAGGTTCATTCTGGTAATAAGGATTGGGACCATGCGCCAGATCTCTTATCGCTCTTTCGATCGGCACCGTGAGAAACAGATTTCTCGCGAAAGGGACGATCACGCCCTCCGTTCCGGTGTGGTCAGTATAGAAATACTATCGCGACAGAATAATTTCTTTGCCTCTTTAGATCTTTCTCGCGCTCGCATCGGCTGGCCACGGCGTTCACGTCAAGTCCAAACCGTCTTAGCCGCTGGCGAGTGACTGCCAATAACCCAGAACATTTGACTCCTGATGAAGTCAGGGAGATAACCCGCGTTTTAAATAGCGCGGATGATGTCTTCATTGTCGGAGGCCAAGCCCTCAACCTGTGGGCCGATCGTTACTCGGCTCACGATGATGAGTTGAAAGCTGCCGGGCCGTTCACAAGCAAAGACGTTGACTATTTTGGTTATCTCGATGCCGCACGGAAGCTTGCCGAGCATTTTGGAGGCACTGTCAACATACCCGAACCGGGCGACGCCACTCCAAATTCTGCGGTGGTTGTTATTGAGATCAACGGCAAAGTAGCCGTTATCGATTTCATCAATAGCTTGCTGGGCTTTACAAACAGTGATTATGCAAAGATCAAAGAGGGTGTAGTTGATCTTATTGTCCCCGTCCAAACGACGGATGGAATTGCAGAGATTCATCTACCTGTAATGAGTCCGCTGCACTGCCTGATCAGCAGGGTGGCGAATGTTCTTCACCCCGCAACTCTACGGTCGGACGACACAGCCATACGCCAGCTTAAAGCCGCACCAAGAGTACTTATAGCTTACATCGACGAAGCGCTAAGGGAAGGCGTATGGAAGGAAGCAAAGATTGCATTTCAATCTTTATTCCAATATCTGCGATCCAATGAATTTGGTCGTGTAGTTCACACAAAAACAGACATTGATCCTTTGAAGGTTTTAGAAGTATTCGCCGATGATCCGCGCATAGATAAGCGCTATCGCAAATATAACCTCAAGAGAATGATTGAAGAGATTCAAGAGAGACGGAAAGCTTAATCCATACACTTCGCCTTTGGCCAACCTTGACGCTATGGCCCGCCACCAAAACTGAGGAGGCGCACCGCCCAATCTTAGTCTCAAAACCCAAAACAAATCTTGCGATCTCTCATCTCAGAACAATCACCGTCGCCGCTGACTGGTGGTATTGACCCAAAAGGGTGATACAAAAGCTGGCTCATACGGTAGATGAAATATTAAAAACTGGTGTTTCAACTTTCGCGCGGACAGCTCCGCCACTTCCCGTTACGTCCCAATCAATCCCTATGCCGTGGGTCGAGCGCGTCACGCAGGCCGTCGCCCAGCAGGTTGAACGACAGCACCACCAGGAAGATCGACAGGCCGGGATAGATCGCCATCCAGGGCGCGTCCGACATGTAATCCTTGGCGGCATTCAGCATGCTGCCCCAGCTCGGCTCAGGCGGCTGCTGGCCGAGGCCGAGGAAGGACAGGCTGGCCTCGGCGATGATGGCCGAGGCGATGGTGAGCGTCGACTGCACCATCAAAGCCGGCCAAATATTCGGCAGGATATGGCGGAATGCGATGCGGGCCGGTGAATTACCGATGGCGCGCGCAGCCTCGACATAATCCTCCACCTTCACGGACTGCACCTGCGCCCGCGTCAACCGCACGAAGATCGGCGCCGCAGCGACGCCGATGGCGATCATCGCATTGGCCAGGCTTGGGCCAAGGAAGGCCGCCATGGCAATCGCCAGGATCAGGAAGGGCACGGCCAGCATGGCATCGGTGAAGCGCATGATCACGCCATCCACCACGCCGCCGGCATAGCCCGACAGCAATCCAACCGGAATGCCGATCGCCAGCGCCAGCAGCACGGAGATCACGCCGGCAAACAGCGAGGCGCGCGCACCATAAATGACGCGCGACAGCACGTCCCGGCCCAGTTCGTCACCGCCGAAAGGATGCTCCAAGGTCGGCTCGCCGCGCAGCGCGCTCCAGTCGGCTTCGGTCGGGTTGTACGGCGCAATCCAGTCCGCCAGCAGCGCCATGCAGACAAAAAGCAGCACCACCACCAGGCCAACCACGGCGCCCTTGCGCCGCAGCAGGCGGCGGAATGCACGCCGGGTGGGACTGTCTTCGCGGGCCGGTTTCTTGGCCGCAGCAGGCGAGGATGCAGCGAGTTCGCTCATGTGCGCAGCCTCGGATTCACCAGGAAATACGCAATATCCGCCAGCAGGTTCAGCAGCACATAGGCGGTGGCCGTGCACAGCACCACGCCCTGCACCACGGCATAATCGCGGTTGAACACGGCATCGACGATCAGCTTGCCGAAGCCGGGAATAGAGAAAATCTGTTCGGTCAGCACGGCGCCGGAGAGCAACTGCCCGAATTCCAGCGCGCCGAGCGTGATCACCGGCACGGCCGCGTTGCGGAAGGCATGCTTGCCGATCACCACGCGCTCATAAAGGCCCTTGGCGCGCGCCGTGCGGATATAGTCGCTGGCCAAAACCTGCAGCATGGCGCTGCGGGTATGGCGCATGAACACCGCGGCAATGCCGGTACCCAGCACGAAGGCCGGCATGATCATGGCCTGCAGGTTGGCCCAAAGGTCTTCGGTTGGCGACACGTAGCCCGAAGCCGGCAGCCAGCCGAGATGAACGGAAAACAGCAAAATCATCATGATGCCGAGCCAGAAATTCGGCGTCGACAACCCCCAGAGGCCGATGACATTGGCGAGATAATCCGGCCAGCGGCCGTTATACAGCGCGGAGATCACGCCTGCCGGCAGGCCGATGAGCAAAGCCACCAGCATCGAAAGAACCGCCAGCTCGATGGTCACCGGCAGCTTTTCCAGCAGAAGCTGCGACACCGGCAGCTGAATGCGGATCGACTCGCCGAAATCGCCCTGCAAGATACCGCCGATCCACAGGCCGTATTGCACCCAGATAGGCTTGTCGAGATTGTACTTGGCCCGCAATTCGGCAATCGCCTGCGGATCGCGCTCTTCGCCCGCCATGGCGATGGCGGGATCGCCCGGCAGCAGCTGCTGCAGTCCGAAGATGATCATCGACACGAAGATCAGTGTCGGGATCAGGATGGCGAGACGCCGGAACAGGAAACGGGTCATGGGGCCTTCGATAGGAAGGGTTGCCGCCCGGAAGCGGCAACCCTGTTCAACTTACATCTTCATGCCGACGAAGCGGATCAAGCCGTCCGGATATTCCTTGAAGCCGGTCAGCTTGGCGCTGTGAGCATACAGCCACTTGCGATGCAGCAGATAGATGATCGGCCGCTCTGCATTGATGATCTTCGCGGCCTTCTCCCAGGCAGCCTGGCGCTGCGCCATGTCGGTGGTCAGGCGGCTGTCGTTGAGGATCTCATCCAGAGCCGGATTGCACAGGCCGGAATAGTTCAGCGGCTGCTTGCAGGCATGGAAGGAGTAGAGGTTGCCGTCCGGATCGGGGCGGCCGCTCCAGGCCAGGATATAGGCCTCGAAATCGCCCTTGTCGGCCATGTTCAGCGAGGTGGCGAATTCGGTGGCCTGGATGCGCACGTCAAAGCCCGCGTCCTTGGCCATCGCCTGCACGACCTGCGCGATCTTGCTGGCATCCGTGGTGGTCGGGGTAACCAGGTTGACCACCGGATTGGGATTGCCGGCTTCCTTCAGCAGCTGCTTGGCCTTGGCCACGTCACGCTTCGGGATCGGCACCGACTTGGCATAGGCCGGGTTGGTCGGCGCAACCCACTGGTTGCCCGGGGTGGCCAGGCCGTCGAACACCACCTTGTTGATGCCGTTGCGGTCCAGCGACAGTTCGAAGGCTTCGCGGATCTTCGGGTTCGAGCCCAGCGCCGAGGTCTTGGCCTTGTCGCTCTTACCGATGTTGATGGTAATGCCGTAATAGCCGATCTCGGTGATCGAGGCGAATTTCAGCTTGCTGTCGTTCTGCACCGCCTTGGCATCGGTGGCCGCCAGACGCTCGATGAAGTCAAGCTGGCCCGAGCGCAGGTTGGCCAGGCGCACGGTAGCGTCGACGAAGGGCCGGAACTCGATGCGCTGGAAATGCACATTGTCCTTGTTCCAGTAGCCGTCGTACTTCTCCAGCACGATACGGTCCTGCGCGACGCGCTCGACGAACTTGAACGGGCCGGCGCAGACCGGCGCGGTGGCGAACTTCTCGCCCAGCGCCTTGCCCGCTTTCGGCGAGATCATCATGCCGGCGCGGTCGGTCAAGGTCGCCAGCAGCGGCGCAAACGGCGCGGCCGTGTTCAGCTTCACCGTCAGCGGATCGACCACCTCGACGCTGGTCACGGCCGAAAGCTCGCCGCGGCGCTGCGAGCCCTGCATCGTCTTGTGGCGCTCGATATTGTACTTCACCGCCTCGGCGTCGAACTTCTCGCCGTCATGGAAAGTAACGTTCGGGCGCAGCTTCAGGATCAGCGACTTGTTGTCGTCCGACCATTTCCATTCGGTGGCCAGTTGCGGCACCACCTTCAGGTCCGGCGAGATGTCGACCAGCTTGTCGCACAGGGCCGAGAAAACGACGCGGCCGACAAAGGTGCGGGCGAGCGTCGGGTCCAAAGCGTCCGGGTCCTCCGCCAGACCGAAGCGCAGCGTTTGCGCCGAGGCTGCGCCTGAGCCCAGCAGCACCACCGCCGATAAGGCGGCTAAAGCAGATGTCCTGATCATGATCCCCTCTTTCTGTTTATTGATCCCAAACACGTTGCGAAACTCAGTGTGAAACTTCGGTGAAACGCGCCTGCAGCCGTGCCAGCCGTGCCGCACCCTCGCCCGCGCTTTCGACCGGCAGCGGTGCAGCCTCGGGCAGTTCGCGCCAGCGGTGGCAGGCGACGCTATGTCCAGCCGCCGTCTGCTCCATTTGCGGCACCTTCTGGCGGCAAAGATCGACAGCGAACGGGCATCGCGTGTGAAAGCGGCAGCCTGCCGGCGGATCGATCGGGCTTGGCACATCACCCGACAGGATCATGCGCTGGCGCGCCGCATTCGGCCGCGGCACCGGAATGGCCGATAGCAGCGCGCGCGTGTAGGGATGCCGCGGTTTGGCGAACAGTTCCGCGGCCGGCGCGATCTCGACGACGCGGCCAAGATACATCACCGCAATGCGCTGCGAGATATGCCGCACCACCGCCAGGTCATGGGCGATGAACACCATCGCAATGCCAAGCCGCGCCTGCAGATCCTTCAGCAGGTTCAGCACCTGAGCCTGCACCGAGACATCCAGCGCAGATACGGCTTCGTCGCAGACGATCAGATGCGGCTCCACCGCAAGCGCGCGGGCAATGCCGATGCGCTGACGCTGGCCGCCGGAGAATTCATGCGGATAGCGCCGGGCATGACTGGCCCTCAGGCCGACGAGGCCCAGCAGTTCCTCCACTCGCGCCTTGCGCTTGGCGGGCGGCACCAGCCCGTGCAGCATCAGCGGCTCGGCCAGGATGTCATAAACCGTCATGCGCGGATTGAGCGACGCGTAAGGATCCTGGAACACGAGCTGCATCTCGCGGCGCAGGTCGCGCAACGCGCTGCCCTGCAGACGCGTGATGTCGCGGCCATCGAAGCGGATGCTGCCGGCCGTCGGATCGATCAGCCGCAGGACCAGCCGCCCGGTGGTCGATTTCCCGCAGCCCGACTCACCGACGAGGCTCAAGGTCTCGCCATGCGCCAGATCGAAACCGACATCGTCCACGGCGGAGACAAAACTGACCGGACGGCCGAACCAGTTGGTGCGTGCCGTGAAATGCTTGGTGAGGCCGCGGACTTCGAGAAGATTGCTCATCGCCGTTTCCTCATGCGAGCGGTGCCTTCCAGCAGGCCACCGCATGGCCGGGCAGAACCTCGCGCAGCTCTGGTGCCGCCATGCGGCATTGCGTGTCGGCGAACGGACAACGCGGATTGAAGCGGCAACCCGTCGGCGGATCGAGCGGGTCGGGCACACTGCCTTCGATCGAGGCCAGCCTTTCCTTCGTCTGATCGAGCCGCGGAATCGAGCCCAGCAGACCGATCGTATAGGGATGCTGCGGCACATCGAAAAGCTGCGCCACCGGCCCTTGTTCGACCACCCGGCCAGCATACATCACCGCGACATGATCAGCCATCTCGGCGATCACCCCCATATCGTGGCTGATCAAAAGGATTGCCGTGCCGAGATCGCGCTGCAGATCCCTCAGGAGATCGAGGATCTGCGCCTGAACGGTAACATCCAGCGCCGTCGTCGGCTCATCGGCGATCAGCAGTTCCGGCCCGCAGGCCAGCGCCATGGCGATCATCGCGCGCTGCCGCATGCCGCCGGACAACTGATGCGGATAATCGTCGACGCGCTTCTCCGGCGCCGGAATCCGCACCTTGCGCAGCATCTCGATGGTCTGCTCACGCGCCTCAGCCTTGGACAGGCGCTTATGCCGCAGCAGGCCTTCCATGATCTGGTCGCCGATGGTGAAGGCCGGATTGAGCGAGGTCATCGGCTCCTGGAAGATCATTGCCAGGCGATTGCCCCGCAGATCGCGCATGGCATTGTCATCCAGCGCCAGAAGGTCGCGGCCGTCGAAGCGGATGCTGCCGCCCGCGATCCGCGCCGTGCGCTGGGGCAGCAATCCCATCACGGTCAATGAGGTCACCGACTTGCCGCAGCCGCTCTCGCCGACGATCCCGAGCGTCTTGCCTGCATCGACGGAAAAGCTGACGCCGTCGACCGCGCGGAATTCGCCGCCATCGGCCGCGAAATAGGTGCGCAGATCTTCGACCTCGAGCAATGCCATCAGGCAGGCTCCTTGCCGGCGGAGGCCTCATCTCTCAGCGCTGCCTCGCGCCGCTGCGCTTCGGCTTCAATGACGGCGCGGTCATAGACACCGCTGAGATTGTCGCGCGTGGCGAGGAATTGCATGAAGGCAGCATAGCGGCCCTGCGAGATGCGATACAGCCGGCGCAGCTCGGCCAGCGGATCGGGATGATCGTCGGCGCGGATCGACAGCGCGGGATAATCTTCCGTCGTATGGATCAGCAGACAGGCCGATTGCTTGCCGCGCTTGTCGCCGCCGGCCGCCTCGCCCGCCTCCATCGCCGCCAGAAAACGCTCGGCGAATGGCAATGACGCAGACTGCAGGAAGGTGTCGTAGGTTGCCGCGACGACATCGGGTCCGGCCAGCATGTTGCCCGCCACCGACAGATTCTCGCCGCTGCGATGACCGCACCAGCCGATGCAATCCGCGCCGGTATGCACCGCCGCGCGGCCCTGCGCGTCCACCACATGCAATTGCCGCGTGGCGCGGCCCTCGTCCGAGACGATCAGCTGCGCCACCACCTCTTCCGCCGAAGCGCCGCTGGCCAGCAGGGCCAGGCCGCGCGGGCCATAAGTCGGGTTGATCAGCGCCTGCGTCGACAGTGCGCCGCTGCCAACCCGAATATGCGGGCAAAGCGCTCCAACCGCGAAGAAACGCGAGGCCACGGCGACGCCGAAGGCGCCGTTCGCAGGATCACGCGCGACGATCGACCAGGTCATCTTCTCTTCCCCGCGCTTTGCCTTAGCGGCCCAGGGCATAGCCCTGCATGCCGCGCGGATTGGCGCCCGCCTTCAGGATGGTGCCTTCCGGCGTTTCTTCCGTCGCGCAGGCGCAGAGCCGGCCTTCCGACCAGTCGCCGCCGACTTCCACCTTATGGCCGCGCGCCTTCAGCGCCTCAATTGTTTCCTTCGGCATGCGGCCTTCAAGCGCGAGATAGCCTGGCTTGGCCGCGCGCGGATAGAAGGAGCTGGGGAAGTGTTCCGAATGCCAGGCCGGCGAGTCGATCGCTTCCTGCAGGTTCATGCCGAAATGCGCGACCTTGAGGAACAGTTGCGGCGACCACTGATCCTGCTGGTCGCCACCCGGCGTCCCGAAGGCCAGAGCCGGCTTGCCATCCTTCAAGGCCATGGAAGGCGACAGCGTCGTGCGCGGACGCTTGCCGGGCTTGAGCGAGTTCGGCAGGCCCTCTTCCAGCCAGAACATCTGCGCGCGCGTGCCGAGGCAGAAGCCAAGCTCGGGGATCGCCGGCGAGCTTTGCAGCCAGCCGCCCGAAGGCGTCGCGGACACCATGTTGCCCCAGCGGTCGATCACGTCGATATGGCAGGTATCGCCGCTGGCCGCGCCGCGCTTGTTGACGACGCCATCGCTGCCGGCGAGACGGCCCACCGTAGGTTCGCCGATGCCGACGCCGCCTGCTTCGCCCGCTTTGACGCTAGCAAGCTTCGCGGCCTTGCCGGTCGGATCGCCCGGCCGCAATTCCATCGACGCCGTATCCGTGATCAGCTTGCGCCGCTCGTCATTATAGGCATCCGACAGCAGGGCCTGCATCGGCACATCCACATGATCCGGATCGCCATACCATGCCTCGCGGTCGGCGAAGGCCAGTTTGGAGGCCTCGACCAAGACATGGATGAAGTCTGGACCGGCCGGGTCCATGGCATCGAGATCGAAGCCCTTCAGCAGGGCCAGTTGCTGCAGGAAAGCCGGGCCCTGGCTCCAGGGGCCGCATTTCGCCACCGTCCAGCCGCGGTAATCGTAAGTCAGCGGGGCTTCGATATGCGCCTGCCATTTCGCCATGTCGTCGCCCGACAAAAGGCCACGATGCCGCCTGCCGGAAGCGTCCATCGCTTCCGTCTCGCGGCAGAAGCGGTCGATGGCCTCGGCGACGAAGCCTTCACGCCAGGCCTTGCGCACGGCTTCGATCTTCTGCTCGCGGCTGCCGGCCGTATCCTTGGCGATCTGTGCCAGCTTGGTATAGGTCGCGCCCAGCTTTTCCTGACGGAACAGCGCGAAGCTCTTCGGCAGGTCCCCGTTGGGCAGCCAGATCTCGGCCGAGGTCTTCCATTCGTCGCGGAACAGTTCCTTCACCGTCGCGATGGTGTCGATCACGCGCGGCACCAGCGGGCAACCCTGCAGCGCATAATGGATCGCCGGCGCCAAAGCCTCGGCCACATCGATGGTGCCGTAATCGCGCAGCATCAGCAGCCAGCCATCGACCGCGCCAGGTACGCAGGGCGCCAGCAGGCCCGAGCCGGGAATGAGATCCAGCCCCAGCGACTTGAAATGCTCGATCGTCGCCTTCTGCGGTGCCGGGCCCTGGCCGCACAGCACCTCGATCTTCTGCTTCTTCGCGCTCCACAGCAGGGCCGGCAGATCGCCGCCCGCGCCGTTCAGATGCGGCTCAGCCATATGCAGCACGAAACCGGCCACCACGGCGGCATCGAACGCATTGCCGCCGCGCTCCAGCACGCCCATGGCGGCCGCAGAGGCGATCCAGTGCGTGGTGGCGACAACCCCGAAATTGCCTTTGATTTCCGGCCGGGTGGTGAAGGCAAATGGCGGCCGATTGGTCATTTGGACACTCATGATGGCTCTGTATTTGTCTAATGTTTAGGCAAATATCGAGTTTGCTCGCTTGTTGTATACAGAGCAAGCATTTCCCATGCCAAAGAAGCGGCTTCTGTGGATAAAAAAGCCGGCGCGCCAGGCGACCGCCCGAGGCCTCGTCTTCTGCGCGTGCACCCGGCTGCAAAGATTTCAGAAAAAGAGGTGTCCGGAAAAGATGTCCCGCCGTGCGGCGGCCGGCCATGCCGCCCTCTTGGGCAGCGCCCTCGTCGGGGGAGGAAGAGGACCGGCCGCCGTTTCGGCTTAGCGGAGATAGTTTACCAGCGACAGCGACAGCATGCTGCGCGTGACCAGATAAGTTGCCTCCAGCACCGTCTGGATACTGGCGATGGCGGCCGAGACTTGCGCATGATCGGCCTCCTGGATGGAAGCGATCCTGATCTTCAAAAGATCGATGCTGCGCGCATGCCGGCTCGCCACCTCGGTCAATTGCTTCTGCTTGTAGCCATTGCGCGAGGCGGTCTGCTTCAGTTCGGCAATGGCCGTGTTGAGCTGCTTGAGCGCATCGTCGACCCGCAGCTTGTAATTCTCCGGATCGGTTTCGATATCGGCAGTGGCGTCGCGGAACCGCACCAGGGCGTCGATGACGCGCTGCATGCCCGGCTCCACCGCCGATACGCCATAAGCCACCCGCTCGTTGTCGTTGACATAAAGCCCAACCTCATCGAGGTCGTAGTAATTCTGCAGATCGGCCGCGCCGGTATTGAGATAGGGCGGCTGCGGCAGGGTTGCCCCGTCGGTGACCACCGGCAACGGGTCGTCGTAGCCCGGCGTTATGCCGGGGATCGCGCCTGGGGCATAGGTGGTCGGGATATCCGACAGCCGGCCATTCAGGGGATTATCGGTCGGATTGGCCGCCGAGAAGATATAGCGGTTGCCATCCCTGACCTGCAGGATGCCACCGATCTGGTCCAGCAGCGTATTCGTCTGCGCAGCCGGCTGCGACGTCGATGCGAAATAGGGATCGCGGTTCTGGATCATCATCGTCTGGGCATCGGTCGCCAGATCGATGATCCTTTCAATGGACAAGGCTGCGAGCTTCACCCGGTTCAGCGCTGTCTGCGTGCCGGCGGCATATGTCTCCATCGTGCCGAGGCTGGCCTTGAGCTGCCCCAGTTCCTGCGACTGGGCGGCGACTCCGATCAGCCCGTCGGCTTTCAGGCCGCTCGCCAATTGCTGACTCTGGATGTTCAGCATCGTGTTCAGCAGACTGATGTTACGCGTCAGCGCCATCTGGCGCGCCAGTTGCGAAGTTCCCGTCACGGCCACCATGGCTACCTCCCGATATTGATCATTTGGTCGAACATTTCGGTAATCGCGCTCATGACCTGCGCCAGCGCTGCATAGTTCGACTGCAGCACCTGCAGATCGGCGAGTTCGTTATCGACATTCACGCCGGTCAGGTTGCGGTACTTCTGGTCCAGCGCGTATCGCAGGCTCTCCGCCGTATCGCGGTTGTCTTCATTCTCCCTGGTGATCCTGGAATGGTAGGAGAGGATGCCGCTGGTCAGGCCGAAGATATTGACGTTCGATATATGCAGGCCGTTCGGATCGCCGGCTGGATTGATCTCCGCCGCCGTCAGCGTGGTGTTGCGCATCGCCTGCTGTACGGCGCCGGCACGCGCCGCATCCAGGTTTGCTGGCGCCGCCGCCAACGCGGCATTTACGACGATGCTGCCGGACGGATTGGCCGGATCGAAGGTGAAAAACTGTTCGGCCTCGGCGGTGTCCGGATCGTCATAGGCCGCGTTGACGACATTGGCGACATTCACCGCCAGCGAGTCGATCTGGTTGAAGAATTTCGCCAGTGTGCCGCGATTGGCATCCGAGCTGGTCAGTGCTGCCGCGCTGCCATCGAGATAATTCAGTTCCGCCCGGATCGATCCGGTGCGGAAGCCGGCAGTCACATCGAGCCCGCCGGCAGTCGAGATCCTGCCGCTTGCTGGATCGTAACTGAACCGCTGCGCACTGACGCCCACGATCTGCGTGCCGGTATCGGTATAGATCGACATCCGCCCGGTATCGTCCACCATGGTGCGGATGCCGACGAGGCCGGCGATCTTGGCTGCTTCCGCATCCCGCAGATCCTCCAGATCGCCCGTCGGCATGCCGGCGGCCTTCTGGCTGATGATCTTGGCGTTCAGCGCCTCGACATTCCTCGCCGCCTCGTTGAGCGTCGCGACATCGCTTTGCAGCCTTTGCTGGGCATTATGCTCAAGATTGCTGCGCAGCCCGGCAAGGCGATGCAGCTCTGCCGTCAATTCCTGCCCGCGCTGAACCACCAGAGCCTTCAATGCCGTATCTTCCGGCGTTGCTTCCAGCTGCTTCCAGGCATTCTCGAAATTGGTCAGCAGGCTTTGAAGCGTTGCCTGGCCGCCGGTGGCGTTGGTCGCATCCAGCGCCTCGGCCAGGGTCCGGGCGTTATCCACAGCCCTCGCCAGTTGCTGGTGGCTGGCGGCGGCATTGTAGATGTCGCGCTGCAGCTCGGGCGCCGCCGCCCGCACGATGCTGGCGATCAGCGCGGCCTGGGGCTGCCCCCCGGCTGTAGGCGTCGTCAGGTTGACGATCTTGCGCGTGTAATCGGCATTCTGCGCATTGGCGATATTGGCGGAGACGATGCTGGTATGCGACTGGATCGTCGTCAGACCCGCTACCGCGGTGTTCAAGGCAGCCGTCAGCGACATGGCGGCCCTCCTCTGGCTTCAAGCGTCATGGCGGCCTCCATCAGCGGCGGATATTGATGGTTTCCTGGAGCAGTTCGTCGGATGCCGTGATGATTTTGGCATTCGCCGAATAAGCCCGCTGGGCGACGATCAGCTTGGAGAATTCCTCCGCGATATCGACATTCGACGCTTCGATGGCGGCCGATACATACGAGCCTGCGCCGCTCGATCCGGATGGCACCAGGATGGCCGCGCCTGAATTCGGCGTGGCGACGAAGGCGTTGCCGTTGACGCGATCCAGTTCGCTGGGATCGCGGAACTTGGCGATCGGGATCTGATAGAAGGTCTTGACGTTGCCGTTATCGAACGTGACCGAGACAAAGCCATCCTCATCGATGGACAGGCTCTTGAACGTGCCCTGCGGCACTCCGTTCTGATGGAAGTCGTTCAGTGTCAGCGTGTCGCCGGCATATTGCGTGGTGCCGGCATTGTTGCCGAACGATCCCAGATCCAGCCTCATCTCCTGCGGACCATGGCCGAAATCGAGCTGGAAGTTGAAGGACGCGTCGCCGTTGAGCGCGGCGACGACGCCGTTCAGACCGCCATCGGACCCCAGGAACGATAATGTGCCGGCAGGAACAGCCTCGCCGTCGATCTCGCCGCTGAACTGCACCTCCGCCGGGCCGAAGCTTTCCGGCGTGCTGCCCGGGCAGGTGACTTCCAGTGTCCACTGCCCTTCCCCGACGCGCGTCCAGATCAGGTTGAGCGTGCGCTCATTCCCGAGCGCGTCATAAATCGGGATCGAGCTGGCCGGCAGCGTCGCCGGCAACTCGCCTTCAGCATTCGTGATGTTCGACGGCAGATTGGCGGCATAATCCACCTTGCTGGTCGCCACCGGCGCATCGAGCAGGTTGGAAACCTGCACCTCCGTCGTCCGCGACGTATCGACCGCGCCGGTGACCGGATCGACCACCCAGCCTCGCAGGTAATAGCCCGACGAGTTGACCAGATAGCCCTTCGAATTCTGCGTGAAGTCGCCGACCCGGGTGTAATAGGAGGTCGTCTCGAAAATCGGCTGCCCGGTGGCGGGATTGATGCCGGTCTGCTTGGAGACGGGAATGAAGCCATTGCCGCTGATCGCAATGGAGGTCGTCGACGAGACCTGGGTGATCGAGCCCTGAGCGCTGTTGGTGAAATAAGGCTGGTTCAGCACGCCGCCCGGGGAATGCGTGTTCGCCTGTGCGCTGGAACTGGTGATCAGCGTCTGGAACCGCGATTCCACCTTCTTGTAGCCGATGGTGCTGGCATTGGCGACGTTGTCCGAGATGTAGCCGATCGCGGTCGACTGGCCGTTGAGGCCGGAGATCGCGGTCTGCATGGCGCCTGAAATCGACATGATGCGTGTCCTTTGCTGCGGGTGATCCTGCGATCCCCGGGAGCAAGGAGCATGCCGGTTTGCGACTCTTATCCTACAACCTTGGTCTTCCGCGATTTCTTGCCAAAGCGTAAAGCCGCGTTAACGATTGCCCGCAACAAAACCGGCAACGTCTGCCGCGCCTAGGGAAAAATATTCTTGTTTATAAGTATTTACCGTTACAGGACACATTATGTCTTGCATGTGTCAGGCAACAAATCTTAACACTTTGCACGGTTGCAAACACCCGGCACAACGGTTGTAAAGAACAATTGCAATACAATTTCAGCGCCGGCGCGGCATCTTTCGCGCAGCAGTTCGCCGACATAGCCGATGGATGTTTTGCTTTAAGCCAGGCTGTTTCCGGGCAGGAAGATCTCGACTTCCAGCCCATGCGGCTGCCGGTTGCGCAGGGCAATGCGGCCGCGATGCTCGATGATGATGGCTCGCGCCACGCTCAGGCCCATGCCGAGCCCACCGGTCTCGCGGTTGCGCGAGGCTTCCACGCGATAGAAAGGCTCGAACACCCGCGGCAGATCGGCTTCCAGTATGCCCGGGCCGCTGTCGCGCACAAAGATCTGCACGCCCGTCGCCTGCGGGTTCAGCGCGACATAGGCATAGTCGCTGTACTTGATCGCGTTATCGATCAGGTTCATCAGCGCGCGCCTGATCGCCGTCGGCCGGCAATGGATCGCCAGATGCGGCGGACCGGCATACTCGATCACCGCGCCCGCATCGGTACGGTCGTCGCACAGGCTGCTCAGCAGCACCGCCAGATCCACCTTCTCGGTTGGTTCGCTTTGCGAATCGAAAGAGGCGAAGGCTAAAAGCTGGTCGGTCAGCATCTGCATGAAATGCAGTTCGTCCAGCATGCGCTGCCGCTGCTCGGCATCCTCGATATATTCGGCGCGCAGTTGCAGCCTGGTCAGCGGTGTGCGCAGATCATGCGACAGCGCGATGATCAGTTCCGAACGATGCCGCACGAAACGGCTGATCTCCTCCTGCATCGCATTGAAGGCCGCCGAGATGCCGCGGAATTCCACCGGGCCGCGTTCGGGGATCGGCTTCGGCGCCTGCTCGGCCCGCCAGCCCTGCGCCGCGGCCATCACCCCTTTCAAGGGCTGCAGCAGGCGCCGCGTCGACCACAGCGCCAGGCTGCCGACGATGAGCAGAGTTGCCGTCGCCCATAGAACCGCCACCGCCCGGGGAGAAATCATGCCGCTGGCAGCAAAACCCTCGATGCCAAGCGTCGCGGCCTGCGTAGAAAGAACGGCGAGAAGAATTGCGCCGGCAATCCGCCAGACAATGCGATCGCTGCCAAGCTGTCGCAGACGACGCTTGAGGCCTTCGATCATGCGGATTGCAGCGCCCTGACATCCGGCGTGAAGATGTAGCCGCCGCTGCGGACGGTCTTGATCAGTTCGGGCAGGTTCGGATCGACTTCGATCTTGCGGCGCAGGCGGCTGACCTGAACGTCGATGCTGCGGTCGAACAGCACGCTGGAGCGACCGCGCGTCAGATCAAGCAGCTGCTCGCGGCTCAGCACGCGCTGCGGATGCTCGGCAAAAGCCAGCAGCAGATCGAACTCCCCCGAAGTCAGCGGCAGCAACGTGCCATCGGACGCCCGCAGATGCCGCTTGCCGATTTCCAGCAACCAGTTGGCGAAGGCATAGGCGAGCGGGCGGTCCCTTTCGCTGGCCGAGGCCGTGGCGGCACGGCGCAGGATGGCACGGATGCGCGCCACCAGTTCGCGCGGGCTGAACGGCTTGGTCAGATAATCGTCGGCGCCGATCTCCAGACCGGCAATGCGGTCGGCTTCGCCGGACAAGGCCGTCAGCATCAGGATCGGCACCGGCAGTTCCTGGCGTACTTTGCGGCAAAGCTGCAAGCCGTCTTCGCCGGGCAGCATGAGATCGAGCACGATCAGATCGAAGCGGCCGTTCTTCAATGCTGCCATCATGCCGCGTCCATCGGCGGCGGGCGTTACGCGGAAACCGTGCTCGGCCAGAAACCGCATCAGCAGAGTCCGAATCTCCCGGTCATCATCGACGATCAGAATATGCGGGCTGCGCGACATGGATTGAGTCAGTCGTCTTATGTTTGCGTCTCGAAGTCGCGGCATAATGCCAGCGCCAACGCTCAATCGGAAGATTTGGTTTGTAACGGAATGTTGCAAACACCAACTATAGTAAACGCTGCATTTACGATGATGACAGACTGCGCGGCTTCGTACGCCATTGCAGTGCCAATGCAACGGGAACACCGCACGCCGCGCCGTGTTGGTTAAAGATCGATTCACCTTATTTCATCGGTAACAAACAGATCGCGATGCCGCTCTCTCTATCACGATGGCCGCTATGGATCGCTGCCGCCAGCCTTGGTGCGATCGCCGTCGGTGGCTTTCTGTCACGCCCCGCCAGCCAAACGCTCGGACATGACGTTGCATCAGACAATGCTGGAGAGAATGCTGGTGGAGATCGCGGCCGCCATGCCAGGACCCCGTGGCAGATCGAGCGGCGCGGCTGGAAAGACATCTTCCTGCGTATCTACGACAGCCTCGGCAAGGACCGTCTCGTTGCCGTTGCCGCCGGCATCGCCTTCTATTCCCTGCTGGCGCTGTTCCCCGCCATCGCAGCTTTAGTCTCGCTCTACGGCTTCTTCGCCGATCCCGCCACCATCGCCGATCACATCGGCACCATCGCCGATTTCGTTCCTGGCGGCGGCGTCGATGTCATCCAGGGGCAGATCGACCATGTTGCCTCCCAAGGCCGCCAGGCCCTGGGGCTGACCTTTCTTTTCAGCTTTCTGGTGTCGCTGTGGAGCGCCAACAAAGGCACCAAGGCGATGTTTGACGCCCTCAACGTCGTCTACCACGAGGAAGAAAAGCGCGGCTTCTTCAAGCTGAACGCGCTGTCGCTGTTGTTCACCATCGGCGGCGTGGTCTTCGTGCTGGTCGCGCTCGGCGTCATCATCGTGCTGCCGCTTGCGCTCGATTTCATCGGACTGGGCAAGACCGCCGACCTGATCGACATCCTGCGCTGGCCGGTGCTGTTCGCCGCCATCGCCTTTGCGCTTGCCGTGGTCTACCGCTACGGCCCGAGCCGCGACAAGGCGCAATGGCGCTGGGTAAGCTGGGGCAGCGTGCTGGCCGCCTTCCTGTGGATCGCTGCATCGATTCTCTTCTCCTGGTATGCGGAGAATTTCGGCAGCTTCAACAAGACCTACGGCTCGCTCGGCGCGGTGATCGGTTTCATGACCTGGATCTGGCTGTCGGCGCTGGTCGTGCTTCTTGGCGCAGAGCTCGATGCCGAAATGGAGCATCAGACCATGCACGATACGACGGAAGGTCCGTCGCGGCCGATGGGATGGCGCGGGGCCCGAGTGGCCGACAGCATCGGGCCCGCGCGCGATTAATGGCGATTAGTGCTTCGCCTCGACATCGGCCAGCTTGCGCTGCAGGAAGCGCTGGGTGATCGCTGGCATGTTTTGCTCCAGCCAGTCGGCCATCGCGATCTCCTCCTTGAGGATCAGCTCGCAGTCGGTGGCCGTCTGCCGGTCGCCGCATTCCTGGGCCGCAGCGATCAGGATGCGGTATGAGGCGATCTCCATATGCTCAAAGGTATAGCTGGCAAGCGTGCCCTTGACGATTTCGTCCTCGGCGAAGACGCCGCTGATGCCCTGGGCGAAGGCCATCACCTTGCCGGCGGCATCCTTCAGGGTCGAGGTGTCGCCGCCGCAGCGCTTGATGCATTGCCGCACCACGCCGGCCTGCCGCCGCGTTTCCTCGATATGACGCTCGATCCGTGCCTTCAGCTCCGGATAGTTCTGAATCCGGCCAGCCAGCCGGGTCAGCATCTGCTCAGCCTGCTCTTCCATCGCGTGCGCATCGCGCAGCCAGTCGAGTAGGTTATCCTTTGGGTTGCTCATAGCGGCCTCCAGGTTGGGCTAGGGAGTTCACTCCCAGCCAAACCCGGAAGGATTGGGACGGTTCCAATGCCGGCCTTAAGGGAAAGTCAGCAGCGTCTTTGTGATGCTTTGTCAAACCAGAAGCGATCGCGCTGTCGGCGCCAGGCGCAGGCGTTCGCTGCGGATAATCGGGCGATCCTCAAGCAATGCTGCGGGCGGAAGTGCCTTGCAGGTCTCCGTATTGGGGAAGCTCGCGAACCAGATGAAGACATATTCGCCTTCCCGCACCGGCAGGGCAGGAAAAGTATTTTCGCTGGCTTCCGTCACCAGGCAGGCCAGCAGCCTTGCGCCAGCATCCACAAGCTTTGACCTTACTACCTGCTCGGCTGCGGTGACGAAGTCATTCGCCGCTGGCGCATCGAGATAGCAGATTTCGGCCATGACGATGCTCTGCGGCCGCTGCTCGGCCTGCGGTCCCGGGCGCTGGCTGGCCGGCGGAAGCTTGAAACCTGAATCCGGCTGAGCCGGGCGCAACAGCAGCGCATTGGTCGTGTCCACCATCGTGGCCCGGGCGGCAGCGCGGTGGGTCTTCCACGCCTCGCCATGAACATAGAAAGCCGTCAGCGCCTCGCCGCGCGCGGCCATGTCGGGAAAGCCGCGCAGCCAGACGAAGCGGTTCGGATCGTCCAAATCGCGGAACTGGCCGATGATCGTCATTCCCACCGCTTCCTGAGTCTCGACGAATTCACGGTCGAACAGCGTGATCATCGCATCTCGGCTGCCGGGATGCAGGGTGTACTGGCGCAGTTCCACTATGCCACACGAGGCCGGAGCGGCCGGGGAAGCAATTGGCGAAGAGACGGGCGAAGCGGTGGGCGTGGACATCGTTTCCTCCAAAACAGGTCAATCGTCCTGTTTATAACAGGACAGTTGTCCTGTTTTGTCAATCTGATAAAATTCGGCCATGGCAAAACGCCCCAGCAAACGCACCAACGACCCGGAAGGACTGCGCCGGCGCATTCTCGACATTGCGGCGGAGCTGTTTCAGTCGCGCGGCTATCACGCCACCAGCATGCATGACATCCAGGCTGAAGCCGGCGTCACCGGCGGCGCGCTGCATCATCACTTCGCCACCAAGAAGGCGCTCGGCATGGCGGTGATCAAAGAGCGTGTCTTCCGCCAAGTCGAAGAAACCTGGATCCAGCCGGTGCAGGCCGCGAAATCTGCAGCCGAGGGAATCCGCACCGTCTTCAAAGGCACCATTGCCGAACTGGATCAGCGCGGCCGCGTGCTGGGCTGCCCGGTCAACAACCTCGCCATCGAACTGTCGCTCGCCGATGCCGATTTCCGCCAGGCGCTGCATGGCGTGTTCCAGGCCTGGCGCGATGCCATCGCGCAGAAGCTGCGCGATGAGCGAAACAAGGATGTCGATCCCGAAGCCCTGGCAACCTTCGTGGTCGCCACCTTCTCCGGCGCGCTCGCGCTCGCCAAGACTGAACAAGATACCGCGCCGATCAGGGCCTGCGCCAAACAACTGGCGCAGGCCCTGCCGATACGGCGCTAGCGGCTTTTCAGCCACTCCAGCAGCACGGAATCGAAAGCCTCGCTTTCTTCCAGCTGCGGCGTATGGCTGCTGCGATCGAAGACGCGTACCGTGAGATCGCGGAAGAGCGGCCGGTACGGCGTCCAGGCTTCATAAGGCGCGACGAGATAATCGAACCGGCCCAGCGCCAGCAGCACCGGAATGTCCAGCGCCTCCAGCCCGCGCGTGATGTCGATGTCGCGGAACACCTCGCCCCAGAGATGATCGAAGCCGGCCATGTTGACATGCACGCCATCCCAAAGCGGCGCGGCATCGAAATCATGGTCGTGCCAGCTTCGCGCCCCCATGCGCAGGCAGAAGGCGATGAAGCGTTTCTCCGGCGCTGCCGCCAGATCGGCCGGCAGCTGCGCCATCTCCCGCTCCAGCTTGGCCTTGCGCGCTGGGCAGACGGCTTCCTGCCAATGCCGCTCGGCCATCGTCATATGCTCCGCATTATGGCTCGGCCCGGTGGCGATCATCACCACATGCGAGACATGCTTCGGATAGCGCTTGGCATATTCCAGAGCCATGTAGCCATGGCCGGAATGGCCGAGGATGACGATTTTGCCCAAGCCAAGATGCGCCCGCAGCCGCTCGATATCCTCAAGCACGGTTTCAAAAGCGAAGTCAGCAGCCGTGACCGGTTCATTGGCGGGCTCCGTCAGAGGCGCAAAGCCGCGATGATCGACGAAGGCAAGCTGCAGATGCTGCCGTAAAGCCGCCGAGAAGGTGCGCGGATAATAGAGCACGCTGCCAACCACCAGAACCGGGCGGCCGCGGCCTTCCACCTTGTACTGCAGAGAGAATGGCCCCGAACGCAGAACGCCGCCTGCGGATCGAGCCGGATGAATGTCGTTGGACATGGTCCGAATCCTTTAGCAATTCCCATGCGGCCGGCAGAGGCTGGCCGCGAACCTGCGCAGCACGGCGCGAGCGCCGTACCGGCTGATGAAAGCGGTTCTGGGAAAGTCGCTAATGGACGCGGGGCATGGCGAGCGAATGAATACGGTTATGCTGATGACAGCACGTTTATAGGGCGCCCGTCGCCATCGGGGCAAGCCGGCTTAGACTTCCGTCGTCGATCCTGTACAGCCAGCCGGTTTCGTCAGCACGAGCAGCGGCGGAGGCGACATGCGGTCGCCCATTGCAGGAGCTGCAGCCGCTGCATCGCCTGCCCGTTGCGGCAGACGCACGACGCGGCGTGTTTTCGGAAAGTCCGTGAGGCCGCCCACCGGGCGCCAGGCGGGCTGCATCTGCAGCGATGCGCCGACATGATGACCATTGGCGGCCTTGCTGTTAGCCCATTCGACCCGGTAATCGCCGCCCGGTTGATGAACGACGACATAGGCCTCGGCCGCCGAATGCTGCGCGGAATTGATGGCGTGACGCAATGCCTGCTCTTTTACCAGATAACCGCCATAAATTTTGCCGCGTACACGGATATACCAAAGATCGTCCTGCTCAATGACGTAGTAATACTTCCGCATCGAATCCCCCGTAGAGATGGCGGTACAACCACGGCGTCCGTGTCTTTGTTCCTCAGTCAGCGGAGGGATTTGCGATTTGCGGCAGCATCGGTGGCTGCCCCCAATCGCGGGTGGCTGGTATTTATGATGGCGGCATTAGGGGTTAGCGATTGTCACAGCAGCGCCGCATGTGGCGCCGGAACAGCCGCCCCCGCTTCGCCGTTTTGCTCATCGCCCGGGCCGCCCCAAGACCCTGGCGTTCCGAAAAAGCGCAAGACCGCGCCCAATCTTGCCGGTCGCCCAGTGGAGGGGCTGGTCGCAGGAGGAGGAGCCATGCATTACCGCATCCGCGAGGTGGACGGTTGCGACCCTGATATTGCGACCATGATCAACCGGCTGCATCTGATCGCCTTCCCCGGCGAAGTGCCGATCCGCACCGATGGCGGATGGTGGTGGCTGGCCTGGAATGGCGAGAACGACAAGCCCATCGGCTTTGCCGGCCTGTGGCCGTCATCGCGCTTTGCGCAGACCGGCTATCTCTGCCGTGTCGGCGTGGCACCTGGCCATCGCGGCAATGGCTTGCAGAAGCGGCTGATCCGTGTGCGTGAGCGCAAGGCGCGCAGCCTCGGCTGGCATTGGATGCTGACTGATACGGTGCCCACCAACCCGGCCTCGTCCAACACGCTGATCGCCTGCGGCTACAAGACCTATGTCCCCTCCAAGCCGTGGTGCCGCAACGGCGCCATCTACTGGCGGCGCGATCTCGATTAAAAAATTGTTCCCTGCATGTTCTTTTTGCGCTGTCGGCAATCCTAAATCTCACTCGCGCATACATTATGGAAAGCGCCATGCAAAGCGACGCATCCTGCACGCCCGGGAAGCCGCCGGAGGCCCTGCGAAGGCATGAGAGCCCGGGTAGCTGCGGAAGCAGAACGATTTCGAAACAACCCAAACGGTTCCAAGCGAACCGCAATGGACCGGAATGGGTCGAACGGCGCGAAACAGCTCCGGCCGGGCTTTAGCGGTCCCGGCCGGTATTGGATGAACCGGTCAAAGAACCGAAGCGGCGCGCGGCGGCACCGTTCCGGCTCGCCGGATCTCAGCGCGTGTACAGATCCTTGTACTGATCGCGCAGCAGGTTCTTCTGCACCTTGCCCATGGTATTGCGCGGCAGGTCGTCGACGAAGAAGACCCGCTTGGGCAGCTTGAACTTGGCCAGCCGGCCATCCAGCGCCCTGAGCACGGCGGTTTCGTCCAGCGTCGCGCCCTTCTCTTTCACCACCACGGCGGTGACGCCTTCGCCGAAATCGGGATGGGCAACGCCAATCACGGCGGATTCCACCACGCCCGGCAGGCTGTCGATCTCGGTTTCGACTTCCTTCGGATAGACGTTGTAGCCGCCCGAGATGATCAGGTCCTTGCCGCGGCCGACGATATGCACATAGCCGCGCTCGTCGATCTTGCCGAGGTCGCCGGTGATGAAGAAACCGTCCGGACGGAACTCGGCTGCGGTCTTTTCGGGCATGCGCCAGTAGCCCTGGAACACGTTCGGGCCCTTCACCTCGATCATGCCGATCTCACCCTGCGGCAGCAGCTTGCCGCTCTCCGGATCAGCGATGCGCAGCTCCACGCCAGGCAGCGGGAAGCCCACCGTGCCGGCAATGCGGTCGCCGTCATAGGGGTTCGAGGTATTCATGTTGGTTTCGGTCATGCCATAGCGCTCGAGGATGCGGTGGCCGGTGCGGGCCTCCCATTCCTTATGCGTATCGGCCAGCAGCGGCGCCGAGCCAGAGACGAACAGCCGGATATGCTTGACCAGATCCTTGGTCAGCGCCGGATGCTGCAGCAGGCGCACATAGAAGGTCGGCACGCCCATCATCGAAGTCGCGCGCGGCAGATGCTTGATCACCTCGTCGGCATCGAATTTCGACAGGAAGATCATCGAGGCACCAGCCAGCAGGATGACGTTGCTGGCGACGAAAAGCCCATGCGTGTGGAAGATCGGCAGCGCGTGCAGCAGCACGTCGTCGCGGGTGAAGCGCCAGTAATCGACGAGCGTCAGTGCATTGGACGCAAGATTGCGGTGGCTCAGCATCGCACCCTTCGAACGCCCGGTGGTGCCCGAGGTGTAGAGGATCGCTGCCAGATCGTCGGCCTTGCGCGGCACTTCGGCAAAGGTCGCAGCTGCCGCCTTCGCCTTGTCCATCAGGCTGCCATCGCCGTTGGCACCCAGGGTCAGGCAATGCGCCACGCCAAGCTTCTTGGCGATCGGCGCCAGATCCTTTTCGACGCTGGGGCGGCAGACCACGACGCGCGGCTCGGCATCGCCGATGAAATATTCCAGCTCGGTCAGCGTATAGCCCACATTCAGCGGCAGGTAGATGGCGCCGGCAGCGATCACGCCGAGATACAGGATCAGCGCCTCGGCCGACTTGTCCACCTGCACTGCCACGCGGTCGCCCGGCTGCACGCCAAGCTCCACCAGCGCATTGGCGAAACGCTGCGCCAGGGCAAAGGTGTCCTGATAGGTGAAAATGCGGCCGTCGCCGGTTTCGATGAAGGTCTTGGCCGGGTCGGCGATGCGGGAGCGGATCAGCGTATAGAGATTGTCTGACATGGCAGCCGGGGTTTCCTCGTTGGTTTGACTGCAATAAATCGCCGTGGCGGCATCGGCGCAAGTGTTACGGAAGCAAGAGTTACAGGCAGTCGAGCTGCTGCCGGTTCAGCTGCGCCATGCGGGCCTGGATGATCGCCGTGCGGCGCTCGACATAAGCCGTCGGGCGGGCGGCGCTCCAGCGCACCGGACTGGGCAGCACCGCGGCAAGCCGGACCGCCTCGGCCGTGGATAACCGCGCTGCCGGCTTTTTGAAATGCGCGCGGGCCGCCGCCTCGGCGCCGAACAGGCCATCGCCCATCTCGGCAATGTTGAGATACACCTCCATGATACGCCGCTTGGGCCAGAGCGCGTCCAGTGCCAACGCCAGCGGCGCCTCGATTGCCTTGCGAACAAAGCCGCCGCCGGGCCAGAGGAACAGGTTGCGCGCCACCTGCATGGTGATCGTGCTGGCGCCGCGCAGGCGGCCGGTCTCCTCGTAATCCTCCAGCGCTTCCCGCACCGCACCAAGATCGATGCCGCGATGCATGCAGAAGCGGCTGTCTTCGGCGGCGATCACCGCCTGCACCAGGGCGGGCGCAATGGCCCGCAGCGCAACCGAATCCTGGCGCACCAGTTCGCCACGCTCGATGCTGCGCATCACCATCAGCGGCGTGGCGGGCGGATCGACGAATCTGAACAGCAGCAGACCGCCGCCCCAGAAGACCAGCAGCAGGATCAGGACGGCCTTCACCAGGCGGAAAATCAGTTTCATCCGTAGCAGAAAAGCCCGCCAAAGCGGTCCGCGCAACCGTTCAAAGCCGGTGGACAGCAGCAGCATGACAGGGTTAACTCACTGGAACGGGGAGAAAACGCATGTTGCAGGGCAGTGCCATCCTGCTTTTGTCGCTCGGGTATCTCGGGCTGCTGTTTGCCATCGCCCATCTGGGCGACCGGCTGGCGCCACGCTGGTACCAGGGCCGCAGCGGCGCCACTATCTACGCGCTGTCGCTGGCAATCTACTGCACCTCCTGGACCTTCTACGGCTCGGTCGGCCGCGCGGCCCTCTCTGGGCCCGACTTCATCCTGATTTATGTCGGGCCGGTTCTGGCCATTACCCTTGGCTATCCGGTGATGGGCAAGATGATCGCGGTGGCCAAGCGGCAGAACGTGACTTCGATTGCCGACTTCATCGGCTCCCGCTACGGCAAAAGCCGCGCCGTCGCGGTGCTGGTCACGCTGTTCGCGGTGATCGGCGTGCTGCCCTACATCTCGCTGCAGATGCAGGCGGTCAGCGTCACTTTCGAGGTGCTGGTGGGCAGCGACATGGCGCATCTGCTCAATGCCAGCCTGCCGCCGCCCTGGCGCGATACCGCCATGTTCGTCGCCGGCATCATGGCGCTGTTCACCATCCTGTTCGGCGTGCGCCATGTGCAGGCGACCGAGCAGCATCGCGGCATGATGCTAGCCATCGCCTTTGAATCGCTGGTGAAGCTCGCGGCCTTCCTTGCGGTCGGATTCTTCATTGTCTATGGCGTGTTCGATTCCGGCACCGACCTGCTGCAGCGCGTGCAGGCAAGTCCGGCCCTGGCCGAGCAGCTAAGCGGCAATTTCGGCACCAGCTGGATCGCGATGACCTTCCTGTCGGCCTTCGCCTTCCTCTGCCTGCCCCGGCAGTTTCATGTCGCCGTGGTGGAGAATGGCGATACCAGCAGCCTGAAGGCGGCGCGCTGGCTGTTCCCGATCTATCTCGTCGCCATCAATCTTTTCGTGATGCCGATTGCCGCTGCCGGTCTGCTGCTGTCCGACTCAGAAAGCAATCCTGACCTGTTCGTGATCACCATTCCCTTGATGTCAGATCAGGTGGCGCTGTCGGTCTTTGCCTTCATCGGCGGCCTGTCAGCGGCAACTTCGATGGTGATCGTCGCCTGCATGGCGCTGTCGACCATGGTCTCCAACGAACTGGTGACCCCCTTCCTGCTGCGCTCGCGCGCCGGCGGCTCCCGCGAGGTCGGCCAGATCGTGCTGAATGTCCGCCGCGCTGCCGTCGTGGTCATCCTGGTCGCCGCCTATATCTATCACACCTGGATCGCCGGCTATCTGCCGCTGGCTTCCATGGGCATGATCTCGTTCTGTGCGGTGGCGAATTTCGCGCCCGCGCTGCTGCTGGGCCTGTACTGGCGCGGCGCGCATCGGCATGGCGTCATCATCGGCCTGCTGGCCGGCTTTGCCGTGTGGTTCTACGCCCTGGTCCTGCCTTCGATCGAAGGTGCTGCATCCGGCCAGGCGCTGACCGCGCCGCTGACCGATTTGCTGCCGCCGCCGATCGACGGCTTCGATCCGATCCTGCAGGGCTTCGTGGCCAGCGTCATGGTCAACCTGCTGCTGCTGATCACCGTCTCGCTGGCTTCGCGATCCACCAGCCGCGATGTCGAGCAGGCCGTGATCTTCACCTCCGGCGGCGAAAGCCTGCCTGCGGCCGATTTCGATGCTGATCTGCATGATCCGCGGATCGATGAGCTGCGCGCGCTGGCTGCCCGCTTCATCGGTCCGGAACGCGCCGACCGCGCCTTTGCCGGACGGCGGATGAGCCCGGCCGAGGCGATGGCGTTCACCGAGCATCTGCTGGGCGGCGCCATCGGCGCGGCTTCGGCGCGCATCGTCATGGCATCGGCGCGGGGCAAGAACCTGCTCAGCCCGCGCGCCGCACGCGCCATGCTGGGCGAGGCGTCGGAAGCGATCCGGCACAATTTTGATCTGCTGCGCACCACGCTCGACCATATCAGCCAGGGCCTTGGCGTGTTCGACCGCGACGGCCAGCTTGCCGCCTGGAACGACCGCTTCTTCGATCTGCTGGGATTGCCGGTCAACCGCGCGGAGATCGGCACACCGCTGCAGGAACTGGCTGGCGATGCAGCGCCGGAACTGATTGCCATGCTGTCCTCCGGCGCGGCAGGATCGCGCATCCTGGAACAGCGCCGGCCGGACGGCAAAGTCATCGAAATCCGCATTGATCCCATGCCGGATGGCGGCTTCGTCGCGACCTGCACCGATATCAGCGAACGCGTGCGGGCGGCCGAAGCCTTGCGCGATTCGGAGCGCGCGATGCGCGTCTATACCGACAACGTGCCGGTGCTGATCGCCTATGTCGACAATCAGGAGCGCTATCGCTTCGCCAATGTGCTGTTCCGCCGCGCACTTAACCTGATGCATGTGGAGATCGAGGGCCACACCATACAGGAGATGCTGTCGCCCGAACGCTATCAGCGCCTGAAGCCGCGCATCGACGCGGCGCTGGCCGGCGAGCGGCAGAGCTTCGACATGGAATTCGAGCCCAACGACGCCAATATCGAAGTAGCGCACGGAACTTACATTCCGCATATCGACGAGAAAGGCCAGGTGCTCGGCTTCTTCCTGCTGTATCAGGACATCACCGAACGGCGCCGCGCCGATGCGGCGCTGCGGGCCGCCTATGAAGGGCTGGAGCGCCGCGTGGCCGAGCGCACCGCCGAATTGCAGCTTGCCGTGCAGGAACTGGAGCATTCGCGCGCCGATGCCGAAGCCGCCAATCTGGGCAAGACCCGCTTCCTCGCCGCAGCCAGCCACGATCTGCTGCAGCCGCTGCACGCCGCCCGGCTGTTCACCGCTGCGCTGGCCGAACGCGAGCCGGATAATCCTCTGGTCTCGAAGATCGACCATGGCCTGGGCGCGGTAGAAGCCCTGCTCGATGCGCTGCTCGACATCTCGAAACTGGATGCCGGCCAGGTCAAACCCGAAGTCCGGCCCGTTGCGCTGGGGCCGCTGCTCGACTCGCTGACCGCCGCTTTCGCGCCGCTGGCGGCACGCAATGGCGTGACGCTGAGACTGGTGCCGACATCCGCAACCATCAGCACCGATCCGTCGCTGCTGCGCCGCGTGCTGCAGAACTTCGTCGCCAACGCGATCCGCTATACCCGCGCGGATCGCAGCGACCGCCGCGTTCTGATCGGATGCCGCCGTGTCGGCAACGCGGTGCGCATCGAAGTCTGCGATAACGGTCCCGGCATTCCCGACGACAAGCGCGAGGTCATCTTCCAGGAATTCGCACGGCTCAACCATGGCGGCGATGCCGCCGAGCGCGGATTGGGCCTTGGCCTTGCCATCGTCGAGCGCATCGCGCGGAAACTGGAAAGCCCGATCGGCCTGCGGTCGCGGGTTGGTCATGGCTCGATCTTTTCCATCACCGTGCCGCGGGCCGCCGTGGAGCCCGTGCAGCCGGCGGTCTCGCCCAGCGTTCCGGACGTCATTACCGGCTCGCTGAGCGGCAGCTTCATGCTGTGCATCGAAAACGAGGCCGGCGTGCGCGAAGCCATGACCACGCTGCTGGAAGGCTGGTCCTGCACCGTAGCGGCGGTGGATTCAGTAGAAGCCGCGCGTCAGGAAGTGGCGGCGGCGGGCCGCAGCCCTGATGTGATCCTGGCGGATCTGCATCTGGACGAAGGCGCACCCGACGGGCTGGAGGCGATTGCTCTGCTGCGCCGCGACTGGGGCCAGAGAATCCCCGCCATCCTGATCACCGCTGACCGCAGCCAGGACATGCGCCAGCGCGCGGCAGCGATGGGCGTCGATGTGTTGCACAAGCCGGTGCGGCCGGCCGCCTTGCGCGCCCTGATCAGCCAGCGGCGCCGGCCTGCCGGTCCGCTGGCCGAAACCGGCGACTGATCGCCGGAGCGTAACGCCTAAACCGTATCGATGGAGAAATGCCGCGCGGCGATGACGGCCTGCGTGCGGCTGCGCACGCCAAGCTTCTTCAGGATCGCCGTCACATGCGCCTTGACCGTCGCTTCGCCGACCGAAAGCTCGTGCGCGATCTGCTTGTTGAGCTTGCCCTGGCTGAGCAGGGTCAGCACGCGCAATTGCTGCGGCGTCAATTCGCTCACACGTCGTGCAAAGTCGTCCGGAACCGAGCTTTCGTCATCGCCCATCATCTCCGGCGGCAGCCAGACCTCGCCATCCAGCACCGATTGCAAAGCGCTGGCGATGGTCTCCAGCGCGGCGGATTTCGGCACAAAAGCCGCAGCGCCGAATTCAATGGCCCGCCGCATCACCGCCGGCTCACGCGTTGAGGACACAATCGCGACAGGCACCGCCGGGTAACTGGCGCGCACCGAGGCGAGACCCACAAAGCCATCCATCCCGGGCATATCGAGATCCAGGATCAGAAGGTCGACGCTGTCATGCTCATCGAGGGCGGCACGCGCCTCATCGAGATTGGCGGCGCCAACAATGACCACACCGTTCATGGCCTGTCGCAAGGCCTGTCCCAATGCTTCGCGGACCAGAGGGTGATCGTCGGCAATGATGATTGTGAGTGCCGGTTCTGTGCCGGCCTTACCTGCTCCCGTCATGGTTGCTGAGGGTAAACCACAGTCTGGCGTGCGGCAAGATGGAGCGCGCTCCGGAAGACTGGACAGTCACACGTGCGGCGGGCTAGTGCAGATGCAAAAACATGGAGCCTGCGATGAACGATGCCAAAATTGCTGTGGATAACACGGTTGGGGATATCGAGGCTTTGAAAGACCGCTGCGCCGCGGCAGCTCCCCGTCATGACTGGAGCCGTGCGGAAATCGCGGAGCTATTCAACCTGCCATTCAACGACCTTCTCTTCCTTGCGCAGCAGGTGCATCGCCGGCATTTCTCCGCCACGCAGGTGCAGATGAGCACCCTGCTCAGCATCAAGACCGGCGGCTGTCCGGAAGATTGCGGCTACTGCTCGCAGAGCGCCAAATTCGATACCGGGCTGAAAGCCGAAAAGCTGATCGATGTGGAGGCGACCTTGGCCGCCGCCCGCGCCGCCAAGGCGAACGGCGCCAGCCGCTTCTGCATGGGCGCCGCCTGGCGCAACCCGAAGGATCGCGATCTCGACAAGATCTGCGCGATGATCAGCGGCGTGAAGGCCTTAGGGATGGAGACCTGCGCCACCCTGGGCATGCTGACGCCCGAACAGGCCAGGCGGCTGAATGAAGCCGGCCTCGATTATTACAATCATAACCTGGACACCTCGCCCGAATATTATGGCCAGGTGGTCACCACCCGGACGTATCAGGACCGTCTCGACACGCTCGCCCATGTCCGCGATGCCGGCATGAAAGTCTGCTGCGGCGGCATCCTCGGTCTGGGCGAAAAGCCCGAAGATCGTGTCGGCCTTCTGCACAGCCTTGCTACCCTGCCCGTTCATCCCGAGAGCGTGCCAATCAACATGCTGGTGCAGGTGAAAGGCACGCCGCTGGGCGACAGCGCCCGGGTGGATGGCATCGAGTTCGTGCGCACGATTGCTGTCGCGCGCATCATCATGCCGAAATCGATGGTCCGCCTTTCGGCCGGTCGTGAGCAGATGAGTGATGAACTGCAGGCGCTGTGCTTCCTGGCTGGCGCAAATTCCATCTTCATCGGCGAGAAGCTGCTGACGACCAAAAATCCGGAACAGGATCGCGATCAGGCGCTGTTTGCCAAGCTGGGCATCGAGGCGATGCCCTACTCCACCGCCGAGATCGAGTCAGCCGAGGCGGCGCAGTGACAGCGGGCCCGGCGGCATGCCTGTGCAGCCCGACAGCGTGAACAAGGTGAAAGGCTGGGCGCGATACACGCCGATCGCGCCTTCCTGCTGCAGCCGCGCAACGAAACCAGGCTCGTCGGACGCCAGCTCCAGGATGTTCGGCAGCCAGGTCTCGCGCACCAGGCGCGCCTCGGTGCGCATGGCCGCAGCCGTGCTGGCCGCGCCGCTCCAGCGGAACGGATAGACCGCGATCACCCGGCCGCTGGCATCGGGCGGCAGTTCCGCCTGGCTGAGCGTCAGGCCGAAAGCGGCGGCCCAGAGCAGCGCGACGGCAATGAAGAAGCCGAGCGCAAGCTTGTGGCCGCTCGCCATGGCATCCCTCAGGCCGTTGCCGGCGCGACGCGCACCAGCGGCCGCTCGTCGATCGGCCAATGCACGATGGCAGCGAAAACACCGAGACCGATCGAGATCCACCAGACCAGATCGTAAGAGCCCGTCATGTCGAAGAGGCGGCCGCCCAGCCAGACGCCGAGGAAGCCGCCAACCTGGTGACTGAAAAAGACGATGCCAAACAGGGTAGCCATGTAGCGCGGCCCGAAGATCTGCGCCACGAGCCCAGAGGTAAGCGGCACGGTGGAGAGCCAGAGCAGCCCCATGGAAAAGGCGAAGATCAGCACGCTGATCTCGGTCATGGGCAGCATGACGAAGACAGCGATCACCACGGCACGGGCGCCGTAGATGAAGCTGAGCAGGTATTTCTTGCTGCGCTTGCCGCCCAGCACGCCGGCGGTATAGGAGCCGATCACATTGGCCAGCCCAACCAGCGCCAGGGCCCAGGCGCCGGTGGCAGGATCGAGGCCGCGATCGACGATATAGGCCGGCAGATGGGTCTGAATGAAGGAAACGTGGAAGCCGCAGACGAAGAAGCCGAAGATCAGCAGCCAGTAGCTGCGCTGCAGGCCAGCTTCTTTTAAGGCTTCCGACAGGGATTGCTGGGCGCCGGTGCCTTCCGGCGCCTTGCCGGCCAGCACAGTCGCCAGCGGCGCAATGGCCAGGGCAAACAGGCTGAGCAGGATCAGCGCAAAGGCCCATCCATAAGCGGCGATGAAGGCCTGGCCGAGCGGCACCATGAGGAACTGTCCAAGCGAGCCGGCTGCCGTGCCGATGCCCAGGGCCCAGGAGCGCTTCTCTGGCGGCACCATGCGCGCGATGGCGGCCAGAGCCACGGTGAAGGAGGTTCCCGCCAGGCCAAGGCCGATCAGCACGCCGAGCGTGACATGCAGCATGGCCGGCGTGGTGGAATAGGCCGTCAGCGCCACGCCGGCGGCATAGAGCACGGCGCCGCCAGCCAGCACGCGGCCCGAGCCGTAGCGGTCGGCGATGGCGCCTGCGAACGGCTGCCCCGCCCCCCACAGCACGGTCTGGATGGCAATACCGAAGGCGAAGACCTCGCGGCCCCAGCCATTGGCGGCACTGATCGGCTCCAAAAACAGGCCGAAGCCCGAGCGGACGCCGAAATTCAGCAGCGCAATCGTGCAGCCGACGATGATGACGAGAAGCGGCGTGCGCCAGGTCAGCGCAGGGGTGGGGACAGCGGTGGCCATGGCGGCTCTACTCCTGAACGGTCGTTCGTTTCGACCCAGTCAACTAAGGAACTCGCCCCGCCTCGGCAAGTCCTAAAATGCAACCATGCAATTGGAGCTGCCAATTGAGGCTGCCGGTCTTCGTCAGCCCCGCCGGCCCGTCGCCGCTTCGATCTGCTTCTTCGTATTGTACTGGCTCAGCGCATAAACGGCCCAGAGCGCCGCCGGCAGCCAGCCGATCAGGGTGATCTGCAGGATCAGGCAGATGATGCCGGCGATCGGCCTGCCGATGGTGAAGAACAGCAGGAAGGGCAGGAAGATTGCGATGATCAGGCGCATCTGCGGGCTCCTCTTTGATTCGGCCCCATCATAGCAAGCGGCGCATCAAACGCGAACGGCGCGCTGGTTGCCCGGCGCGCCGTCTGATTTGCCCGAAAGGCCGGTGAGCTTACTTGCCCAGGCTCGGATCAATCTGCTTGCAGGCGTCGACCAGGCCCTTCACGGCGTTGGCCGAGTGCTCGAACATCTTCTTTTCTTCGGCGTTCAGGTCGATCTCGACGACCTTCTCCACGCCGTTCGCGCCGATCACCACCGGCACGCCGACATACATGTCCTTCACGCCATACTGGCCATTCAGCCAGGCGGCGCAGGGCAGCACGCGGCGCTTGTCCTTCAGATAGGCTTCGGCCATCTCGATGGCCGAAGATGCCGGCGCGTAGAAGGCCGAGCCGGTCTTCAGCAGTGCCACGATCTCGGCGCCGCCATCGCGGGTACGCTGCACGATCTTGTCGATCTTCTCCTGGGTCGACCAGCCCATCTTGATCAGATCGGGAACCGGGATGCCCGCAACAGTCGAGTAGCGGATCAGCGGCACCATGGTGTCGCCGTGGCCGCCGAGCACGAAGGCGGTGACGTCGTTGACCGAGACGTTGAATTCTTCGGCCAGGAAGTGGCGGAAGCGGGCGGAGTCGAGCACGCCAGCCATGCCGACAACGCGGTTATGCGGCAGGCCCGAGATCTCACGCAGCACCCAAACCATCGCATCCAGCGGGTTGGTGATGCAGATGACGAAGGCGTTTGGCGCATGCTGCTTGATGCCGGCGCCGACCGCCTGCATGACCTTGATGTTGATGCCGAGCAGGTCGTCGCGGCTCATGCCGGGCTTGCGGGCAACGCCGGCGGTGACGATGACGACATCGGCGCCCGCGATCGGCGCGTAGTCGTTGGCGCCGACCAGCTTGGCGTCGAAGCCTTCCACCGCGCCCGCCTGGGCGATGTCGAGCGACTTGCCCTGCGGCAGGCCTTCCACCACGTCGAAGAGGACGATGTCGCCGAGCTCCTTGAGACCGGCCAGCAGGGCCAGCGTACCGCCGATATTGCCGCCGCCGATCAGGGCGATTTTCTTGCGCGCCATGGGAAAAACCTCCGGAAATGGCTGAAGTCAGGGGTGAAAAGGGCGGCCCAAGGGGTAGCGGGAAATGCCCCTCGCGGCAAGGCTCCGGCCCTCCCCAAAAGGGCAAAAGCAAACGGCCGCCGGAAGGTTCCGGCGGCCGTAGAGCAAACTCAAACTGTAGCTTGGACTTATGCTCAGCGGGGCGCCATGCGCAGCGCACCGTCCAGGCGGATGGTCTCGCCGTTCAGCATGACATTCTCGCAGATATGACGCGCCAGCGCGGCATATTCCTCCGGACGGCCCAGGCGCGACGGATACGGCACCGACTTGCCCAGGCTTTCCTGCGCCTCGGGCGGCAGGGCGAACATCATCGGCGTGCCGAACAGGCCCGGCGCGATGGTGCAGACGCGGATGCCGAACTGGGCGAATTCACGCGCCAGCGGCAGGGTCATGCCATGGACGCCCGCCTTGGAAGCGCCGTAGGCCGGCTGACCGATCTGACCGTCGAAAGCCGCAACAGAGGCGGTGTTGATGATGCAGCCACGCTCCTTGTCGGCCATTTCCGGCTGCTGCTGCATGTGATGCGCAACCAGGCGAATCATGTTGAAGGTGCCGACCAGATTGATCTGCACGACCTTGACGAACTTCTCCAGCGCAACCGGACCGTCCTTGCCGACGGCCTTCATCGGCGTGCCCACGCCGGCGCAGTTGACCAGCACGCGCACCGGACCGACCTTGGCGATGGCTTCCTTCACGGCCGCTTCGCCGCCCGGACCGTCAGCCACGTCGCATTTCACGAAAATACCGCCGATTTCCTTGGCGACCTGTTCGCCCTGCTCGACGTTCATGTCGAAGACTGCAACCTTGGCACCGGCCTTGGCCAACTCGCGCGCCGTTGCGGCTCCCAGGCCCGAAGCACCGCCGGTAACGATCGCGCCTACCCCTTGCAACTGCATGGGCTTCTCCTCCTGATTGTTTGCCCCTACAACGATTGGCGGGTTCTAGCAGATCGGCCCGGCGCTGACGAGGGCTGGCGGGGGTTGCGGGCCGGGCGGCGCCCGCCCATATCTTTCGGGTGATCACCGACCCCAATCCGCCGCAATATCAGCTGCCCGCCGATCCCAGGCGTCTGGCGCTGGAAGAGTCACGCCTGATCCGCCGTTTCTGGCGGAAGTTCAAGGTTGCAGTGACCTACCTTCCCTTCGCGGAAACCTTCCTGGCGGCGTTTTATGCTGCCGTCGACCCGAAAACACCGGCCAGCGCGAAAGCCATCCTGCTGGGAGCATTGGGCTACTTCGTCGTGCCGCTGGATTTCGTGCCTGATCTGCTGGGCGCTTTGGGCTATAGCGACGATCTCGCCGTCATCCTGGCTGCCATCAAGGCGGTGGACAGCAGCATTACTGACAAGCACCGCGAAAAAGCGCGGGCCTTTCTGGAAGCGGCGCGCCGCCAATCCTGAGAGGCGTTCCCGACACCCGGGCGCGTCATGCTATGCTCGAACCATGCGCTGGCCCGGGATCATAACCGCATCGTGCATTGCATCTGCTGCCGCGGCGGCGGAGCAGCCGGCGCCGCCGTTGAACTTCGATGCAGGAACCGTGCTGGCAGGCGGCTACGTGTTATCGGAACCGCTGCACCTCTCACCCCAGCCGGGTCAAGTCTATATCAACGTGCGTGATGGATCGCCGCTCAGATGGCGCATCGAGGTGGAAGGCGGCGAGACACGGCTGCTGCAACCCGATGGGCGCTGGGCGGCAAAAGCGGAATACAGCCGCACCGAACGCAATGGCCGCACGGTCTGCCTGATCTATCAGACCTATCTCTCGCCGGAATGGGCGATTAAAGGCCTGCAACGGCCGACCGGCAGGGCCGACTTCATTCCCGCAGATGACCGGATCTATGCCTTCCGGGAAACGCCCTGCCCTTAGATTCCCCAAGGCGGCGTGGAAGGGTGTAGCCTGATATCGCGCTGCTCGCGCAGATATCAGGCCACAGCCTCCGCCCACCTGCATGCTCCGCCCACCTGCATGCTTAGCGCGCCAAACGCTCAGCGTGCGGCCGGAATGACAACCGTGCCCGGCGGGGGCGCAGCAGTCACCGGAGCCGTGGTCACGGGAGCCGGGGTCGCGGCCGGCGTCACAACGGTGCTGCCCGGCTGCACGATCACCGTGCCGCCGCTCGCCGGATAGACGGTCGTGGTGGATGTGCCCGGCATCGGCGGCGTAGTGGCCAACACCTGCTCCAGCTCGACATGGATATTGTGGCTCGGCGCGGACTTGGTCAGCACCTGATGCATATTGGCATTGCGGAACAGCACGCGCCCGCCCTGCTCGATCCAGGCGTTTACCACGTAGGTGCCGTTGGGATTGATGTCGGTGCGGGAATACGGCACGGCGAAGCGAATGGGCGAATTCGAGGTGGGGACGATGCGCTGCTCGGAAATGGCCGCGGGATAGGTGGGACCCCGCGTTACATCATCAAGCCGCACGACAACGACGGAATCCGCGGGCAGTACCATCCGCTCGCGATATCCGACAGTCCCGGTGACCGCATCGCCGCGCGGGGCGGAACAGGCGGCAACGGCCGATAGAGCCAACATGGCAAGAAGCGTTCGACGCACGATCATGGCGATCTCCTTCTGATCGGAACGATGGCAGTTTTCGAAGACAGAAACACCGCCGCCCGCAATTCGGCTCATCGGCCGGCGTGGAGTGCTGCAGTGGCGAAAAAGGATGGGGCGGTAGATGGCTGGACTGGGGCGGCGTTATGGCGGAATTCGGCCATTGCGCGACAAGGCTGATCTGTTCCCGTAAAAGCCCTCAGAGATAGGCGATCAGCCTCCCGCCGATCACAGCACCGGTCCAGGCAAGCAGTGAAACCACGGCGCCGGCTTTCGCCGCCAGGGGGGCATCGGCGGTTCTGCCCCAGACATCGATGCTGCGCCAGGGGCCAAGATGAAACAGCGCTGCATTGGCAAGGCCGACAGCAATGCAGATGAGCTTGAACCGGAAAGCCGTATTCACGGCGATGCTGGTGGCTTCGGCGCTGAACAACAAAAAGCCTGCCGGCGCGGCGACGAAGAAGCCGACCATCGCCAGCGGCACGTTATGCCGGCCAAAGGCCCCCGCCGCTACGCCGCGGCTAATTCCCAGCACGCGCAGATCGAAGCCGATGATACTGCCGACCAGCAGCACGAAACCAAGAATGTGCAGGATTTCCGCGCCCGGATAGAGATAGAGGGATTGCCGCATGGCGGCGCCGAGGCTGGATTGCTCCAGCGCAACCAGCAGCGGATGAGTGGACGGCGCGTGCTCCATGCGGGCTAGCGCAGTTCGACCGTCGTACCGTTATGGGTGATGCGCTCGGCGCGCATTTCGTCCGCGTGGTTCTTGCTCGGATAGCCGACTGCCACCACCTTGTCGCCCGCCTGGATATCGGTGATGGGCTTGCCGCGATTGGCCATCCGGTAAGGCGGCGAGAGGATCACCTGCCAGGTCTTTTCGCTGGTCTTCAGAAACAGTTCGGCATGGGGATTGTCAGGGATCACCTTGTCCACCACGCCTTCCAGGGTCAGCGTCCTGGTGGAATCGTAGGAACCCCAACCATGATGGGCGAAAACCGGCTTGCTCGCCAGCAAGGCGATGCCGCTCAGCAGAAGATGACGACGCGTCTGCATGGCAATCCTCCCTTCCCGCATGATCCAGCCATTATGTGGGGCCAAGCCGCGTTTCGGCTATTAACAATTGCGTGCATCCCGGCAAAAAAAGCCCCGGCGCATGACGCCGGGGCCCTTGTTCGAAACACTGGTAAGGTAAGTCTGGACTACTTGGCGCTGTCGGCCACCGTGTAGAGGGCTTCGGTCGTCCGCTCGATGTCGGCGAGCGAAACGCCCGGGGCGCGCTCGATCAGCGTCATGCCGCCCTTCTTCTTGTCGATGGTGAAGACGGCCATGTCGGTGATGACCATGTCCACCACGCCGGCGCCGGTCAGCGGCAGGGTGCAGCGCTTGAGCAGCTTCTTCTCACCGTCCTTGGAGGTATGCTCCATGACGACGACGACGCGCTTCACGCCGGCCACCAGATCCATGGCGCCGCCCATGCCCTTGACCATCTTGCCGGGGATCATCCAGTTGGCCAGATCGCCATTCTCGGCCACCTGCATGGCGCCGAGGATGGACAGGTCGATATGGCCGCCACGGATCATCGCGAACGACTGATCCGAGCCGAAATAGCTGGAATGCGGCAGTTCGGTGATCGTCTGCTTGCCGGCATTGATCAGGTCCGGATCTTCCTCGCCCTCATACGGGAAAGGCCCCATGCCGAGCATGCCGTTTTCCGACTGCAGCACCACATCGATGCCTTCGGGGATGAAGTTCGACACCAGGGTCGGGATGCCGATGCCGAGATTGACGTAGAAGCCGTCCTGCAGTTCCTTCGCGGCGCGGGCGGCCATTTCTTCGCGGGTCCAAGCCATGATTCAGCTCTCCTCTTCGGCTCAGGCGCGCTTGCGCACGGTGCGGTTCTCGATCTTCTTGTCGTACGGCGCACCGCAGATGATGCGCTGCACGTAGATGCCCGGCGTGTGAATCATGTCGGGATCGAGCTGACCGGGTTCGACGAGTTCCTCGACTTCCGCAACGGTGATCTTGCCCGCCGTCGCCATCGCCGGATTGAAGTTCCGCGCCGTCTTGCGATAGACGAGATTGCCCGCGGTATCGCCCTTCCAGGCCTTCACCAGTGACAGGTCGGCGGTGAGACCGGTTTCCATGATGTAGCGTTCGCCGTTGAAGATGCGCTCTTCCTTGCCCTCGGCGATCAGCGTGCCGACACCGGTCTTGGTGAAGAAGGCCGGGATGCCGGCGCCGCCGGCGCGGATGCGCTCGGCCAGCGTGCCCTGCGGGTTGAATTCAAGCTCCAGCTCGCCCGCGAGATACTGCTGGGCGAAAATCTTGTTCTCGCCGACATAGGACGAGATCATCTTCTTGATCTGGCGGGTCTCCAGCAGCTTGCCCAGGCCGGCACCGTCGACGCCCGCATTGTTCGACACGCAGGTGAGGTTCTTGACCCCACTTTCCATCAGCGCGTCGATCAGCTTCTCGGGAACGCCGCAGAGGCCGAAGCCGCCGCACATCACCGTCATGTTATCGCGGAGAATGCCTTCCAGCGCCGCTTTCGCGTTCGGATAGACCTTATTCATGCCCCTCTTCCTAGACTGGGTTTTGGGGCCAAGCCCCTGAAACGCGGGGACATTAACCGTGCCGCCCGTCCCGGGCAACGGCTGACTTGACGCAAAGGCAACAGACTGGCAATTTGTTGGCGATATGAACAAAAGCCGCCGACTTAGCACGCTCCTTCTTAGCTGCCCGATCCTGTGAGCAGGGTCGGGTCGGTCTAAGCGTGCTTGTCGTAAACCAGTCGGTCGGTTGTCATGTCTATTCCCTATTCCAAGTCTGTTGCCGTTTCTGCGCCCGCGGCTGAGCTGCGGCCGGCGCTGCTGCTCCTGACGCTTCGACTTACTGGCGGCCGCTGAGATCGCGGGCCCCTCGGCGGCCGTATCAGGCCCTTTCATCGTCGAACGCAACTCTTTTCGCCTCAGGAGCGAGCCATGACTGTCCAGTCCCCGTCCAATATGCCGTTTCACAAATACCGGCCCTTCCAGCCGATTCCCTTGCCTGACCGGCAATGGCCGAACCGGATCATCGACAAGGCGCCGATCTGGTGCAGCGTCGACCTGCGCGACGGCAACCAGGCTCTGATCGAGCCGATGGGCCCGGAGCGCAAGCGCCGGATGTTTGAGACCCTGGTGCAGATCGGCTTCAAGGAAATCGAGGTCGGCTTTCCAGCCGCTTCGGATACCGATTTCACCTTCGTGCGCCAGATCATCGAGGAAAACCTCATCCCCAATGACGTCACCATTCAGGTGCTGACCCAGGCGCGGCCGGAACTGATCGCCCGCACCTTCGAGGCGCTGAAAGGCGCGCGGCGGGCCATCGTGCATCTGTATAACTCGACCTCAACCTTGCAACGCCGCGTCGTCTTCGGCCTGGACAAGGCCGGGATCACGAAAATCGCCGTCGACGGCGCCAAGCTGGTCAAGCAACTGGCCGATGCCGCGCCGGAAACCGAATGGGTCTTCCAGTATTCGCCGGAAAGCTTCACCGGCACCGAGCTGGATTACGCCATCGAGATCTGCGAAGCGGTGATGGATGTCTGGCAGCCGACGCCGGAAAAGAAGGTGATCCTGAACCTGCCGGCCACGGTGGAGATGGCGACGCCGAATATCTACGCCGACCAGATCGAATATTTCCTGCGCCATGTGAAGAACCGCGACAGCATCATCCTCAGCCTGCATCCGCATAACGACCGTGGCACCGGCGTTGCCGCGGCCGAGTTGGGCGTGATGGCTGGCGCCGACCGGGTCGAAGGCACCCTGTTCGGCAATGGCGAGCGCACCGGCAATGTCGATGTGGTCACGCTGGCGCTGAACATGTTCACCCAGGGCGTCGATCCCATGCTGAATTTCAGCGACATCACGGCGGTGGCGCGCACGGCGGAATATTGCAACCAGTTGCCGATCCATCCGCGCCATCCCTATGTGGGCGAGCTGGCCTACACGGCCTTCTCCGGCTCGCATCAGGACGCGATCAAGAAAGGCATGGCCGCCCAGGCGCAGCGCAACGACGGCATCTGGGAAGTTCCCTATCTGCCGATCGATCCCGCCGATGTCGGCCGCGCCTACGAGCCGGTGATCCGCATCAACAGCCAGTCCGGCAAGGGTGGCGTGTCTTACGTGCTGGAGCAGGATTACGGTCTCGAGTTGCCGCGCCGCCTGCAGATTGAATTCAGCCAGGTGATCCAGAAGATCGCCGACGAGACCGGCAAGGAGCTGTCGCCCAAGCTGATCTGGGACACCTTCGAGGGCGAATATCTCAGCCAGCCCAACGGACGCTTCAGCTTCATCGATCATCGCACTCTGCCGGACCCGCATAAGAGCGAGCAGCGCAATCTCACCGCCAGCATCCGTGACGGCCAGCAGACCATCGAACTGCAAGGCAAGGGCACGGGGCCGATTGATGCCTATATCGATGCCTTGAGCCGTCATGCCGGCGTGCCGATCACGCTGGTCGACTATCGCGAGCATGCGATCACGCCGCGTTCAGACGGCGCCGGCGCTTCGTCGGAAGCGGTCGCCTATGTCGAGATCAAGCGGCCCGATGGCACGACGCTGTTCGGCGTCGGCCGCGACCGCAACATCGTTGTGGCTTCGCTCAAGGCAGTGACCTCAGCAGCCAACCGGCTGGTATAGCCTCGCTACTCTCGTTTTCATCAAATCAGCCGCCTGTCAAAGAGGAAGGGCATCTAATCCCTTCCTCTTTGATGCACATCAACGATGTTCCCCCGTCATCGCTTCTATGACGCGATCGTCCCTGATCGCTGGCGGAAAGAGCGATGCCGATATCCATTGCCCGATCACTCCCCAATCTTGCGCGCTGGCCGCTGCCGCCGGGCGCAAAAAGCCTGGCCGAATCGGTTTTGAACGGTCTTGCCCACCTGCTGGCGCGGCGCCATAGCACGGTGCTGGAGCGGCTCGCCGATTTTGCCGGCGCAAGCTGTCTGATCGTGCCGCACGATCTGCCTTACCCGTTGCTGCTGACCTTGCAGGCGCCGCCTGCCGCGCCGCATCTGCGTTTTGCCACGCCGGCAGATGCGACGCAGGCGCGTGCGACCATCCGCGCAGACATGCTGACCTTGCTGCAGCTTCTGGAAGGCAAGCTGGATGGCGACGCGCTGTTCTTCTCGCGCGACCTTGTCGTCGAAGGGGACATGGAAGTGGTGGTGGCGCTGCGCAATGCTGTCGACGATGCTGGAATCGATCTGGTGGCAGATGTCGTTTCGCTGCTTGGCCCCTTCTCTTCGCCTGCAGAGCGTCTGGCCCGCCATCTGATCTCGCTCGGCTCTCGCCTGCACCGGTCGGCCACATGAGCAAGGCCCTGCTCGAACTCGTCTGCCCGGCCGGCACGCCGGCAGCCCTGCGTGACGCCATCGATGCCGGCGCCGATGTGGTCTATGTCGGCTTCCGTGACGAGACCAATGCCCGCAACTTTCCCGGCCTGAACTTCAGCCGTCCGGAGCTGCGCGACGGCATAGGCTATGCGCATCAGCACGGACGCGAAGTCTTTGTCGCGATCAACACCTATGCGGCGGCGGGAAACCAGGCTGCGTGGCATCGCGCCATCGATGACGCGGCAGCGCTTGGCGCCGACGCGGTGATCATTGCCGATATCGGCCTTCTGGATTACGCATCGCAGCGGCATCCCAGCCTGCGGCTGCATCTCTCGGTGCAGGCCGCCGCGTCGCACGCGGATGCCATCCGCTTCTACCATGAAGCCTTCGGTGTCCGCCGCGTGGTGCTGCCGCGCGTGCTGACTGTCGCCGAGATCGCCAAGCTGACCAGGCAGATCCCGGTGGAGACGGAAGTCTTCGCCTTCGGCGGCATGTGTCCGATGGCGGAAGGCCGCTGCTCGCTGTCGTCCTACGTCACCGGCCAGTCGCCGAACCGGCAAGGCGTCTGTTCGCCCGCCAGTCATGTGCGTTATGAGCAGCGCGGCGACAAACTGGTCTCCAGCCTGGGCGGCTCGACCATCAACATTTTCGGCAAGGACGAGAAGGCCGGCTATCCGACGCTCTGCAAGGGCCGCTTCGCCGTCGGCGATTACGCCAGTTATCTGTTTGAAGAACCCACGAGCCTGAGCACCGGGGATATCCTGAAAGATCTGGCCGAGGCCGGCGTAAAGGCGCTGAAGATCGAAGGCCGGCAGCGAGGCCGCGCCTATGTCGCCGAAGTGGTGCGCCAGTTCCGCGAGCTGGTGGATGGCTTGAGCGCCGGCCGCGCCATGCCGGCCGCAACTGCCGCGCTGCGCCAGTTGGCGGAAGGCCAGCAGGACACCTTTGGCGCCTATAGGAAGGCCTGGCGATGAGTGCGACTTTGACCCTGGGCCCGGTCCTGTTCCATTGGCCCGCGGAGCGTTTGCTCGATTTCTACGCCCGCATCGCTGATGAGGCGCCGGTCGATATCGTCCATGTCGGAGAGATCGTCTGTTCGAAACGCGCGCCCTTTGTTGATCCAGTCTTGCCCGAGATCATCGAGCGGCTGCGGCGCGGCGGAAAGACGGTGGTGCTGTCCAGCCGCGCGCTGGTGATGACCGAACGCGAGTCCCGCATGATGACCGAGCAGATCGCCATGGCTGAGACGCCCGACATGCTGATCGAGGCAAATGACCTTGGTGCAGTGCGCAGCCTGGCCGGACGGCCGCATGTCATCGGCCCCTTCATCAACGTCTATAACGAGGGCACGCTGGATTATCTCGTGCGTCAAGGCGCAATGCGCGTCTGCCTGCCGCCGGAACTGCCAGGCACGGCGATTGCGGCCTTGGCGAAGGTATCTTCCGTCCCGCTCGAGGTCCTCGTCTTCGGCCGGATGCCGCTGGCGATCTCGGCGCGCTGCTTCCATGCACGCGCCCATGGCCTGCACAAGGATTCCTGCCGCTACATGTGCGGCAACGATCCCGATGGCCGCTCCGTGAAGACGCTGGACGGCGAGGCCTTCCTGGCGATCAACGGCACGCAGACCATGTCCCATACCTGCCTCAATCTCAGCGGTGAAATCCCCGGCCTGATGGAGGCGGGCATCCGCCATTTCCGCCTCTCGCCGCAGGATACCGACATGGTGGCGGTCATTTCGCTGTTCCGCCGCATCGCCGAGCAGCAGATCGATCCGGCCGAGGCCAGCCGGCAGCTTGCCAGCCTGGCAAAGGGGCTGCGCTTCTCCAACGGCTTCATTCATGGCCGGGAAGGCAGGGCCATCCTGCAGGCCCGATTTGGTCACACCCAATAACGCGGCGCGCGCCCAAAAATTGGGCATTATTGCCGGAATTCAGGCATCATCTTCACAGCTTGGCCCTTTCCTGCCGGCCAGGGCGGGCTAAAGTGGCGAACGACTCGTCCGAAACAACCGGCACGCTTCTTGAAGGGATGAGACGGCGACAACGAGCCGAGCGGGCCGATAACCCGGAAAACGGCCAACACTGTTGAGGAGTGCGACACATGAAACTGGTCATGGCAGTCATCAAGCCGTTCAAGCTCGACGAGGTCCGAGAGGCGCTCACCAGCCTCGGCGTCGAGGGCCTGACCGTCACCGAGGTGAAGGGGTTCGGCCGGCAGAAAGGCCATACCGAGATTTACCGTGGGGCGGAATACGCAGTGAGCTTCCTGCCGAAGGTGAAAATCGAAGTGGCGGTAAAGTCCGCCCTGGCCGACCGTGTGGTTGAGGCTATTCAAAACGCCGCCAAGACGGGGCAGATCGGCGATGGCAAGATTTTCGTTCTGGATCTTGAGAAGGCGCTGCGCATCCGCACCGGCGAAACCGACGACGACGCGCTCTAAGACGGATATTCCGGAGCGGCAGCCCGCTCAGGTCTTTTTCTTTTCAGATCTCTGTTCTCCAGGCAATGCCGCCGGATCATCCCGGCGGCATTTCTCTTAATTGGCTTCAGCTGTCGCGGCGCATCGCGGCGATCAGACGCTCGACATTCAGCCGGTACATCTTGATGAAGCTGTCCGCTTCGCCGCCCGGCGGTGACAGCGCATCGGAATACAGCCGGCCGCCGATCCGCACCTTGGCATCCTTGGCGATCTGCTCGATCAGCCGCGGATTGATGATATTCTCGAAAAAGACCGCCTGCACGCGCTGGCGCTTGATCTGGCGGATCAGCTTGCCCACGGCTTCTGCCGAAGCCTCGGCATCCGTTGCGATTCCTTGCGGCGCCAGGAAGTCGATCTCGAAACGGTCGGCCAGATAGCCGAAGGCATCGTGCTGCGTGATCACCTTGCGGTGGGCGCGCGGCAGCGCAGTGAAGGCCGCCTCGGCCCACGCATCCAAGGCCTTCAGTTCCGCTGCATAGGCCTGTCCCCGCTGCCGGTAATACGCAGCATTGGCGGGATCGGCGGCAGCCAGGCCTTCGGCGATATTCGCCACATAGGTCTGCATGCGCCGCAGATCGTGCCAGACATGCGGATCGTCGACGACGCCATGATCGTGACCATGATCATGGGTGTGCCCCCCGTGAATATGCCCATGGTCGTGGCCGTGATGGTCGCCCAGCGGCCGCGGCCGGATGCCGTCGGCTGCCACGATCCGCCGCCCCTTGAAGCCAGTGGCCGCGACCAGGCGATCCAGCCAGGTCTCGAAATTCAGGCCATTCGATACCAGGACATCAGCACCAGCCACGGCGCGGGCATCGGAGGGGGACGGCTGAAAGACATGCGCATCGCCCATGGCCGGTACCAGGGTTGCGACCTGCACTTTGTCGCCACCCACCTGGCTGACGATGTCGGCAAGAATGGAAAAACTTGCGATGGCCTTGAGCTGTTGCTGCGCCATGGCCGGCGAGCCGGCCAGCAGAAACAGCGCCAGCAGCAGAAGGCGGCGCATCCTCAGGCCTCCAGGTGATGGCGGCGGCGCCAATGCAGCATCAGTCCCTGACGCCCGATCGCGAGCGAGATCAGATAGCCGGCGCCGGCGAACAGCACGATGGACGGACCGGACGGCAGATCGGCGTGATACGACAGCAGCAGTCCGCAATAGCCCGACAGCGCGGCGATCAACGAAGCCACGGCCATGGAGCCGACAAGCGAACGCGTCCAATACCGCGCAGCCGCCGCCGGCAGCATCATCAGCCCTACCGCCATCAAGCTGCCCAGCGCCTGAAAACCGGCCACCAGGTTGACCACCACCAGGCCGAGAAAAATGAAGTGATACAGCGCGCCGCTGCCTTGGACGCTGCGCAGAAATTCCGGATCGAAACCCTCCACCAGCAGCGGCCGGTAAATCGCCGCCATGACAAGCAGGGTGACGCTCGCAACCGCCCCCAGGAGCAACAGGGCCGCTTCGTTCACCGCCAGCACCGAACCGAACAGGATATGCATCACGTCGACCGCCGAGCCACGCGTCGAAATCAGCGTCACGCCAAGCGCAAGCGCGATCAGATAGAAGGCGGCGAAGTTTGCATCCTCGCGCTGATCCGTGGCCCGGGTGGCCGCACCCGCCGCCAAGGCCACGACCAGGCCGGCGACGATGCCCCCTATGCTGATCGCCGGCAGCGAAAAGCCGGCCACCATGAAGCCGATCGCAGCGCCGGGCAGGATCGCGTGGCTCATCGCTTCGCCGAACAGGCTCATGCGACGCAGCATCAGCACCACGCCAATCGGCGCGCTGCCAAGCGCCAGGGCGAAACACGCCACCAGGGCGCGCCGCATGAACGGGAATTCGGCGAAAGGCCCGATCAGGAAATCATATGCCACGGCGCCCATGCGCGATGTCGCTCCGAAAGACTCAAGATTACAGGGCCGCTAGGCGGCGTGGTCCGTGTGGCAGATATGCGCGCGCTCGTCCCAGGATTCTGCCATGCGCCGCGCCGCCAGCTGATTCTCTGCGGTCAGCACGTTTTCCACCTTACCCCAGGCGATCAGCCGCCTTGCGAGATAGAGCGCATCCGGAAAATACTGGCGCACGAGGTCGAAATCGTGCAGCACCGCGATCACCGTGCGCTGCTCGCCATGCCACCGTTGCATCAGGGCAAGCAGATCGGCGACGGTGCGCGCATCCAGCGCATTGAAAGGCTCGTCCAGCAGGATGACCTTGGCGTCCTGCACCAGCACGCGGGCAAACAAGGCGCGCTGAGCCTGACCGATGGACAGGCTGCCGAGCGAACGGTCCTCAAAACCTTCCAGACCGACCGCCTGCAAGGCCGTCCTTGCCGCCGCGATGCCCTCGCGCCCGATCCGGCCGAAGGCTCCGGCGCGGCGCCAATGCCCCAGCAGCACAAGCTCCAGCACCGAGATCGGATAGGCGCGGTCAAGGCTGGCCTGCTGCGGAAGATAGGCAATGTCGCAGGGTTTCAGCTGATGCCGCTCGATGCTGCCCTCGGTTACCGGCAAATGGCCGACGATGGCCTTCAGCAGGGTCGACTTGCCGGCGCCATTCGGCCCCACGATGGCCGTCAGCGACCCGGGCAGGAAGCCGCCGCTGACATGATGCACGGCCGGATGCCGGTCATAGGTCACGGTAACGTTCTGCAGGCGGATTTCGCCTGGCAGGCTGGCGATGGCATCAGGGGTCATGTCCATAGGCCTACTCGCCTGCCAAAGCCCAGCCGATGGCTGCCCAAAGCAGCGCAATTACCGGCAGCAGCACGGCCATGCGCTGCCATATTCCCGCCGCCAGAACCGCGACGGAGAGCCGGTAGTCGTCCGTAGGGGGATGAGATGCCATCAGTACCGATCCTTTTGTTATTTTATAACATACGACTGTTCACAAGACGTCAACCCCTTGGCGGTTATCCTGGTGCCCTAAACCCGACACATTCGGCTGCCACACAGCCCCCATCGAGGGGAATGGGCGGTCCAGGTCGCCCGTCACAACAATGAGTTATATGGCCCGTTATGGCCCGCCAGCCGCGTTCGTCGAAGAAGAGCAAGCCCTCCAACGGCAATAAATCAGGCCAGTCCCGCCGGCGCGGCAGTCGCCCGTCTTGGCTGGGGCGGATCGCGCGCCTGGCTCTGCTGGCCGGGATCTGGGGTGCCGTCGCACTGGGCGCAATAGTCGGCTGGTTCGCTTACGACCTCCCCGAATTTGACGAACTCTACGTCATCGAGCGGCGCAGCTCGATGACCCTGAAGGCGGCCGACGGCATGGTGCTGGCGACCTATGGCGACCTTTACGGCGAACACCAGCCGCTCCGCGCCCTGCCCAAACACCTGCCGCAGGCCCTGATCGCAACCGAGGACCGCCGCTTTTACAGCCATTTCGGCCTCGATCCCATCGGCCTGCTCAGGGCCGCGTATGCCAACTTGCGCGCCGGCCGCGTGGTGCAAGGCGGCTCGACCTTGACCCAGCAATTGGCCAAGAACGTCTTTCTCGACCGCGACCGCACCTTGAAGCGCAAGGTGCAGGAATTGCTGCTGGCGTTTTCGCTCGAGAACAAGTTCACCAAGGATCAGATCCTTGAGATGTATCTCAACCGTGTCTATTTCGGCGCCGGCGCCTATGGCGTCGAAGCGGCGGCACAACGCTATTTCGACAAGCCCGCGACCAAACTGACACTTGCGGAATCCGCGATGCTGGTTGGCCTGCTGAAGGCGCCCTCGCGTCTTGCACCCACCGGCAACATCAAATCCGCGCAGTCGCGCGCTGCACAGGTGGTGCGCAACATGGCCGATGCTGGCTACATCTCCGCCGAAATGGCCGAAGCAACCATCGCCAGGCCAGCACAACTGGCGCGTTCCCGACTGCCGCTGCCCAATGCGCGTTACTTTGCCGACTGGGCAGTGGAAGAGGTCTATCAGCTTATCGGCCGCAATCATCCCGATCTGATTGTCTACACCACCCTGGATTCCCGTCTGCAAGGCGCTGCCGAACGCGCGCTTGACGATGCCCTGGAGCGCCATGGCGCGAAGCTGAATGTCGAACAAGGGGCGCTGGTGACGCTGGCGCCGGACGGCGCCGTCCGCGCCATGGTGGGTGGACGCGACTATCTCGACAGCCCCTTCAATCGCGCAACGCAAGCGCGCCGGCAGCCGGGCTCGGCTTTTAAGCCCTTCGTATATCTGGCCGCGCTTGAGAACGGCGTCACGCCCGACGATACCTTCGTCGATGGGCCGATCAGCGTCTCCAACTGGCAGCCGCGAAATTATGACGGCCGGTATGCCGGAACGGTAACGGTACGCGATGCCATCGCGCAGTCGATCAATACCGTCGCGGTTCAGGTCAGCGAACGGGTTGGCCGCGAGAAGGTCATCGAGGTGGCGCGCCTGCTGGGCATCACCAGCAATCTGAAACCGCATCCCTCTTTGGCGTTGGGTTCTTTCGAGGTCGGCGTGCTGGAACTGACTGCCGCATATGCCGCTTTCGCCAATGGCGGCTATGCCGTGCAGCCCTATGGCATTCTGGAAATCCGCGACACGCAGAACCGTGTGCTGTACCGCCGCACTCAGGGCGGCGCTTACGCCCACATGATCCCTTCCAACACGCTGGGCGATCTGAACGATCTTCTGCGCGCCGTCATGGAACGCGGCACCGGCCGCGCGGCACAGATCGGCCGCCCGGCAGCCGGCAAGACCGGCACCACTTCGGATTATCGCGACGCATGGTTTGTCGGCTACACGCCAGACCTCATCACCGCGGTCTGGGTCGGCAACGACGACAACAGTGAAATGAAGAAAGTCTCCGGCAGCGGTCTTCCGGCGCAGATATGGCGCAGCTTCATGAGCGCCGCGCTCAAAGGGCAGCCGGTTCGCGGTCTGCCAGAGCCGCCGGATCGCAGCGTCAATCTGCAATCCTTCTGGGACCGTCTCGTCCGCACCTTCAGCGGCGGCGCCCAAGCCAGCACCAATCCCGCCGCTCCGCCGCCACCCCCAGCGCCCCCCAAGGCCAATATCGCCGAGCCAGCCGCGCAGACGAATGAGCCACGATTGAATTGGCAAGTCGGGCCACAGCCTGTAAATCAGTAACGATGAGACACTTTCTATTTCTCCTTGCCCTGATGATAGGGGGGATCGGCGATCTGCGTGCGGCCGAAACCATCCTCAACCAGCAGGTCATCTTAAACAGCAACGATGGCACGCCACTGGCTGGCACCCTCACCATTCCGGCAAACATCACCTTCAAGATTCCGGGTGTCGTGCTGATCCAGGGCAGCGGCCCGACCGACCGTGACGGCAATCAGCCGCCAGTCTTGCGCCCTGACCTTCTGCGGCAGATCGCCGATGCACTGGCGCAGAACGGCATTGCCTCTCTGCGCTACGACAAGCGCGGCATGCACGCCAATGCTTCCCACCGTCCGGCGAATCTTGAGGATTACAAAACCTTCTTCGCCTGGGAGCGCTTCATCGACGACGCTTTCGCCGCCTACAACTTCCTGCGCGGTCAGGGGATCGTGGATGCCGACAAGGTAGGCCTGCTGGGTCATTCCGAGGGCGGCCTGATCGTGCTCGATCTCGCCAGCCGCTTGCGTGGTACGGAAACGCCGCGCGCCCTGGTGCTGGCTTCAACAGCCGGCCGCAAGATCGATCTCGTCATCCGCGAACAGCTTGAACGCCTGCTGACTGAACAAAAGGCAACACCAGCACAGCGGCGCTACTTCGTCGCGGCGAATGACAGGGTCCTCAAGGCGATCGCCGAAACCGGTGAAGTGCCAAGCGACGTGCCACCAGGCCTTGCGGGCCTATATCCAGCCTATATCGGCCCCTTCCTGCAATCCGAGCTGCGGCTTGATCCGGTCGCCCTGGCGCAAGGCTTTTCCGGGCCGGTACTCCTCCTGCAGGGCGATGCGGATCGCCAGATATCGCCCAAGTATGACGCGCTGGCGCTCGACCGCGCCTTGCGGGAGCGCAGCAACGATGACCATGCGCTTCTGATGCTGCCGCGCACCAGCCACAATTTGAAACGGCTGCAAAGCGATGAGGACCCGGGTATCGAAGGCGATATCGATCCCGGCATACTCAGTCAGTTGAGCGAGTGGCTGCTGAAAAAGCTCAGTCCGTAACCGCCGTCCGCCGGATGATCAGCAGATAGGACAGAAACGTCGCCGTTCCCATCGCCGCGATCGTATAGCTGAGCGGCAGCGCTGTCTCGTTCAGCGCATGGCCAACGAAAATGCCGACCACCGCCCCGGTGGTCATCTGCGCAAATCCCATCAGCGATGCCGCGCTGCCTGCCATTTTGGGAAATGGCTGCAATGCGCCAGCCTGTCCCTGCGGCATCGTCAGGCCCAGCCCGAAGGTGAACAGCATCATCGGCGCGATCATGCTCAGCCAGTGCCATGCCAGATCGTTGGCCCAGGCATAGGTCTGCAGCACTGCCATGACGATACCGCCCAAGGCGCAGCTTGCCGTGCCAAGCCCCAGCATCCGGTCCACGCCCATCCGCGTTGTCAGCCTCGCGCCGGCCATGCCGCCGCCGAGATAGCCGAACACGATGAGCGCGAAGCAATAGCCGAACGTGGTTTCACCCACGCCGAAGACACTGCGCAAGGTGAACGACGAGCCTGAGATGAAGGCGAACATCCCGCCATAGGAGAAAGCCACGCAGCCCACGTAGCCGCGGTAGCGGGCATGTCCGATCAGGCTGGCGAAGTTGCGCAGCATCGGCCCGATCCGGGTTGCCGCCGGATTGCGGTGCTGGTTGCTTTCCGCCAGCAGCAACAGCACGCATAGACCAAGCGCCACGCCTGCCGCCGCCATGGCGAGGAAATTTGCCTGCCAGCCGAACCAGCTTTGCAGATAGCCGCCCAGGATCGGCGCGACCGCCGGTGTCAGCCCCAGCGTCATTGCCATCAGCGACAGTGCTTTCGCCGCTTGCGCGCCTTCGAACAGATCGCGCGCGATGGCGCGTCCCAGCACGACACCTGCGCAGGCGCCCAGCGCCTGAAGGAAACGCCAGAAGATCAGCCACTCGATGCTGCCTGCCAGCGCGCAGCCGATGGAGGCAAGTGAAAACAGCGCGATGCCGAACAGCAAGGTTGGCCGGCGGCCGTAACGATCCGAAACCGGTCCATAGATAAGCTGTGTGACGGCAAAGCCGGCCAGGAAGGCGCTTAGCGTGAGCTGTACCGCAGCGGCATCCACCGCAAAGATGTCCGCCATCGCCGGCAATGAGGGCAGATACATGTCCGTGCTCAGCGGACCAAGTGCGGTCACGCAGCCCAGCAAGACGACCAGCGCCGTCGAATCCCCTCGCAATGGTCGCATGATGTCAGCCGTGCAGATGGAGCGCCGCGCCATGCCGGCGCAGCCAGGTTCGCGCCGTGCGCAGTTCGTTTTCGCTGCCGAGCAGTTGGGCACAAAGCCGCCAGAAGGCCGGGCTGTGGTCCATATGCTTCAGATGCGCCACCTCATGCGCCACGAGATAGCGGGTCACTACCGGCGGAGCGAGCAGCAGGCGCCAGGAGAATGACAGATGACCATGGGCAGAGCAGCTGCCCCAGCGGCTTTGCGTATCGCGCACGGTGATACGACTGATCTTGACGCCGAGCTCAGCCGCCATCTGCCGTGCCGCGGCGCCGAACTCATCCCGCGCACGCCGCTTCAGCCAGTCGCGCAGACGTCGCGGCAGATGCTCGGCCTGCCCGCTGACATGGATTTCCTTGCCCTCGACCCAGACACCGCCGCGCGCATCCGGGCGATGACGAATGATATGCGGCGCACCATTCAGCGGCAGAATCGCCCCGTCATGCCAGAGCTGGACTTGAGGCCGTTCATCCTGCCGCGCAAGAATCCACTCGGCCTGTTCGGCGACGAATCGCTGCCCTGAACGCAGGCTGGCCCGAGTCGGCAGCACCAGGATCACCGCCCCATCTCTCGGCATCACCCGCAGCAGCATCCGCCGCGCGCGCGAATTGCGGCGGATTTCAAACGGAAAACTGCGCTCGCCGACCACCAGCCGGTCGTGACTAATTACAAGAGGCGCCGAAGAAGGCTTGGTCAAGGCTGGGTTCCTGTCATATAAGTGTCATATAAGTGACCCACGACTGTCGTCGAACCAACCATAAAAAAGGGCCCGCCTCTCTCGACTCTGGGACGATTCATTAGCATCGGAGACAACAGAATGAAATCTGCAGGGAAACTCGCGCGCGCAGCCGTGACGCTGCTCGCTGGCACGGCGATCTTGGCAGGCGCCGGCCAGGCGCTTGCGCAGGATAACCGCATTGAAATTCATTGGTGGCATGCGATGGCCGGCGCCCGCGGCGAGCTGCTGAACCAGCTCGTCGAAGGCTTCAACAAGGGCCAGGACAAGTACAAGGTCATTGCCACGAACAAGGGCAACTATCCGGAAGCCATGACGGCCGCCATGGCCGCGTTCCGCGCCGGCAAGGCTCCGCATATCCTGCAAGTCTTCGAAGTCGGCACCGGCACGATGATGGCCTCCCGCGCCGCCATCAAGCCCGTCTACCAGCTGATGCAGGAGAACGGCTACAAGTTCGATCCGAGCACCTACATCACTTCGGTGACCGGCTATTACAGCACCTCGGACGGCAAGATGCTGTCCTATCCGTTCAACTCCTCCACGCCGATCATGTATTACAACAAGGACGCCTTCGCGAAGGCGGGCCTTGATCCGGAGAAACCGCCGAGAACCTGGCAGGAATTCGAACCGGCGCTGAAGAAGCTGAAGGAGTCGGGCAGCACCTGCCCGTTCATCACCAGCTGGCAGACCTGGGTGCACCTCGAGAACTTCTCGGCCCTGCACAACGTGCCCTTCGCCACCAAGGCGAACGGCCTGGACGGCCTGGACACCGAGCTGAAGTTCAACAGCCCGCTGCATGTCCGCCACATCACCACTCTCGCCAACTGGATGAAGGAAGGCCTGATGGTGTATGGCGGCCGCAAGAACGAGCCGAACGGCAAGTTCGCCTCGGGCGAATGCGCCATCCTGATGGAAAGCTCTGCCGGTTATGCCTCCTTCACCAAGGCGCCGTTCAAGTGGGGCATGGCGATGCTGCCGTATTATTCGGACGTTCAGGGCGCGCCGCAGAACTCCATCATCGGCGGCGCTTCGCTGTGGGTGATGGCGCGCCACACGCCTGAAGAATACAAGGGCGTTGCCCAGTTCTTCGACTACCTGGCTGCGACCGAGAACCAAGTGTTCTGGCACACCAAGAGCGGGTATCTGCCGATCACCCCGATGGCCTATGAAACCACCAAGTCGTCCGGTTTCTATGCGGCCAATCCGGGTACCGACGTATCGGTACGGCAGATGACGCTGAACCCGCCGACCGAAAACTCCAAGGGCCTGCGCCTTGGCAATTTCGTCCAGATCCGCGACGTGATGGACGAGGAGCTTGAGGCGGTCTGGAGCGGCAAGAAGCAGCCCAAGGAAGCCCTGGATACCGCGGTCGAGCGCGGTAACCGCTTGCTCCGCCAGTTCGAACGGGACGTCAAGCGGTAAGATAGGGAACTAGGTTCCCCCCAAACACAGCCCGCGCCTTGACAATGCAAGGCGCGGGCATTTTCTATGGCGCCCTATGGAAAAAAGAGTCGTCTTTCACAACAAATACCTGCCCTACCTGCTGGTTGCGCCGCAGATCGCAATTACGGTGATCTTCTTCTTCTGGCCGGCCAGCCAGGCAATCGTGCAGTCGGTGTTGCGCGAGGACGCTTTTGGCGTCAGCAGCCATTTTGTCGGCCTCGACAACTTTATCGCGCTTTTCGAAGACGAATATTACCTCAACTCCTTCAAGGTCACCGCGTTGTTCAGCACGCTGGTGACGGTCATCGGCCTTTCGCTGTCGCTGCTGCTTGCTGTTACCGCCGATCGCATCATCCGCGCGGCGACGCTGTATAAGACCTTCCTGATCTGGCCCTATGCCGTAGCACCCGCCGTCGCAGGTGCGCTCTGGGGCTTCGTCTTCCTGCCGGGTCCCGGCATCGTCGCCTACCTGCTGCAGCAGATGGGCGTGGACTGGAACTTCCATCTCAACGGCGCGCAGGCGATGTTCGTCGTCGTCGTCGCGGCGACCTGGAAGCAGATTTCCTACAACTTCCTGTTCTTCCTCGCCGGCCTGCAGTCGATCCCGAAATCCCTGATCGAGGCTGCCGCCATCGACGGCGCCGGACCGGTGCGGCGCTTCTGGACCATCGTCCTGCCGCTGCTGTCCCCGACCCTGTTCTTCCTCATCGTGGTGAATGTGGTCTACGCCTTCTTCGAGACCTTTGGCGTGATCCATTCGCTGACCCGCGGCGGTCCGGCCAAGGCCACCGAAATCCTGGTCTATAAGGTCTGGTACGACGGCTTCGAGGCGCAGGATCTGGGCGGTTCTTCGGCACAGTCTGTGATCCTCATGGCCATCGTCATCGGCCTGACGGTGATCCAGTTCCGTTACATCGAGCGTAAGGTCCACTACTGATGATCGAGCGTCGACCTATCGCCGATTTTGTCGGCCACCTGATCCTGATCGTGACGGTTCTGATCGTCGCCTTCCCGATTTATCTGGCCGTCATCGCCGCCTCGCACGACCTGGCCGGCATCTCCCAGGTGCCGATGCCGCTGCTGCCGGGCAGCGAGTTCTTCACCAACATGGCGAATGCGCTGCTGGAAGGCCCGAAGATCGTGGGCGTCGGCCGCGGCACCTCGGCACTGCTGCTGATGTCGAACAGCCTGATCATGGCGATCTCCATCGCGGTCGGAAAGATCATCATTTCCCTTCTGTCCGCCTTTGCCATCGTCTACTTCCGCTTCCCGCTCAGGACCTTCTTCTTCTGGATGATCTTCATCACCCTGATGTTGCCGGTGGAAGTACGCATCATCCCCACCTTCAAGGTGGTCGCCGATCTGGGCCTGCTCGACACCTATACGGGCCTGGTGCTGCCCTTGATCGCCTCGGCAACCGCCACTTTCCTGTTCCGGCAGTTCTTCATGACCGTGCCGGATGAACTGGTCGAAGCCGCTCGCATCGACGGTGCTGGTCCCATGCGCTTCTTCTGGGATGTCCTTGTGCCGCTGAGCCGCACCAGCATTGCTGCGATGTTCGTGATCCAGTTCATCTATGGCTGGAATCAGTATCTCTGGCCGCTGCTGATTGCGGCCGCGCCGGAATACCAGACCATCGTCCTCGCAATCGGCCGCCTGATGCGGGCGCCGGACGCCTATGAGGAATGGCCGCTGATCATGGCGATGGCAGTGCTTGCCCTGCTGCCGCCGGTCGTTGTGGTCGTACTGATGCAGCGCTGGTTTGTTAAAGGTCTTGTCGAAACGGAAAAGTGAGCGCCCGATATGGCGAAGGTGACGCTGAAAGGCGTGAAGAAAAGCTATGGCCAGGTGAAGGCCATTCATGGCGTGGATATGGAAATCCAGGATGGCGAGTTCATCGTCATCGTCGGCCCTTCTGGCTGCGGCAAGTCCACGCTGCTGCGCATGATTGCCGGCCTGGAGGCCATCACCGAAGGCACGATTTCCATCGGTGACCGCGTGGTCAACGATATCGAGCCGCGCGATCGCGACATCGCGATGGTGTTCCAGAATTACGCGCTCTATCCGCATATGAGCGTCTACGAGAACATGTCCTACGGTCTGCGCATCCGTGGCATGAGCAAGTCGGATATCGAGAAGCGCGTGCAGCGCGCCGCCGAGATCCTGCAGCTGCAGCCCTATCTGCAGCGCAAGCCCCGCGAATTGTCCGGCGGCCAGCGCCAGCGCGTGGCCATGGGCCGCGCCATCGTGCGCGAACCCAGCGTCTTCCTGTTCGACGAGCCGCTCAGCAACCTGGACGCCAAGCTGCGCGTGCAGATGCGCCTTGAGATCAAGCGGCTGCATCAGCAGCTCGGCGTGACCTCGATCTATGTGACCCACGATCAGGTCGAGGCGATGACCCTGGCTGACCGTCTGGTCGTGATGAATCTGGGCCGCGCTGATCAGATCGGTGCGCCGCATGAGGTCTATGCCCGCCCGGCCACGACTTATGTCGGCGGCTTCATCGGCTCGCCGGCGATGAACTTCCTGTCCTGCCGTGTCGAGAATGGCAGCGGCGGCCCGCGGGCCGTCCTCTCCGATGGCACTGCGCTGGCCTTGCCGACGGCCTGGTCGGTTCCGCCGGGTGAGTACACCCTCGGCATTCGCCCCGAGCATCTGCGCACCGCCCGCCCGGGCGAAACGCCGCATCTCATGCTCGAAGTCGATGTTGCCGAAGAGCTGGGCGCCGACACCCTGCTGCACGGCAAGATCGCTGGCGAGGAACTGGTCGCCCGTGTCCCGAGCTATGCCGGCTATCACGATCATTCCAAGCCCGGCCTGATCACGGACATCACCCTGGCGCATCTCTTCGACAAGGAAAGCGGCCTGCGCATCGCCGTCTAGCGGTAGCGGCCGCTGACAGGTCCAATCGCCTTCGGCATAATCGCGCCATGGACCGATCCCTGGTCCGGCGACTGAGCATTCGAGGCGATTGGAAGCGATGGCATGGCGCGACAGGCCGGTGGTCGTCACCGGGGGAATGGGCTTCATCGGCTCGAATCTGGTCTTGCATCTGACAAGGCTCGGTGCCGCGGTGACCGTTGTCGACCGCATGCTGGCGCAGTACGGCGCCAACCCTTTCAATCTCTCGAACGCGCCGAAAAATCTGACCCTGATTGAAGCTGATATTGGCGCCGAAGCCGCAATCGAAGCAGCCGTCCGCGACGCGGCCGTAATCTTCAATCTCGCCGGTCAGACCTCGCATATGGATTCGATGCAGCAGCCGCTGGAAGATCTGCGGCTCAATCAGGAAGCCAACCTGCGTTTCCTCGAACTCATTCGACGCGTCAATCCGCAGGCGCGGCTGGTCTTTAGCTCGACCCGGCAATTCTACGGCCTGCCACAATATCTGCCGGTTGACGAAAAACATCCCATCGCGCCGCCTGATATCAACGGCGTCCATAAATTCGCCGCGGAGACCTATCATCTGCTGTATGCGCGTATTTATGGATTACGTGCGACGGCCCTTCGTCTGACGAATGTCTACGGCCCTCGTATGCGCATTCGTGATGCCAAGCAAACCTTCTTGGGCGTGTGGATTCGCCATGTCATCGAAAACAGCCGTTTCGAAGTCTGGGGCGGTACGCAGAAACGCGACTTCACCTTCGTCGACGATCTTGTCTCGGCTCTCATTGCGGCTGCGGAGCAGGATGCCACCATCGGCCAGGCTTATAATGTTGGCGGCTGTCCGCCGGTCTCATTGAAGGATCTGGCCGATATGCTGATCCGCGTGGCGGGCCAGGGTCGCTATGATCTGCTGGAATTCCCAGCCGAGCGCAAAAAGATCGACATTGGCGATTACGTGGCCGATGACCGCGCCTTTCGCGCCGCTACAGGATGGCAACCTAAAACCTCACTGGAAGATGGGCTAGCGGCAACGGTCGCCTACTATCGCCAGCATGCCAGTCATTACCTCTGAGCGACGATCATGATCCCGCAGACCAATCCCAAGGCCGCCTATCTGGCGCAAAAGGCCGAGATCGATGCGGCGATCCAGCGCGTGCTCGATAGCGGCTGGTATATCCAGGGCGAAGAGGTGGCCGCGTTCGAACGTGAATTTGCCGCCTATACCGGCTCTGCTCATGCTGTCGCAGTCGCCAGCGGAACGGACGCCTTGATCGTCGCCCTGCGCGGGCTGGGTATCGGGCCGGGCGATGCGGTGATCACGGTATCCCATACGGCGGTCGCCACCGTCGCCGCCATCGAACTGACCGGCGCCATGCCTGTCCTTATCGATGTGGACGAATACTGGACCATGGATCCGGAGGCCCTGCACAGTCTGTTGCATCAATGGCCGGTGAACGCACCGAAAGCCAAGGCGATCGTTCCCGTGCATCTCTATGGGCAACCCGCGGCGATGACGACCATCCAGGAGATCGCCGAGCGGCATGGCCTGGTCATGCTGGAGGACAATTCCCAAGCTCATGGCGCCACGCTGGGGGGGCGCATGGTTGGCCGCTGGGGAAAGGCCGCCGCCTACAGCCTCTATCCAACCAAGAATCTCGGTGCGGTCGGCGATGGCGGCATCATCACGACAGATGATGCGGCGCTCGCCGGGACGCTGCGGGCGCTGCGCGAATATGGCTGGCGGGAACGCTACATCAGCGCCATTGCCGGCATGAACAGCCGTCTCGATCCGCTGCAGGCGGCGATCCTGCGCGTCAAGCTGACCCGCCTGCCGGAAGATATCGCCCGTCGGCGCGCCATCGCGGAGCGTTATATGCAGGGCCTGGGTGGCCTGGTCGGCCTGGGCCTGCCGCAGACGCGGCCGGGCGCGATGCCGGTTTACCATCAATACGTTATCGATGCCGGCGAACACCGCGACGAAATCCAGGCCCGCTTGAAGGAACGCGGTATTGGCACGCTTGTGCATTACCCGATGCCGGTGCATCTGCAGCCAGCCTATAAGGGCCGGATCGCGTTAGGTCCCGGCGGCCTGCCGCGCAGCGAACGGGCGGCCAAGAGCGTGTTGAGCCTGCCGATGTATCCGCAGCTGCAAGACGCCGAGGTGGAAGCGGTGATCGTCGCCCTCAGAAATATCTGGAGCGAGATTTAAGCCGACCGCGTGATCAGGAAGACGCCGATACAGACCAGCGCAATGCCGACAAGCTTCGAGGGCGTCAGCGCTTCGCCGTAGAGCCAGAAGCCGAGCAGCGCGACCAGCACGTATGACAACGATACGCTCGGAAAAGCGACTGAGACCGGGATCTTGCGCAGTGCCAGCATGTAGAAGACGGCAGCTGCGAAGTAGAGCGCAAGGCCAAAGACCGATTGCGGCGCCAGGAATTGCTGCAGCAGCGTTTCGCCTCCGGCACCCGACTTCAGCAGCATCTGCCCGGCGACACCCAGCAGGATGCCTGCAGCCAGCGCCAGATAAAACAGCGTCATGACTGCCCTCCAGAGATGGCGCGCGGATTGCGCTCGATGTCGCGTACGATGAATTGCGGCTTCTTGTTGATGGTCAGAAACAGCCGGCCGAGATATTCGCCGACCAGACCGAGCATGATGAGCTGCACACCCGCCAGCAGCAGGATCGCCGCCATGACGGAGGGATAGCCCCTTGGCGTGTTGCCCGATAAAGCCTCGATCAGGATGATCACGAAGGCGACCAATCCGAGAGCGGCCATGACGAAGCCGAGCATCGTGCCGACGCGCAGCGGCATCACCGAGAAATTCAGAAACATCGACAGGAACAGCCGCACCAGGCGCCGCAGCGTGTAGTTGCTGTGCCCTTTGGCGCGCGGCAGATGTTCGACCTGCAACCGGCCGATCTTCTGCGTCACCTGCATGATCAGGCCGTCGATATAGGGAAACGGCCCGGTATGCGCGACCACGTTATGCGCCGTGAACGCGCTGATGCAGCGGAAGCTGGACAGATACAGCCCGCGCGGCTTGTCGAGCAGGAAATCGGCACACCAGTTGGTGAAGCGGCTGCCCAGATTGCGCCAGGCCGCATGCTGCTTCTCGGCGTAATAGGTGTAGACGACGTCGAAGCCGTTTTCCTTCGTGTACTGCCACAGCCGAAGCACTTCCTCCGGCGGGTTCTGCAAATCGTCGTCCATGGTGATGATGTAGGCGCCGCGCGCCTGCGCCAGGCCCGCCATCACCGCGTTATGCTCGCCGAAATTCCGCGCCAGGTTCACCACCGTCAGCGCCACCTCATTGCGGCGGCATAAATCGCGGCAGACATCGAGGGAGTTGTCGGGGCTGCAATCGTTGACCAGCACGATCTCATGCCCGCCGGGAATCTCCAGCCGGCTCAGGGCTTCGACCAGTCTCGGCACACTGTCGGCGCCGTTATAGACCGGCACGACGATCGAAAGCGCGAAAACAGGTTCGTTCATGGCTTCCTGGCCCATACCCAAACCGATCCGCCGAAGGGCAGACCGAGCCCGCGGCGAGCCAGACGGCGCTCGACGGCGGTCATGGTGAAAAACAGCCGGTCCTGCCAAACCGGAAAGGCGCGGACGTCGCTGTCGGCTGCCTCGCGGCGGCCGGCAAGGAGCCGGTGCAGCAGCATTATCGGAAACAGCAGGCTGTTCCAATAGCCCGTTGCCACCTGGCCGAACCCGGCTGCAGCGACCAGCCCGGCCGCCTGCCCGGCCGTATAGCGGCGGATATTGTGTACCCGGGCGTCGTGGGCCGACATCATCCACTGATAGGCCGGCAGGTTGAGCAGCAAATGGCCGCCGGGCTTGAGGCAGCGCCAGAACTCCCCCAGCGCCGCCCCCTCCTGTACCCCGCCATGGCACAGCACGTCGGCGCTGACGATCGCATCGAAACGGTTGGCCGGGTAGGGCATGGCATTGACCGAACCGGTTCCGACCGGCAGGCCGGTCTTGGCACGCGCCAGAGCGGCCGCCTCGGGATCGAATTCCAGGCCAGAGAAGGCCAGATGCGGGTGCACCGCTGCAGCGCGCCGCAGCAGCCCTCCGGTGCCGCAGCCGGCATCGAGAACGGCGGCGCCGGCCGGCAATCCTGCCTCCCCCAGGCGGTCGCAAAGGCGGGCATGCAATGCGCGGTACCACCACATGGTATCCTCCAGCGCCGCCATCCGGTGGTATTCCTGCCGCTCCATCCGCCGTATCGTTTTTCCGGTTTGCCTTATAAGCTAGCGAATGGTTTACCAGCAGCCCTGATATTTACCAGTCTTGCCTCCGTTTCGGCCGGGACCGACGCCAGCCCATGAACCAGCCTCGCCTGCATGACCACGCGATCCGGCGTCGCGGCCTGGACTGGCCACGGCTGCTGCACGGCCTGGTGCTGGCGGTCTGCACGGCATGGCTGATCGGCTATTTCTTTCCGCCGCTGAACCACGACACGGCGGTGCTGCTTTACATTTCCAAAATCTGGCTCAATGGCGGGCAGCTTTATGTCGATGCCATCGACATCAACACCCCGCTGGTTTTCGTCATTCACCTGCTGCCCGAGGCCATCGCGAAAGTCACCGGCCTACCTGGCACCACGGTGCTGGTCGCCCTGCTGGGCCTAGGAATTGCCTGTTCCTTCCTGACCTGCCGCTGGGTGCTGGCCGCCAGCCTCGATCCAGCCCATACCACGGCGGATGCGCTGCTGCCGCTGCTGCTGCTGTTCCTGCTGATCGTCTATCCGGGCGAAAGCTTCAGCCAGCGCGAACACATCATGTTGGTGCTGGCCATGCCCTATCTGCTGGTCGCCAGCGGCCGCGCCGATGGCGAGGAGCTGTCGAAGAAGCTGAAGATCATCACCGGACTGATGGCCGGCTTCGGCTTCGCCATGAAACCTTACTTCCTCGGCATCCCGCTCTTCGTCGAACTGTATGTGCTGTGGCAGATCGGCTTCCGCCGCACGATCAGCGATCCAGCACCCTGGTCCGTGCTGACGGTCTGCGTCGCGCATGCGCTGTTCGCGCTGATCGTCACGCCGGAATATTTCACGGTCGCGCTGCCGCTGGCTTATTCGTTCTACAGCGACGTCAGCCAGAACAGCCTGCTGGATCTGGCGCTGGGCGCCAATCTCGGACCACCCACGCTGGTCCTGCCACTGCTGGGGATCGCTGCCTTCCTGGCCGTGCAGTCGCATCTGGCACGGGTGATCTTCCTGGCGGGCATGGGCTGCCTGCTCTCGGCCTACGCCCAGGCCAAAGGTTGGCCCTATCACGCCATGCCGGCACAGGCTCTCACACTTCTGCTGGCCGGCGTGATCATCGCCTATGTGATGGACCACGTCGTCTGGCCCAAGCGCGGTGATACCCGCCCTGCCAAACTGTTTGCGGCCTCGCTGATGCTGCTGGTCTTCTATCAGGAGGGCCTGCATAGCCGGCCCTTCTTCAAGCAGCTCGAATACGGGGATTCGTCGCTGCGCCGCCTGCTGCATATCGTCAGGCAGGAAACCCGCAACGACCGCATCCTGATCCTGTCGCCCGGCATCTATCCGCATTTCCCGCTGATCAACTATGCCAAGCTGCAGATGACCATGCGGTTCGAAAGCATGTGGTTGCTGCAGGGCGCTTATGCGGAATGCCAGGATCTGGCGCCGCTATACAATCCGCCGGAATCGATGAGCCCGGCGGAAGCCTTCGTCTTCCGCACGGTGCCGGAGGATTTCTACAAGAAAAAGCCGTCGTTGCTGATCGTCGACAACGTGGCCGGCGTGCCGCGCTGCCAGGAAGAGGCGTTCAACTATCTGGATTACTTCTCGCGCAATCCGCTGTTTGCGAAGCGGCTCGAGGATTACGACAAGATTCTCGACTACGACCGCTACACGATCTACCGCCGGCGGGAAAAGCCGTGATCTGGCCGTAGTCAGACGTGGAAGCTTTCGCCGCAGCCGCAGCGGCCCTTCTCGTTCGGATTGCGGAACACGAAGCCCGATTGCAGCTTGTCCTCGACCCAGTCGATCTCGGTGCCGAACAGATACATCTGTGCCTTCGGCTCGATCAGGACGGTTACGCCTTTATCCTCGACCACTTCGTCGAACTTGCCCTTCTCCTCGGCGTAATTCACGTCGTAGGACAGGCCCGAGCAGCCCTTCGACTTGATCCCGATGCGCAGTCCGATCACCGGCTTGTCCGCCTTCTCGATCAGCTCGCGGATACGCGCCGCGGCGGCGTCGGTCAAGGTCACCGCCTTGAAGGCGGGACGCTTCACTTCCGTTTCCGTCACAGCCATGGTTCCAGGCTCCTCACATCATTCCCAGTTCGAGGCGCGCCGCCTCGGACATATGTTCCGGCGTCCAGGGCGGATCCCAGACCACCTCGACGCTGACTTCCCCGACCCCTTCGATGGAGCGGGTCTTGTACTCCACCTCGCCCGGCATGGATTGCGCCGCCGGACAGTTCGGCGAGGTCAGCGTCATCTCGATCTTGACGTCGCGCGCCTCGTTCACCTCGACATTGTATATAAGGCCGAGTTCGTAAATGTTAACCGGTATTTCGGGGTCATAGACGGTCTTCAGCGCCTCCACCACCTGCTCCTGCAGGTCGGCCGGGCTGACCGCCTTCTTCTTCGCCTTGCCGGTATTTTCTGCCCCAGTGGCCGACATCACCCAAAAATCTCCCTGACACGCTGCAGCCCGGCACAAAGGGCGTCCACCTCCGCCCGGGTATTGTAGAGCCCGAAGGACGCCCGCACGGTGGCCGGCACGCCAAAGCGGTCCATCACCGGATGGGCGCAATGCTGGCCCACCCGCACGGCGATGCCTTCGCGGTCTAGAATGGTACCGATATCGTGAGGGTGAAGCCCCTTTAGCACAAAAGAGATCACCGGTCCCTTGCCTTCGGCCTCGCCGATGATGCGGAGGGAGTTGATCGTCTTCAGCTTCTCGGTGGCATAGACGAGCAGATCATGCTCATGGGCGGCAATCGCCTCAAGCCCGATGCCCTGGACATAATCGATGGCTGCTGCCAGCCCCACCGCCTCGACGAAAGCCGGCGTGCCCGCCTCGAATTTATGCGGAATCTCATTGTACTCGGTCTTGTCGAAACTGACCGCCAGAATCATGTCGCCGCCGCCCTGCCAGGGCTGCATGCTTTCCAGCAGCGCTGCCTTGCCATAGAGCACGCCGATACCGGTCGGGCCATAAAGCTTGTGCCCGGTGAAGACGTAGAAATCGGCATCCAGCGCCTTCACATCCACCGGGATATGCTGCACCGCCTGGCTGCCGTCGATCAGCGCCAACGCACCATGCTTGTGCGCTTCCGCGATGATCTCGGCCACCGGCAGCACGGTGCCCAGCGTGTTCGACACATGGGCCATGGCAACCAGCTTCGTCTTCGGCCCCAGCAGCCTGATGAACTCGTCCCAGATCAGCGCTCCGCGATCGTCGATCGGCGCGACCTTCAGCACGATACCGTGGCGGTCGCGCAGCATCTGCCAGGGCACGATATTGGCGTGATGCTCCAGATGCGAGATCACCACCTCGTCGCCCGGCTTCAAAAAGCTGTAGATGGCGCTGTAGGCCACGAGGTTGATCGCCTCGGTCGCGTTGCGGGTGAAGACGATCTCGCGGCTATCGGGCGTGCCGAGGAACCGCGCCACGGTCTCGCGCGCCTTCTCGAATTCATCGGTCGCAGCCTGACTCAGATGATAGATGCCGCGATGCACATTCGCATAAAGCCGCTCATACATGTGGCTCATCGCATCGATGACCACCTTCGGCTTCTGCGTGCTGGCTCCACTGTCGAGAAAGACCAGCGGCTTGCCATGCACCTTTTCCGACAGGATCGGGAAATCGGCGCGCAGGCGCTCGACATCGAATTCCGGCGTTGCAGGCGCCTTGGGAGCAGTCAGCGCACTCATGCCGCACCTGCCTTCAGCCAGTCCTCGACCAGCGCTTCGACCTTGTCGCGCAGATTGCCTTCCGGCACGGCCGCGATCACCTCATAGGCGAAGCCGCTGAGCAGCAGGCGGCGCGCGTCATCGTCACCAATGCCACGGGCCTTCATGTAGAAGACCTGCTGCGGGTCGAGATCGCCGATGGAAGCGCCGTGGCTGCATTTCACATCATCAGCCAGGATCTCCAGCTCGGGCTTGGTGTCGATCTGGGCTCGGTCGGCCAGCAGCAGCGTGCGGCTGAGCTGCTGGGCATCGGTTTTCTGCGCATGCGGCGCCACGCGGATGCCGCCCTGGAAGACGGCATGGCCGCGATCATCAACCACATGCTTGAAAAGCTGATTGCTGCGGCAGTCGGGCTTGGCGTGATGCAGATACAGCGTGTGATCCAGATGCGCCGTGCCACGCGCCAGCACTAGGCCCTGCAGATCGGCTTCCGCCCCGCTGCCGGCGAACTCGGCATGCAGTTCATGCCGAGCCACATTGCCGCCGGCCTGCAGCGAGACATGGGCGTAGCGCGCACCAGCGCCGATGGAGACCTTCCCCAGGGCCGCATGATAGGCAGCCGGGTTTTCAGCCTGCACGCGGACATGCGTCAGCCTGGCCTCTTCGCCCAGGCCGATGCGGCAGAAGATATTCGTCCAGCCCGGCGCGGCGATGCCGCTGTCGCGGTAGCCCTCGACAATCGTCGCCTGCGCGCCACGGCCCAGCAGCACCAGATGGCGCAGGTTGACCAGAGCGGGCGCACCAAAAGCCAGGATCTCGACCGGCTTGTCGAGGACAACGCCGTCCTGCAGACGCAGCACAAGGCCATCGCTGGCGAGCGCCGCGTTCAGCTCTGCCAGAATGGCGGCCTTGTCATCGCCCTCGCCGGCGAGCACATCCGCCAGCGCATCGCCCGCCTGCGCCAGCGGCAGCAGTGTGGCGCCATCGGGCAACCCGTTCAGGCGGGAAGCGGCGGCGTTAAGGCGGCCATTGATGAAGACCAGCCGGTAACTGTCCGCACTAACCAGCGCGGCAGCCTCGATGCGCGCAGCATCGATGCCGCCTTCATTGGCGGGCAGGCTCCACGCCTGCTTTTCCAGACCGGACAGGCTGGTGAATTTCCAGCTTTCGAGCTTGTGGTTCGGCAGGCCATGGCGGCGGAACGCTTCCATTGCCGCCTGCCGGCGCGCCGCGACAGCCCTCTGCTCCGCGCCGGGCAGCGCCGGCGCCGCGGCGCGGTAGGCCTCGGCTATGGTGTCAACGAAAGGTGCGGCAGACATCGTCATTCTCCGTCAGGCCGCATCCGCGACAATATCGGCATAGCCCTTGGCCTCAAGCTCAAGCGCCAGCTCCTTGCCGCCGGTCTTCACGATACGGCCCTTGGCCAGCACATGCACCACATCCGGCACGATGTAATCCAGCAGGCGCTGATAGTGGGTAATCACCAAAGCCGCGCGCTCCGGGCTGCGCAGCGCATTGACGCCTTCGGCAACGATCCTCAGCGCATCGATATCCAAGCCTGAATCCGTCTCGTCCAGGATCATCAGGCTGGGCTCCAGCATGGCCATCTGGAACACTTCGTTGCGCTTCTTCTCGCCGCCTGAGAAGCCCATATTCACGGCGCGCTGCAGGAATTTCTCATCCATTTGCAGCTGCTTCATCTTCGCCTTGGCCGTCTTCAGGAAGGTCATGGCGTCCATGTCCGGCAGGCCCTTGTGCTTGCGCACTGCATTCACCGCCGAACGCAGGAAGGTGGCGTTGGCAACGCCAGGGATTTCCACCGGATACTGGAAGGCCAGGAAGATGCCCTCGCGAGCGCGCTCTTCCGGCTCAAGCTCCAGGATGCTGCGGCCGTTGAAAAGGATGTCGCCCTCGGTGACCTCATAGCCGTCGCGGCCGGTCAGCACATAGGACAGGGTCGACTTGCCGGAACCGTTCGGTCCCATCACCGCGTGAACTTCGCCGGGTTTGATCACCAGGTCGATGCCACGCAGGATTTCCTTGCCGTCGACGGTGGCGTGCAGGTTCTTGATCTCAAGCATGGGGCAGGTCCTTCAAATTCTTTTTATCAGCCGACAGAGCCTTCCAGGCTGACGCCAAGCAGCTTCTGGGCTTCCACCGCGAATTCCATCGGCAGCTTCTGCAGCACTTCCTTGCAGAAGCCGTTGACGATGGTGGAGACGGCATCCTCTTCCGACAGACCTCGCTGACGGCAGTAGAACAGCTGCTCGTCAGAGATCCGCGAGGTGGTCGCCTCGTGCTCCACCTTGGCGCTGCGGTTCTTCACTTCGATATACGGCACGGTATGGCCGCCGCAGCGGTCGCCGATCAGCAGGCTGTCGCATTGCGAATAGTTGCGCGCACCCTGCGCATTCGGCATCACCCGCACCAGGCCGCGATAGGTGTTCTGTGCCCTGCCCGCCGAGATGCCCTTCGAGATGATCGTCGACTTGGTATTCTTGCCCAAATGAATCATCTTGGTGCCGGTGTCGGCTTGCTGGGCATTATTGGCAACCGCGACGGAATAGAACTCGCCGACACTGTCGTCGCCCTGCAGGATCACGCTGGGATATTTCCACGTAATCGCCGAGCCGGTTTCGACCTGAGTCCAGGAAATCTTCGACCGTGCGCCGCGGCAGGCGCCGCGCTTGGTGACGAAATTGTAGATGCCGCCGCGGCCTTCCTTGTCGCCCGGATACCAGTTCTGCACCGTGGCGTAGCGGATTTCGGCATCTTCCATGGCCACCAGCTCGACCACAGCCGCATGCAGCTGATTGTCGTCGCGCATCGGCGCGGTGCAGCCTTCAAGGTAGGAAACATAGGCGCCCTTATCGACGACGATCAGGGTACGCTCGAACTGGCCGGTCTTGGCCTCGTTGATGCGGAAATAGGTCGACAGTTCCATCGGGCAGCGCACGCCCGGCGGCACATAGACGAAGGAGCCGTCGGAGAACACCGCCGAATTGAGCGTGGCATAGAAATTGTCGGTGATCGGCACGACCGAGCCAAGATACTTCTGCACCAGCTCCGGATGCTCGCGGACCGCTTCCGACATCGAGCAGAAGATGATGCCCAGTTCCTTCAGCTTGTCCTTGAAGGTGGTGGCGACTGACACGCTGTCGAACACGGCATCCACGGCGACCCCGGCGAGGATTTCGCGCTCCTTCAGCGGAATGCCGAGCTTCTCGTAGGTTGCCAGCAATTCGGGATCGACCTCGTCGATGCTCTTCAGCGTCTTCTTCTTTGGCGCGGCGTAGTAATGGATGTCCTGGAAGTCGATCTTGGGATAGCTGACCTTGGCCCAGGCCGGTTCGCCCTTATCCGCCATCTTCAGCCAGGCGCGATAAGCCTTCAGCCGCCATTGCAGCATCCATTCCGGCTCCTGCTTCCTGGCCGAAATGAAGCGGATCGTATCCTCGCTCAGCCCCTTGGGCAGCTTCTCGGATTCGATGTCGGTGACGAAGCCGTATTTGTATTCACCGCCGAGATTGCGGACGGTTTCGATGGTTTCGAGATTGGCAGGCATGGGGCGAACCTGTCCTTTACTCAGGCGTTGGATACAGCCGCATTGGGACGCGGCGGATAGGGGCCGAAGAAGTCATAAGGCGTTGCAAGTTCGGCCAGCGTGACGCCCTCCAGCGCGGTGCGGATCGCGGTATTGACGCGATTGATCCCGCGCCGGGAGACGCAGAGGTTTTCACGGTCGCAGGCACTTGGCCCGCTGGAGCATTGCGTCAGGGCGATCGGGCCGTCCAAGGCGGTGACGATATCGGCCACCGAAACCTCAGCGGGCGGGCTGGCCAGGCGATAGCCGCCATGGGCGCCGCGCTGGGAGGCCAAGAGGCCCGCCTTGCTCAGCTTCGCCATGATCTTGGCCACGGTCGGACCGGGCAGGCCCGTCGCTGCGGCAGCATCCGTGGCGTTATGCACGCCCTGGGGCTCGGAGGCGATGTGGGCCATCACCATGACGCCGTAATCGGCCAGTCGGCTCAGACGCAACATCTTGCAAATCCTTCGCAATTTCAAATTCCGACCGGATCGGTCAGGATTGGCGCGCAAATAAGACCAAATCGGTCTGGTTTGCAAGATGATTTCCCGATAGACAAAGTCAAGCAGGCGGATCGGTCTGGGATTTCAGAGGAACCCGACATTTTTCATATTAGCGTTCCTGAATTTTCAGAGTTGCCGTAACCACTTTTGGCCCAGTTTTCAGCCCGAAATCGACCGCAGCCCGTGCATTCGGCTTTCGATTTCCGCTCTCCAGGCCTCATTTTGCGGTCCAGAGGTGTGATTATTCGCGTGTCGCAGGACACGAGCCATACGCCAGATCGCCTGCCCAGATGTTGAGGCGGCAATCAGACGGTCGAGAAATCCGGCTAAATCACCCTCTGTCCGGCGTCAGCACTGATGGGACCAAATCGGCTTAACTGAGAACGGAGGATTTCTGGTTCATCGTAGCCTTTCAAAGGAGCGAAGATGAGACAGAAATCCGGAACCGGGAAAGCGCCGGCAGAGCAGGTCATCAAAGACATCCGCCGCGCAACCCGCAAGCAATATTCGGCCGAGGAGAAGATCCGCATCGTACTGGAGGGCTTGCGCGGCGAAGAGTCGATCGCGGCGCTGTGCCGGCGCGAGGGGATCGCGGAGAGCCTTTATTACACCTGGTCGAAGGAATTCCTGGAAGCCGGCAAGAAGCGGCTTGCCGGGGATACGGCGCGCGCCGCCACCAGCGACGAGGTGAAGGTTCTGCGCAAGGAGGCGCGCGATCTCAAGGAGGTCGTCGCCGAGCAGGCGCTGGAACTGCGGATTCTTAAAAAAAGCATGATTGCGGATGGGGGCGACGACGAATGAGATACCCCGCATCCGAGAAGCTGGAGATCATTCGGCTCGTCGAGCAGTCGCATCTGTCGGCGCGGCGCACGCTGCAAAAACTCGGTATTCCGCGCTCGACCTTCAATCGCTGGTATGACCGTTTCCTGGCCGGCGGTGTCGATGCGCTGGAGGATCGCAGGCCCCGGCCGAACCGGGTCTGGAACCGCATCCCCGAGGAGAAACGCGATCAGATCATTGAGCTGGCGTTGAACGAGCCGGAGCTGTCGCCACGGGAACTGGCGGTCACCTTCACCGACACGAGGGGCTACTTCGTCTCGGAATCCTCAGTCTATCGCCTGCTCAAGGCCCACGGCCTGATCACCAGCCCCGCCTTCATCGTCATCAAGGCCGCCGATGAGTTCCACGACAAGACGACGGCGCCCAACCAGCTCTGGCAGACCGACTTTACCTACTTGAAGGTGATCGGCTGGGGGTGGTTCTACCTGTCGACCGTGCTCGACGACTTCTCTCGCTACATTATCGCCTGGAAGCTGTGCACCACGATGAAGGCCGAGGACGTCACCGACACGCTGACCATCGCGCTGCAGGCTTCTGGCTGCGACAGCGCCAAGGTGGTGCAGCGGCCGCGGCTGTTGTCCGACAACGGCCCCTCTTACGTCTCTTCCGATCTGGCCGCATGGCTATCCGACAAGGGCATGGAACATACGCGCGGGGCGCCCTGCCATCCTCAGACCCAAGGCAAGATCGAGCGATGGCACCAGACGTTGAAGAACCGCATCCTGCTCGAAAACTACTTCCTGCCGGGTGATCTCGAGCAGCAGGTCGCGGCGTTCGTCGATCACTACAACCACCGCCGCTACCACGAGAGCCTCGACAATCTCACCCCTGCCGACGTCTACTTCGGGCGCGGCGATATCATCACGCTGGAAAGGGAAAGGATCAAAAGCGAAACCATCAAACAGCGCCGCTTGCTTCATCGAGATGCAGCGGCCTAATGTGACAAACCTGATGGACAAGAGCCTCCGTTAGCTCACGCCGCCTGTTGTCCCAAAAACCCTGACGACGGACACGCCGCCCTCCGGTCAATGCTGAACTTGGGATTCCCGATCTAGTGTTGCCCGCTCTCGGAGTATTCGGCATATCGGGTGTCGGCAAAACGACGCTCATTCGGCAGTATCTCAGTATACGCCCAAATATACTATCCATCAGCGCAGGCCGTATCCTGCAAGACCGAAGTGGACGATCTGGGGAAGACCTCAGACGTGGCGCAGCAAATAGCGTTCAGGATACCCAGGCGGGCTTGATTGAAGGTTTTGCTGAGTTTCGGGCAGCAAATCAGGGATATGGCGTCATATTCGATGGTCACACTGTGATCGATTCCGACAGTGGCATAGTCGACGTTCCCCTAGATATCATTATCGGCCTTAACCTAAGTGCATTCGTGTACATTCGTGATGCTTCAGAGAGCATCGCCCGCCGCCGCGCAGCGGATACTGCCAGGCAGCGACCGGAGAGGACATCAGAGATACTCGCCTTGCACCAAGACCGAGCTCAGGCGTTAGCTAGAGACTACGCTGCTAAAGCCAATTCCTCCTTCGAGGTGATACAGGCTGGCGACATCGCGCGATTCCAAGCAGTGGCCGATAAACTGTTTGGAGTCTAAGCCGGAGCAAATTTCGCTCTGGGTCAAGCAGCCTAGGTGGCCATTTGCATAAGGCACCTATCCCAATGAGGTTCGCCACCGAAGCGTTCAACAAGACTCTCGATTAGGACCCGCACCTTGCCCGGAACATGGCTTCCAGGCGGTCGAACCACAAATATTCCGTAATCCTCGGTCGAGTAGTCTAGAAGCAGTGGCTCCAGCGCGCCACTCTCAAACTGATCATTGAGCAGGAATGTCGGGACGTCGGCGATACCTAAGCCAGCCACAGCCCATTCAACGATTGTCTCGCCGCTATCAGCCCGCAGCCGCCCGGACGGTCGAACCGAGACCCAGCGCCCTCCGGAGCGAAATTTCCAATCGGTGCCATTCCGACCCGAATATATGAGGCAGTCGTGGTTTGTAAGGTCGGTTGGAGTACTCGGCCGTCCTCTTTGGGCAAGGTAACCGGGGCTGGCAACCAGTGCCGACCTTACCGGTGCTATCCTGCGGGCAACAAGGCTGGAATCCTGGAGCGAACCAATCCGGATAGCGGCGTCGAACCCCTCGCTGATCAGGTCAACGCTTCGGTCACTGAAGGAAACATCAATTTCGAGCTTCGGGTGGCGTTTTGCCATGTCGGCAAGAACGGGCGTGACGTGACGAACCCCAAATGACTGCGGCGCGGAAATTCGCAGACGACCAACCACTTCGGCGCCGTGCTGAGCGACAACCTCACGCGCCATATCGAACTCGGCGAGAATCCGCTCGCACCGCGCCTTAAACTCAAACCCCGCTTCAGTCGGGCTCATTCCGTTCGTTGTCCGACTAAGTAGCCGGGCACCGAGTTCGGCCTCGATCTTTGAAATTCGGCGACTGACAACCGATTTCGAGATGCCAAGGCGCTTCGCCGCGAGGTTGAAACCTCCCGATTCTAGCACGTCAACAAAGCAACGCATGTCGTCCAGGTCCATGAAGGTGTTCCCCAATGTGCAACAGCTTGGTGCTGATGGCGCCTATTCTGGTGTGTACATGGCGTACCTATGTTGCCCCGGAGTAGAGGCACCAAAGGGATATTCCGCCATGTCAACCGCACTCGTTCTCCTAAATAGCGTGCTGGGCACAGAGTCCGCATCCAACCAATTGGTAGATGATGCGGTTGCCGAACTCCGCGCAACCGATCCTCATCTTCGGGTGATCACTCGCGACCTGGCGTCCCATCCAATTCCCCATCTGACCGCCAATGCAGTTGCGGTGATTCGTGGCGCCGAACCGAAGAATGCGGAGCAGATCGACGCTCGAGCCCTGTCTGACCAACTAATTGACGAGCTGCGGTCAGCGGACGTCGTCGTAATCGGAGCGCCGATGTATAACTTCGGCATACCGTCAACACTGAAGACCTGGTTTGACTACGTACTGCGGGCGGGAGTCACCTTTAGCTATGCGGACGCTGGTCCGAAGGGGCTAATCACCGGAAAGCGGGCCATTGTCATTCTGACTCGGGGTGGCCTTTACAGCGCGGGACCAGCCCAGGCCATGGATGCGCAGGAACCGCACCTCCGTACGATGCTGAACTTCATTGGCATCTTCGACATCACCTTCGTCCGGGCCGAAAGGCTGGCGTTTGGACCGGATGCACGAGAAAGCGCCATAGAGGCTGCCCGTTCACAAATTGGCGACACAGTCCGCCAGTTGGCAGTACCGGCCTAGGCCAAGGCCTCTGGACACTCGTGAGAACTGATCAGGGTGTGAACCGAGGCCGGTCCATATATCTGGTGATGACCTCCAGGCGAGAATTCCCAGTATTCACCACCTGAATTGCAGGGCGGGATACTCGCGCATACAGCTCGGCGGCCCCACCCGGTGCAATCTGGGTGGGGCTGAACTGCCCACCCGGGAACTCTACTCGGCCATGCTCCTGTCCAAGATTCCGGATGGATATCGTGGTGAAGCCCTGAGGATCAGTATCAATCCAAGTCTGGTTCCCCGGCGCCAGATCGAATGCGCCTGAATATGCGGACCCAGTTTGAATACCTAGGAGGAGACCCGCTACCAGGATGAGTTTACGCAAATTCTGGGGCATAGCCTCCTCCATGAGCGGTGACCAGCGCTGACCGCCTTGCTCGCCGCAGCCCGAGGCTGGCAGTTATGCGCTCATATGCGAAATACCGGCCGACCGGCACGGCGACAGGTGGATGGATGCGTTGAAGCAACGGATGTGCCAGCTCCTGGTCACTAAGGATGATGGCTCCGTCCGCGGCCAGCTCTGGCATGACCGCTCCAAGCATCTGCATTTGACGAGCGTTGGCGGATGGGTCGCTCAGTCCGGCATCGCTGTGAATGATACGAGCTGAACGGGGGTAACGAGCTGCGAACTCCGGTAGCGTGACCTGGAATTCGCCCAGGACAACCTCACTCTTGGGTCCCAGAGATTTCGGGTCGGCAGCGTTCTGGCGGTCAAAGGCCACAACCCTCCACCCCGGCAGACGCTCACAGAGATGATTGTAGGTCCGCCCGTTGCCGAGCCCGAGATCCAAGGCCACAGAGTTTCTGGATTCTTGGATCGATGTCGCCCAATTGAGCAGCTCACACTGAGCTTGCAGGCGGCGAATATGACTTTCCAGACGGCTCATTCGGGTTCCCGGCAACGGTGCGGTTTCATTCAGAGTGCAGTCGGACACTAATAGGCGCAGTACGCTCGGTGCTGGCCACCTGCAGTGCTCTCCGAGAGCAGCACCGCACCCGGCGGACAGACGTTCTGAGCAGCGGTAACCGGTACCAGCTGGAGCCCAAGTGTCTCCTTGACGGGGGTTGGTAAACTTCTCGGGGTAAACTCTGGTCTCGGGCTACGGCCTAGGCAGCATCCGCGGATGAGTGCTGAGTGACGGTCAAACCGAGCGCCCTGGCCACACCGGCACCGTAGGCGGGGTCGGCCTTGAAGCAGTTCTCGATGTGCCGCCGCTTGATTTCGGGGGACGCGTCACCCATGGCGCGGGCCGTATTCTCGAACAGCACCTGCTGCTGGGCGGGTGTCATCAGGCGAAACAGGTCGCCGGGCTGCGAATAGTAGTCGTCGTCCAGGCGGTGGTCCCAGTGCCAGGCGGCACCGCGCAGCTCCAGCGGCTGCTCGTTGAGTTCAGGCCGGTCCTGCCACTCCCTGTAGGAGTTCGGCACATAGGCAATGCGGGCGCCGTGATTGCCGTCCGTGCGCATGGCGCCATCCCGATGGTAGCTGTGGAACGGGCATTTCGGCGCATTCACCGGGATCTGGTTGAAGTTCACTCCGAGGCGATAGCGCTGGGTGTCGCCATAGGAGAACAGCCGCGCCTGCAGCATTTTGTCGGGCGAGAAGCCGATGCCCGGCACGATATTGGCCGGAGAGAAGGCCGCCTGCTCGACCTCGGCAAAAACATTCTCCGGGTTCCGGTTCAGCTCGAGGACACCCACTTCGATGAGCGGGTAATCCTTCTTCGGCCAGACCTTGGTCAGATCAAACGGATTCAATCGGTAGGTCAGCGCATCCGCCTCCGGCATGACCTGCACGTAGAGGGTCCAGCGGGGGTAATCGCCCTTCTCAATGCTGGTGAACAGGTCACGCTGATGACTTTCGCGGTCAGCGCCGACCAGGGCAGCTGCCTCGGCATCGGTCAGGTTTTCGATACCCTGATGTGTCTTCAGCGTGAACTTGACCCAGAAGCGCTCGTCCTGGGCATTGATGAAGCTGAAGGTATGACTCCCGAAGCCATGCATGTGGCGGTACGACTTTGGGATACCGCGGTCGCTCATCACGATGGTGACCTGATGCAGCGCCTCGGGAAGCAGTGTCCAGAAGTCCCAGTTGTTGTTGGCACTGCGCATCCCGGTCTTCGGGTCGCGCTTGACGGCATGGTTCAGGTCAGGGAAACGCAGCGGGTCACGCAGGAAGAAAACCGGCGTGTTGTTGCCGACCAGGTCCCAGTTCCCCTCCTCGGTGTAGAACTTGATGGCGAAGCCGCGGATATCGCGTTCTGCATCGGCAGCGCCGCGCTCACCGGCGACGGTCGAGAAGCGCACGAACAGGTCGGTTTTCTTGCCGACCTCGGAGAAGACTTTGGCTTTGGTATAACGGGAGATGTCCTTGGTCACCGTGAAGGTGCCGTAAGCGCCCGAGCCCTTGGCGTGCATGCGGCGTTCGGGGATGACCTCTCGGTCGAAATGCGCCAGCTTCTCGATCAGCCAGATGTCCTGCAGCAGCGCTGGACCACGCGGCCCGGCTGTCATGATGTTGAAGTTGTCTGCCACTGGACAGCCATTGGCATGGGTCAATGACGGTGGATTCTTGCTGGCAGCCATCTCAAACTTCCTGTGGTTTCGATTAAAAAAGGTCGCCACCCACCCGGGGACTAAGAGCGGGTGGCGACAGTTTTCCGGATGGCCAGTGCTACGAGGGGGAGGAAGCCAAACCGGACGGGGACGAAATCAGGAGCTATGTCGACAGGACATCCTCAAGGCGGATGGGAAGCTCGCGAACCCGCTTGCCTGTCGCGTGATAGACAGCATTGGCGATGGCGGGAGCGACGCCGGTTATGGATATCTCGCCGAGGCCTTTGACCCCGAGCTCATTGACATGGGGGTCATGCTCATCGACGAAATGCGCTTCCATTTCCGGCATGTCGAGGTTCACCGGCATCAGGTAGTCCGCCATATGAGCGTTCACCGGACGGCCATCCCTGCTGTCCAGGACGGTCTGCTCCATCAGGGCCATGCCGATGCCACCGACGAAACCGCCCGTGCATTGGCTCCTTGCCAGGCGGGGATTGACCACCTTTCCGACACCGTAGGCGCCGACTATCCGCCGCACCTTGATAATGCCGACATCAGGATTGATCGCGATCTCGACGAAAACGGCACCGAAGGCGTGCATCGAAAACCTTTCAGCGACCTCCTGCTGCCGCCGGGCCGACGCAAACGCCTCCATCGGCTGACCGTGCCGGGCGGCGATATCCCTGTAGCTGATGCCGGTGCCGCCGCTGGTTGGCACCAGTTGCCCGTCACGCCAAGCCACCTGGCCTGCCGAAAGCTGGTAGACGGGCGATGAACGGTCGGCAACTGCGAGGGCGGTCACATCCTTCTGCAGGTTCAGACAGGCTGCCCGGATCGCCGAGCCCACCGACGCCATTGTCTGTGACCCTCCATGGGGCGGAGTGGGCGGGAAGTTCGACCGCCCAAGGCTGAACCGGACCTGCTCCAGCGGTATCCCCAAGGTGTCGGCCGCAACCTGGGTCATCGATGTATAGGTGCCCGGCCCCATGTCGCTGGCAGCCGCCTCGATTTCGACAATGCCATTCCGCAGTAAGCGGACGCGCGCACTGGCCGGGCTGTACAGGACCGGATAAGTCGCGGTGGACATGCCCATGCCAATGAGCAGTCGCCCATCTCGCATCGAGCGGGGCTGAGCGGCACGCCTGGACCAACCGAACCTTTCGGCGCCGAGGTCGTAGCATTGCAGCAAGGACCGGCTGGAGAACGGCTTTCCGTTAGACTCGTCCACCTTTGGCTCGTTCCGGCGACGCAACTCGATGGGATCCAACCCGACGAGATAGGACAGCTCGTCCAGGGCGGACTCCAGGGCAAATACGCCGTCAGCCTCGCCGGGACCGCGCATATAGGTCGGAGTGCTTGTGTCCGTCGGGATGAGCCGGTATTGGCGCCGGACGTTCGGGCAGGAGTACATGAAGCCGGAATTCGAGATCAGCGCCTCTACGAAGTTCTCGTACCGGCTCGTTTCAGTGAAGCCCTCATGGATGAGTGCGGTCAGCTTGCCATCCCGGCTGGCACCCAGCGCGAGACGCTGGATCGAATGGGGCCGGTGCCCCGTCGTGTAGAACATCTGCTTTCGGGTAAGCACCAGCTTGGTCGGGCGCTTCACGTGGCGGGCAGCCAGGGCAGCCAGGGTCACATGCGGCCAGGTGCGCAGGCTTGTGCCGAAGGCGCCGCCGATGAATGGGCAGATCACCTGGACATTCTCGACCGGGATCCCGAAGACAGCCGCTATTTCGGCCTGTTCGTTCACGACGAACTGACTCTTGCTCCAGAGCGTCACCTGGTCGCCATTCCAGGACGCAACAGTGGCGTGAGGCTCCATCGGGTTATGGTTTTCGCGAGCCATTTCATACTTCGCGTCCACCTTGACCGCCGCGTTGGCCAAGGCTGCATCGGCGTCGCCGATCGCGCTGTCACCGGACCGGCCAGCCCGATTCGGCTGAATCGCGCTCCCGACCAGCAAGTGAGCTTCCACAGCGGGCTTCTGGCTCTCGTACTCAATCCGCAGGGCGTTAGCGGCGCGTTCGGCCTGGTCCAGGGTTTCCGCGACCACCACGGCAACCGGCTGTCCATAGAAGTGCACCTTGTCGTCCTGGAGAACGTGCAGCCGCTCGCCTTCCTGCGGGTCGATGGCGCCCTTGTGAGGGTTGTAAGGCAGGCGTTGCGCGTTCAGGTGACTGATGACGGCAATCAGACCCGGCATGGCCTTCACGCTGTCAGCATCGATCCTGGTGACGCGGCCAAGCCCGATTGTCGCGGGGACGATGACCGCGTGAACCTGCCCGGGTTGGTTGAAGTCAGCCGCATACTTGGCCTGACCGGTAACCTTGGCGCGGCCGTCGATACGAGGGATGGGGTTTCCAATGGCTTGGCTTGTCATGCTGCATCTCGCGCCAGTTCGAGGGAGCGGACGATAGTCCGGGGAAGCAGATCGGCCTTATGATGGTTGCCCGGCAGAGCCTTGTGGCCTTCCAAGGACACCGCGGCGGCCTGCTCGAACACCTCCCGGCTAGCCGGTTTTCCGGTAAGCGCCGCCTCCACCTTCGGCATGCGCCAGGGAACGGTCCCGACGCCGCCGACCGCAACGCAGGCCTGAGTGATCGTGCCGCCGTTGAGTTCAAGGATTGCAGCGGACGACACGACAGCGAACTCATAGGACGAGCGGTCGCGAACCTTCAGATAACGACCGGTCCGGCGGCCCTGATATGCCGGGATTCGCACCTCAATGATGAGTTCGCCTGGCATCAGGGTGTGCTCGAGATGGGGGGTAGTACCCGGCATCCGGTACAGTTGGCTGACCGGAAAGATCCGCTCACCCTTGGGACCCCGGACCTTCATCGTCGCATCCAGTGCTACGAGGGTTACGGCCAGGTCGGATGGGTGCGTGGCGATGCAGCTGGAGCTGGTGCCGAAAATAGCGGTACCGCCATTCATGCCGTCGATTGCCGAGCAACCAGTTCCCGGCGCCCGCTTGTTGCAGGCGGCGTCAAGCATGCGGAAATACGGGCAGCGGACGCGCTGAAGCAGGTTCCCGCCTATGGACGCCATATTGCGGAGCTGCGGCGATGCCCCCTCGACCAGCGTCTCCGACACGATGGGATGCATGTGGAGAATGTCGGGATTTGCGGCAACGTCCGACATCTTGGTCAGCGCGCCGATTACGACAGCACCGTTGTCGACGCTGACCCCGTATAACGGTAGCCCGTTGATATCGACCAGCCGCTCGGGTCGTTCGACTTCCTCTCGCATGAGGTCGTACAGAGTCGTACCGCCAACGATGTACCGGCCTCCAGCAGCGGCGGCATTGATGGCTTCATTGACGGTGCGCGGGCGTTCGATACGAAACGGCAGCATGGCTCAGCTCCTTTTCGCAGCATCGGCCACTGCAGCCACGATGCCGGGATAGGCACCGCACCGGCAGATATTGCCGCTCATCCAGTACTTAATTTCCTCGGGCGACCTAGCGTGGCCCTCCTTGATGCAGGCGACGCCGGACATGATCTGGCCAGGCGTGCAAAACCCGCACTGGAGCCCTTCATGCTCGATAAACGCCTGCTGAAGGGGGTGAAGCTGGTCACCGGAGGCGAGCCCTTCGATGGTGACGATTTCGGCACCCTGCTGGGTGGCAGCCATCGTCAGGCACGAGACCACCCGGCGGCCGTTGACCAGGACGGTGCAGGCACCGCAAGCACCCTGGTTGCAGCCCTTCTTGGCCCCGGTGAGATCCAGCTTCTCGCGAAGCACGTCGAGAAGCGACTGCCGAGGGTCAATGGAGAGCTGCTGCCGTTGGCCATTCACGGTGAAGCTGACGGGCATCGTTCCCGGCTGAGCCGCGGACTGTGATTTTGCAGAACCTGCCACGGTTGGGATAACCGTCACTGAAGCTGCCGCACCGGCGAGATTCAGAACATCGCGCCGCGACATTTCTGCTGTGCCTACTTGCCTGCTTTCAGGCGCAATATCAGATTTGCCGGTCATGATTGCTCCCTGTCTGAGCCACTTGCATGTGGCGTCGTCAGTAAGCTCTCACGGCTATTGCACGGGAGCGAGTTAGATGATGTTTGGCTTTGTTAGCGTTCTACCTGATCGGCCTCGATATGGGCCGCACACAACTCCTCACGCGCGCGACATTGTTGCTAATGCGTGAAAAAATGAAACCCACCTGCCAGCAATCCGCAGGTGGGTTTCCGTCAGCGTCTTTCCGACGACTGTTATTTCGGACAATGAGCGCCAGTAGCGATCCATGCCGCAATCAAGCTACCGAACTGCTCCTGCGTGCCAGGCGCAGGCGTGCGCCCTTGGCCCGGATGCCATGCCCAGGCCACAAGGTGGTCTTCGCTCATGTGGACGCGAATCTGTTCGAGACTGCGATTTCCGTTTCGCTTCGGGTCTTTCAGCTGCTCACAGATTTGGCCGGATGTAAGCGTCTGCCACCCCATGGATTGCGGTGCCAATCCCCAATGTGGCGCACCGGGGATGCTTTGGATTCCGGCGCTTCCCGTGGGGCGATTGCTCTGGCCATGACAGGAGCCGCATGGCACTCCCGCCGCATGAGTGGCCGCCTCGGATGTAATCGGCGGTACATGCGCATGCATATCATCGCCCTGGGTCGGCCTGCGAGTGACCGGGTGGCAGTTGATGCATCGGGGATGCTCAACCACTTTGCTGGCCTCCAGGAACAAGGCGATCGACCGCTCAGCCGTGTTCTGGATGGAGGAAAAGCTTTCGACAGGTGCGAGTCCAGTCGCCGCCACTGCCCTCTGGACGCCCGGTGTCATCAGATTGTTAGACCGGGCTTGCTGCGCTTCGGCGACGTATGTCCCTAGAGCTGCCACCGCCACGGTTGCGAGGACGGGCGCTGCCCATCTCGCTGTGCGCCTGACTTTTGTTGCGTTCGCCGTCATGCTCGGGATTCCACGGTGAGGTCGATGGGGAGTGAATACAGGCGCGGTCCGCCTGCGGCTTTGATGGCATTGGTGATGGCGGGCGCCAGGACCGCAGTGCCTGGCTCTCCGACGCCGCCAGGAGCCTCCTTGCTGTCGATGACGATTACCTCCATGTCGGGCATTTCGTTCATGCGCAGGACAGGGTGGTCATGGAAGTTGGTCTGCTGAATTTGCCCGTTATGGATCGTCACCCGCCCATAGAGCGCGGCGCTTATGCCGTAGATCAGGCCGCCCTCGATCTGCTGCCGGACAATGTTCGGGTTGACTGGCTGCCCGCAATCGACAACAGCCGTGATGCGCTTCAGGCGCAGGCTATTGCTGCCCGGCAGCTCGACCTCTGCGACCACGGCCATGTAGCTGCCGAAGCCTTCGAGGACCGAGACACCCCGGCCCGAACCGCGCGGCAGCGGCGAACCCCATTTCGAAGCTTCGGCGACTCGGTCCAGGACATGCAGAATCCTGGAGCCGGGCTTCAGCAACGCACGCCGGTACTGCACTGGGTCCTGACCGGCCTGATAAGCCAGCTCATCCACCACGGTCTCAACCACGAAGCAGTTTCGGGTTTCACCCACGCCTCGCCAGTTGCCAGCGAGCAGCCCGGCTGGGGGATCTTTTCGGACATACTCTACCCGGTGGTTTGGCCACTCATACGAGCCGGATGCACCATTCACCACGTCGAGGTCGACGCCATCCCTGACGTAGGCTGGCAGGAACCAGGACATAATGGAGGGGCCTACGACCCGGTGTTCGAAGCTGACCGGCTTGCCCTTGTCGTCCACGCCGACTTTAACGGCGCTGTGGTTGTGATACCGGAACGCGTCGTGCCGGAAATCCTGCTCGCGTCCCCAGCAGATCTGGACCGGACCCTGGACCTTGCTGCCGATCTCAGCGGCCAGGACGATCCATTCCGACTGCAATCGACGCCCGAATCCGCCACCGATGTGGTGATTGTGGACCGTCACAGCGTCTTCCGGCAGCCCGAGGGCCGCTGCGACCTGCTTGCGAGCCCGCCCGGGGCCCTGGCTGCCGACCCAGATCTCGCAGGCGTTTTGCCGGTAATGGACGGTGCAGTTCAGCGGCTCCATGGCCGCATGGGCCAGCATCGGCATCCGGAAGTCCATCTGATGGACTTTGGCTGCCTTTGCCATCGCAGCGGCGCTATCGCCCCCTGTAGTCGCAACGAGACCGGCCACCTTCGTCCCGCTGTCGAGATCGGCAACAAGATCTGCCGTCCTCAGGGTCGTATTCCCGCCCGCCCAGCGGGGCGACAAGGCGGCCAAGCCTTTGCGAGCCGCACCGGTATTGCTCGCCACCACGGCAATGGCTTCGGGATGCTTCACCACCTGACTGACGCCCCGGATCGCCATGGCGGGCGCCGGGTCTACGTCGACGAGCTTGCCGCCCAGGACAGGGCTGAGCATCAGGGCGGCATATTTGAGGCCCGGCATACGGACATCAATGCCGTAAAGCGCCGAGCCATTGACTTTCTCCGCGGCGTCGGTCCGCCGCATGGACTTGCCGATGACCTTAAAATTGCCGTCCCGGATCGGAGGGTCCTGCGGCACCGGCAGGGCGCGTGCGCGCTCGACCAGATCCCCATAGGGCGCCCGGCGACCGCTGGCAGCATGAATGATGTAGCCGTCCTGAGCGTGGCAGGTCGACGGGTCGACGGACCAACCCTGCGCGGCAGCTTGGATAAGCACAATCCTAGCCGCGGCTCCGGCCTGCCGCATCTGCTTCCAGGCACCTCGGACGCCGAGAGAGCCACCGGTTATCTGGTCGCCTAAGAGCGGATGGCCGTAAAGTTTGTCGTCTCCAGGAGCCATCTCGGTCTTGATTGCGTACGGGGAGACTTCGAGTTCCTCGGCGACCAGCATGGCCACGGCCGCGAGCGCCCCTTGCCCCATTTCGGCGTATGGAACGACCAGGAAGATCTGGCCTCGCCGGTCAATGCGGATGAAGGTACCCGACTGAAGAATGGCGTCTCGGGCAGCGGGGGTCTGCGCCTGAGCCACTATGCCCTTGCCAGTGAAACCGATGAGCAGTTCACCGGCAGCTGCGGCGCCGAAGGCCAATACCGCGCGGCGGGTGGTTTCGAATGTCGCGCTCATGATTACCGCCTCCCCTTGAGGTCGGCCGCCGCTTGCTTGATAGCGGCTCGAACGCGGGGATAGGTGCCGCAACGGCAGATGTTGCCCGCCATGGCGTCGTCGATCGCCGCATCGTCAGGCTGTGCATTCACCTCCAGAAGGGCGGCCGCCTGCATCAGCTGGCCGGACTGGCAATAACCGCACTGAACCACATCGACGTCGAGCCAGGCCTTCTGAAGGGCCTGTCCTGTCTTTGTGTCTCCCAGCTTCTCGATGGTGGTGACGGCTCCGCTGCCGATGCTACCGACTTCCGTGATGCAGGACCGCACCGCGACACCATCGACCATTACCGTGCAGGCGCCGCACAGGGCGGCACCGCAGCCAAACTTCGTGCCGGTCATGTTCAGGACATCGCGCAAGACCCAAAGCAGCGGCGTATCCGGATCTACCTCTACGTCGCGTGCCGTACCATTCACTTGGATGCGCATGGATGCCCCCCAATACTGTTGCTGGTGAACTGGCCAGAATCAGTACCGGATCAGCTGCAGAAGCGCCGGTTTACTTTTGTTAGATTTTGCGAGTTTCGTCAGCGGCGCAATGACTTAGAGCCCGAGCTCCTTGAGACCGGGATACCCTTCCGGTCGGACACCGAGGGGCCAGCGGAAAAGCCTTTGCTCCTCGGAAATCGCTTCGATGTTGAAGCTGGAGTAGCGCTCTGCAATCAGGCCTTTAGGGTCAAAACCCCAGCTGGAGTGGCCGATATATCTCGACCATACACCGTCGACGTCATGACACTCATATGCAATGCGAACTGCAATCTGATTGTCCATGAATGCCCACAGCTCCATCGCGACCCGGTATTCCAGCTCGACCGCCCATTTCCTGGCCAAATGCTCCTCGATGGCCTTGCGACCGAGCAGGGCGCCAGAGCGGGAAAACCATCGGCATTCCGGAGAGAATGCGAGAGACAGAATATGCGGATCCCGTGTGTTCCACGCGTTCTCCGCGCTCCTCACTTTTTGGACCGCGGTTTCATACGTATAAGGCGGCAAAGGCAGCCTGGATGACATCAGCGACTCCGAGATAATTGCATTCTTTTGGATTTCCTAGAGGGCCCAAGATGCACGTTTTCCGGCAGACCTGTTGTTAGATGTCGTGAAGGATTGCGATGAGGTTTGACCTACGACAATTCAGGATTGTGCAAGGGCACTGGAGTAGCGGCTGAGCAGTGTTTTTGCGTCCACCAAGTCGGGGGTATCAAAGCCCTCGGTGAACCTGTTATAGGTCGCCTCCAGATCCGAAAGGGCGGTGTGGACCTCTGCGGTCCCCTTCAAGAGGCGAAGATTGCTCATTGCAGCACGCAAGCGCCACGCAAGAGCTCCCTGTCGGTCAGCAAGGTCGATTGCACTGCTGAACGCCTCGCGCGCACCATCCATATCCTTCTGGTACGCCATGACCTTACCTTTAATTCGTAGCAGTTCCGGCATTTCGAAGTAATCGCCATCCTGCTGGATTCTTTCGATCGTACTATCGATGAGGGCTCGGGCCTCATCACCTCGCCCCTGCTTAAGTAGCGCCCGAGCCATTGAGCCTTCGAAACGGGGTATGTAGAGCTCGTATTGCTCCGAGTGCAGGTTGGCAACTGAACTCTTAAGCAGCGCGAGTCCAGCATTGAGCTGTCCGTCGGCTAGGAGCGTTTCACCCTCGATAGCCAAGCCGACCATTAGATAAGGACGGAGTGAGTGATCTCTAGCGTGGACGATGACCCGCTTCGCGAAACCATCAACACGCTTCCAATCCCGGAGCCATTGGAAAACAGTGGCTCCCCATATCAGTGCAATACAGTAGGTCACCGCATCAGGCGAGTTATCTGCGTCCTCCAGGCGTGATGCCATAGTGCGCGCTTGCTCCGGATACCCGAGTAGCCACTGGCAACGGGCCGAAGCAATGTACGGGCTGCGATGGAATGCATAGTGACTGGGCTGAACTTTCTCGTATTCCTTCAAATGAAGAACGACGTCGATGTGGCTCTGCGCGGTCAACTGATCGCCAATGAGGTGATATCCCACTGAGAGTAGCGTGTGAGCGGCCGATAGCGCGGCCGGATCCCCAAGTGCATTTCCGAGACTCTCCAACCGCCGGGCAATTGGCACGAGCATGGATATCTCGCCTGTACGCCTAAAATACATGTGCATTCGGCAAAGAAGCCGAAACTGGTTTGGCTTGTCGTCGAGACTCTCGGCGAGCTCTAAAGCTCGTTCCATCGCCATTCGGGCACGATCTCGGTTTCCCTCGGTGAGCATGAGGGAGTGACCCAGTGCGGCATTCAGGACCAAAGCCGTCTTCGCCGTGTCATTGGTACTAGGTAATATTGCGAGTGCCTTCTCGCACCACCGTCGACACTCGTTCAGCATCGATAACGATATGAACAGACTGGTTGCCCCTGCCGCTAGAATTGGCGCCAGGTCGCGATCACCGTCGGACGAAAAGCTCCATTGCAGGGCTGCAATGACGTCGCCCAATAACAACCTATTCTCTGCACGGGCAGAGGTGGGCGGAAGGTTTTCACTTCGACGCTTCTGCAGGAGCCTGACGATGTGCCCGGCATGGCGCCGCTTCAGCGCCATCGGATCGGTCTCCGCCATCAGCTTCTCGTTTGCGTAGGCCTTGGTGGAATCCAGGAGGCGGTACCGGACTGACCCGGCGCCCCTCAGAACGACAACTAGGGATTTTTCTACCAGTGCCTCCAGCGAGGTCAGAACATCGCGGTCATCATCATCTGTCGTTCCGACGGCCTCGGCATCATCGGCACTGAACGACCCTACAAATATAGACAACCTCTGAAGCAACGACTTCTGCGCCTCGTCGAGTAGCTGGTAGCTCCACTCCACCGTTGCCTTTAACGTTTGGTGGCGGGGCACCGCAGTTCTGCGCCCGCGAAGAAGGATCCCGAGCTTACCATCCAGCAGGCTGGAAGTTTCCTGCAGCCCATATTTCGAGACCTGTCCCGCCACCAACTCGATAGCCAATGCATTGCCGTCGAGCTTACGACAAATATCGGCGATAACCTCGGCATCCTGATCGCTGATCTGGTCGTCAACAAAGGCGGCGGCAGCGCGATCAGCAAACAGTCGAGTGGCGGCGAATCGATCGATTTCGGCTGCCGATAAAACTGATTGCAGTGGCGGATTGTCCAAAGCGGCCAGCTGAATGGCGCTTTCACCCTCTACCCGCAGCCGCTCACGGCTTGTCGCCAGAATGCTGACCCTTGGTGCCTCCTGGTAGAGGCGCTCGGCCAGTTCTGCGACAGCGTCGATGACGTGCTCGCAGCAATCGAAGATGACCAGCAACCGGCGCTCACGGAGATATTCGATAACGGCGGGCACCGAATCGCTCATCACGGCAGTCAACCCGAGAGAAGAAGCCAACGAACTGGCCACCAGTGATGCGTCGGAAATTGTGCCGAGATCCAGGAAGCAGATGTGACCGTCGAAGTGCTGGACCAGCAAATGGGCGACTGCAATCGCGACCGTCGTTTTTCCAATTCCGCCCGGCCCGTGAATAGTAACGAAACGCTTCTGCTGAAGCTGTCGAGCAATTTGGGCAATTGCATCATCGCGCCCAAAGATGTGATCGAGCCGTCTTGGCAAGTCATGAGCGACCGCGTTGTTTACCGCCGCTTGAGGTTTGGAGTGGATCTCTATGATTCGAGGAGTATTCGCCCCGACTGCGGCCGCGACGGGGGCAACAAAGCAGTAGCCTCGGCCGGAAACATTGGTGATATACCGCGTCCCGGGCTGGCCATCTCCGAGCGCCTTGCGCAGGTTAACGATGTGGAAGCGGAGGCTGCTTTCTTCGACTGTGAGATTCGGCCAAGCTCTGTGGATGAGTTCGCGCTTTCCTACGATTTTGCCCGGCTTCTCGGTAAGGCAAATTAGTAGGTCGAGTGCGCGCCCGCCGATCTGCATCGGCTCGCCATCCCGTACGAGCAACCTTTCCGCCGGATACAATCGAAATGGCCCGAACGCGATACCGGGGCGAACGTCCTCTTGAACTTGCATCGGACTTGTCACACAAACCCCTTATCTGCTCGCAGCCAGCCCGAGACTTCTCACGAGTTCCGTCCACGGGCCGGTCTCTTCAGCGAGTAATCGCTTGAAGGCTTCGTCGTCCGTCGCCGCTTCCTCAATGCCAAACGTATCGAGAATGGCTTTCATCTGTTCGGTTTCGCCTGCTTCAACCGCAAGGCGCGAAAGCGTCTTAATCATCGCCTCGGACATTCCTGCAGGCCCCACCAGGCAAACAAATGTTTTCAGCTGAAACGTGCGCGATGGGAGACCTTGTTCGAGATATGTCGGCACGTCCGGCAGCCGCTTCATCCGGCGATCGTGCGTCATAGCGATCGCCCGGCCTTCACCTGACTGAATGACGCTGATAGCCCCCGGATAGGTACCGGTTGCGCACTGGATAATCCCGGCGGCCAAGTCCTTCCACATCGGCGCCTCGCCTCGATACTGAACCGGCTCCATCTGGATCCCGAAATGACGATTCAACTCGAGTGTGGCAAGATGGCCATAAGTGCCCTGGCCGAAGTTGCCGAAGTTCACGGGATGGCTTCGGGCGTACTGCGCCAATTCTGCGAGGTTGGTAACCCCAGTTGATTTGTGGACGATCAAAGGAAGCTGTCCGGTGGACATGCTCGATATTAATGAGAAGTCCTTATCCGGGTCATATGGCAACGTCTCGTACAGAACGCGATTTGATATCAGTGCTGACGATAACGTAGCCATCAGCGTATAGCCGTCGGGGGGTGCCTGGATCATGGCTTGTGCGGCGACGATTCCGCTCGCCCCTGGCCGATTCTCTATCAGGACTGGCTGACCTAGCCGGACAGAGATGTGGGCGCCGTAGGCCCGTGCAAATAAGTCGACCAAGCCGCCGGGCGGATATGCACTGAGGATTTTTATGGAGCGAGTGGGCCATTGCTGTGCCAAGCCAGGAACCGCAAAAGCCGTGCTAGCGAATGCCGCTGCAGTATTCAGCAGACTTCGGCGGGTTATCCTCATGCCGCTACGTCCCCAATTCAGCGTGTCGTAAAACCCGCTGCTTTGCTGTTATTAGGTGTGCCCCAAATGATACGCCGGTTAAGATGAGAACTGGCGTTAAGAGTTGTTAAAGTCAGGGAATCCAACAACTTGGATCGGTAATCAAGGCCGAGACGCCTCGGCACAGGCTAGCTAGTTACCCGACCTGACGAAGCGGAGGATTCTACGCTAGCCCTCTGGTGATTCCGGATCCGGTTTTGTGCCTCGATAAGCTCGGGACACCCGGTTTTCTCACTCATTTTGGCGTACGCCGAGTCGACGACGCTAAATGCATCGTCAAAGCGATCCTCCGCGACGAGTAATTCCGATAGAGCCAGCGCCGCTCTCGCCTCTAGCATGTAAGCACCTATTTCTCGCGCGTCTCTGATTGCATCCGCAAACAGTCGCTCTGCGGCCGAGGAGTTACCGGCGCGCAGTTGGATCAGACCATCTACGCGGAGTACCTCAGCCAGACACCATCTCTCACCTGGCAGCACAGCATACTTGCGTGCTTCGCGCATGGCGCTGCCCGCCTTGTCGATCTCGCCGTTCGCGAGATGCATTTCAGCAAGCATGCAGTAATACATCGGCGCCCGCATGGTGAACCCCCAGGCGATGAGGTCTTCCAGCTTGGACCTTGCCTCTGTTAAGGCGCCGAGTTCATTCCGTCGGGCTCGAAGGACCGCCGCGAAAAAGCGGCGCACGCGACCCCAGATCTCGATATCTTCCCGGCGGCCATCTTCTTCCAGCATCGCCTGATACTTGGCAGCGGCCTCGAGATCGCCAGCCCACAAAGCGATCGGTATCGATCCGAGGGACAGCAGATTCGATAATGATACAGTATGGCCAATCGACTCCGCCCGTTCAGTCGCTTCCCGCAAAACCTGCGTGGCCCGCTTGGGTTCTCCCGAGAGCCAGAGGACGAGCGCTAGCGAACACTTGATAGCTACAAGCTGGTCAAGATTGTACCTGGTGTTTCGTACCGGAACCTGATCCCGCTCGTATCGAAGAGCCAGCCTCTCAAGTCTCTGGCTCGCGGAGTTCAACTGACCGAGGTAGATCTCGGCCATTCCCAGGAGACGGTCCGCCTCAGGTATTGCCGACCAATCGGAACACGCTTCGGCAATCTCCTTAAACCTATTCAGTCGCTCGATGGCCTCTAAGGAGCGCCCGGTGTAAATCAGGGTCACTGATAGGCCCCACAGGCCGCGGAGCTGGAACTCTGTGCTGTTTCCCTCAATGCCCAGTTCGAAGCAGTTGAGCCATGCTGCATCCGTTTCCGCGGTGAACGGCTGCGCAAAGTTCATCCCTGATGCGCGGGACCACGCCAGCTTCATCTTTATGTTGGTCGGGCAGTCCTTGATGCGGTCCAATTCGTGCACTGCCCTACCGACGGCGGACCGGAATTCGCCGACCAGCGACAGCTCCTCCCAGAGGGGGATTGCGACTGCCGTCAGCGTGACGCCCAGCTTTTTGTCTCCATTGGCGCCAAAGGCCCAGGATAGGGCCTTGCGCAGGTCATCTACCCTCGGCGCGTACTCTTCCATCCATGCGTGCTTGTCACGTTTTGACCACTCGGCATCTGCCCGCTCGAATATTGAAAGGATATGACGAGCATAGACGGGCATTGCACGTTCATGCTCGGACTCATCCACCAGTCTTGCCGCTGCATAAAGCCGAGTGGTTTCCAGCAAACGGCACCGAAGAACTCCACTTTCGTATTCCGTTGCGACGAGCGACCTGGAACTGAGGCGCTCGAGTGCAGATAAGGTTTGCGGTGCGTCTAAGCCGCTCGCTTCTGACAAGGCAACTGCGTCTGCCATGTTGAATACGCCAGCAAAGACAGACAGCAGCCTCAGCAGTTTCGCTTCGTCGTCAGATAGCAGCCGATAGCTCCAGTCCAGCGTCGCGAGCAGTGTTTGCTGGCGGACTGGGGCATCTCGAGGTCCATTGCTTAGCAGCCGGAAACGTTGCTCCAGCAGCGTCAGCAGCTTCGGAACCCCAAATGCTGCGGTCTTGCTGGCGGCTAGCTCGATCGCCAATGGAATGCCGTCCAGCTGTTGGCAGATAGCAGCCACATGTGGTGCGTCGAGGTCGGTCAAGGTGTATTCGCCGCGTTCACGAGCCCTGGTGACGAATAGCTCTATGGCGGAATACTCCATCGCCTGCTGTGCGGTTACGCCTTGGCTAATTGCAGGGACTTCGAGCATCGGCAACCGGTGGACATGCTCCAGGACATGCCCGAGGGGCTCTCGACTGGTCGCAAGAATTGTCACATCGGGCAAAGCTGCGAGAAGCCGACTGACAGCCGCAGCTACAGGCGCCAGGAGATGTTCACAATTGTCCAGAACAAGCAGTACTCGCTGACCGAGAAGTGCGTTTACTACGCCGGTAAGATGGTCGTCAGCGGTTTGCCGCGCGCCCACGGCATTCGCAATAGCGGCCCCCACGTACTGCGGGTCGCCGATTGTAGCCAGGTCAATGAAGCAAATCCCGTCCCTGTAGGTTTCTCTGACCTGGTGCGCCACGGAAATGGCGATTGTGGTTTTTCCGACACCGCCTGGACCCACGATTGTAGTGCATCGCTCTTCAGCAATCGTGTTGACCAGCTTTCTAATCTGTTCGGATCGTCCGATTACTGTGGTTGGTTCAGGTAGCGGCTTGCGTGCTCTCGCAATCGGGGCAACCGGGTTCTCGGCTGCGGTTGAGATTACTTCAACTGTCCCAACAAACCGGTATCCGCGCCAGGGCACAGAGGCGATGTAGGACGCGTGTTCTGCTGTGTCCGATAATGCGCGCCGGAGCGATGCGATGTTGACTCTGAGATTGCTGTCGTGGACGAATGCGCCAGGCCAAGCAAATTCCTGAAGTTCTTGTTTGCTTACCGGCTCTCCAGGCTGACGCAGAAGCAGTGTCAAGATGTCCAGCGCTCGTGCACCGATGCGGACCGGCTTCCCGTCACGCAGAAGGAGCTGCCGGGCTGGCGTAAATCGGAAAGGCCCGAACAAGTACGTATTCTGGTCTGGCCCCACATCCCGGGTAGCCATCGGTTACCGCTCCCCTCGGTGACAAAACTTTAGCCAGGCAGCCGTGTGGCGCCACGCCCCGATTTCAGCGGATGCAAGTATATGACCACCGCACCAGCGAGCTAATGACAATTGCCTCTCAGTCCCGGTTTGGGCGGGCCGCCATGACCCACGAATCATCCCAGTGACGGTGCACTGATATTGCAGCGAAGTATCGTGTAATGCGTTGAATATAAATGGTTTTCTTTCGGCTTTTGAATTTCTCGCCCGTGAAGTTTGGCCGTTGCGGGGCACGAATTCAAATCAGGAGATTGCGCGAATCTATTACCAAACCTTATAGGTAGTCGTTGCCGATCCAGAGACGGCCGTGAGGTTCCGCGCCAGTGCGGAATACTACGGTTGTGGCCTGACCCCATAGGGTGGTCCGGTTTCAATCTTAGTTCATGATCGGCCTTGGGGCTATTGCCTGGGCAGATGA
>NZ_CALGPC010000012.1 GCF_937960835.1 uncultured Ferrovibrio sp.
AACGCCTCTTCATCGGGCCGGCCTTGCGGCTTTTTGCGCTGGGTCGAACGATGCTGGCCGAGAACCTTGCAGGCAAACCGCTCCGAGACGGAGAACTTCGCCATGACACGATCGACGCAACGGCGACGGCGAGCGGGGCTCAGAAGTTTCCCGAAGCAGCCTCTTTCAGGATCAGCTTCTCGAGTGTCAGGTCCGAGACCGCCTTGCGCAGCCGGTCATTCTCTTTCTCGAGCTCCTTCAGCCGCTTCACCTGGTCACCCTTCAGGCCACCGAACTCCTTGCGCCACCGGTAATACGTAAACTGCGTCACGCCGATCAAACGGACCGCTTCTCCGACAGAACGACCTTGCGACAACAGAACATCGACTTGGCGCAGCTTCGCCACGATCTCTTCGGGTTTGTGCTTCTTCTGGGGCATTCCAACGTCCTCCTACGGCTCAATAGCCTACTTCAGGGAGGACCACTTTTCAGGGGGCAGACCAGATAGCCTCGTTCTCGGTGCTCGTCTTCAATTTCGAAAAAGTCGATTTCGTCTGCCCGTCGGTTCCTGGCAAGGAAGTCAACTATCTCCCTTCGGAATTCGGTGAGATGCTTGAAATGTTCGGAAATTGCCGCGCCGATATTTACTCTCCCATGTGGCTGCACCTTGATATACTCTAACGCCATCGCATCCCACTTACCAAAAAGCAACAAATCGTCGACGTCGAACAACATTTGACCCGCGGTCCCATTCTCGTCGCGTGAAATTGTCCAATTCGACATCACCATTCGACCATGGGTGAGATTTTCTCGAAGCATCATAACGAAGGCAGTCACGGAGTTATTGAAATGCCGTTCAATGAGTCCCGGAAAGATTGCCTCCAAGTCCGGTCGTAATTTCCGAATTCGGCGATTATTGTCGACAACCGAAAACGCTATTGAACAATATGCGAGGACGTCCTTCTGGGATGGATTAGACACGGTATAGTCGACGTGCTCATGGAACTGGTCGTGGCCCGCCGCAAATGCGCCGAGCGCAGCATTGTGCCGCAAAACGTCAACCCGTGCAGCAACCGCTGCCCCATACAATGCCTCGAATCCCTGACGGAGCATCCATTCTTTCCAGAACGGATGATGGCTCATCAATCGCTTCCTGTGTGAGAAGTTGCGTTGACGAAGTATTGCCCGAATATCCTCTGGCACAGGAACGATACCTGACTTGAATGCCTCGACAATCAATTTATCTTCCCGCTCTTCGCGCGCATGCTGTCGACTCTCCGCCGCGCTAAGAAGGGTTCGCAGTTCCTGTTCCGATAGCTTGCCCACCAACCCACCTCATCCGATATTTGCAGCAGTTATAATTGGTCATATCTGCTATTTGGCAGTTCCAGCGTAGAGCAAGTTTCGTCAATCCAAAACCACCCTCCAGAACCAATACTGACCCATGGAAAGAATAGACCTCGCCTCAGCCGGTGAAATCATATCGGCGCTCAGCGGCGCAGTGGCCGCAATTGCCGCCATGATCACGGTCTGGCAATCAAATCAACAGACGCATCAACGTCGCGAAAGGGAAGCTAAGAAGGATCGGCAGGACTACGAAGATGAACTGGTATACCTGGACACCTACTTGCGACCGGTCAGAGATAGCCTGCTTAGACTCAATGCAGATGTGTCTGCATTGCAAGCTGATTCAACCGCCAACTCCGAGGACGTAATAGACAGGGCACACCGAGCCGGAGAAATGTTCAGCAAGCATGCGAGGGAATTCGATTGGAGCATGCCGCCATCGCCAAACATGGGCGCCGATTTCAATAATCAGGTGGAGGGCACTGAAAGATGCCGTGTCGGAGCTCTCTGGTTCATTTGGAGGAACCTGGGCTCATAAACCAGCCTTCGTACAAGCGTTTGGATTGGGAGGCTCGAACCATGATCAGGTGGAACGAACACTGGAAGTTGTTTCCGCAGCATTAGATGAAGTGTCCCGAAAAGCCACTCGGGCCCCATCTGAAGAAGGTATACCGAAAGCGAACATCCCCCCAATTGTCGCCCATGAGGGTATTGAGCCGGAAACTGCCAAAGAGATCGATCTAGACCCAACGGGAGCCACGCTTGCTTGGTGGCGCCAAAGAATGGACGATGCGATCCGCATAAGCATTTATGTGATGGGCGGCATCGCTGCAGTGGCAGGCATAGCGCTTTCTGCATTGCTGAGCGGCGATCTTACTCCTGCTCAAGTCTATTACGCCGACACTGTACTAACACTATCGACTATGCTGGTTTTCGCGAGTGGATATGGCGTGGCTATCCTCTACTTTTTCAAGATAGCTGACGTCGTCAATGTTTTCTCCCCGAACCGTTCCCAAGAAACCCGCAAGGTGCAGATTCGAAAAGCCATGTCGTCAGTGGGCCTCTGGTGCTTCGTTATAATGGGCCTTGGGGTCACTCTCGGATTACCGACATACATGGGACTCGAGCTACGAAGGGCTTTACCTGAGTTCCACCGCCTGTTGCGCTGTGAAGTCGAAGTCCTGAAATCCTTCGAATTGCCCGCCTTTGTACCCGAGTTCGATTGCACGGATACTCTTCTAGAGATGCGAAGTACGCTAAGGATGCCAGCTCGAACTCGCACAGCACCGGATAACTATGGTGAGTGACGGCATAGGATACACTAGCACCTTCATCGTGAGAGAAATCGCTTTCGGTGAACACGGACCGCTCCTGATCGTTGTCGCTGCTGATCGGAGTTTGCGGCAGTGGCATGCAAGAAGACCACCGACGACAGTGCTTCAGAGGCAGAGCGGATATCTGCAACGAATGTGGACTCGTTGTTTGGCGGTACCGGGAGGATTCCAATCCGCCGCTCGGTAATCTTGCCTGTCGCATCAATCTGAGGCACAAATTCTGCGCCCGTCCCCCAGGGCGACGAAATCCTTGGTCTCTCATGGACAAAATTCAGCCGCTGTCGTTATCCGCTTCGCCGGAGCCGGACGAAAGCATGCAAAGCTTCTTTAACCGGCTGGCACAGCGCAATTCTCCCGATCCCGCGGACGGGATCGAGCCCGTTCCGGCAGACTGGATTGCCTCAGCCGCAGACCTGGATTTTCGTCAGACCCAGTTCACAGATGCTCAAATAACCCGCTTGAGTGCGCTCTCCGGGGTTCCATTCAAAGAATTACGAAGCCTGGCCCCCACAGAAGCGCGCGAAAAAGGCCGGTGGGGCGACGCCGTCTTCCACGTCTTGGGCCACGAACTTCCCTTCTCATGCCTTCCCAACCGTGAGGGGCGCCGCTTATGCCCGGAATGCCTCAAGGAATCAGCGCACCATCGACTTATCTGGAATTTCCGGTTTGCCCAGGTCTGCACCAAACATCAGATACGCCTTGTCTTAAGCTGCCCTGAGTGCAATCCCAGAAAGCCAAAACCACTGGACTGGCGTGTTTTCGATCTCACCGTTTGCCGGAATGGACATGACCTCCGAAACCTTGTTCGGGAACCAGTCTCGGAAGAGGAGATTTCAGGCCAGCGGTACATCGAGAACATCCTTTTCGACCGCCCGCAGCCGGTTCCAGAATTGCTCCGGGGCCTACAGCTTAGCGAAACCATAGATGTCTTCGGACATTTCTCGGATCTCCCGCCCAAAGTACGACACAGCCTGCTCGGTGCGTCCCACAAACGCTTCGGACAATTCTCCGGCCCCTACAATCTAGGCGCCAAGGAACCAGATCCGCGGATAGGCTTTCGACTGAGCCTCGGGCTGGCAATCTGCCAGTTGGCGCCCCGCAAAATGAAGCAAGCTCTCATCGCCGCGGCGTCCGACGAAGAAATCTGGGCCACCTCCGATCTGCCCCGCATCCTCACATACCTGCGAAGCCGGATGATGACCTGGGAGAGCAAAGGATTCGCGATCGGACGCGTCGTGAATGACGTGCTCGACAGCCGCGGAATGGGCATCAACTGGTGACAGAAGGCCCAATTTGAGGGCAATCGAGCGCTGCAGATTCAAATTCAGGCGCAAAAACTGCAATGTCGCCGAAAAGCTAAGTCATTGACGTGGCTTAGAAAACGCGCCGCCCATACCCCATGTTACAGCAATCGTGAAAGAAATCCCGGTTTTCTCACAATTTCTCTGCAAAAACCGATCATTTATCGTGAAACCGCCTTAATGAAATCAAAGGCTTAAGGGGCGGTTTCGTCGAGCTACTGTGAAAGCTCAGAATCGGGGCCTAAAACCTTGCCCAAGCTCAGATTTCGCGCACGGGCAAAAGGTCGCAGGCTTTTCTCTGGCCGAATTGAAGCGAGGGGCATTCTCCCTTACATGATCGAGACATGACCCAGTCGCCCATGACCCAGCCGCCGGCAGAATCGCTTGAGCAGGCCTTCCGTGCCGCGATGCGCCGGCTGGCAGCCACCGTCACCGTGATTTCCACCCGCTCCGCCAGCGGCCTGCGCCATGGCATGACCGCAACGGCGGTCACCTCCGTCTCCGCCAATCCGCCGGCGGTGCTGGCCTGTGTGAACCGTTCCGCTGCCCTGCATGCCCAGCTCGGGCTGGGACGCCAGCTTTGCATCAACCTCTTGCATTGCAGCCAGCAGCGGCTGTCGGAGGTCTTTTCCGGACTGGCCGAGGGCGAGGCGCGCTTTGCCGAAGGCGAATGGCTCAGCGACGCGGCCGGCGTGCCCTATCTGGCCGATGCCCAGGCCAACATCTTCTGCGAGATCGAAGCCCTGCATGCCTATGGCACGCATTCGATCTGCATCGGCCGTGTCATCCGCGCCACCTATCAGCCGGAAGTCGCGCCGCTGGTCTATCAGGACGGCGCGTATATGTGCACAGGCCCGCTTTCGCAGCGCCAGCGCGACAGCTAGATCAGATAATCAGGAATGCTGCGCGACCGTCCGCAACAGGCGGCGGAATTCATCCACCACGCGGCGTTCGACGGTTTCGTTCAAGGCCACGGCGCTGCGCAGCTTGCGCGGCCGCAAGGGCACGACTTCCGCCACCGGCTGTGCCATCTGGCTTGTCATCACCGATTGCGGCGGGATTGAAGCTGCAGCGCCCGGCCGCGGCGGCATCTGCATCACCTTTGCCGCCGGTTGCTGTTCCGGTTTCTGGGCCGGTTTCTGCTCTGCGGGCTTCTTCGCCGGCTTGCGCGGCTGCAGCGGCGCCAGCTTCAACTGCGGCTGGGTCTTGAAGCCCGAAGAGGCATGCACTTCGATGTGCAGCGAGCCGTCTTCATCTTCCTCGATCAGCAGCAGCGTCGGAAACCGCGCCGCCATCAGGGCGTAAGTCTCGTCACGCAGGAAGGCAGGCTCCGGGATGGCGCACCAGCGCTGCTGCGCCTCGAAGCCCAGCGGCCGGCCATGAACGCGGTAAAGCTTGGACAGCGCATCGGCAAAACCGCGATCCTGCTGGAAGACCAGCACGACCTGGCGATGCAGATCGGACGGGCTGTGGCGGCGGCAGACCATCAGCACAAGTTCGGCCGGCTTCGCGCCTAATGCCGCTGCCGCGCCGAAAAAGCCCAGCACGGTGCCGGCTGCGCGAACATCCTGGGTGAGGAAGTTCAGGCGCTCGGCATGGCGCAGGGTGCCGATGGGGCTGAAGAAGCGTGGCGCAATGGTCATGACGGCATCCTAGCGTGCCAACCAGGGGGCTGGCGAATGGAATCCGCGCCAGCGAACTTGGTTAACCGAAGAGCCGCTGCAACAGATCATAGCGCCAGGCAAAGCCAAGCAGGATCAAGATGATGACCAAAACCAGGAAAAGCCGCCAGGGCGTGGTGCGCTCGGCATAAGGATCGGTCAGCGAGCGTTCGGCCCCGGGCGGAAGCTTCGCCAGCTGGGTCAGGCTGCCGCCGAAGGGAATGTTGATCCGCGCGCGGGCATTCACCGCCCAGCCATTGGCGTCCAGAAGCGGCGCGAGGTTGCGCTGGCGCAGCTGCATCGCCGCAATCAGCATGGACGGCCCGGAGATCAGCAGGATCACGCCTGCGATGGCGAGCGGAATCTGCCACCAGGTCAGATTCAGCAATCCGGTCACCACCGAAGCCAAAGCCGTGCCGATGGCGCCGATGGCAAGACCGATGGCGGCAAAAATGCCGGCAAACCGCCCGGCATCGAAAGCCTGCTGTTGCTGCTGCGCGCTTTGCGCCGGCGCAGGCTGGCCGCTGATCGCCTGGCTGCCGGTCGCGACCAGCTGCGTCGTCATCTGCTGCTCGACCTGCTTGCTGCGCGCGGCGGCGAATTTCTCGATCTGCTCGCCGATGAATTTTCCGACCCGGCGGAACGGCATCCAGAATGCCTCGCGGATGCTGATCGGATGGGTGACGATCTTGGTGATCACCGCATCCCAGTCGCGTCCTTCGCGGTCGTAAAACACGCCGTTGCGGCCGACCATGAGCTGATCGGCATGGCCTGCGGTAACGCCAGCCGCGATCGTCATCTTCTCGTTGCTGCCGCGGCGGACACAGTCGCAATAGAGCAGATAAATGCGGCTGAGCGTCGCCAAAGCGGCATGCTGGTTGGCGTCTTCCACCCGGATGCACAGATCGCAGGAGCGGCCATCGATATAGAGCCGCCCGATCTGGAACACGGCCTTGGCGCGGCGGGTGTAGAAATCCTTGAATGCAACGAAGTTGTTCAGCAGCGGCACAAGGTCGCGCAGATACAGTGCCAGCTTCTCGACCGATGCCACCGCTTCGAATTCCGGCGCCACCGCCTTGTCGGCGGCAATCAGCTTGGTCAACTGTGCCCGCGCATCGCCGGACTGCAACGCCCGCAACGCCTCCAGGCCGAAGCTCTCGACTACCGCGCCAGCCTTGCGCGTCAGCCAGTCGCGGGTCGGCGCCAGCTTGGCCTTCACCGCCTGCCATTCGGTTTCGCTCAGCTCATCGCGCGCCCCCAGAAGCGGCGTGACGACGGCATCGCGCAACGTGGCAATGGCACCAGCCCAGGCGGGATTGACGCCGCGGCTGAGCGGCAGCGGCTTTTCGGCGGCGATCCTGGCGAGCGGAAAGCCGCTGACGGGAGTCGCCGCGGAGAGATCTTCCGCCGCGACCGCAGCAAAAGCCTTCTCGTCCGCATTCAGCGCCACCGCTGCCTGCGGATCGAAAGCCGCAAGGCGGCAGCGGGTGAAATAATCCTCGACCTTCGCTTCGACCGCCTGCAAGGCCGCCACCGCTGCTTCGGTACCCGCACCAAGCGGGTTGATCTCCGGCTTGCCTTCGGCTTCCTGATGCCAGGCGAGATGCGCCTCGACTGCCGCGAAGAAGGCATCGACCTCTTCCTGGCCCAAGCCGGCCGCGCCGCCGCGATCGGGCCTGGAGCCGAACAGCTCCATGATCTTTTTCATCAGCTCGGCAATCGCGGGATCTTCCGCCGCCGCCGGGGGCACGATGCCGTCGCCGTTGAAGCAGGTATCGGAGAAGATGCGCTTCACATCGGCGGCATCTTCCGGCGCCACTTCGGCCGCATCCGGCTTGCCCATATTGGCGAGGATGCGCCGGGCCGAGGCGAGCAGCTGCGCGCCTTCTTCATGGCTGTCGTCGATCAGGCTGAGCGGCAGGCTGCGATGGCCGGCGAAGAAGGCATCGGCATCCTTGACCATATGAGTGGCCCAGCGCACCGCATCGAGCAATTCGGGCGCGCGGATGCGGCCGTCATTGTCGGTGTCGATCAGCGTCAGCGTGCGGCGGTCGAATTGCAGGCTGTCGATCGGGCAGGCCAGTGCCAGCCACAGCTTCTGGTCCAGGCTGTCCAGCGCCTTGAGATCCTCGCCGCGCTCGATGCGCACCTGATCGAAGCCGCCGGCACGGAAAAACCGCCAGCGATGGGCGGGCTTCGCAAAGGGGCCGGATGCGGAGGGGTTGGACGCAGAGAGGGCGGAGTCTGACTGCGGCTCGGACGTCATGGGCTTCCCCTCCGTTTCAATCTGAGGATCCCATTATTCCGTCTTGGGGAAAAAGCACAAGGAATCTGCGTGTTACAACCTAAGGGCTGGGAAAGGCGCAATGTTGCTGTGGCGACAACCTGAGGTCATTCCAGCGGCCGCACCCCGGCTTTCGCCCCGATTCTCCGCACGAACCCAGGTCAGCATCCGCCGCCAATCTCCCCTCGCCCGGCTCCGCTGACACCCGTTTTGCACCGGCCATGACCGCTGCGGCCCGTTTCGAACCGATGGCGTTCGTCAAGAACCATTCAGCTCCATTTCAGTCCATTTTCATTCCCGCGACGGTCACAGACCTTCCCTTCCGCCAGCCTCCCCCCGGCTTTCCGGATGCTTCCGGCGGCTTCAGGACTTCCCGCTCCTTCCCGCCGCTTCCGCTGCCCTTCCGGCTTCTCCACAGGCATATATATGCATGCCTGTCGCCCGCATCGGGCATCATCGAGACAGAAAACATTATAGAAACATCAAGCCTGCGCTTCGCCGCCCCGCCTGGCCGCCAAAGAGATAGACTTCATTCGAGCGTTTGCCGCGAATCAGGCCCGCAGGCAGCGACGCCGCCGCAGGGATGCAAAGCCGGGCTGCGCGATGGGGAGAGTTCAAGATGCTGGTCAATTGCGTGGTCTATCGCCGGGGCGAGAAACTGGCCGAACTGCCGGTTCAGGATATCAGCGACTATATCGGCCAGCCCGACTGCTTTGTCTGGGTGGCGCTGAAAGACGCCACGCCGGAAGAACTGGCCGAGATGCAGGAGGAATTCGGCCTGCATGAACTGGCCGTGGAAGACGCACAGAATGGCCACCAGCGGCCCAAGGTGGAGGAATACGACGACAGCCTGTTCGTCGTGATGAAGCTGATCGACATGGTCGACGGCAAGATGCAGGTGGGCGAAATCGCGGTCTTCGTCGGCCGCAATTACGTGCTGTCGGTGCGCAACCACAGCCAGCAGACTTTCCTTGGCGTGCGCTCCCGCGCCGAGCGCGAACCGCATCTGCTGCAGCTTGGCTCGGGCTACGTGCTCTACGCGCTGATGGATGCCGTGGTCGACCGCTATTTCCCGGTGATGGAAGCGCTGGAGAACGAGCTGGAGGAGATCGAAGAGCAGATCTTCGCCAAGAGCGACAGCGTGAAGGAGGAAGCCAATTCAGCGCGCGAGAATATCGAGCGGCTTTATGCGCTGAAACGCAAAGTCACGCAACTCAAGCATGCGGTGGCGCCGCTGATGGAAGGCGTGATGCGTCTGCATGGCGGCCGCGTGCCGGCGCCCTGCAACCAGATGCATGAATATTTCCGCGACGTCTCGGACCACCTGCAGCGGCTGAACAACTCACTCGATACCATGCGCGACACCATCACCACGGCGATCCAGGTTAACCTTTCGATGGTGACCATCGAGGAAAGCGAAGTGACCAAGCGGCTTGCCGCCTGGGCCGGCATCTTCGCCGTGGCCACCGCCTTTGCCGGCATCTGGGGCATGAATTTCGAGTTCATGCCCGAATTGCAATGGCGATGGGGCTATCCTCTGGCGCTGCTGCTGATGGGCGGCGTGTGCGGCCTGCTTTATGCGCGGTTCAAACGCAGCGGCTGGCTGTAAGAAAAGCAGGTGATCACACCGTCACAACGATCTTGCCGAACTGCTGGTTCGATTCCAGAAAGCGGTGCGCCTCGACGATCTGATCGAAGGCGAAGGCGCTGGCGATCACCGGCTTGAGCGTGCCGGCCTCTAATCCCTCAAGGATGAAAGCCTTGGCGGGTTCAAGCCGCGCCGGATCGCCGATGATCTCGTGCACCACATAGCCGCGCAAGGTGAGGCTTTTGGTCAGCACGGTGAAAAGCGGGAATGGCGTCGGCTCCGGACTGAGGGCGCCGTATTCGATCAGAATGCCGCCACGCGCCATCGCCGCCGTCAGCGGCAGAAAGATCGGGCCGCCGATCGGATCGAACACCACACGCACGCCATCCGCCCCGGCGATCTGTTTCAGGCGGGATTCCAGATCCTCTTCATCGGAGACGATGACATGCGCCGCGCCGGTTTCGCGCAGCTTATCCACCTTGGCACGGCCGCGCGTCACGGCGATGGGGATCGCGCCGATGCGGCTGGCGATCTGGATGGCGGCAAGGCCAACGCTGCTGGACGCGGCGGTGATGACGACGAACTCGCCCTTGTGCAGCTTTGCGATATCGATGAGCGCGCCATAGGCTGTGAGATACTGCATCCAGGTCGCGGCTGCGGCTTCAAAGCTCAGATGGGGGGGATGCTTCACCACATGGCGTGCGGGAAATGTGGCGTAGTCGCCATAGGCCGGCCAGCGCACCATGGAGGGCGGCGGCAGGATGCTGACTGCATCGCCGATGGCGAGGCCCTCAACGCCCTCGCCCAGCCTGTGCACGATGCCGGCCGCTTCGAGTCCGAGGCCAGAGGGCAAGTCAGGGCTTTCGATATAGTTGCCGGAGCGGATCATCGCCTCGGCGCGGTTCAGCCCGAGCGCCTTGACGGCGATCTGCACTTCGCCCGGGCCGGGATCGGGCAGTGCGACCTCCTCGATCTGCAGGACCTCGGGGCCACCCAGGCGGTGAAAGCGGACGATGCGTGCCGTTGCGCGTGCCATTGATCAACTCCAAATCAGACGATTTGAAAGGAGCTATGCCGCGCGAGGCCGCCGCGATAAATGGCGGTTCAGACAGAAGAGAAGAAACCGGGAGTTTCGAATGGACCGCCTGACCAGCATGGCCGTTTTCGTCAAAGCCGTGGATACGGGCTCGTTCGCGGCCGCTGCCGAGGCGCTTGGCCTGTCGGCGCCGATGGTGGGCAAGCACGTGCGCTTCCTGGAAGAGCGGCTGGGCATGCGGCTGCTGAACCGCACCACGCGTCGCCAGAGCCTGACCGATTTCGGCCGCGCCTATTACGAACGCTGCCGCCTGGTGCTGGCCGAGGCGGAGGCCGCCGAAGCGCTGGCCGCCGATCAGCTGGGCACGCCGCGCGGACGCCTGCGCGTCACCATGCCGGCTTTGCTGGGCCGCTATTGCGTAGCGCCGATCCTGCTGCGGCTGGTCGAGCGGCATCCGGGACTGGAACTCGACCTCTCCTTCAGCGACCGCATCGCCGATCTGGCGGAAGACGGTTTCGATCTCGCCATCCGCACCGGGCGACTGGAGGACCGGGCCGGCATGATGTCGCGCCGCATCGGGCAGCATCGCATGCTGGTCTGTGCCGCGCCGTCATATCTCGATGCGCATGGCCGGCCGGAGCGGATCGAAGATCTCACACGCCACCAGGCGATTCTCTACAGCCGGCCCGGCTGGGTGCATCCCTGGCTGTTTCCGCGCGACAGCACTGCAATACAGGAAGTCACGCCGCTGGCACGCCTGCGGCTGGACGATCTTGCCGCCATTGCCGATGCAGCAACTGCGGGGATGGGGTTAGCCTGGCTGCCCTCCTGGCTGGTGCGCGAGCGCATCGCCGCCGGCGCGCTGGTTGCGCTGCTGCCCGAACAGCCGGGTTATGCCTTCGACAATCATGCGCTGTGGCTGAAGACGCCGCATCTGCCGCTCAAAGTGCGCGCCGCCATCGATCTTCTGGCAGCGGAGCTGCCCAAGGCAATGGAATAGCAGGGCAATGGAATAGCAGGACGATGACTGATCCGCTCAGGCCTTGGCGCGGCGCGCCTTCCATTCGTCCTTCGTCTGGCCCCAGATCTGCACGCGCATGTTCTCTAACGGTGCGGGCATGTTCGTGTCATAGCGATAGGTGGAGCCGAGGCGCTCCGCAACCTTTCGCGACGGCGCGTTTTTCTCGTCGATGCAGTGGATGATGTCGGTCCAGCCAAGATGGTCGAAGGCCCAGTCCATCGTTGCCGCCGCGCCTTCGGTGGCGTAACCCTTGCCCCAGACGTCGCGCACCAGGCCCCAGCCGATTTCCGTGCCTGGCCAGCCTTCCGGCTTCCAGGGACCGAGGCGGCCGATCCAACGTCCGGTGGATTTCTCGATCACCGAAAACATCGCATATCCGTAAAGCGCAAAGCCGCCGGCCATCACGCAGAGGCTGCGCCATACCATCTGGCGCGGCTGCACGCCGCCGATGAAACGCGCGGTTTCCTCATCGGCCATCATTGCCGCCCAGGCATCGAGGTCGCCGGCTTGGGGCGGACGCAGGATCAGGCGTTCGGTTTCAAGAATGGGTTCAGGCATTAGAACTCTCGGCTCAACGCTCAGTGCAATGAGGCGGCAGGCATAGCATGGCCGTCCGAAAGCGCCAGCCGCAGAAGCCGGCTACCACTTCCGCGCGGTCAGTCCTAACGCGATCAGCCATGAGAGGAATATCGCTATAGGAGCAGTTTTCGCCGCCGTTCGGTTAACACCAGAAAGGCGAATATCATCCGTACACAATGATTTTCGCTACCGCAAAGAGCATTCCTGAGCTTTTTGAAAATGCCGGAATAGCGCGATAAAACTCATCCTGAAGTGTGACCGGGCGGGGGTCTAGCAGAAGTTATCCACAGCCCTTCGGTCACCACACGACCACTGGATTCTTGCAATTTCCGGCGTGATCCTCCGAGCGCAACGAACAACAACATTGAGGGGCAACAATGGAAAGTCAGATCCTTCGTTTGCATTCTCTACTCTCGGAAGCCTTCGGGGCTGCCACCAGCAAGTACAGCGAGGTTCAGGCCGCGCTGGCTGCGGCCAGAGCCGAACTGAAGGCCGCCCAGGCCGCCGCTGACCTTGCCAAGAGCCGCCTCATGCTGCAGACGGTGCGCAACTTGGAGCGGGATGCGGCCCGGGCGGAAAACCGTGCGGCCTGCGCGCGCGGCGATCTGATCCGGTTCGAAAACAAGTATGGATTGAACAAGCGGCCGACACGCCGCCGCTATCGCATCCACTGAAGTCCTAGCCGGAGGTGGTAGCAAGAGTTTGTACGAGGCGGGCAGAGTAACGGCGAGGATGAAGGTCCGAGCCAATCCATACCGGGGTTTTGCAGACAAGGCGTCATAACAAGAAGAAACCTGAGCCAGGGTTCGTCAAACCAGGTTCGTCCACCAGGTTGCCGACCTGCGCATGCCTTTCCTGCGCGCGCTTTCCAGCCGCTTTTGGCCTTGGGGAGCGCCGCAGGACTTATTTTGCGATGTCGAGAAGAGAACTGGCGGCTCTAGCCGCCGGGCCGGGCGGAAGCCGCAAGCGGCGTGCCCGGTGAGCGCGGCGCGCGGGCGCGGTCGAAGCGCGCCGCGATGTCGCGGTAGATCGCCGCCTGGAAACGGCGGATGGTCTCAGCACCCGCGTAGCCTGCGATATCCAGCCGCCGGTCGGGATCGTCTATCCAGCGCTGCGGCCGCATCGGATCGCGGATGAAGCTGCCGCCCCAGCTATCCGCCGTGGGATCGCCGTCATCGGCGTGATCGATCAGATACAAAAGCGACGGCGTATCGCCCATCTTCAGGCCCCAAGGCCGCGCGGCAACGAAATACTCGCCCAGCGCGCCATGGCCGCGCGCATCCTCCATGCGCCAGCCGTTATTGTCCCTGCCGTTCTCATCGATATAGAGGCCGCGGAAGCTGCTGTCGTTTTCGATCCACCACAGGGCCGGATGATGGCGGTGAATATAGTCGCGCGCGGCGCGGTCCTGCTCGGTGTTCCAGTCGCCGATCGAGTAGACGCGCAGCACCGTGACGATGCGCGGATCGGTGTGCAGCGCCTGCGCCAGATCGGTGGCCGCACCCCAGACCAGCACCCAAAGCGGCCGGCCTGCCTCGCGCGCGCGATAGGCCGCCTGCACGATGGCATCGGTACCAGGCGAAGACTGCGCGCTGAAGCCTTCCGGCGGTTGCGGCTCGATCTGGCCCTGGTGGACGATGCTGCGCAGATAGGCGGGCGTTGGATAATCCGCCGACCAGGTTTTCAGGTTGGGATAATCCTTCTCGTATGCTGCGATGACCTCCAGCAGATCGGAGGCGCGGCCGCCATGGCGGGTGGGCGTCGAAACGAGGCCGACGAAATGCAGCCGGTCGGCATAGAGCAAGGCATGCGCCATGCTCTGCTTGTCGTCAGGATCGCTGCCGCCGATATCGGTGGAAATCAGTACCCAGGGCTTGTGCCGCACCGAGGTTGCTGTCGGTTGCGTTGCAGGCGGCTGCGCGCAGGCAGTGCCCTGGCAGAGCAGCAGCAGGAACAGCAGAGCAAGATGAAACCGTTTCGCCATGCCGCCATAGCGCCATGGCCGCCGCGTGTCAGGTGTGGCGATGGCGTGATCAATACCGGCAGGCGCCGGCTAGTGCGGACCGGTGGTATAGAGCGTGTCGCTGTCCGGCGGCTCGGCTTCCAGCGGCACATCGAGATGCTGCGCCACCGCCAAGACCGAGGGGCCGACGGCTGCCACGGCGCGCTTCAGCTCCTCAGGCGAAGCGTTGAAGACCTTGGACCACCAGCGCAGTTCCCAGTCCCGGCCGATATCGATGCGCGACCGATCCCGCGGCGCCGGCAGCTTTTCGTCGATGGCCATGATCCACCTCCTGAATCAGGAACGGATACGCCGTGAGCCAGTTCCCTTAGATTCCGTCCCTCAGATCCAGGGGCAGACCGCTTCGACATAAAGCGAGCCGGGCTTGCGCGGCTTGCCCTGCACGCAGTCGAGTTCGGCGATGGCGAAATCGGGAATGCCGCTGCTATACGCATCCAGGATGGCGGTTTCCATGAAGCCCGCTTCGCGCAGCAGGCGCGGCAGCGAAAACCGGTCATAGGCGACGCGATGCAATTCCCCGGCGCGCAGCACGAAGGCGCTTTCCAGAGCTTCCGCCACATATTGCGGCAGAACGCGGCGCGCGACCTGCAAGCCCGCCTGGCGCAGGCGGCCGCGGGCGCCGCGCGGGCGCAGACTGTCTGGATCTTCATAAAGAATGCGCAAAACATCGGTGGAAAGCCGCGCGCGGACATTGTCGTTGGCGGTGAGGCCCGGCGTCGTCATGAAGGCGCCCTGCTCGCCGCCATTCTGCCGCCGCACATGCTGATCCAGCAGATGCAGATAGGCCCAGTTATAGGCCATTTCGTTGTCGCCATCGGGCCGCTCGATCACTGCCTGCAGGCGTTCGAGATAGAAGCGGCACAGATCCTCAAGATCGGGCACGACGACGCGCAGCAATCCGCCAGGCCTGAGGATGCGACGGCAATCCCGCAGCAGGCGGCGCGCTTCGTCCCGCTCCAGATGCTCCAGCACATGCGAGGCATAGACCGCATCGGCCACGCCCTCACCAAAGGGCAGCGGCTTGCGGATGTCGAAAGGCCGGATTTCGGGCGCGGTGGGCCGGTGATCGAGATTGATCCAATCGGGATGCCAGACGCGTCCGCAGCCGATGTTGATCAGCACAGGTTTGCTCATCGTTCCGTCCGGTTCCGCCCGAATGGGTTCCGCCTGGGCAAACAAACTAGAACGACGCTGGGGTTACAGGATGCCGCGCCCGTGACCTGCGCATAGCCAATCTGTGACGATTGCCGATCAGAAAACAGAGGACCGGCCAGCTAAGCCGGCCAGCGCGTATCAGGTATGACAACGAGAGATGGGGGAAAATGGTGGGCGCACTAGGGCTCGAACCTAGGACCCGCTGATTAAGAGTCAGCTGCTCTACCAACTGAGCTATGCGCCCATTTTCCCTCGGGCGGCTGCGTCCTCGATGAGGACTGAGCGCCGAAAGCCGCGCGAAAATACCGTGATTCGCGAGAAATGCAAGGGTCTTGCGGGCCAGAAAATACCCTTGCTGGCCAAATAGTTACAACCCGCTCATATGGCGCGGAATCTCGACATCCCGGTGCACGTAGACGCCGATCAGCAGCCCCAGGCCCACCTGCAAGGTCATCATCGCCGTGCCGCCATAGGAAACCAGCGGCAGCGGCACGCCGACCACCGGCACGAGGCCAGACACCATGGCGATATTGATGAAGACATAGAGGAACAGCATGGTGGTGAGGCCGCCGGCCAGCAGGCGGCCGAACTGGCTGCGCGAGCGCAGCGCGATGGCATAGCCATAGGCGATCACCAGGATATAGAGAGCCAGCAGCACCAGCGCACCGATCAGGCCATGCTCCTCGGCCAGCATGGTGAAGATGAAGTCGGTCTGCTTTTCCGGCAGGAAGCTGAGATGGCTCTGGGTGCCCTGCATGAAGCCCTTGCCGGTGAAGCCGCCCGAGCCCAGGGCGATCTTGGACTGCATGATGTGATAGCCAGCGCCGAGCGGATCTTCCTCCGGGTTCAAAAAGGTCAGCACCCGCTTCTGCTGGTATTCGTGCAAGAAGCCCCAGGCGATCGGCAGCGAGGCGCCGGCGGCGGCAATGCCAACCAGGAATTTCCAGGCCCGCACGCCGGCAAAGAAGAACACCGCGCCGGATGACATCAGCAGCAGCATCGCGGTGCCGAGATCGGGCTGCTTCATGACAAGGCCGACCGGCACGAACACGATGGCCAGCGGGATGATCAGCCAGCGGATGCGGCCGACCTCCTCGTAAGAGAGCCCATGGAAATACCGCGCCAGGGTGAGGATCAGGGCGATCTTCATCACCTCCGACGGCTGGATATGGATGAAGCCAAGATTGAGCCAGCGCTGCGCGCCCATGCCGACGCGGCCGAACAGTTCCACCGCAATCAGCATCAGCAAACCGATGAAATAGATCACGTAGGACAGCCGCATCCACAGCCGGATATCGGTCACTGCGATCACCGTCATGACCACCAGACCGACCAGGAAGCGCAGCATCTGCCGGTCGGCCCAGGGATCGAGATTGCCGCCGCCCGCGGAATAGAGCGTGGCAAAGCCGATACTGGCTATGGCGGTGACCAGCAGGATCAAGCCCCAGTTGATGTCGCGCAGCTTGCGCCCCAGGGTCATATCATTGCCGCGGCTATACCAGTGCGACCGCATCTCAGCCTCCGCCCTTCAACTCGGCAGCCGCGGTGGTGACGCCCGGTACCGAGCGCTCCTTGCGCGAGGGATCGCGCTTCTGCACTTCCAGCATGATGTCGCGCGCGATCGGCGCCGCCGCCGTGGAGCCGCCGCCGCCGTGCTCGACGATTACCGCGCAGGCATAGCGCGGCGCGTGGATCGGCGCATAGGCGACGAACAGCGCGTGGTCGCGCTCTTCCCAGGGCTTCTCCTCGTTCTTGCGCACCCGGGTCTCGCGTTCCAGGCGGCTGATCCGGCGCACCTGGGCGGAGCCGGTCTTGCCGGCCATGGCATATTCGGCCAGCGTGATGCGGGCGCGCTGCGCGGTACCGCGCGGCGGCGAGGTGACGCGGATCATGCCTTCCTGCGCCAGTTCCAGATATTCGCGCTTGATGCCGAGCGACGGCCAGCGGTCCTTGGCCAGCCGCTGATCCGGCTCGGGCCCAAAGGTGGCGCTGGGCCGCACGATACGCGGTTCAACAGCATATCCGCCGTTGGCAATGCGCGCAGCCATCACGGCAAGCTGCAGCGGCGTGGCCAAAACGTAGCCCTGCCCGATGCCGGTGATCAGGTTCTCGCCCGGATGCCAAGGCTGGTTCAGGGCGGCGCGTTTCCATTCGCGCGTCGGGATCAGGCCCCTGCGCTCGCCGGTCACGTCCAGGCCTGTCACCGCGCCCAGGCCCAGCTTCTTCGCGACTTCGGCGATCTTGTCGACGCCAATGCGGCGCGCGGCTTCGTAGAAGAAGATGTCGCAGCTTTCCTCCAGGGCGGAGACGACATTCATGGCGCCATGGCCACCCTTCTTCCAGCAATGGAAGCGGGTGTTGCCGAATTCCATATGGCCCGGACAGAAAACGCGGGTGCTGGCATCCACCGCGCCGGCCTCCAGCGCGGCGATCGCCACCGCCATCTTGAAGGTGGAGCCGGGCGGATAGGTGCCCTGCACCGCCTTGTTGATCAGCGGCTTGAACTTGTCGCTATTGAGCTGGCGCCACTGGGCCTGGGTGATGCCGACATTGAACCAGTTCGGATCGAAGCCGGGATTGGATACCAGCGCCAGGATGTCGCCGGTATGGACATCCATCACCACGGCGGCGCCGCTTTCCTCGCCGAAGCGCTGCATCGCCATGCGCTGCAGCTCGGCATCGATGGTCAGCACCACATCGTCGCCGGGCTGGCCGTCGTAACGGGTCAGCTCGCGGATGGCGCGGCCATAGGCGTTGACTTCCATCTGGCTGTGACCGGCGCGCCCGCGCAGGCGCTCGTCATAGACTTTTTCCACGCCGCTCTTGCCGATGCGGAAGCCCGGCAGCTCGAGCAAGGGATCGTCGCCCTGGTCGCCTTCCGACACCGCGCCGACATAGCCGACGACATGGGCGAAATCGGGCCCGAAGGGATAGTCGCGCGTCTCGCCCACATCGAGCTGCACGCCCGGCAGATCCGGACTATGCAGATTGACCTTGGCGAAGTCGTCCCAGGACAGATTCTCGGCCACCACCACGGGTACGAATTTGCGGCGGCGCTCGATCTCGCGCTTGACCCTTTGTTTCTGCACCTCGTCGACCTGGATCAGTTCCGCCAGGGCGGCCAGGGTGGCATCGACATCGCGGGCCTGTTCAGCCACGATCAGCACACGATAGTTGCGGCGGTTGCTGGCCAGCTCGATGCCGTAGCGGTCGAGAATGCGGCCGCGGCGCGGCGGCAGCAGCCGCATGTTGATGCGGTTTTCCTCGGCCAGCAGCGTATATTTGTCGGATTCCAGAACCTGCAGGTAATACAGCCGGCCCGCCAGCACGCCGAACAGGGCGAGCTGCGCGGTGCCCAGCAGCAGGGCACGCCGCGTGAAGACGGCTTTCAGATCGTTGTCGCGGCGATTGATGGCCATGGCGTTCAGATCGGCGCGAGTGAGCGCAGATAGCGGCGCTCAAGGCGACTCAGCAGCCAATAGATAGCGGGATAAATCGCAAGCGAAAGGCCCCATTGCCCGATCAGGGGCAGAACCGGCAGCAAAGTCCAATGCAGCAGGCACACAACAGCCCAGCCGCCCGCCGCGGTGACCGTGGCGACGAGGGCAAAGCCCGACCAGTTCACCAGGAAGGATGAGCCGAGGAAAATCCGGCGCTGCGACACGCCAAGCGCGTGCACCAGCAGCAGGATCAGCGTATTAAGCCCCAGCGGGCCGCCGCCAAGCAGGTCGAGAAACAAGCCAATCAGCGCAGCACCCAGCATGGTCATCAGATCGGCGCGGAAGATGCTCCAGTAGAAAACCGCCATCAGGGCCAGCGCCGGGGCCACGGCGCCGAAATGCGGCAGACCGAGCGGCAGAAGGCCGATCAGGACCAGCACGAGGCTGCTCAGGAGCGGCAGCAGAGCGCGGGCGCGGCGGCTAGCTTGCCCGAGCAACGCAGACATCGGCCCGCCTCCTAGCGTTGCTGCTGCGGCGGCGAAGCCAGCAGAACTGGCTCGTCGGTTTCCAGCCTGGTTTCGTCGAACTGCATGATGCGCAGGAAATCGAGCCGCCCGATATCCACGAAGGGCCGCACCCGGGCCGCGCCATCGGCCAATGAGATCACTTCGCCCACCGGGATGCCGGCGGGGAACTGGCCGCCGTCGCCCGAGGTCACGACATGCTGGCCGATCGCCAGCTTGGCATGGCCGGGCAGATATTCCAGCTTGGGAAAGGGCGAGTTGTCGCCGGTCAGCACCGCGCGATGGCCGCCATCCTGCAGCATCACCGGCAGACGCGAGTTCAAGTCGGTCAGCAGCAGGATGCGTGCAGCGCGCTGGCCCACTTCTGCGACGCGGCCGGCATAACCGCCCGGGCCGATTGCCGCCTGCCCCTTCTTCACGCCGTCCTGGGCGCCGACATTGACCAGCACCGAGCGCACATAGGATCCGGCGCCGTCAGCGATCACGCGGCCGGTGACAAAAGTCTGGCTGATATCGGGGCCGGCCGCGAGCAGCCGCCGCAGGCTGGCATTGTCCTGTTCCAGCCGACGCGCGACCTCCTGCCATTGCAGCAGACGGGCATTCTCGGTGCGCAGGCGGAAATTCTCCTCATGGACATAGAGGATGTCTTCCACCCAGCCGACCATGGCATTGATCGCCGCCACCGGCTGTGCGATGGCGGAAAGCACCGGCTCGACAATATCGGCGACGAAGGCGCGGGTGCGCTCGACCAAGGGGCGGTCGATGCGGCCCAGCAGGATCAGGCCGATGGCAGCGCCGAGCAGCAGCAGGAACGCGAAGCGCTGCAGCAGCAGCCGAAACGGCGCCGCGATCCATGCACTGCGTCCCGACCGTCTCGTCATGTGCCCCCGCGATGCCCTCCGGTTTGCCTATTCGACCGATGCGATCAGTAAGGCGGGTTGTACAGAACGTGCTTGAGCGTCTTCATCTCTTCCAGCGCGCGGCCGGTGCCCAAAGCCACGCAGGACAGCGGCTCGTCGGCAATCGAAACCGGCAGGCCGGTGGCATGGCGCAGCACGAGGTCGAGATTGCCCAGCAGCGCGCCGCCGCCGGTGAGCACGATGCCCTTGTCGACGATGTCGGCCGCCAGTTCCGGCGCGGTATGCTCCAGGGCGACCTTCACTGCCTCGACGATGGCACCCACCGGTTCGGCCAGGCTTTCGGCGATCTGGCGCTGGTTGATCACCAATTCCTTCGGCACGCCGTTCATCAGGTCGCGGCCCTTGATCTCCATGGAGAGGCCATTGCCGTCTTCCGGCGGCGCGGCCGAGCCGATCTGCTTCTTGATGCGCTCGGCCGAGGCCTCGCCCACCAGCAAGTTATGATTGCGGCGGATATAGGCAATGATGGCTTCGTCCATCTTGTCGCCGCCGACGCGCACGCTGCGCGAATAGACGATGCCGCCGAGCGAGAGGACGGCAACTTCCGTGGTGCCGCCGCCGATATCGACCACCATCGAGCCGGTCGGCTCGGTGACCGGCAGGCCGGCACCGATGGCGGCAGCCATCGGTTCCTCGATCAGGAAGACGCGGCGCGCGCCGGCGGATTCCGCAGAATCCATGATGGCGCGGCGCTCGACCGCGGTGGAGCCGGACGGCACGCAGATGATGACCTGCGGCGAGGCAAAGCTACGGCGGTTATGCACCTTGCGGATGAAATGCTTGATCATTTCCTCCGCCACTTCGAAGTCGGCGATGACGCCGTCGCGTAAGGGGCGGATGGCCTCGATGTTGCCGGGGGTACGGCCGAGCATCTGCTTGGCCTCGTCACCCACCGCGAGGACCTGCTTCTTGCCGCGGTTATTGGTGATGGCGACCACGGACGGCTCGTTCAAAACGATGCCCCGGCCCTTCACATAAACCAGCGTATTGGCCGTGCCGAGGTCAATCGCCATGTCGGCCGACATGAATCCCATCAAACGCGAAAACATCGAGTAGTCACCTCACCGAAAACGTTGCGCCGTTATCGCTTTCGCACCGGAGCAGCGCAACCCCCAGCCCCCGTATTTTCAGGCGCTCAATGCTGCCGGCGCGGTCTTCTCCCGCTTCACCAGCAGCTTGTTGAGCGCATGGATATAAGCCCGGCAGGACGCCACCAAAGTATCGGCATCCGCCGCCTGCCCATTCACCGTCTTGCCCGCCTCTTCCAGCCGCACCGTCACCTCGGCCTGCGCATCCGTGCCCTGGGTCACGGCATGGACCTGGTAGAGCTGCAGGTTGGCCTGGTGCGGGAACAAGGCCTTGATCGCATTGAAGGTGGCATCGACCGGGCCGTTGCCGGTCGCCTTGACCGCCTTGAGCGCGCCGTCGATCTCCAGCTCCAGTTCGGCGGTCTGCGGCTCCTTCGAGCCGGCAACCACCTGGAGCGAGACGAAGCGGATGCGGTCGTTGCCATGGCTGACCGTGTCGTCGACCAGGGCGATGAGGTCTTCGTCGAAGACCTCCTTCTTGCGGTCGGCCAGATCCTTGAAGCGGCCGAATGCATCGTTGAGTTGATTCTCTGCCAGACGGAACCCGAGTTCCTCGAGCTTCTTGCGGAAGGCATGGCGGCCGGAATGCTTGCCCATCACCAGGGTCGAGCGGTTCAGGCCAACCGATTCCGGCGTCATGATCTCGTAGGTGCCGGCATGCTTCAGCATGCCGTCCTGATGGATGCCGCTTTCATGGGCGAAGGCATTGGCGCCGACGATGGCCTTGTTGGGCTGCACGACGAAGCCGGTGACCGCCGAGACGAGCCGCGAGGCCTTCATGATCTCGGTGGTCTTGATGTTGGTCTCATAGGGCATGGCGTCGCCGCGGGTGCGCAGCGCCATGACGATTTCTTCCAGCGCGGCATTGCCGGCGCGTTCGCCCAGGCCGTTGATGGTGCATTCCACCTGGCGCGCGCCGCCGATCACGGCCGCCAGCGAGTTCGCCACCGCCAGGCCGAGGTCATTGTGGCAATGCGCGGAAAATCTGGCCTTGTCGCTGTTGGGGACGTTCTCGATCAGGTAGCGCATCAGCGCCGTGTATTCTTCCGGGATCGTGTAGCCGACCGTATCCGGCACGTTGATGGTCGTGGCGCCAGCCTTGATCGCGCTTTCGATCAGGCGGCAAAGGAATTCGCGGTCCGAGCGCGTGCCGTCCTCGCAGCTCCATTCCACGTCGTCGCACAGGTTGCGCGCATAGGACACGCTGTCGATCACCGCCTGATGGACCTGCTCGGGGTCCATCTGCAGCTTGTATTTCATATGCAGCGGCGAGGTGGAGATGAAGGTGTGAATGCGCGCCTGCTTGGCGGGCTTTAAAGCTTCCCAGGCACGGTCGATATCCTTGCGGCCCGCGCGGCTGAGGCCGCAGACGATGGAGTTGGTGACGCGCTTGGCGATTTCATGAACCGCTTCGAAGTCGCCGTTGGATGCGATGGGGAAGCCGGCCTCGATCACATCGACGCCCATGCCTTCCAGCACGGCGGCGATCTTCAGCTTCTCTTCCAAATTCATCGAGGCGCCGGGCGATTGTTCGCCGTCGCGCAGGGTGGTGTCGAAAATGATTACGCGGTCGCGGCCGCGCGCCTGTTCCGGAGCATTAGCCATAATACACCCTTCCCTCGGGCCGCCCTGGGGTCTCCGCCGGCTGCCACGCCCGATTTCGCCGTCGTTTCCGTAGCTTAACCATAGTGTACACGCTTCGGCCGGGTCCAATCAAAGGGCGAAAAACATCACGGGGTCAAAAACTTACCCGGTCACTCTCCGATAGCATGCTTAAAAGAGGGTGAATGACTACCGCTGCGCGACGTTAAGAAGCGGTTATCTGGAAAGTGGCAGAAAACCAGGATCGATCGCGCCCAGAGGTGGAAAATCTCCTCAAAATGGCGGTCAAAGCGGCCCGCCGGCTTCATTTGCAGGCGATCATCCCCCTCCCCCGCCTGTTGGGGGGAAGCCCCGCGCCGGCCAAGGCGATCCTTTATGCCGCCGCAGCCGCCAGAGCCCCGCCCGGCCCCTTGCCCGCGCCGGCAGGCCCGGCCCATCGGCGCGTCGCAAGCTGGCGCAACTGGAAGGCTACCAGCCGCGAGCTTTCTGGTCCTGCAGCAGACCGTCACGGGCATCGTCATAGAGTCCGCCATCGTCATCGAGCAGCTCTGACGCATAGCCGCCTGCCCCGGCGTAAACTCGCCAGCCGCAAAGAGCCCCGCTAACCTGCCTCTCAGAGTCGAGGGAGGACAGCATGACGGCTTGGCAGCAGGCATTGGATTTCAGCGGCAAGACGGTTCTCGTCACCGGCGGATCGGATGGCATCGGCTATGGCGTGGCGCGCGCGTTTGAAGCGCTTGGCGCGAAAGTGTCGGTGACCGGCACGCGCGAAGCTTCGGCCTACGATCAGGATTTCAGCGGCCTGGATTTCCATCGCCTTGATGTGTCCGATCCGGCTTCCGTCAAAGCGGTGACGGCGAAGTTCGATGCGCTGGATGTTCTGGTGAACTGCGTCGGCATCGTCCTCTACAAGGGCCAAGAATTCGAGCGCGAGCATTTCGCCCGCGTGGTCAATGTCAATCTCACCGGCGTGATGGATCTTTGCACCAGCCTGCAGCCCGCGCTGGCGAAACGGCAGGGCTGCATCGTCAATCTCGATTCCGTGGTGACCGAGCAGGCGGCGCGCAACAATCCGGCCTATTCGGCCAGCAAGATCGGCCTGAAGCATCTGAACAAGGCGCTGGCGATGAAATGGGGCAAGCAGGGCATTCGCGTGAACGGCGTCGGGCCCGGCTTCGTGCCGACCAAGATGACCGCCAACCAGAGCAGCCCGGAAGCCATCTCCGCCTTCAATGCCAAGCTGCCGCTGGGCCGCACCGGCACGCCGGACGACATCGCCGGCGCGGTGCTGTTCCTGGCTTCGCCGCTGGCGGCTTACGTCACCGGCCAGTCGCTGCTGGTCGATGGCGGATTGACGCTGCTGGGCGCCTTATAAAATACATTTCTCTACCCTTCCGATTCGCACCATGCGCTTCGACTCCGCCTTTGTTCGCAGCCCTCAGAGGCTGGCACGCTGGATGTACGACAATACCGGGCTCAGTTTCGACCAGATTGCCGAATATTGCGGACTGCATTCTCTTGAGATTCGTGCCATCGCTAACGGTGAGTTTCGCGACCTTGGGCCTGACATCAATCCGCTGTTTCTCGGCATGCTTAGTCAGGCCGAGATCACACGGTGCGAATCCGATGTGACGAGCCGTCTGGCATTGCGTGCGGACTGGTTGAGCAAACCGCCCCAAATTGACAGCTATACGGAGGCCGACACGGATTCTGACGATCGCGTCATATCGGCAGACGTTGTAAAGCTGTTTTACCTTTACTACGGGCGAAATGCATGGCACTCAACTTGGACAGAGTGGTATCGGGAGGATGGCAGTTTTCACGTCAGCTATAATGCCGCCTGTGATGCGGCGGAACGCTGGCGGGTTCAGGGGAGCACATTCTATCTGACGGAGATACCCGCGCTGTCCTTCCGCTCAAACGGACTTACGATACTGGTATTTCAGACCAGCAATTCCGACCGTCTTGACCAGTTGGACAGAGAACCAGGAATTGCTCCGCACTACGCGAAAGCACTCTATGATTTTTGGGAGGATCTTCCAGACTGGATTCTGGTTAAGGCCATGAGGGGAAACTACCTTCTACCTCAGCTTCAGCCCGGACAAACGCTGCAATCCTATAAATCCGAGGCTCGACCAGGACAGATGAAGTGGCACCCACGTAGACAAAAGCCTTTCGACGGAAACAGCTTTGTCACATGGGCAAGCATCTACAATCGCCGATTGGCGGCGGAAGCGACCACCTGAGGTCAGTTCATCCCATGCACCGCCTCCAGCCGTTAGAACATTTCGATCATTAAAATGAGGTTTCTCGTCAGGCGCGCTGATACAGCGTCACCACGCAGGCGCCGCCAAGGCCCAGATTATGCTGCAGCGCGAGGCGCGCGCCTTCCACCTGCCGCGCTTCCGCCGTGCCACGAAGCTGATGCGTCAGCTCGTAGCATTGCGCAAGACCGGTGGCGCCGAGGGGGTGGCCTTTCGAAAGCAGTCCACCGGATGGATTGGTGACGACCTTGCCGCCATAGGTGTTGTCGCCATCTTCGACGAAGCGCTCGGCCTCGCCGTCGGCGCAAAGCCCCAGCGCCTCGTAGGTGATCAGCTCGTTATGGGCAAAGCAGTCATGCAGCTCGACCACGTCGAGATCCTCCGGTCCGATGCCAGCCTGCTCATAGACCTTATCGGCGGCCGCGCGGCTCATATCGGCGCCGACCACCTGCATCATGTCGCGCGCCTCGAAAGTCGAAGGATAATCCGTCGTCATCGCCTGCGCGGCGATGCGGATATCGCTGCGCAGGCCATGTTTGGCGGCGAATGTCTCCGATACCAATAGGGCCGCCGCTGCGCCGCAGGTCGGCGGGCAGGCCATCAGGCGCGTCATCACGCCGGGCCAGATCACCTGCGCGTTCATCACGTCATCGACGCTGACCTCCTGACGGAACAGCGCCAGCGGATTGTTTTTGGCATGGCGGCTCGCCTTGGCGCGGATGCGCGCAAAGGTCTCCAGCCTGGTGCCGTATTTCTGCATATGGCTTAAGCCCGCGCCGCCGAAATAGCGCAAGGCGAGCGGAATGTCGGGCTGCCCGACGATATCGTCGCAGACCTTGTCGAATTCCACAAAGGGGCTGGGGCGGTCCTGATAGACCGAGCCCAGAGCGCCGGGCTTCATCTGCTCGAACCCGAGCGCAAGCACGCAGTCGGCCGCGCCGCTTTCGACCGCCTGCCGCGCCAGGAACAGGGCCGTCGAGCCGGTCGAGCAGTTGTTGTTGACGTTGATCACCGGAATGCCGGTCATGCCGACGCGATAGAGCGCCTTCTGGCCGCAGGTGCTGTCGCCATAGACATAGCCCGCATAGGCCTGCTGCACGGCATCGTAGCCAATGCCTGCATCCTTCAGCGCCAGCCTGGCCGCCTCCGCGCCCAACTCGTCATAGGGGGCAGAGGCGCCGGGCTTCGCGAACGGAATCATGCCGACGCCGGCGACAATGACTTTGGCCATGACGTTTCCTCCTGCTGTTTTGCGCGAAGTCTACGGCAGATGCGGCCTGGCACAAACGAAAACGGCCGCCGGATTGCTCCGGCGGCCGCTGACGCAACGTCCTTGCGGACTTAGTTCGAGCGGTCCTTGTCGACCAGCTTGTTCTTGGCGATCCAGGGCATCATCGCGCGCAGCTTGGCGCCGACTTCCTCGATCGGATGCGCAGCCATCTTGGCGCGGATGGCCTTGAACGAGGTCTGATTGACCTTGTTCTCCAGCATCCAGTTGCGAGTGAAGCGGCCCGACTGGATGTCTTCCAGAACGCGCTTCATCTCGGCCTTGGTCTCGGCGGTGATGATACGCGGGCCGGTGACGTATTCGCCGTATTCGGCGGTGTTCGAGATCGAGTAGTTCATGTTGGCGATGCCGCCCTCGTAGATGAGGTCGACAATCAGCTTCACTTCATGCAGGCACTCGAAATAGGCCATCTCCGGCGCATAACCGGCTTCGACCAGCGTCTCGTAGCCCGCCTTGATCAGCTCGACCAGACCGCCGCACAGCACCGCCTGCTCGCCGAACAGGTCGGTCTCGCATTCCTCGCGGAAGGTGGTCTCGATGATGCCGGCGCGGCCGCCGCCGATGGCGGAGGCGTAGGACAGCGCGATTTCCAGCGCGTTGCCCGAGGCATTCTGATGCACGGCCACCAGCGAGGGTACGCCGCCGCCCTTGAGGTATTCCGAACGCACCGTATGGCCAGGGCCCTTCGGCGCGATCATGAACACGTCGAGATCCTTGCGCGGCTCGATCAGGTTGAAGTGGATGTTCAGGCCATGCGCGAAGGCAAGCGCGGCGCCTTCCTTCATGTTGTCGCGCAGGTCGTTGTTCCACAGGTCCGACTGGCCCTCGTCGGGCGTCAGCACCATGACGACGTCGGCCCATTTCGCGGCTTCAGCCGGGGTCATCACCTTGAAGCCGGCCTCTTCGGCCTTCTTCACGCCGGCCGAACCCTTGCGCAGGGCGACAGCGACATTCTTCACGCCGCTGTCTCTCAGGTTCATTGCATGGGCGTGGCCCTGGCTGCCATAGCCGACGATGACGACCTTTTTGCCCTTGATCAGGTTCAGGTCCGCATCGCGGTCGTAGTAAACGCGCATTGTCGTATCTCCTCGGGACTGCGTCGTTGGTTATTTCAGTTCAAAACGGCAAATCACATCGCCTGGGCGCCGCGGCTGATCGCGACCACGCCGGTGCGCGACACGTCAACCAGACCAAGCGGCTTCATCAGTTCGATGAAGGCGGAAATCTTCTCCGGCGTGCCGGTCAGCTCGAAGACGAAGGATTCGATGGTCGAGTCCACGGCGCGCGCCCGGAAGATATCGGCTATGCGCAGGGATTCGACGCGTTTCTCGCCGGTGCCGGCCACCTTGATCAGCGCCAGTTCGCGCGCGACATGCGGCCCTTCGACGGTCAGATCGTGCACGCGATGCACCGGCACCAGGCGGCCGAGCTGGGCCTTGATCTGCTCGATGACGTTGGCAGGGCCGGAGGTGACGACCGTGATGCGCGACAGATGCGCGGCATCGGAGACCTCGGCCACGGTCAGGCTTTCGATATTGTACCCCCGGCCGGAGAACATCCCGACGACGCGGGCCAGGATCCCCGGCTCGTTGTCGACCAGCACGGAGAGGATATGGGATTGGATCGGCTGCTTAGGCGCGGACATGATCTTGAGCTTTCGCGTATTTTCTAGCGGCCTCAGACGAGAGCCATGCCTTCTTCACTGACGGTGGCGGAATCGCCGCCGCCCTCTTCCGCGACGATCATTTCGTTATGCGCCGCGCCCGAAGGCACCATGGGGAAGCAGTTCTCCGTCTTGTCGACAGCAACATCGACGACCACCGGACGGTCGATGGCGATCATCTCCTTGATCACGCCATCGAGATCGGCCGGATCGGTGCAGCGCAAGCCGACGCAATGGAAGGCCTCCGCCAGCTTGACGAAATCAGGCAGCGCTTCTGAATAGCTCTGCGAGTAACGGCCGCCATGCAGCAATTCCTGCCACTGGCGCACCATGCCCATATATTCGTTGTTCAGGATGAAGACCTTCACCGGCAGGCGATACTGCGCCGCCGTGCCGAGTTCCTGGATGTTCATCAGGATCGAGGCCTCGCCGGCGATATCGACCACCAGCTTGCCCGGATTGCCGATCTGCACGCCGACCGCAGCCGGCAGGCCATAGCCCATCGTGCCCAGGCCGCCCGAAGTCATCCAGCGGTTCGGCTTGTCGAACTTGTAGAACTGCGCCGCCCACATCTGATGCTGGCCCACTTCCGTGGTGATGAAGGTGTCGCGGTCCTTGGTCAGCTCGTACAGGCGCTGGATCGCCTGCTGCGGTTTGATGATCTTGGGATCGGTCTTGTATTTCAGGCAGTCGCGGGCACGCCACTGATCGATCTGCTGCCACCAGGCATCGAGTGCCTTGCGGTTCGGCTTGTAGCCGCCCTGCTTCCAGGCAGCGATCATCTGCTCCAGCACCTTGCAGGCATCGCCGACGATGTTGAGATCGCAGCGCACCGTCTTGTTATGCGAGGACGGATCGATGTCGACATGGATCTTCTTCGATCCCGGCGAGAAGGCATTCAGGCGGCCAGTGATGCGGTCATCGAAACGGGCGCCGATGGCGATCATCACATCGCAATCGTGCATCGCATGATTGGCTTCCCAGGTGCCATGCATGCCCAGCATGCCGAGGAACTGCTTGTCGGTGCCAGGATAGGCGCCCAGGCCCATCAGAGTGTTGGTGATCGGGAAACCGGTCAGCTTGACCAGTTCGCGCAGCAATTCGGACGCGCGCGGACCGGCATTGATGATGCCGCCACCGGTATAGAAGATCGGCCGCTCGGCTGCGGCCATCAAGGCCACCGCTTCCTTGATCTTGGCCTCATCTCCATCGACGCGCGGGCGATAGGTCTTGTGCTTCACATTCGCCGGACCGGTATAGGGCCCCTGCGCGACCTGGATATCCTTCGGCAGATCGATCACCACCGGACCCGGACGGCCAGTCGTCGCAACATAGAAGGCCTCATGGACGACGCGGGCGAGATCGTTGACGTCCTTCACCAGATAATTGTGCTTGGTGCAGGGCCGGGTGATGCCGGTCGTGTCGCATTCCTGGAAGGCATCGCTGCCGATCAGATGCGTGGCGACCTGACCGGTCAGGCAGATCACCGGAATGGAGTCGAGCAACGCATCGGTCAGGCCGGTAACGGCATTGGTCGCGCCCGGACCGGAAGTGACCAGCACCACGCCGGGCTTCCCGGTGGAACGCGCATAGCCTTCCGCCGCATGAACCGCGCCCTGCTCATGGCGCACCAGCACATGGCGGATCGCGTTCTGCTTGAACAGCGCGTCATAGATCGGGAGTACGGCGCCGCCAGGATAGCCGAAAATGACCTCAACCCCCTGATCGATGAGGGCTTTGATCACCAATTCGGCGCCGGACATCTGTTCGGCCGGCGCAGCCTGCTTACCGGACTGCATAACGCACCATTCTCCTAAGGGAAGTCGTTTCGACGGCAGAGAGGCCCCGGCCGCGAAAGGCGGCCAACCTAAACGCCGCCTCCGCGGGCGGTCAATAGGTATCTCACAATGAATGGAAAGATTTCCACCTCAGGGTTGAAATTTTCTTGCCGCCCAAGATCGTTTTCCACAACCAGGTCCGGCCGGAACTGGTGCCGGAACCAGGTGGTCTGGCGTTTAGCGTAGTGCCGGGTGTTGGCCTGGGCAATCCGAACGGCTTCGTCCAGCCCGATTTCGCCTTTCAGGTGGCGCATAAGTTCCGGTAATCCATGGGCTTTCAGCATCGGTGCGTCGGGCGGCAGGTCGGTCCGGGCCAGCACCGCGCGGGCCTCGTCCAGCGCGCCGGCCTGCACCATCGCCTCGAACCGGCGGTCAATCCGGGCGTAAAGCGCAGCCCTCGGCGGCTGCAGCAGCAGCTTGAAGACCGGATTGGGCAAGGACGGCGCGGCCGCCTCCTTCTGCCAGTCCAGCAGGCTGCGGCCGGTGCCGGCGACAACCTCATAGGCGCGAACCAGGCGCTGGCTGTCGCCGGGCTTCAGCCGGGCGGCGCTTTGCGGGTCGCGCTCTGCCAGCGCCTTATGCAGACCGGCCGGACCGAGGGTTTCGAGCAGCTTGCGCGCCTCCGCCCTGGCTTCATCCGGGATCGGCGGGATTTCAACCAGGCCTTCGAGCAGGCTGCGCAAATACATGCCAGTGCCGCCCAGCAGGATCGGGATCCGGCCGGAGGAAGCCGCTTCGGCGATGGCCTCAAGCGCCATTTCCCGCCACAGCGCCGCCGTACCATGCGCCGCGCCATCCAGTACCCCATAGAGGCGATGCGGCACCTGCGCCATCTCCTCGTCGGTGGGACGCGCGGTGATCACCCGCAGGTCGCGATACACCTGCATGCTGTCGGCGTTGATGATCATGCCCCCGATCTTCTCGGCAATGGCGATTCCCAGCGCCGACTTGCCGCTGGCGGTGGGACCCGCAAGGATGATGATTGGAACGAATTTGGTGTCCATACGGAGGGTCAGCCCGGGTTGCGCCGCCCCTTCTACAGTCCTAGAACAGATCAATGCAAAATATTCTGACGCTGATCACCGCCCCCCATAACGCCGTATTGACGCCAAAACTGGCCAATGCCGTGCGCGATGCCCTGGCTTTGGCGCGGGGCAAGGTCGGTCCGGCGGATTGGCTGGACCAGGGCGTGGCCTGCGACATTCCCTTCGACAATGTCGCCCCCGCCGAGGCCGAAAAGGCCGCCCGCGTGGCGCTGCGCGGCGCCCCGGTCGACATCCTGGTGCTGAAGCCGGAGAACCGGCGCAAGAAGGCGCTGGTTGCCGATATGGAATCCACCATCATCCGCAACGAGATGCTGGACGAGATCGCCTTCGAGGCGGATATCGGCCCGCAGGTGGCGGAGATCACCCGCCGCGCCATGAACGGCGAGATCGATTTCCACGGCGCGCTGCGCGAGCGCGTCGGCCTTCTGAAAGGCCAGCCGGCAACCTTGCTGGAAAAGGCGGGCGAACGGATCAAGCTGATGCCGGGCGCGATGCAGCTTCTGCAGACGCTGAAGGAGAATGGCGTCTATACCGTGCTGGTTTCCGGCGGTTTCGACTACTACACCGTGCCGATAGCCATGAAGCTCGGCTTCGACGATCAGCAGGCAAACCATATGATCATCGAAGACGGCGTGATCACCGGCGCAGTGCGTGAGCCGATCCTGGGCCGCGAGGCCAAGCTGGAAGCCTTGCAGCGCGTAGCGCAAGAGCGCGGCATCAGCCTGGACGACTGCATCACCGTCGGCGACGGCGCCAATGACCTCGACATGCTGCGCGCCGCCGGCCTGGGCATCGCCTTCCATGCCAAGCCGAAGGTGCAGGAAGCAGCGCGCTTCAACGTGCGCCATGGCGATCTGACGGCCTTGCTCTATGCGCAGGGCTATCGCCGCGACGAGATCGTCGGGCGCGGTTAGCGGTACAAAAAGCATCACCTGTAAAAAAAGCGTCCCCCCGCGGACTTGATTTCGCGGGTCTTTCGCCGTTCTGGGCAAGATGCCCGGCCCAGAAGCGTTACCTGGGCCCGGGCATGACGATTAGCCTTACCGGGCGGTCCAGCCACCATCGATGGCGATGGCCGTGCCGGTGATCGACTTGGCCATCTCGCCGCAGAGGAACAGTGCCAGCGCGGCAACTTCCTCGATCTCGATGAATCGCTTGTTCGGCTGCGATGCCAGGATCACCTCGCGGATCACCTTGTCGCGCGGCATGTTATGCACCTTGGCCTGATCGTCGATCTGACCCTCCACCAGCGGCGTGCGCACATAGCCCGGGCAGATCGCATTCACCGTGATGTTGGTTTCCGCCACTTCCAGCGCCACCGACTTGGTGAAGCCGATCTGGCCATGCTTGGCCGAGACATAGGCCGACTTGAACGGCGAGGCGACCAGGCCATGCGCCGAGACGATGTTGATCACGCGGCCCCAGTTCCTCTTCTTCATGCCCGGCAGGGCCGCCTTGGTGGCGTGGAAGGTGGAATTGAGGATGATGTTCTGGATCGCCGACCATTTCGCCTCGGGGAATTCGTCCACCGCAGAGACGAACTGGATACCGGCATTGTTGATGAGGATGTCGATGCCGCCGAAGGCGTCCTCGGCCTTCTTGATGAAGCCCGCAACGGCCTCGCCCTGGCTCATATCGGCACCGTCGTAGAGCACCTTTACGCCGGCCTCCGCCGCCAGGCCGGCCCGGGTCTTTTCGATCTCAGCCGCGTCGCCGAAGCCGTTCAGCATCACGTTGACGCCTTCCTTGGCGAGCGCGCGGGCGATGCCGAGCCCGATACCGCTGGTGGAGCCGGTGACGACGGCAGACTTGCCTTTCAGCATGGGCGACCTCATCTCTTGGGGAGCGAAAACGGCCAAAAGCGTAACGGAAACGCCCCGGCCGGACCAGTATCAGCCCCGGATCGGCCACCGGCCAAAGCAGCCTGAGCCTTGCAAGCCCCCTGCCCCCATGGGATACCAATTGAGCCCGTTCCAAGGAGTTTTCCGCGCATGCTGAACCCCACCAATCATCGCAATCTGGCCGTCATGAACGAGGACGAGCCGGAGAAGAATGGCGAGGCCGAGAAGGTCCGCGAGAAGTCGGCCGGCATCGAGGAGCGCCTGTTCAAGGCCCGCACCATCCTGATCTATGGCGGCATCGACCAGAAAGTGGCCAAGGACGTGTCCGCCCGCCTGCTGGCCCTGCAGGCCGAGGGCGATGATCCGATCACCATCTTCATCAACAGCCAGGGCGGCCATGTCGAGTCGGGCGACACGATCTACGACATGATCAAGTTCGTGAAGCCGGAAGTCCGTGTCGTCGGGACCGGCTGGGTGGCCTCGGCCGGTGCGCTGATCTACGTGGCGGCGAAGAAGGAAAACCGCTTCGCCCTGCCCAATACCCGCTTCCTGCTGCACCAGCCGGCGGGCGGCGCGATGGGCCCGGCCTCGGATGTCGCGATCCAGGCCAAGGAGATCATCCGCATGCGCCGGCGCCTGAACGAGATTTTCGCCCGCGAGACCGGCCAGCCGATCGAGAAGATCGAAAAGGATACCGACCGCGACTTCTGGATCAGCGCCGAGGATGCCGTCACTTACGGCCTGGTCGGCAAGATCGTGCAGAACGTCACAGAAATTCCGGGCTGAAAATCCGACATCTCTGAAAACAAAAGGCCGGCTCAAAGCCGGCCTTTTTATTGGCTGATGCTGCCAATTACGACTTCAACGGCACCGGCACGAAGCGCGGTTCGCCGCCGCGCTGGATCTGCAGCAACGCCACCTTGCGCTTCGCATCCTTCAGCGCCTTCAGCATCTCGGTGACGTCGTCCGGCGTGCGGACTTCCGACTGCGCCACTTCAATGATCACGTCGCCGACACGCACATCGCGCTTTGCGGCCGGGCCTTCCGGATCGACATCGGTAACCACCACGCCTTTGACGTCGTCCTTGATGTTGTGCTGCTGCCGGAGCTCCTTGGTCAAAGGCGACACCCGCAGGCCAAGGTCAGCCAGCTCGGTTTCGTTGCGGCCAGCCTTCGGGCGGTTCGCATTGCCGTTCTTGCCTTCCTCTTTTGCCGAGGCCATCGCCGTCTCAAGCTCGCCAAGCGTGGCCTTCACGGTGCGCTTCTTGCCCTTGCGCATGACCTCGACATTGACGGTGCGCCCAACCGGCGTTTCGGCCACCGCGCGGGTCAGCGCATTGGTGGTCGCGACCGGCTTGCCGTCGAGGCTGACGATGACATCGCCGGATTCGATCCCCGCCTTCTCGGCCGGGCCGCCGGGCACGACCTTGGCGACCAGCGCGCCGCGCGCCTTATCGAGGCCCAGAGCCTCCACCATCTCTTCGGTCACCGACTGGATCTGCACGCCCAGCCAGCCACGGCGGGTGCGGCCGAATTCGATGAGCTGCTGCACCACCGGACGGGCGAGATTGGCCGGCACGGCAAAGCCAATGCCGATCGAGCCGCCCGACTGGGAGAAGATCGCAGTGTTGATGCCGATCACCTCGCCATTGCGGTTGAACAGCGGACCGCCGGAATTGCCCTTGTTGATCGAGGCGTCGGTCTGCAGGAAATCGTCATAGCGACCGGCATTGATGTCGCGGCCGCGCGCCGAGATGATGCCCGCCGTCACCGTGCCGCCAAGGCCGAAGGGATTGCCGATCGCCAGGGTCCATTCGCCAACGCGCAGCTTGTCGGAATCACCCCATTTGATCGCCCTGAACTCGCCGTTCTTCGGCTCGACCTTCAGCACGGCGATATCGACTTCCGGATCGCGGCCGACGATCTTGGCTTCCAGTTCAGTATTGTCATGCAGGATGACGCGCACCTGATCGGCCTCGGCGATCACGTGGTTGTTGGTCACCACATAGCCGCGCGGATCGACGATGAAGCCCGAGCCCAGCGAGGAAACCTGACGCGGCGGACGGTTGCCCTCGCCGCGCTGCTGACGCTCGAAGAAGTCCTTGAAGAATTCCTCAAACGGTGAGCCGGGAGGGAATTGCGGCATGCCGTCGGGCAGGCCGCGATTCTGCAGCGTCTGGGTGGTCGAGATATTGACCACCGAAGGCAGAAGCTGCTCGGCCAGATCGGCAAAGTCGCCCTCCGGCGGCCGCGCCTGGGCGGCCGCGCCGATCAGGATGACGAACAAAAGTCCGGCCGTTGCAGCGCAGGCGCGGATCAACCGCAATTGCATGGTCGCTTTCATCTTCCAACCTCCTCGCCGCCCGGACGGGCGGCGACCGTTACGCGTGCTTCCTGCCGCCTATCGCTGGGCGGGAGAACGACGAGGCGTGCCTGCCGGATTCTCGAAATACCGGAAGAAATCCGAATCCGGCGACAGCACCATGGTCGTGTCGCTCTGCTGCAACGCCTTCGAATAAGCCTGCAGCGACCGGTAGAAGTCGTAGAATTGCGGATCGCGGCTGGCCGCCTCGGCAAAGATGCGGGTGCGTTCGGCATCGCCTTCACCGCGCAGGATTTCCGACTTGCGGCGGGCCTCGGCCAGCAGCACGGTGCGCTGCCGTTCGGCTTCGGCGCGGATGCGCTCGGCCAGCTCAAAGCCGGTGGCGCGCTGCTCATTCGCCTCACGCTGACGCTCGGTCTGCATGCGGCGGAAGATCGCCTGGCTGATCGCATCGGGGAAGTCGGCGCGCTTGACGCGCACATCCACCACCTCGATGCCGAGGCGCTGGGCGTTCTCCTGCAGGCTGCGGAAGACCTGCTGCATCGCCGACGGGCGGTCGCCCGAGATGATCGACACAGCATCCAGCTTACCGAAGGCGCCGCGCAGCGCGTTGGCCACGCTCGGCGCCAAGCGGCCGCGCAGGCCGAACTCGTTGCGGACGGTCTGATAGAACAGCAGCGGATTGGTGATGCGATAGCGCACGAAGCTGTCGACCACCAGGCGGCGCTGGTCGCTGGTCAGCACTTCTTCCGGCTGGGCGTCGAGGCCAAGGATGCGCTTGTCGAAATAAACGACATCCTGGATCAGCGGGATCTTGAAGTTCAGGCCGGGCTCGGAGATGACGCGGCGTGGATCGCCGAACTGCACGACGAGGGCCTGCTGCGCCTGATGGACGGTGAATACCGATCCCTTGACGATGAAGCCAAGGACCACCACCACGATGACGAGGAGAGTGAGCAACGAACGGTTCATGGCTTGCCCTCCCTTAGCGCGCGTTCTGCTGCTGCTGCGGCTGCGCCGGCGGCGTCTGCCGTTTCTGCAGCTCGGTCAGCGGCAGATACGGTACCACGCCGCTGCCGCCCTGATTGTCGATCACCACCTTGGTGGTGCCACGCAGGATCTGCTCCATGGTCTCCAGATACATGCGGCGCGTCGTGACGTCCTTGGCCTGACGGTATTCCTCATAGACCTGGCTGAAGCGGCTCGCTTCACCCTGGGCATTGGCGATCACTTCCTGCTTGTAGGCTTCCGCCTGCTGCAGAATGCGCTGCGCCTCACCGCGGGCACGCGGGATAATGTCGTTGCGATAGGCTTCCGCTTCGTTCTGCGCGCGCTCGCGGTCGGCCTGGGCGGCCTGCACGTCGCGGAAGGCGTCGATCACCGAAGCCGGCGGCTCGGTGCGCTGCAGCGCCACCGAATTGATCACCACACCGGCATTGTAGCTGTCGAGAATCTGCTGGATCAGTATTCGGGTATCGTCAGCCACCTTGGTGCGGCCATCGGTCAGGATGAACTGGATGTTGTTCTTGCCGACCACTTCACGCATGGCGCTTTCGGCGACCTGCTTGATGGTGCGCGAGGGATCGAGCACGTTGAACAGATACTGGCCGGCGTCGCGCACCTGCCACAGCACCGTGAAGTCGATATCGACGATGTTCTCGTCGCCCGTCAGCATGAGGCTTTCCTCGGGCACGTCTCGCGTCTGCACGCCGCGATTGGCGCTGTCGCCGAGCGAGCGAAAGCCGATCTCCTCGCGGTTGACGGTGGTCACCTTCGGGGTCAACACGCTGTCAATCGGCCAGGGCAGGCGATAGCGCAGGCCGGGCTCGGTGACGGCATGCACCTTGCCGAAGCGCAGCACCACACCCTGCTCGTCCGTGTCGACGCGGTAGAAGCCGGTGCCGAGCCAGATGGCGAGCGCCACCAGGATCAGCAGCAGAATGCCGCGGCCGGAAACGTCACCGCCGGGCAGGAGATTGCGGAAACGGTCCTGTCCTTTGCGAAGGAGTTCTTCCAGGTTGGGAGGTGTGGGTCCGCCGCCGAAACCGCCGCCAGACCCTCCGCCACGAGGGCCCTGTCCCCAAGGTCCACGGCCACCGCCGCCTTGCCATCCCCCACCTTGATTGCTCCAGGGCATCCTGTCGTCCTTCTTCTTTTACTGAAAATTGTGGCGCCCTATCCCCAGCGCCTGCGCATTTTTGGCCAGCGAATTGCCCAGACCGACTGCCTGCGATATATCCGACCCTGATATATCAAGCGTTTGGCGTCGACCGAGCCTTGCCCAGCTAACTGCCGACAATATTGGAACTTTTGCGGGAATTTCAAGCATGACCGAGGTTACGGAGGCGCAGATCCTGAACGCGCTGCGGCAAGTCGTAGATAACGAACATGGCAGGAATGTGGTGGATCTGGGCATGGTGTCCGGCCTTGTCATCAAAGGCGGCAATGTCGGATTCGTCCTCGAAGTCCGCCCGGAGGAAGGCCCACGCAAGGAGCCTTTGCGCAAGGCCTGCGAGCAAGCCGTCGCAGCACTGCCCGGCGTGACCTCTGCCACCGTGGTTCTGACTGCCGAGCGGGTCGGCAAATCCGAAACTGCCCGCCCCGCTGCGCCGCATGGCCACGGACCAAGCCGCGGCAAGCCGGGCGCCGAGCCGACGGTCGGTCCCCGCCCCGCCATTCCCGGCATCAAATCGATCATCGCGGTCGCTTCCGGCAAGGGTGGCGTGGGCAAGTCGACCACGGCAGTGAACCTCGCTCTGGCGCTGGCGCAGACCGGACGCAAGGTCGGGCTGCTGGATGCCGATATCTACGGCCCGTCGATTCCGCGCATGCTGGGCATCACCGGCAAACCGCATTCGCCGGACGGCAAGCACCTGCATCCCATGCAGGGCTGGGGCATTCCCTGCATGTCGATGGGCTTCCTGGTGCCGGAGGATACGCCGATGATCTGGCGTGGTCCGATGGTGATGAGCGCGCTGGAGCAGATGCTGCGCGACGTCAGCTGGGGCGAATTGGACGTGCTGGTGGTCGACATGCCGCCCGGCACCGGCGATGCGCAGCTTACCATGGCGCAGCGCGTGCCGCTGGCCGGCGCCGTGATCGTCTCGACGCCGCAGGACATCGCACTGCTGGATGCGCGCAAGGGCCTGAACATGTTCCGCCGCGTCGACGTGCCGGTGCTCGGGATCGTCGAGAATATGAGCTATTTCTGCTGCCCGAATTGCGGCCATCGCAGCGAGATCTTCGCTCATGGCGGCGCGCGCAAGACGGCCGCTGAACTCGGCTGCGATTTCCTCGGCGAACTGCCGCTCAATATCGCGATCCGCGAAACATCCGATGCCGGAACGCCGATTGTCGCCAGCCAGCCCGACAGCGAGGAAGCCAAGGCCTATCTGGCGATTGCCAGGCAGATCGGCGACAAGCTGGATCGCGACGGCGCTGCGCCCAAGATGCCGCGCATCGTCATTCAATAAATATCACTCAGCCGCCGAAGGTGCTGGCCGCGAGAGCGGCCAGGCCTGGCGTGCCCAGGCCAATGCAGCAATCGCCAGCCCCACTGCAAAAACCCACCAGGCGGGCGCGATGCGGAAATCGAATTGCAGATTGGCCGCAAGAACCTGCTCGACCGGTATCTTCGTGAAGCCGAAATACCAGCCCGCCTCGATGACGACAGTTGCCAATCCAGCAATTGCCGAAAGCGGAAGTGCATGCCAGGGCTTCTGCATCGCGCCGAAAGCGTAGGCGATGCGGTAGCCGAACATCCAGGCCAGCAGGCCCAGATGCAGGATCGGCGCGGTCATATCGCGCTTGCTTTGCAGCAGGTAATGCACCAGGGCAAGGACAGCGATGGCATAAACGATGCGGTGCAGCCTCTGCCAGTTCCTGCCGCCCATCCGGCGGATCGCGCTATCCGTGGAGGTCACGCCAAGGGCGATCAGACCGCATAGCGCAGCAAAGCCGATGGTGAGATAAATCCGGCTGGCGATCTCGGTTGCCACCTTGCTCAGCAGAAAGCCCTGATCCCCGGCATAAAGCGTCAGGTGCAGCAGGGCATAGAACAAAGCGGCCAGGCCGATCTGCCGCCGCAGGGTAATCAGCTTCGGCCAGCGCAGCAGGCGGCGCAGCGGCGTGATCGCCAGCGAGATCAGCAGGAAACGCACCGCCCAAAGCCCTGCCCGGTGCAGGGCTTCGTCATAGGGACGCGGCCCAAGATTCTGCATCAGCGCATCCCAGCCGATCCACACGGCGGGCAGGCACAGCAGAAGGAAGCAGGTGAGCTTCAGCGGCGAGACAGCGCCGTTGCGTTCGGTCCAAGGAAGCATGGCCCCAACCTGTCGCGGATCGCCACAGGAAACAAATAACAAAGCCGTGCTGAAAACGAAAACGGCGCCGGATTTCTCCGGCGCCGCTTCACGAAGCAGTGAATGCCGCAACTCAGGCTTCGCTCGCCTTCTCTTCCGAGATGGCGGCCTGGGCGGCGGCCAGGCGCGCGATCGGCACGCGATAGGGCGAGCAGGACACGTAATCCAGTCCCGCCTTGTGGCAGAAGCGGACGGACGAGGGATCGCCGCCATGCTCGCCGCAGATGCCGAGCTTCAGATCCTTGCGGCTGCTGCGGCCACGTTCGGCCGCGATCTTGACCAGCTCGCCGACGCCAGCCTGATCGATGCTGACAAACGGATCGCGGTCGAAGATGCCGGCCTTCAGGTAGTCTTCCATGAACAGGGCCGAGTCGTCGCGGCTGATGCCGAGCGTCGTCTGCGTCAGGTCGTTGGTGCCGAAGGAGAAGAACTCAGCGGTCTCGGCGATCTCGGCGGCGCGCAGAGCGGCGCGCGGCAGCTCGATCATCGTGCCGACCAGGTACTTCACCTTCTTGCCCTTCTCCTTGAAGACGGCCTGGGCAACGGCATCGACGCGCTTCTTCATGAAGTCGATCTCGGCCTTGGTGGCGACCAGCGGGATCATCACCTCCGGCTCGACCGGCTTGCCGCCGCCCTGCGTGACCTCGACGGCAGCCTCGAAGATGGCGCGCGCCTGCATCTCGTAGATTTCCGGATAGGTGATGCCGAGGCGGCAACCGCGATGGCCCAGCATCGGGTTGGTCTCTTCCAGAGCCTTCTTGCGTTCCTTCAGCGCCGCCACCGACAGGCCCGTGCCCTTGGCGACCGCCTCGAAATCGGCGTCGGTCTTGGGCAGGAATTCATGCAGCGGCGGATCGAGCAGGCGGATCGTCACCGGACGGCCGGCCATGATCTTGAACAGCTGCACGAAGTCGTTGCGCTGCATCGGCAGAATCTTGGCCAGAGCCTTGCGGCGGCCTTCGACATTGTCCGACAGGATCATCTCGCGCACCGCGGTGATGCGGTCGGCGTCGAAGAACATATGCTCGGTGCGGCACAGGCCGATGCCTTCGCAGCCGAAGCGCACGGCGGTTTCCGCATCGGCCGGGGTTTCGGCATTGGTGCGGACCTTCAGCTTGCGCAGCTTGTCGGCCCAGCTCATCAGCAGGCCGAAATCGCCCGAGAGCTGCGGCTCGATCATCGGCATCAGGCCGAGGATCACTTCGCCGGTGGAGCCGTCGATGGTGATGACATCACCCTTGTTCACGGTGATATCGCCAGCCGTCATCTTGTTGGCGGCATAGTCGATGCGGATGCCACCGGCACCGGAAACGCAGGGCCGGCCCATGCCGCGCGCGACCACCGCCGCATGGCTGGTGGTGCCCCCGCGCGCCGTGAGGATGCCCTTGGCGGCATGCATGCCGTGGATGTCTTCCGGCGAGGTCTCGACGCGGCAGAGGATCACCGCCTCGCCCTTCGACGCCATCTGCTCAGCTTCGTCGGCCTGGAAGACAACCTTGCCGCTGGCAGCGCCCGGCGACGCCGCCAAGCCCTTGGCGATCACCTTGCGCGGCGCCTTCGGATCGGGCGTCGGATGCAGCAGCTGGTCCAGCGAAGCCGGATCGATGCGATCCACCGCCTCAGCCTGGCTGATCAGCTTTTCCTTCACCATGTCGACGGCGATCTTGATCGCCGCCTTGGCGGTGCGCTTGCCCGAACGGGTCTGCAGCATCCACAGCTTGCCCTGCTGGACCGTGAATTCGATGTCCTGCATGTCGCGGTAATGCTTTTCCAGCTTCTGGAAAACATTCACCAGCTGCTTGAAGGTCTCGGGCATCGACTCTTCCATCGAGGGCAGGTCGTTGCCGGCCTTCAGGCGGGCAGCCTTGGTGAGCTGCTGCGGCGTGCGGATACCGGCGACCACGTCTTCGCCCTGAGCGTTGATCAGGTATTCGCCGTAATAGTTCTTCTCGCCTGTCGCCGGATCGCGGGTGAAGGCAACGCCGGTGCAGGAGGTGTCGCCCATATTGCCGAACACCATCGCCTGCACGTTCACCGCCGTGCCCCACGAGGCCGGGATGTTGTTCAGCGCGCGGTAGGTGATGGCACGCTGGTTCATCCAGCTCTGGAAGACGGCGCCGATGGCGCCCCAAAGCTGGTCATGGACATCCTGCGGGAAGGGCTTGCCCAGCTCCTTCTCGACCATCTTCTTGTAGGCGGCGACGATTTCCTTCCAGTCCTCGGCCTTCAGATCGGTATCGAGATTGAAGCCGCGTTCTTCCTTATGCATCTCGAGAATTTCCTCGAAATGCTCGTGCCCGACGCCAAGCACGACGTCGGAATACATCTGGATGAAGCGGCGGTAGCTGTCCCAGGCAAACCGCTCATTGCCGGACTGGCGCGCCAGCGCCTCGACGGTGACGTCGTTGAGACCGAGATTGAGCACGGTGTCCATCATGCCCGGCATCGAGGCGCGGGCGCCGGAGCGCACCGAGACCAGCAGCGGCATGGTGGAATCGCCGAACTTGGCGCCGACCAGCTTCTCGACGGTGGCCAGCGCCGCCTCGACCTGCCCCTTCAGCGCGGGCGGATACTTCTTGCCGTTGTCGTAATAGGCGGTGCAGACTTCGGTGGTGATGGTAAAGCCCGGCGGCACCGGCAGGCCGAGATTGGACATCTCGGCGAGGTTGGCGCCCTTGCCGCCCAGCAGTTCGCGCATATCGGCGCGGCCTTCCGCCTTGCCGTCGCCGAAGCTGTAAACCAGCTTGCCCTTGATCGGGGCTGGCGCCTTGGAAGCGGCAGCCTTCTTCGCAACCAGCTTCTTCGTAACGGACTTCTTTGCGACCGGCTTCCTGGCCTTGGCGGCCTTCTTCGCCTTGACAGCCTTCTTGACCTTCACCGCGGTCTTGCGCACCGCAGTTTTAGCTCGTGTGCTGGCCGTCTTAGCCTTGAGCTTGGTTTTGGCTTTTTTCTGCTTCGGCTTGGCCATAGCGCTCTCACCCTTCGATCTGGGAAAAATCCGCAATACGATCCATGCTTCCAGCGACCGCTGAAAGCAAACTCAAGCGATTGCGACGCACGGCGGCATCGTCGCTGTTCACAGTCACGCGGTCGAAGAAAGCGTCGACGGGCTGACGTAGCCGAGAAAGTGTGGCCAGATAAAGGCGGAAATCAGCCTCATCTTGCGTCGCCCCCGCTTTGTCACCGCCGAATTCGGCAAGGCCGGCAACCAGCGCGCGTTCCTCGTCCTGCTTGATCAGTCCGCCATCGACTTCGCCCAGTTGCAGATCGGGCGTCTTCTTCAGTTCCGCGCGCACGATATTGTTGGCGCGGCGATAAGCGACCAGCAGATTGCCGCCGTCGGGCTCGGCCAGGAAGCGGCTCAGCGCGTCGACCTTGGCCAGCACCCGGACCAGATCGTCGTCGCCGCCCTTGGCGAAGACGGCCGCGATCAGATCGTGCCGCACGCCCTTCTCGCGCAGATGCACCTTCAGGCGGTCGACGAAGAACTGCATCAGCTCCTCGACCGGATTGCGGTCGGGGGCGGCCTGAACCAGTTGCAGCGACAGCGCCGAGCGGAATAGCGGCCGCAGCGGCAATGACAGCTTGTTTTCGATGATCAGGCGGATCACGCCCAGAGCGGCGCGGCGCAGGGCGAAGGGGTCTTTCGAACCGGTCGGCCTCTCGTCGATGGCGAAGAAGCCACTCAGCGTGTCGATCTTGTCGGCCAGCGCAACAGCCACCGCCACCTTATCCGACGGGCAGCGGTCATTCGGGCCCTGCGGCGAATAATGCTGGGCGATCGCCTCAGCCACGGGCGCGGGCTCGCCGTCATGCAGCGCGTAATAGCGGCCCATGATTCCCTGCAGTTCAGGGAACTCGCCCACCACGCCGCTGACCAGATCGGCCTTGGCCAGCCGCGCGGCGCGGCGTGCCTGCGTGGCATCGCCCTGGATCTGGGTGGCGATCTCATAGGCCAGGCGCTCCACACGCTCGACCTTCTGCGCCACCGTGCCCAGCTTGGCATGGAAGACGATGTCGTTCAGCGCCGGCAGACGGCTTTCCAGCTTCTGCTTGCGGTCCTGGTCCCAGAAGAACTTGGCATCCGACAGACGCGCATTCAGCACGCGCTGATTGCCCGCCACCACCTGCTTGCCGCCGTCGTCGGTCAGCGTGTTGGCGACGATGACGAAACGCGGCGCCAGTTTGCCGGTCGCATCGTTGAGCGCGAAATACTTCTGATGCGTCCGCATCGTTGTGGTCAGGATTTCGCGCGGCACATCCATGTATTCCTGCGGGATCGTGCCCAGCAGGACCACCGGCTGCTCGACCAGGCCAGTCACCTCATCGGCCAGGCCCGGATCGTCCACCAGGGTCAGCCCTTCATTGGCGGCGGCGAATTGCGCGTCCTTCAGGATGCGTTCGCGGCGCGCGGCAAAATCGGGCTCGACATAGGCGGCGCGCAGGCGGCGCAGATAATCGGCGGCATCGCGTACGGCAAAACGCTGCGGCGCCTGGAAGCGATGGCCACAGGTGGTATCGCCGCTGGTGAGATGACCAAAAGCAAACGGGACAACCTGGCCCTCGAACAGGCACAGGATCGAATGCAGCGGTCGCACCCAGCGCAGGTCATACGCGCCCCAGCGCATGGATTTCGGCCAGGGCAACTGACCGATCACCTCAGGCAGCAGGCCTGCCAGCACATCGGCCGTTGCAGCGCCGGGCTTTTCAACCACGGCAAACCAGAATTCCGCCTTGCCGACTTCACGCTTCTCGCATTGATCGAGCGAAGTCAGGCCCGCCGAACGCAAGAAACCCTGAATGGCCGCATCGGGCGAGCCGATGCGCGGTCCCTTCTTTTCCTCGCGCACGGTCTGCGTCTGACGCGGCAGGCCCTTGACCACCAGCGCCAGGCGGCGCGGCGTCACATAGCTCTGATAGCTCTCAAAGGTCAGACCGGCTTTCTTCAGCGCCTCGGTGGCCAGGCGCGCAAGATCGTCGGCCGCACGCTGCTGCATGCGGGCCGGAATCTCTTCCGACTGCAGCTCGAGCAGTAATTCGCCGAGCATCAGCCAATCTCCCCGTTATGGCCGCGCGACTTCAGCCACTGGGCGCAGCATGCCTTCGCCAGTGCGCGCACCCGGCCGATATAGGCGGCCCGCTCGGTCACGCTGATCACGCCGCGTGCATCGAGCAGGTTGAAGGTATGGCTCGCCTTCAAACATTGGTCATAGGCAGGCAAAGCCAGGCCGGCCGCGATCAGACGGCCGCATTCCTGCTCGACATCGGCAAAGCGGCGGAACAGCTGTTCCGTGTCGGCATGCTCGAAATTGTAGGCGGAGAATTCCCGCTCGGCCTGCAGGAACACCTCGCCATAGGTGTTGCCGCGGCCGTTGAAATCGAGGTCGTAGACGTTGTCCTTGCCCTGCACATACATGGCAAGACGCTCGAGACCGTAGGTGATCTCGGCGGAAACCGGATTGCAGTCAAAGCCGCCGACCTGCTGGAAATAGGTGAACTGCGTCACTTCCATGCCGTCGCACCAGACTTCCCAGCCCAGGCCCCAGGCGCCGAGCGTCGGATTCTCCCAGTCGTCCTCGACGAAGCGGATGTCGTGGCGCTTGGGCGAGATGCCGAGCGCTTCCAGCGACCCGAGATAAAGATCGAGCACGTTTTCCGGGCTTGGCTTCAGAATCACCTGGAACTGATAGTAATGCTGCAGGCGATTCGGGTTCTCGCCATAACGGCCGTCTTTCGGCCGGCGCGAGGGCTGCACATAGGCGGCATTCCAGGGCTCAGGCCCCAGCGCGCGCAGCGTGGTCGCGGGATGCGAGGTGCCGGCACCGACCTCCATGTCATAAGGCTGCAGCAGGATGCAACCTTGACGCGCCCAATAGGTCTGCAGAGCGAGAATCAGGTCCTGAAACGACGAAGCCGCGGCGATTCCGGTGGGCGCCATCGTGGAGTCCTTTGCGCTCTCGCCCTTTGTTGCGGTGCGGGGTGATCGAAAAACGGGCGGACCTTAACCACCGCCCGCCTCAGGGTCAAGGGATTGGGGATTTTATGCGGACGGATACGGACAATTCTGCTGGCCGCAGGATTTCGCCGCGCCCGGCGCGACATAGATGCCGCAAACGGAGCATGCCACCATGTCCTCCGCAGTGACCGGCCGGCGCGGCTGCGAGTCGACGGTATCGGCAGCGGGCTTGTCGCCGACGGCCTTCTTCCGGTTAACGTAACGAAAGCCGTACCAGACACCGGCAATCACAAGAATCAGCAACAGGTATTTCAGCATGGGGGCCTATTTGCCGTAGCCGGCAGCGGGTCTATGGCAGGGGATCGCTCACCGATACTGCGGCCTCCCCCGCCCGGCCGCAAGGCCTGGCTAGGCCGGCAGGGCCGCACCGCTGCGCAGCACCGCATCGACCTCGGGAAAATAACTGCCATCTGGACGATGCAGCACGATGCCCGGTTCCAGGGTGAGGGGCGCCTTGCTGCCCTTGATGGCCCGCAGGATGACGCGCTTGGCCGGCTCGCCTGCGCGCGACCACAGCGGCGTGATGCGGATCGCGCCGGCTTTTTTTGCCATCAGGGCGTCTAATAATTCCGGCAGGCGTTCGCTGCGATGGATCAGCGTGATGCCGCCGCCTGGCCTGGCATGGCGCAGCAAGGCTGCGACCCATTGTCCCAGGTCCGCCTCACCATTTTCATGGCGCGCGGTGGCGCGGCCGGCATGGGGCGATATGCGATGCCGGCTGGCGTCGAAATAGGGCGGATTCGCAAAAACCTGATCATAAGTGTTGGGCGTGATTCCGGCGATGCGCTTGCGGATATCGCCGGCGACGACCCGCAAACGCCCCTCCATCTTATTGGCCGCGATATTGCGGGTGCAGAGGGAAACCAGATCCTCCTGGATTTCGATCCCGTCGACGGCAATATCCGGCTGCCTGGCGGCAAGGCACAGCATGCCAACGCCGGTGCCGCAGCCCAGTTCCAGCACCCGCATGCCCGGACGGGCCGGCACGGCGGCGGCCAGCATCACGGCATCGGCACTGGCGCGCTGGCCCTTGCGCGGCTGCTCAATGCGTACCAATCCCCCCAAAAGGGCGTCACAAGTCAGTTCTGTAGGCGTCATAAGCCCTTAATGGCGCGTTTTGAGGCCGGAGTGGCGCTTGACCGACCTTGCCATCCCACTATGCTCCAGCCAGACCGTTCCAGACAACATAGCCAGACACCACAGGCCGCGTAGTGCAGACCGCTCCGAAAAAACAGCCCCATGATACCGTTTCGGGTGCCGTGAAGCCGAGCATCGAACCGCTGCGCGCGTTGGTCGCCGCTGATATGGAGGCGGTGAACCGCGAAATCCTGCGTCGCATGGAAAGTGACGTCAGGCTGATTCCGGAACTGGCCAGCCATCTGATCGCCGCCGGTGGCAAGCGCATCCGGCCGCTGCTGACGCTTGGCGCCGCCAAGCTGTGCGGCTATCGCGGCGACAAGCATGTCCTGCTCGCGACCTGTGTCGAATTCATCCATACCGCCACGCTGCTGCATGACGACGTGGTGGATGAGAGCGAACGCCGCCGCGGCAACACCACGGCCAACGTGCTGTGGGGCAACCAGGCCTCGGTGCTGGTCGGCGACTTCCTGTTCAGCCGCGCCTTCCAGCTGATGGTGGAAACCGGCTCGCTGGAGGTGCTGCGCATCCTGGCAAACGCCTCGGCGGTGATTGCCGAAGGCGAAGTGCTGCAGCTGATGACCGCCAATGACATGAATTCAACCGAGGCCGATTACCTGAAGGTCATCGAATCGAAGACGGCGGCGCTGTTCGCCGCGGCCTGCCGGGTCGGCGGCGTGATTGCCGAGCGCCCGGCCGAGGACGTTCAGGCGCTGGACGATTATGGCCGGTATCTGGGTATTGCCTTCCAGCTCGTTGACGATGCGCTGGATTATGCCTCCGACGGGGCGACCTTGGGCAAGAATACCGGCGATGACTTCCGCGAAGGCAAGGTCACCCTGCCGGTGACGCTGGCCTTCAGCCGCGGCTCGGAGGCCGAGCGGGATTTCTGGCGCCGGGTGATCGAGCGCCCGGAGGAGCAGACCGCCGAGGACTGGCCACAGGCTCTGCGCTACATCGACCGCTACAATGCCATCGACGAAACCCTGGCCCGCGCCCGCCTCTACGGCCAGAAGGCGCGCCAGGCGCTGCTGACGCTTCCGGCCGGCGCGATGCGCGATGCCATGGCGGAAACCATCGATTTCGCCATCGAGCGGGCTCTGTAAACGGCTGAAAACGCCGCCGATTTTCCTTAACCCTTGCCGCTTGCGGCCAAGCCCCCTAGGCGCTATACAGGCGCCCGCGCCGGTGTCGGAGTGTAGCTCAGCCTGGTAGAGCACTAGCTTCGGGAGCTAGGGGCCGGAGGTTCGAATCCTCTCACTCCGACCAGCGCGCAGTTTTCTCCCGCATATCCCCTCTCTTCAGCCCAGTCCTTATTCGGTCCAGACCTTCGGCACCTTCTGCCGGCGGATCGTTTCGCGATAGAGGATGTAAAGCCCGCTCGCCACCACGATGGCGCAGCCGATCCAGGTCTGCAGATCGGGAAAGTCGCCCCAGATATACCAGCCGAACAGCACCGACCAGATCAGGTGGGTGTAATCGAACGGCGCCACCACCGAGGCCGGCGCAAGCCCATAGGCGCGGGTCATGGCAAGCTGCGCCAATCCGCCCACCAGGCCAACGGCGATCAGCAGCGGCAAGTCGCTCCAAGCTGGCGTTACCCAGAACCACGGCAAGGCCAGGCCGGTGAACAGGGTGCAGAAAGCGGTGAAATAGAAGGCGATGGTGGTCGAGGGTTCGGTGTCGCTCAATTTGCGGATCTGAATCATCGCCAGCGCATAGAGCGCCGTGGCGCCGACGACGACGATGGCGCCGCTTTGCAGCATCCCCTCGCCCGGCCGCACGATCACCAACATGCCGATGAAGCCGACCACAATGGCCGACCAGCGATGGATGCCGACCTTCTCGCGCAGCAGCCAGATCGACAGGAAGGCGATGAAGATCGGTCCCGAAAACGAGATCGCGGTGACATCGGCCAGCGGCATCGAGCCGTAAGCGAAGAAAAAGCCGAGCATCGCAACACAGCCGAAGCCGGACCGCAGGCCGTGATCCAGGACCCGCCGGGTGCGCAGCACGCCGAAGCCGCCGGGTCCGCGCGCCACCATGAACAGGATGGGCGGAAAGGCGCAGAGACTGCGGAAAAACATCACCTGCACTGTGGGATAGCTGGCGACCAGCCACTTCACCAGAGCGTCCATGACGCCGAACAGCGTGACAGCAGCAACCATATAGCCGATGCCGAGCGGCACGTTCGACATCGGGGCAGCGAATGGGGAAGACGACATGTGAAAGCGAACCGGAAAAGGATGGCCCGGCATGTCTGCCATGCCGGGCCGGTTACGCAACAGATTAGCGGAAGCTTTCGCGATCGGCCAGATCGCGCCCGGCCGCAACGGCTAGAAAGCCAGCGGCTCGGTCACGCGCTGCCAGCGGCCATTCTTGACCTGTGCCATGAAAACAGCATCGGTGCCGTGATGCTTGTTCGGCCCGAAGGTCATCACCGGCCCGCCGAAGATGTCCCGATAGCCCTGGATCGATTCCATCGCCTTCAGGAAGCTCTCCAGCGTCAGATCCTTGCCCGCGCGGTCCAGCCCCATGACGATCAGATCGGCCGCCACATAGGAGAATTGTGCCGCCGGATTGGGATCGGCGCCGTATTTCTCGCGATACTTCTCCACCCATTGCTGCAAGGCCGCATTGCTGGAATCCCGATAGGGCGCTTCGATCTGCGTCATGGCGTACAGCCCCTCGGTGGCGCCGCCCGGTGCGCTGGCAACCGCCAGATCGAATGTGGCCGTCGTTCCGACCATGTCGACATCCCAGCCCATCTTCTTCGCCGTACTGACCGGCAGGATGCTGTCGCGGATGATTGAACCCAAAGCGATCAGGTCGCAACCGGACGCCCGCAGCTTGGTCAGATGCGCGGTGAAGTCGGTATCGGTCGGCTTATGCGTGGTTGAATCCGCCAGCTTCACGTTCATCGCCGCCAGCTGATCCTTCACGCCCTCGAAGACTTCGCGGCCGAAATCGGTGTCCTGGTAAAGAGCGCAGATGTTCTTCTTGCCCCGCTCCTGCACGAAGTAGCGCATCGCGCTCCGCATCTGGGCGTAGTAGGACGCACCCGCCGCCCATTTCATCGGATGGAACGGCTCATAAAGCTGCCGCGCCCAGCTCAAGGGAAAGAAGTTCGGCACACCCAGCTTGATCTGTTCGGGCAGGACCGCGTTGTTCATCGGCGTGCCGGCGCCCAGCAGGATGAGAAACACCTTGTCCCGGTGCAGCAGCTTGTTGGCCGCCTGTACGGCACGTGGCACCTGATACTGGCTGTCTTCGACAATATAGCGGATCATGCGGCCATGAATCCCGCCTGCTGCATTCACCTCATCGAAACGCATGCGGGCCGCATTGGAGGAATGCACCCCGAAAGCTGCCGCCACGCCGGACAGATCGGTATGGGTGCCGATCACGATCTCCGTCTTGGTGATGCCCTGGCCCTTGTTTTGGGCAACCGCCAGGCCGCCGCTGGCGGCAATCAGGATAACCGCGGCCGCGCCGCAGATGTTACGCACCGCCTTCATCGTCGTTCTCCCGATTCTGATTTTTCAGCATGAAAAAGGCTGCGACCGCCGCCAAGCGGTCACAGCCCAACATCGCGGATGCCGTCAGCTGCCGTAATTGACCGGGCCGGCAACAGTGACGAACTTCCCCTTTTGCACCTGATACAGGAAGCTTTCGTTCGAGCCCTGATGTTTGTCCGGACCGAAACTGACCACCGGCCCCCCGAACATGTCGCGATAGCCTTTGATCGATTCCATCCCCTTGATGAAGGCGTCGGTCGTCAGGTCCTTGCCGGCGCGATCCAGCGCGGTGATGATCAGATCCATCAGGCTGTATCCATAGACGGCGCCGATATTCGGATCGCTGCCGAACGTCTCCTTGTAGCGATCCATCCAGGCAACCAGATGCTGCGGCGCGGTGTCACGATAGGGAAACACGGTTCCAGCCATGGCGTAGAAGCCTTCGGTGGCCCCGCCCGGCGCGCCGGCAACCGTCTGGTCGTAGCTGGCCGACGATCCGATGAAGTCGACGTCATTCCATCCCATCTTCCGGGCCGTGCCATAGGGCACGATGGCATCGCGGATGATCGATCCGGAGGCAATCAGGTCGCAATTTGCCGCGCGCAGTTTGGAAATCTGAGCGGTGAAGTCGGTATCGGCCGGCTTGTTGGTGGCGGTTTCGACCAGTTCCATATTCATCGCCTTGGCCTGATCGCGCGCCGCTTCGAAGATCTCTTTGCCGAAATCGGTGTCCTGATACAGGCTGCAGATGCGCTTTTTGCCCTTGCTGGCCACCATCCAGGCGATGCCGGCGCGGATCTGGTCATAATAGGAAGACTGCGCCACGAATTTCATGCGATCGAAGGGCTGATACATCTGGCGCGCCGCCGTCAGCGGAAACAGGTTCGGCACGCCCGCCTTGAACTGGTCCGGCAGCACCGCATTGTTCATCGGCGTGCCCAGCGAGCCGGCCATCAGAAAAATGTTGTCGCGATGGAGCAGCTTGTTCGCCGCCTGCACCGCGCGCGGCACCTGATACTGATTGTCCTCGACCACCAGCTTGATCTTGCGGCCATGGATACCGCCTTGCGCATTCACCTCCTCAATGCGCATCCGCATCGCATTCGATGAATTGACACCGTAGGATGCCGCCGGGCCGCTGAGGTCCGTGTGCATGCCGATGACGATTTCGGTTTTGGTGACGCCGCGAACCTTGGCGGGCTGTGCGGCAACATGTCCAACAAAAAGCACTGAAGAGGCCGCCGCAGCGACCGCGAGTACATTGACCCTACGCATGCCAACCTCCCTCGTCTTTTGTGTGGTTATGCCGGGCAAGCCTAGCCCGGAACGCCAACGAGGGCATTGTCAATTTACGTTATGACAGTGTTATTGTCCCTTCAGTGTAATGACATTGGCAGCTGCAAATGAAAACGCCCGCGGCAGATACCGCGGGCGTTACGTTTCTCGCCGATTTCAGCGGATCTGCAGTCAGCGTCAGTATTTCAGCGGACCGGCGATCTGCACGAAGCGGCCCTTCTGAATCTGATAGAACAGCACTTCTGTCGTGCCCTGATGCTTCTGCGGGCCGAAATTGATCACGGGGCCGCCGAAGATGTCGCGGTAGCCCTGGATGCCTTCCAGCGCCTTGACGAACTTCTCGGTGGTCACGTCCTTGCCCACCCGCTGCAGCGCCGTCACGATCAGGTCGGCGATGTTGTGGCCATAGACCGCGCCGATATTCGGATCGCTGCCATACTTCGCCTTGTAGGCATCCCACCAGGCCGCGACGGTGGCATTGGCGGTATCGCGATAGGGCATCACCGTACCGGCGCCGACATAAAGGCCTTCGGTGGCGCCGCCCGGTGCGCTGGCGACGATCTGGTCGAAGCTCGCCGACTGCGAGACGAAGTCCACATCGGTCCAGCCCATCTTGCGCGCGGTGGCATAAGGCACGATGGCGTCGCGCACGATGGCGCCCAGCGCCACGAGATCGCAGCCGGAGTTGCGCAGCTTGGTGATCTGGGCGGTGAAGTCGGTATCGGTCGGCTTGTTCGTCGCCGTATCCACCACCTGCATGTTCATCGCCTTGGCCTGATCCTGCACGCCTTCCAGGATTTCCTTGCCGAAATCGGTGTCCTGATACAGCGTGCAGAGCTTCTTGCGGCCGTTCTTCTCGACCAGATACTTAATGCCTGCGCGGATATGGTCGTAATAGCTGGAGAAGGTCTGGAACTTCAGCGGATGGAACGGCTCGACCATCGAGCGCGCCGCCGTCAGCGGCGACAGGTTCGGCACGCCTGCCTTGAACTGCTCGGCAAACACCGCGTTGTTATGCGGCGTGCCCAGCGCGCCGGCCATCAGGAAGATCTTGTCGCGGTTGATCAGCTTGTTCGCCGCCTGCACCGCGCGCGGCACCTGATACTGGTGGTCCTCGACGATCAGGCGGATCTTGCGGCCATGCACGCCACCCTCGGCATTGACCTTGTCAAAATACAGCCGCATCGCATTCGACACATGAACGCCATAGGACGCCGCGGGTCCGCTCAGATCGGTATGCTGACCGATCACGATCTCATTCTTGGTGACGCCCCGCACGTCCTGCGCCATGGCCGGTGCAGTTAGGACCATGGCCAAGGCTGTGGCGGCAACCCCGAATATAAATCCCCGTTGCATTTCAAGCTCCCTATAAGTTTTTGTTATTTGCAGGATCAGGCTAGCGCGGAACTGTCCGGGGCGTAAGCGGATTTTGCGCTCTCATTCGCGGTATTGACCGCCCTGCTGCAGTGCAAAAAAGAAACGCCCGCGGCCAGAAGCCGCGGGCGTCCTACCCGACTGAACGGATTGGGATTTGCTCAGTATTTCAGCGGACCGGCAATCTGGACGAAGCGGCCCTTCTGGATCTGGTAGAGCAGCACTTCGTTCGTGCCGAGATGCTTGTCCGGGCCGAAATTGAGCACCGGGCCGCCGAAGATGTCGCGATAGCCCTGGATGCTTTCCAGCGCCTTCAGGAACTTCTCGGTGGTCAGGTCCTTGCCGGCCTTGTCCAGCGCCGTGATGATCAGGTTGGCCGTATTGGTGCCGTAGACGGCGCCGATATTCGGGTCGCTGCCAAACTTGGCCTTGTAGGCATCCCACCAGGCCGCGACAGTGGCGTCCGCAGTATCGCGATAGGGCATCACCGTGCCGGCGCCGACATAGAGGCCCTCGGTGGCGCCGCCCGGCGCGCTGGCGACGATCTGGTCGAAGCTCGCCGACTGCGAGACGAAATCGACATCCGTCCAGCCCATCTTGCGCGCAGTGCCATAGGCGAGGATCGCGTCGCGCACGATGGCGCCCAGCGCCACGAGATCGCAGCCGGCATTGCGCAGCTTGGTGATCTGGGCGGTGAAGTCGGTATCGGCCGGCTTGTTGGTCGTCGCCTCAACCAGCGGCAGGTTCATCGCCTTGGTCTGATCCTGCACGCCTTCCAGGATTTCCTTGCCGAAATCGGTGTCCTGATACAGCGTGCAGATCTTCTTGCGGCCATTCTTCTCGGCGACGTATTTAATGCCGGCGCGGATATGGTCGTAATAGCTGGAGATGGCCTGGAACTTCAGCGGATGGAACGGCTCGAACATCGAGCGGGCGGCGGTCACCGGGTTGATGTTCGGAATGCCCGCCTTGAACTGCTCGGCAAACACCGCGTTGTTATGCGGCGTGCCCAGTGCGCCGGCCATCAGGAAGATCTTGTCGCGGTTGATCAGCTTGTTCGCTGCCTGCACCGCGCGCGGCACCTGGTACTGCGTATCCTCGACGATCAGGCGGATCTTACGGCCATGGATGCCGCCTTCGGCATTGACCTTGTCGAACTGCATGCGCATGGCATTGGACGAGCTCACGCCATAGGAAGCCGCCACGCCGGACAGATCGGTATGCATGCCGATCACGATTTCGCTCTTCGTCACGCCCCGGACGTTCTGCGCCTGGGCCACGCCCGATATACCCGTGGCGGCAAGCAGCGCCGCCATCAACCCCAATGATTTAAACCGCATCTCTTTCTTTCGCTCCCTCTCTAGGCAGGCTTCACACCATGCTTTTTTGATAACCGTGCGGCGTTTTACGCGTCCGCTCCGGCATACATTTCATCAATCAACGCCTTGTACTTCTCGTTGACGAATTTGCGCTTCAGTTTCATCGTCGGCGTCAATTCGTCGTCTTCCGCCGTCAACTGCTGGTCGATCAGGCGAAACTTCTTGATCGTCTCGACCCGGGCGAAATTCTTGTTGACCTTCTCGATCTCTTCCCAGATCAGCTCCTGCACCTCCTTGGCGTGGCACAGCGAGGCGAAGTTGGTGAAGGGCACGTTCAGGTCCTGGGCGAACTTCACCACATTCTCGTGGTCGATCATGATCAGGCAGGTGAGGTACTTGCGCCGGTCGCCGATCACCACCGCATCCGAGATATAGGGGCTGAATTTCAGCTGGTTCTCGATCTCCGACGGTGTGATGTTCTTGCCGCCCGCCGTGATGATGATGTCCTTCATCCGGTCCGTGATGCGGTACCAGCCCTCGTTGTCGACCACGCCGACATCGCCGGTATGCAGCCAGCCATCGACGATGGTCTCCGCCGTCTTGGACGGGTTGTTCAGATAGCCCATGAAGACATGCGGGCCCTTGAGCAGGATTTCGCCCTCGGGGCTGAGCTTGACTTCGGTATTCGGCACCGCCTTGCCGATCGAGCCGAGCTTGACCTCGCCTTCCGGCGGCGCCGTGGCGAGACCGACATTCTCGGTCTGACCATAGACTTCGCGCATGTCCTTGCCCAGCGCCAGATACCATTTGATCAGGTCAGGCGAAATCGGCGCCGCGCCCGTCAGCAGCCACTTGCAGCGGTCGATGCCGATCATGCGCTTTATGTTCTTGAGCACCAGATGATCGGCCAGCCAGAAGGCGATCTTCAGCCCCAGTGACGGCTGTCGTCCCTCCAGGCGGCATTGCGCCAGCTTGTAGCCGATGCCCAAAGCTGTCTTGTAGGCCCATTTACCGACGGTCGTTGCATCCTTCATGCGGATGGCGATGGCCGAGTAGAACTTTTCCCACAGGCGCGGCACGGCGAAAAAGACGGTCGGCTGCACTTCCTGGAGATTCTGCGGTACCGTTTCCGGGCTTTCGGCAAAGTTCACCGTCGAGCCGGAACGGAGCGGCCAGAGCAGCGAGAAGCCGCGCTCCGCGATATGGCAAAGCGGCAGGAAGCTGAGCTGCTCGTCATGGGTGGTCTGATCCAGCAGGCGGCCGGCATTCTCCATCTGGAACAGCAGATTGCGATGGCTGATCATCGCCCCCTTCGGCGCGCCGGTGGTACCCGAGGTATAGATCAGGATGGCGAGATCATCCGGCTTGCCCTTGGCCAGTTCAGCTTCCCAATAGCCGGGATTGGCTTTTTCGAAATCGCGGCCGAGCTGCAGCAGTTGCTCGAAACTGATCACCATCGGATCGTGGAAGTCCGTCAGGCCCTCCATGTCGATGACAACGATCTTCTTCAAGGTCGGGCATCGGTCGCGCACCTCCAGCACCTTGTCGAGCTGCTCGTCATTCTCAGCCACATAGATGACCGTGCGGCTGTCGTTGACGATGTACTCGACCTGCTTGGAGGAATCGGTGGTGTAGATGCCATTCGTCACGCCGCCGACGCCCTGGCAGCCGAGATCGGCAAAGAGCCATTCGGGATTGCCTTCCGAGATGATCGAAACCACCTCGCCGCGCCTTAGCCCCAGTGCGACAAAGCCGAGGCCGGCATGCTTGACGTTGTTGCCGTAGTCGGTCCAGGTGATCGAGCGCCAGATGCCGAGATCCTTCTCGCGCATCGCGACCTTGGAGCCGCGCTCGGCCACCTTGCGCCAGAAATACCGCGGCAGCGTGTCCCGCTCGATGATTTCGAGGATGTCGGCGTCGATGAGCACGCCCGTCTTCGGATCGACCGCTTTGCCATGCATGATGGCGTCCTCCCTGGTGGCGGTGGTTTTGGTTCAGTCTACCGCCAGGTCTTGCGTTTCTTCCAGCGGCGCTTCCCGCGCACGCCCTGTTCCTTCATGCCGAGATAGAACTCCTTGATGTCCTCCTTCTCGAGCAGCTTGGCGCAGGTATCGGCCATGACGATGCGGCCGACTTCCAGCACGTAGCCGTAATGCGCCGCATGCAGCGCCACATTGGCATTCTGCTCGACCAGAAGAATGGTGGTCTTCTGCTCTTTATTGATGCGGACGATGATCTCGAAGATTTCCTTCACCAGCTTGGGCGACAGGCCAAGCGACGGCTCGTCGAGCAACAGCAGCTTCGGCCGGCCCATCAGCGCGCGGCCGATCGCCAGCATCTGCTGCTCGCCGCCCGACATTGAACCCGCCGGCTGGCCGGCACGCTCCTTGAGGCGCGGGAAATAGCCGTAGACCATCTCCAGATCCTGGGCGATGCCATCGGCATCGCGCCGCGTGAACGCGCCCATCATCAGATTGTCGTGCACGCTCAGGAACGGAAAGGTCTCGCGGCCCTCCGGCACATGGCCGATGCCGAGCCGCATCACCTTGTCCGGGTCCATCTTCTGGATTTCCTTGCCCTCGAAGACGACCGTGCCCTTCTGCGGGTCCATCACGCCGGAGATGGTCTTAAGAATCGTGGTCTTGCCGGCGCCATTGGCGCCCAGCACGGTGACGATGGCGCCCTTCGGCACTTCCAGGCTGACGCCGCGGATCGCCATGATCGGACCGTAATAGGTCTCGATGTTGCTCAGGCGCAGGATCGGTTCGGCTGTCATGACATCAGCCTCCCAGATAGGCCTTGATGACTTCGGGATGGCTCTGCACCTCCTGCGGGGTGCCGAGCGCCAGGACACGGCCGTAATTGAGCGCCAGCACGCGATCGGAGACCTCGTTCACCAGTCCCATATCATGCTCGACCATCAGCACCGTGATCCCAAGCTCGTTCTTGATGTCCTGAATCCACCAGGCCATGTCCTCGGTCTCTTCCGTGTTGAGGCCGGAGGACGGCTCATCCAGCAGCAGCAGCTTCGGCTCGCTGCATAGCGCGCGGGCCAGTTCCACCACCTTGCGCGCGCCGTAAGGCAAATTGACGATCAGCGTGTCGCGGTAATGCTGCAGATCGAGGAAGTCGATGACATGCTCGACCTTCTCGCGGTGCTCCAGTTCGCGCTTGCGCACGCTGGGCAGGAACAGCATGTCGGCAATGGCATTGCCGCCGCGATGGGCATGGCGGCCGAGCAGCAGGTTCTGCAGCACAGTGGCATGCTCGAACAGCTCTATATTCTGGAAGGTCCGTGCGATCCCCAGTGCCGCGATCTTGTGCGGAGGCACGGTGGTGATGTCGTTGCCTTCGAAGATCAGCCGGCCTTCGGTCGGGTTGTAGATGCGGCTGATCAGATTGAACACCGTCGTCTTGCCGGCGCCGTTCGGACCGATGATGGTGAAGACCTGGCCCTTCTCGATGCCAAAGCTGACGCCGTCGACGGCCTTGATGCCGCCGAAATTGATGGCGAGGTTGTCGGCCTGGAACAGCATCACCGGAAGCGCTCCGACTTGGTATAGGTCTTCTGCCGCTTGAAGGTGGCCTTCTTGTAGAGCGGGAAGAGCGAGAAATAGAGCTTCACCTTGAGCCAGCGGCCATAGATGCCGAGCGGCTCGAACAGGATGAAGAAGACCAGGATCACGCCGAATAATCCGGGCTCCAGACCCGGCTGCCGCGCGATGTTGTCAGGCAGGTAATCGCGCATGATGGCAATCAGCTGCGGCAGCGAGCCGACGAAGATCGCGCCGTAGATGGCGCCATGGATCGAGCCCAGGCCGCCGACCACGACCATCAGCAGAAGCTGGATCGACAGCAGGATGTTGAAGGCATCCGGCGCCAGATAGCCGATCTTGTGGGCGAACAGCGTGCCGCCGAAGCCGGTGAAGCCGGCCGAGATGGCGAAAGCCAGGGTCTTGTAGAGCGACAGATTCACGCCCATCGACTGTGCCGCGATCTCGGAATCGCGAATGGCGATGAAGGCGCGGCCGGTCGGCGAGCGCAGAAGGTTCAGCGCCGCCAGCACGGCCAGGATCAGCGCGCCGAGGCAGAGATAGTAGAAGAAGACGTCATCGGTGATCGACATGCCGAAGATTTCCGGCCGGTCGACCGGGAAGCCGGCAAAGCCGCCCGTGACGTCCTCCCAGCGGATCAGGATCTGCTCGATGATGAAGGCGAAGGCCAGCGTGGCGATGGCCAGATAAATGCCGGTCAGCCGCAGCGCCGGGAAGCCGATCACCGCGCCGATGAAGGCCGACAGCAGCGTTGCCGCGGGCACCGACAGCACAAAGGGCACGCCCATCTTGAGCAGCACCGCATGGGTGTAGGCGCCGATGCCGAGGAAGGCGGCATGGCCGAGCGAGACCTGCCCCGTGAAGCCGGTCAGCAGCATCAGACCGATGCCGACGATGGCGAGGATCAGCACATAGGAAATCTCGCCGAGCCAGAAATTCTCCAGCACCAGCGGGGCAAGGAGAAGGGCGGCGATCAGCAGGCCGTACCAGAACCGGTCGACATTGTCGCGGAACAGGTTGATGTCTTGGTTGTAATGGGTCTTGAAGAAGAAACGCATTGCCTGAAGCCTCGCCTAGACCCGCTTGCGGCCGATATTGCCGAACAGTCCCTGCGGGCGCAGGAACAGCACAGCCAGGATCACCACGTAAGCCGCTACGTCCTTGAAGCCCTCAGCCATGTAGACGCCGGAAAATTGTTCGATCACGCCGATCACCAGGCCGCCGATCACCGCGCCCGGGATCGAGCCGAAACCGCCCAGCACCGCGGCAGCAAAGGCCTTCAGGCCCAGCAGGCCGATGGTGACATCGATCAGCGCCACCGGCGCCAGCAGGATGCCGGCCACCGCGGCAACGCCGGCGGAGATCGCCCAGATCAGCGAGAAGATCATCTTCACCGGGATGCCCATGTAATAGGCGGCGAGCTGGTTCTGCGAAGCCGCCTGCATGGCGATGCCGATCCGGGTGTAGCGGAAGAAGGCATACAGCGCGGCGCAGAGCAGCGCGGTGCCGACCACGATGGAGACATTCACATCAGCGATGACGAAACCGCCGATGCGGGTAACGCCATCGGTAAACGGCGTGGCGAAAGCCCGCGTCTCGGTGCCCCAGATCATCGAGGCGGCAGCGCGGAAGATGAAGCCAAGGCCGATGGTAAGCATCACCACGGCGAACTGCGGCTGCCCGATCACCTGGCGCAGCACGATGGTATCCAGCACATATCCGAATACCGCCATGAACAGCACGGCGCCAATGAAGGCAAGCCAGTAATTGAAGCCCATCATTTCGATCAGGGTGAAGGCCACGAAGGCGCCCAGCATCAGCAGGTCGCCCTGGGCGAAGTTCACCATCTCGGTGGCTTTGTAGATGAGCACGAAGCCAAGGGCGATCAGGCCGTAAATGCAGCCGGCCGCCAGCCCGTTCAGCAGCAATTGGACAAACTCAGACAGGTTGCCCTCCTCCCCATGTCTAGGCGATTCTTTGGTGTCGCCATGAAGTGCTGGCACATTAGGAAGAGGTCGCATCGCGGTCAATCGGTTTCACGCTCGGATGAACGCTAATCACTTGACGTTACGTCAATTTTCACCATTTCGATGCCTAAGGAGCAGGCATGGCCATCCCCTTCGTCAAAGAGCTCGATTTCGCCTACGGACAGGCTGCTGAACTCAGCCCCCGTGTGCGGCGCATCGTGGCCCGCAACCCTTCCGCCTTCACCTTCCATGGTACAGGCACTTACATCGTGGGCCGTGGCAAAGATGTGGCCGTAATCGATCCCGGCCCGGATGACGAAGCGCATGTCAGGGCGCTGCTCGACGCGCTGGATGGCGAAACCGTTACGCATATCCTGATCACGCATACCCATCGCGATCACTCGCCGGCCGCAGCCTTGCTCAAGCGCATCACCGGCGCGCCGACCTATGGCTTCGGCCCGCACCCGGTTCCAAAGGGCGGCCTCGCTGTCGAAGAAGGCGGCGACCATGATTTCACGCCCGATCACGTCTTGAGTGACGGCGACACGGTCAGCGGGGCCGGCTGGACGCTGACCGCCCTGCATACGCCGGGGCATATTTCGAACCATCTCTGCTTCGCCCTGAAGGAAGAGCAGGCACTGTTCTCCGGCGATCATGTGATGGGCTGGTCAACCACGGTGATCTCCCCGCCCGACGGCAGCATGACCGAGTATTACGCCAGCCTGCGCCGCCTGCTGCCGCGCGAGGAGCGGCGCTTCTACCCGACCCATGGCGCGCCGGTCGATGAAGGCACCACCGGTGTTCAGCCGCAGAATTTCGTGCAGGCTTTGCTTCAGCATCGCGAGGCCCGCGAGGCGCAGATCGTCGACTGCCTCAAGCGCAACGGCCCGCAGAGCATCCCGCAAATGGTTGCCGCCATGTATGCCGACGTGCCGGTCTATCTGCATCCTGCTGCCGCCCGTTCCGTGCTGGCGCATCTGATCCATATGGCGGCCGAGGGGCGCGTGAAAGCGGATGGGCAAGTGAGCGAAACTGCCGTGTATCATTTGCCTTAACCCCGCTCTCCAGGTAGGAGCCGATCATGGCTGCGGCATCAGACTGCGATATTGCCGTCGTCGGCGGCGGCCCCGCGGGGTTGATGCTGGGCTTCCTCCTGGCCCGCGCCGGCATCCGGGTCATTGTGCTGGAAAAGCATGCCGATTTCCTCCGCGACTTTCGCGGCGACACCATCCACGCCTCCACGCTCGACCTGATGCATGAGCTGGGTCTGCTGGAGGCATTCCTGAAGCTGCCGCATCAGCGCATCACCCGGCTGGAAGCCGCCTTCGGGAAGGACAAAATGGTGCTCGGCGACACCAGCCGTCTGCCAGCGCGCTGCAAGTTCGTGGCGATCATGCCGCAGTGGGATTTCCTCGATTTCACGGCCAAACAGGGCCGCCGCTATCCGGGTTTTGACCTGCGGATGTCCTGCAAGGCGCAGAGCCTTCTTTTCGATGATCGTGAGCGCGTCTGCGGTGTGCAGACGCGCTGGGCTGACGGCAGCACGCCTGAAGACATACGAGCCAATCTGGTTGTTGCCTGCGATGGCCGCCATTCGGCGCTGCGCGACCAGATGATCGGCCGCGGTGATCTGGAAAAGATCGAGCGTGGCGCCGCCATCGACGCGTTATGGTTCCGCCTGCCGCGTCAGGCGCAGGATCCGAGCTCAGTCGGACTATGCGTTGCCGCCGGGCGTGCGCTCATCATGATCGCGCGCGGCGACTATTTTCAATGCGGCTATATCATAGCCAAGGACAGTCTGCCGGCATTGCAGGCGAAAGGCATCGGCGCACTGCAGGACGGCATTGCCGCACTCGCGCCCTTCATGGCCGGGCGCGTCGCAGCCCTGACGGATTGGGAGGCAGTGAAGCTGCTGACCGTGCAGGTCAACCGGCTGCAGAAGTGGCACCGGCCAGGCCTGCTCTGCATCGGCGATGCCGCCCACGCCATGTCGCCGGTTGGCGGCGTGGGCGTCAACCTGGCCATCCAGGATGCGGTGGCCGCCGCCAATCTGCTGTATCGCGGCATCTCTGCCGGTGAAGATCTCGATACTGTGGCGGCGCGGGTGCAGGAACGGCGGGAATGGCCCACCAAGCTGATCCAGGCGGGTCAGGTTGCCGTGCAGAACACCCTGGCCGAACGGTATCTATCGCTGCCGGCGGAAATGGCCGGACCAATCCGCGCGCCTTTGCCGCTGCGCCTGGTCGATGCGGTGCCGACCCTGCAGCGTTTGCTGGCGCGTCTTGTCGCCGTTGGACCACGGCCTGAACATGTTGCCACACCCGACTGCCGTGCCGCATTTTAGGCACCAGCGCTAGCGCATCTCGAAAAGCTCCTGATGGAAGCGATCGAGCGGGAAGCCGCGGGCAACGGCGGCATCTCGAATGGCATCGCCGAAGCGGACCGGTCCAGAGAACCAGATATCGGCTTCCTTCCAGTCGGGCACCATCTCTTCGAGGCGGTCCAGCGTCAGTCTGCCGCTTTGCTGCTCGACCATCAGATGAAAGCGCACGCCTGCCTGTTCGGCGAGTTGCCGGATATTGTCAATGAAGGCTTCCGCTGGCGCGCGGGTCGTGTAGATCAGATCCACCTGTCCGGCGATCTGCCGGTTGGCCAGCCCATGCAGCCCTGCAATGAACGGCGAAATTCCCATGCCGCCGCCGATCCAGATCTGCCGCTCGCGGCCGCTCTTGAAATTGAACCGCCCGTAGGGGCCTTCAACGGTGACGTTCTGGCCGGCGAAGAGACGCTTGGGCAGGGTCTTCGTGTAATCGCCCAAACCCTTGATGCTGAAGCTGAGCCGCCCGTCGCGCTGCCAGGCCGAGGTGATCGTGAATGGATGCGCGCCTTCCGGACCGCCGAAATTGACGAAGGCGAACTGCCCGACATCGTGCCCCGGCCAGGCCGTGGCCAGACGAATTCCGACATCCAGCACGCCGTTGGCCTCGTGATAATGCAGCGTCTCGATGACGCCCGCGGCCTTGCGATCCGCACCGATGCGGCGGAACAGTGAGATGAATGCTGCCGCTGCGCCAAGTCCCATCAGCGCGGCCAGCAGCCATCCCACAGGCTCCGACCAGTAGCTCCGATCCATCAGGATGACCGAATGGAAAATCAGCGCCAGATAGGTTGCGGACAAAAGCCGGTGGGCCTGAAAGAACGCGCGATACGGAACCCGTTTCCACAAAGCCAGCGCCACCAGCACCAGCAGGACGTAAAAACCCCACTCGCCGATATCCTCGGCTATGCCGCGCCAATCGCGGAAAGGATCCAAGCCCGTTGCCGCCGCGGCGCGCGGCGTTGTGGAGCGCGGCCGCGGCTCCAGCCAGCCCTGCTGCACCGCCCAGCGCGGCGCGTTCTCGGCCAGCCAGTGGAGAATGGCGAATATCGCGCCAGCGATGCCGAGCCATTTATGCAGGCGGTAGAATTTATCGAGGCCGCCCAGAATGGATTCAATCTGAACCGGACGCGACGCCAGGATCACCGCGATCGACATGCTGCCGATCGCCAGAATGCCGGTGAAATAAACGATGCTGCTGCGCAGCCGCCAGAAACCGGAAGTCAGCGCTTCCGCTGGAATGCTGATAAGCCATGAGGCTGCCACGACGAGAATGATGGCGATAAAAATGAGTCGCAGTCGCGAAACGGCATTCATGACGTTCTCCATCAGCCTCTGGAGCGACGAATGACCGGCAATCCAGTCAATTCAAGTATCTGTACTCTATCCCACTATGGCCTTGACCAAGGTCAATCACTGGACATCCGGCAAAGAAAAAACCCGGCGGACTGCGCCGCCGGGTTTCAGTGCCCGCAACTCTGCGTGTTTGACCTTACGCGCCGGGCGTCGGCAGCTTGTAATCCTTGTACTGCTCGCGCAGCTTGGTCTTGAGCAGCTTGCCGGTGGCGGTGTGCGGCAGTTCGTCGACGAAGACGATATCGTCCGGCAGCCACCATTTGGCAACCTTGCCTTCCAGGAAGGCCAGCAGCTCTTCCTTGGTGGTTTCCTGGCCGGCCTTCTTGATCACCAGCAGCAGCGGACGTTCCTGCCACTTGGCATGCGGAACGCCGATCACCGCCGCTTCCTGCACGGCCGGATGACCTACCGCGGCATTTTCCAGATCGATGGACGAAATCCATTCGCCGCCCGACTTGATCACGTCCTTGGCACGGTCGGTGATCTGCATGTAGCCGTCGGGGTCCAGGGTCGCGACGTCGCCGGTGGTGAACCAGCCTTCATCGTCGAGGATCTTGCCGCCCTCGCCCTTGAAGTAGCCTGACGTGATCCAGGGGCCGCGCACCTTGACGTTGCCGAAGGCCTTGCCATCGCGCGGCAGTTCCTTGCCCTCGTCGTCGGTGATCTTGATCTCGACGCCGTAAACCGTGCGGCCCTGCTTGGCCTGCACGTCGAGGCGCTTCTCCAGCGGCAGACCGGCATGCTTCTTCAGCAGATTGCCGGTGGTGCCCAGCGGCGACATCTCGGTCATGCCCCAGGCATGGATGACGAAGCAGTCGAACTGCTTGGCGAAGCGCTCGATCATGGCGCGCGGCGCCGCCGAGCCGCCGATCACGCAGCGCTCAAGCTTGATGTCCTTCTTCAGATCCAAAGAGGCCGCGTTCTGGTCGATATACTGGAAGAAGGCAAGCCAGACCGTCGGCACGCCGAGCGAGAAGTTGCAGTTCTCGTCGCGCAGCAGCTCATAGACGCTCTTGCCGTCCAGCGCCGGGCCGGGGAAGACCAGCTTGGCGCCGCTCATGCAGGCACCATAAGGCACGCCCCAGGCATTAGCGTGGAACAGCGGCACGATCACCAGAGCCGTATCGGCCGAACCGAGATTGAGGCCGTCGCGCTGGCAGACGGCATAGGAATGCAGCACGGTCGAGCGATGCGAGTACAGCACGCCCTTCGGATTGCCGGTGGTGCCTGAGGTGTAGCAAAGCGAAGACGCCGTCCGCTCGTCGAATTCCGGCCAGGTGAATTCCTTGCTTTCCTTGCCGATCAGGTCTTCGTAGCAGAGCAGGTTCGGGATCTTGCTGTCCTTGGGCATATGCGCCGCATCGGTCATCAGCACGAAACCCTTCACCGTCTTGAGTTGCGGCGCCAGCTTCTCGACCAGCGGCACGAAGGTCAGATCGAAGAAGAGATACTGATCCTCGGCATGATTGACGATGTAGTCGATCTGCTCGGGGAACAAGCGCGGGTTCACCGTATGCAGCACAGCGCCCATGCCGGAGACGCCGTAATACAGCTCGAAATGACGATAGGTATTCCAGGCCAGCGTGCCGATGCGGTCGCCATGCTTCACGCCCAGCCGCGTCAGCGCATTGGCCAGCTGCTTGGAGCGGTCGTGCAGATCGCGATAGGTGTAGCGATGGATCGGGCCCTCGACGGTGCGCGTCACGATCTCGGTGTCGCCGTGATACAGCGCGGCAAATTCGATCAACGATGAAATCAGAAGCTGACGGTCCTGTATCAGGCCCTGCATGTCTTTCCTCCCACGGAACGCTTAATGGTATTGCTTTCGGTGTGCAGTCTACGGAGCGTTGAAAACCGCCGCAAGCAGCCGGGCAGATGCTGCGCATGGCTGACGCGGCGTCAACGGCTATTTCAGCGCCTCCCCCTTCAGCGCCCCGTTTCACCGCCCCTTGAAGACCGGTTGCCGCTTTTCCAGGAACGCATCCCGGCCTTCGGCGAAATCCGCGCTGTTGAACAGCAGCGCCTGGCCATCCGCCTCCTGGGCCAGCAAAGCCTCCAGCGGCTGCGGGCCGCGGGCGAGCGTCGACTTGATGAAGCCGACCGGCAAAGGCGCCAGCGAGGCGAAACGATCTGCCAGCGCAAGCGCCGCGCCCAGAGCCTCACCCGGTGCGACCACTTGGTCGGCAAGGCCGATCCGCCCTGCCGTTTCGCCGTCGATCTCTTCGGCCAGCATCAGCAGACGCCGCGTCCAGCCGGCATTGACCCGCTGCGGCACCGTCCACAGCGCCGCCATGTCGGGCATCAGGCCGACCTTGTTGAAGGAGCAGCAGAACTTGGCGTCGCTGGCGGTAACCACCTGATCACAGAGCAGCGCCAGCGACATCCCCGCGCCATAGGCGTAGCCCTCCACGGCGGCGATCACCGGCTTCGGCCCGGCGACCATCAGGCGGACCAGCTCATGCAGGTTTGCCAGCCGCTGCCGGCCGGCCACGCCGGCGACATTGTGCATGGACGAAATGTCGCCGCCGGCACAGAAGGCGCCGCCGCTGCCGGTCAGCACCAGGGCGCGGACGGCATCATCGGCCATGGCGTCTTTCACGGCGGCGATCAGCGCCGCCCGCAGATCCAGCGACAGGGCGTTGCGCTTTGCCGGGTTGTTCAGGCGGATGATGCGCAGCTCAGGCTTGGGCGATTCGGTCAAAACCGGGGGTTGAGAATCCTTCATGAGCGTTCCTCGGCACTGGTTTTTTTGGATGGTTTCTCACGGCTCACCACCCTTCATCAAGGCTGATGGGAAGCGCGCGACCTGCACAGTTTTTACGCAGTCTGCCCGGATCATTACAGGAGTGTAACCGAAGAGCCACACTCGCCAACTTCTGGTTTCATTATGTTATAGAACCGTTTGTAACAGAATGGCGGGACTGCTTATCTCCCGTCGGGATTTCATTTTGGAGGTACTCCCCATGAAGAAAGTTGTGTTCGGCGCCGCGATGGCAGCCGCACTGATGGCCACCCCGGCCCTGGCGCAGGACAAGAGCCCGTTCAGCCTGGACGTGACCGCTGGCGTGGTGTCTGAGTATTTCTTCCGCGGCATCAGCCAGAGCGACGACAACCCGGCTGTCCAGGCTGGCGCTGAGCTCGGCTACGCGATCAACGACACCTACGCCCTCTATGCCGGCGTCTGGGGCAGCACTGTCGACTTCAACAATGGCACCGACGCCGAGGTCGACCTGACCGCCGGTATCCGCGCCACCTACGACAAGCTCGGCCTCGACCTGGGCATCATCCAGTACCTCTATGCCGACAAGCCGGCCGGCGAGGACCTGAACTATACCGAGTTCAAGCTGGTCGGCAGCTATGATCTTGGCTTCGTCATCCCGACCGCCGGCGTCTACTACAGCCCGGAATTCCCGTATGACAGCGGCGATGCCTACTACATCACCGCCGGTGTGACGGTTCCGTTGCCGGTCACCCAGTTCGAGCCGCAGCTCGTCGCCAATATCGGCAAGCAGTATGTCGACGACAACGACAAGTTCGGCCTGAAGGACTATGTCGACTGGAATGTCGGCCTGTTCGCCTCCTACTGGGGCTTCACCGCCGGCGTCCAGTACGTCGACAACAACATCAGCAGCAGCCAGTGCGACGATGGCTGCCGCCCGGCCGCCGTCTTCTCGCTGAGCTACGGCTACAGCTTCTAATCTCTGAATAGAGCAAGCGTTCAGACCGCCGCCATCCCCCGGATGGCGGCGGTTCCGTTTTTAGGGACATGCGCGATGCGCCGGCTGCTTGCCGCATCGACCCCGCCCAGAGCATAGACACCCAGGCCCCAGCGCCGCGCCGCCACCGCCAAGGCGGCAAACCGCACCACGCCTAGCCCCGTCGCGCCAGGATGGCTCGCGGTGGCAAAGACCGGCGAGATCAGTACGGCATCCACATTATTGCGCGCGGCCTGAGCAATCGCCGCGGCGTCATGCGCCGCCGCTGTCACCAGCCATCCGGGATATCGTCGCTTCACGCCCACCGCCTTCGCCAGCAGGCCCTGCGGCAGATGCAGGCCATCCGCGCCGCAAGCCAGCGCCAGGTGGGCATCGCCCGCCACCAGCAGCACAAGGCCGCGTTCGCGGCAGATCACCCGCAACTGCCTTGCCAGCGCAAGACGCCTGGCAAACGGCCATTCGTAATGCCGCAGCAGCACGCCGCTGCCGCGCGGCAGCCGCAGCACGGATGGCAGCGGATCGGGCAGCCGTTTCGCATCCGTGACCAGCCACACGAAGGGCAGCGGAACCGGCGGCGGCCGGGAAGGCTTTCGCATCGCGGGACGGATTGCTAGCGTGCGGGTCTGTTTCCGTAGCATAGCTTGACCGTGCCATGACCGACGCCGCCCCGGAAGCCTTTCACATTGCCGCCAATCTCGCCGCGGTGCGCCAGAGCATTGCGACGGCCGCCGCCGAGGTCAAGCGCGCGCCCGAATCCGTCACCCTGATCGCCGTGGCGAAGACTTTCCCGGCCGAGGCTGTCGAGGCTGCCCTGTCGGCCGGCCAGCGCCATTTCGGCGAAAACCGCGTCCAGGAAGGCATGGCGAAATATCCGGCCCTGCGCGAGCGCTATCGCGATCTGGTGCTGCATCTGATCGGCCCGCTGCAGACCAACAAGGTCAAGCAGGCGGTGGCGCATTTCGACGTGATCCATACCGTGGACCGGCCGAAGCTCGCCGAGGAACTGGCCAAGGAGTTTGCGAAATCGGGCCGGCGTCTGCCCTGCTTCATCCAGGTCAATACCGGCGAGGAGGAGCAGAAAGCCGGCTGTGCGCCGCAGGAGGCCGATGCCTTCATCGCCGATTGCCGCGACCGCCTGAAACTGCCGATCGTCGGCTTGATGTGCATCCCGCCGGCCGCGGAAGAGCCTTCGCCGCATTTCGCGCTGCTGAACAAGATCGCCAAGCGCAATGGCCTTGATCAGCTCAGCATGGGCATGAGCGGCGATTTCGAAACAGCCGTGCAGCTTGGCGCCACCCATGTGCGGGTCGGCAGCGCCATCTTCGGCGGACGCAGCTATCCGGCCTGAGACTCTATCCGATCTGAAAATAAACGTCATGCCCGGGCCAGGCCCGGAGCATCTCCCCGGGCATCTCATCGGCAGGACTTCAGTTCTTCTTCGTTGTGCCGCCCGACGCAAGCGTCACGGTTTCGCCGGCAATGACGAAAGTGACGGAGCCATCGCTGGTCTTATAGGTCCATTGCTCGATCGGACCGAGTTTCTGGATTTCGGTGGGCCGTCCCAGAGCCTTTTCCAGCTCACCCTTGGTTCTCGCGCCTTCCGATTTGCGCAAGGCCTCGTCCGTCGATGGCGGGCCGCAGGCCGCCAGCATCAGCGGCAGGGCCAGCATGAGAACAAGACGCGCCAGAGAGAAATAGGCCGAGCGGGCCATGACAACGCTCCTCATCTCGGGTCACCGCCAGTTAAGCGGCTCGCCCGGCCTGGGTAAAGTGCAGAATCAAACCAATCCTGAAACGCCGAACCTTCAGAAGGTCAGCGGGGTGGCCTGACGCACGCCGGGGATCTGCTTGACCTTCGCGGCGACATCATCGGGGATCGGGCCGTCCACCTCGACCAGGCAGATCGCCTCCTGCCCCTGAGCGGCGCGCCCCAGATGGAAGGTAGCGATGTTGATACCTGCATCGCCCAGCAGGCTGCCCAGACGGCCGATGAAGCCCGGCTTGTCCTCGTTGGTGACGTACAGCATGTTGGGGCCAAGCTCGGCATCGATGTCGATGCCCTTGATCTCCACCACGCGCGGCTTCTTGTTGGCGAACAGGGTGCCCGACAGATGGCGCACCTTGTCGGCATGGATGGTGACGCGCATCAGCGTGGCGTAATCGCCTTCGCGCTCATGCTTGACCTCGGAGACCTCGATGTTGCGCTCCTTGGCGACCAGCGGTGCATTGACCATGTTGACGCTGTCGAGCTGGCGGCGCAGCAGGCCTTCCAGCACGATGGCGGTCAGCGGCCGCGTGTTCAGGGTCGCGACATGGCCTTCATATTCGACGATGACCTTGGTCAGGCTCGCTTCCGCAAGCTGGCCAAGGAAGCTGCCAAGCTGCTCGGCCAGCTTCATGTAGGGCTTCAGCTTCGGCGCATCCTCCGCCGAGACCGACGGCATGTTCAGCGCGTTGGTCACCGCACCGGTCAGCAGATAATCGGAAATCTGCTCGGCCACCTGCAGCGCGACATTCTCCTGCGCCTCCGTCGTGGAGGCGCCGAGATGCGGCGTGGCGATGAACTTGGGATGGTTGAACAGCACGTTTTCCTTCGCCGGCTCGGTGACGAAAACGTCGAAGGCAGCGCCGGCGACATGACCGGAATCCAGTGCCTCCTTCAGAGCCGCTTCGTCGACCAGGCCGCCGCGGGCGCAGTTGATGATGCGCACGCCCTTCTTGGTCTTCGCCAGGGCCTTGGCATCCAGGATGTTGCGGGTCTGCTCGGTCAGCGGCGTATGCAGGCTGATGAAATCGGCCCGCGCCAGCAGGTCGTCCAGCTCGACCTTCTCGATGCCGAGCGACGTCGCGCGTTCCGGCGTCAGGAACGGGTCATAGCCGATCACCTTCATCTTCAGGCCGACGGCGCGGTCGGCGACGATCGAGCCGATATTGCCGCAGCCGATCAGCCCCAGCGTCTTGCCGTAAAGCTCGACGCCCATGAAGCGGTTCTTTTCCCACTTGCCGGCCTGGGTCGAACGGTCGGCCTGCGGAATCTCGCGGGCCAGCGCCATCATCATGGCGATCGCATGCTCGGCCGTGGTGATCGAATTGCCGAACGGCGTGTTCATCACGCAGACGCCACGCGCCGTGGCCGCCGGGATGTCGACGTTGTCGACGCCGATGCCGGCGCGGCCGACGACCTTCAGTTTCTTCGCCGCTTCGAGCACCTTGGCCGTGACCTTGGTGGCGGAGCGGATCGCCAGGCCGTCATACTCGCCGATGATGGCGATCAGCTCTTCGGGCTTCAGGCCCGTCTTGATATCGACCTCGACGCCGCGGTTCTTGAAGATTTCGACAGCGGCGGGGCTCAGTTCGTCAGAGATCAGAACCTTGACCATGATGATCCTCGAATTTCGGAAAATGGAAGAAACGGGCGCGACCATGCGCGCCCGTCAAAGCAATGTCAGGCTGCAGCCGGCTTGTAGTTGGCCTTCACTTCGTTGAAGGCCCAGTCCAGCCAGGGGCAGAGCGCTTCGATATCCGAAGTCTCGACCGTGGCGCCACCCCAGATGCGCAGGCCCGGCGGCGCGTCGCGATAGGCGCCGATATCCATCGCCACGCCTTCCTTTTCCAGGATGGCGGCGATCTGCTTGGCGGCGGCTTCCTGGTCCTTCGGGCTCAGCGCGGTGAACCAGGGATCGACCACCTTGAGGCAGATTGAGGTATTCGAGCGGATCGCCGGATCGCTGGCGAGGAAATCCACCCAGTCGGTCTTCTCGGCCCACTTGGTCAAGGCCGCCAGATTGGCTTGCGAGCGCTTGATCATTCCCTGCAGGCCGCCGACGCTTTCGCCCCATTTCAGCGCGTCGATGATGTCTTCGACGCAGAGCATGGACGGCGTGTTGATCGTCTCGCCCTTGAAGATGCCTTCGATCAGCTTGCCGTCCTTGGCCAGACGGAAGATCTTCGGCAGCGGCCAGGACGGCGTGTAGGTTTCCAGGCGCTGCACGGCGCGCGGGCTCAGCACCAGCATGCCATGCGCGGCCTCGCCGCCGGTCGCCTTCTGCCACGACCAGGTGACGACATCGAGCTTCGACCAGGGCAGCTCCATCGCGAAGACGGCAGAGGTGGCGTCACAGATCGCGAGGCCCTCGCGATTGTCGGCAATCCAGTCGCCGTTGGGCACCTTCACGCCCGAGGTCGTGCCGTTCCAGGTGAAGACCACGTCGCGCGACCAGTCGACCTGCTTCAGATCGACGATCTCGCCATAGCCCGCCTTGAGGGTACGGACATCCTTGAGCTTGAGCTCCTTGTTGATGTCGGAGGCCCAGCCGGAGCCGAAGCTTTCCCAGGCCAGCACATCGACGCCGCGGGCGCCAAGCAGCGACCACAGCGCCATTTCAACGGCGCCAGTGTCGGAAGCCGGCACGATGCCGATCTTGTAGTCGGCGGGAATGCCGAGCAGCTTGCGATGCAGCTCGATCGCCTCGGCCAGGCGCGCCTTGCCCTCCTTCGAGCGGTGCGAACGGCCAACCAGAGCGTTTTTGAGGATTTCGGGGGTCCAGCCGGGGCGCTTGGCGCAGGGGCCGGATGAAAAATGCGCGGATTTCGGCCGCGCAGCAGGCTTAGCCATGTCTGCTATCCTTCCAGATAGTTGCGCCCCGTTGGGGGGGCGTGTCCCGCCGCCCTTCTACTCGGACTCACTGGGGGAGTGCAATGGTCAATTCGCCGCAGCGGGCGAATTTAAAGATAACGTCTTTAAGATAACGTCGGCCCCGGCGTTCGGGTTCAGGCAATTTTGGCCTGCTGCTCGGCCAGTTCCATCAGCGCCGGGGCACGTTCGGAAACCTCGCGCAGAATGTTCTCTGCCACCGTCAGCCGCTTGCGGGCATCATTGTCCAGCACGCCCTCGATATGCTCGCAGTCGATCCGCTCGACCGTTTCCTTCAATTCCCAGATCGTCGCCAGAAACACCTGCTGCACGCCGATCGGCAGCGCGTTCGTCACTTCCAGTGCTGGAAATACCTGCAGCACCACATCGATCTTCATGCGCAGCAGATCGATGATGAGCTGGCTGTGGTAATCCTTAAGCTGCGCCAGCACGCCGGGTTCGGCATGCTGCATGCGATCCTCGATCAGCACCAGCACGCCTTCGATCTCGGTCAGCGCCTGTCGATATTCGTAATAAGGTTCGAAGGCCGAATGGGTGATGCGCTCGATGGCATCTTCAGCCATCTTGCGCGCGCGCTTGGTCTGCCGCTCGAGCGCGACCAGCAGCGTTTCGATCTCCGCCTTGGTGTAGGTTTTTCCGTTGACCGGTGGCATGGCGCAACAGGGAGTGGAATCACCCTCTATTATTCATGCGGCCCGCCTTTCGTCACCACCCCAGAAAGCTCAGGATTCCCAGGATCAGGAAGAAAACCGCGGCGATCCGCCGCACCAGGGTCATCGGCAGGCGCGCCACCAGCTTGTCGCCCAGGAACACGACCGGGGCATTGGCCAGGAACAGGCCCAGGGTGCTGCCCATGGTGATCAGCACGACCGAGCTGTAACGAGCCGCCAGGGCCGTGGTGGCAAGCTGGGTCTTGTCGCCGATCTCGGCAATGAAGAAGGCGACCAGGGTGGTGAAGAAAGCGCCCCATTTCTGGAAGGTCACGGCCTCGCCATCCAGCTTGTCGGGAATCAATGTCCAGACCGCCATGGCGATGAAGGACGCGCCGAGCGCCCAGCGCAGCACTTCGTCGCCCAGCAGATCGTCGAGCCAGACGCCCAGCGCAGCCGCCAGCAGGTGATTGGCAACCGTCGCCACTAAAATCGCGGCAAGGATCGGCAGTGGTCGGCGGAACCGCGCCGCCAGAAGCAGGCTGAGCAGTTGCGTCTTGTCGCCGATCTCGGCGATGGCGACCAGGCCGGTCGTGGTCAGAAAGGACGTGAGCAAGGGAATAACTCGCGGGGCCGGACGGCGACATACCAAAGGCGTGCCCCTCGCCGCCCGGCCCGGGTGTCGAGAGTACAAGCCTAAGGTCTCGCCAAGCGCTGGAGATCCCGCTCCAAGCCCGGAGGCGCCAAGGCGGCAGGGCTGGTCGCCCGACGCCTAGTCTGTTGACGCCTCCCCCGCTCACGGCTCTCCCAAGCCAGGCGGGCGGCTACTCCCCAAAGGGTGCGCCGGAAGATCTATCCCAGATCGCGAAAGCTGACAAGCCATCGTCAGACGAAGCGACAAAGCGAGGCAGCGGCAATCCGTCGCGCACGATCTGCGTCTTCGTTGATCTGGCGCAGAGAGCAAAAGCCGCATGCGTGCAAGACTTGCACAGCAGCAGAAGACGCAACCAGTCTGCTGCTGCAAGGGAGTCGCAAATGCAACGCTATTCTGTGCTTATGATTGCCCTGCATTGGCTGATGGCCATCGCCATGATCACAGCCTTTGTTCTTGCTCAGGTAATGGATGACATGCCGCGCGGACCGGCCAAGGTGACTGTCATGGGCTGGCATGTGCTCTTCGGGTTGAGCATCGCTGTCCTGATCATTGCGCGCTTGCTCGCCCGCTGGACCGGCGCACCGCCTCTGCCGCGCAACATGCCGCCCATGGAGGCGATGCTGGCCAAACTGGCGCATATCGTTCTTTACGCTGCCATGCTGATCATGCCGGTTACGGGCCTGGTTGCCGTTACGACAGGCAACCGCGACTTCTCAGTGCTGGGCTTGTTCACTCTACCGTCGCTTGCCCCAACGGACTGGCTGCATGAAGGCATGGAGGAGATCCATGAAACCGTCGCCATGATCTTCCTCTTCACGCTGGTGCTGCATGTTTTTGCTGTGCTGTGGCATGCGGTGATCCGGCGCGACGGATTGGCGGCGCGCATGATTCCGTTTCTTTCGCGCTGAACACATACCCTGCATGCAAGAATAATCTTATTGCCTGGATCCCTCTGCAATATTGCTTTCCGCTTTCGGGCGGCGTAGGGATCGAAATGAAAACCTGGCAGGCAGATGGGAGCCATGGTCGCGCGCTGCAGAACGGTGGCGTTTCAGGGCATCGAAGTGATGCCCGTCGAGGTGCAGGTCCATCTGGCAAACGGCCTTCCGGCCTTTGCCGTGGTGGGCTTGCCGGATAAGGCGGTCGGCGAAAGCCGGGAGCGCGTGCGCGCCGCCTTGGACGCCATCGGCCTGTCGCTTCCTCCGAAACGCATCATCGCCAATCTCGCGCCGGCCGATCTTCCGAAGGAAGGCAGTCATTTCGATTTGCCGATCGCGCTGGCGCTGCTGGCAGCCATGGGCGTGCTGCCTCCGGATGCGCTGGACGATTTCGTTGCTCTGGGCGAACTGGAGTTGGATGGCGCCATCGGCGCCGTTGCCGGCATCCTGCCCGCTGCGCTGGCTGCGCATGAACAGGATCGCGGCCTGATCTGCCCGGCGGCCTGCGGCGGCGAAGCGGCTTGGGCCGGCGATGCCAGCCGCGTGCTGGCCGCGCCTTCGCTGCTGTCGCTGATCAATCACTTCAAGGGCGCGCAGGCGCTCTCGCCACCGGTGGCGCGCATCGCCGAAGATGATACCGAAACGCTGCCCGATCTGCGCGACATCAAGGGACAGGAAAGCGCCAAGCGCGCATTGGAAGTCGCCGCGGCCGGCAGCCACAATCTTCTTTTCATCACTCCGCCAGGCGCCGGCAGATTGATGCTGGCGCAATGCCTGCCCGGGATTCTGCCGCCGCTGGATTCGGCCGAGATTTTGGAAGCCAGCATGATCGCCTCGCTGGCGGGGCAGCTTGGCGACGGGCGGTTGATGCGACGCCGGCCTTTCCGCGCGCCGCACCATTCCGCCTCGATGGCGGCCTTGGTCGGCGGCGGGCTGCGCGCCAGGCCAGGCGAGGTCAGTCTCGCGCATCTCGGCGTGCTGTTCCTTGATGAACTGCCGGAATTCAATCGCCAGGCGCTCGACAGCCTGCGCCAGCCACTGGAAACCGGCATGGCCGTGGTGGCGCAGGCCAACGCGCATGTCACCTATCCCGCCCGCGTGCAGCTCGTCGCGGCGATGAATCCCTGCCGCTGCGGCCATCTCGGTGATCCGGCGCTGGCCTGCGCCCGCGCACCGAAATGCGCCGGCGAATATCAGGCGCGTCTCTCCGGCCCTTTGCTCGACCGCATCGACATCACGCTCGAAGTGCCCGCCGTCAGCGCCAGCGATCTCGCAGCACCAGCCCCGCGCGAGGGCAGCGCCGAAGTCGCCGCCCGTGTCGCCAAGGCGCGCGCGATCCAGCGCGAACGCTATGCCGCGGTGGCCGATGGCCGCATCCGCACCAATGCCGAGGCCGATGGTGAAATCCTCGAACAGGTCGCAATACCCGATACTGGCGGCCGCGACCTGCTGCTGCAAGCCGCCAGCGCCATGCATCTGACCGCGCGGGGCTATCACCGCGTGCTGCGTGTTGCGCGGACGCTTGCCGATCTCGACAACAGCGAGGTCATCCGTCGCCCGCATGTAGCGGAAGCGCTCAGCTACCGCCGCATGGCCTTCGCTCGCTAGTTTTTAAGTCCTCGCCCGCAATTCGGCCTGACCGCGCGCGATCGTGCCGGGATAGCGCTTGTCGGGATACCAGGGCATTTCCGCGATCTTGTCGAAGCCGGGGATGCTTTCCATATGCCGCACCATACGGGCCCGCATTTCGCGATCGGGCAGCGGCCCGCGCAGCACTGCGATATTTTCCGCCGCATGATCGGGATTCGACGTCGCCGGCAGGGCGCAGGTGACGGCGGGATGCGAGATCACCCATTTGAGGAAGAACTGCGCCCAGGTCTCGGCACCGATCTCGCGGGCAAAATCAGGCAGCGGACGCCCCTCCACCACCTTGAACAGCCGTGACTTCTCGAATGGCATGTTGGTCAGCACCGCCGTGCCGCGCTCGGCCGCCATCGGCAGCAGCCGCTGCTCGGCCTGCCGGTTGAAGATCGAGTAGTTGACCTGCACGAAGTCAAGGTTGCCGCGCTCCACCCAATTGGTCAGCGGCTCCATATAGGCATTCTCGAAATGCGTCACGCCGAGATAGCGGATGCGGCCCTCCTTTTTCCAGGCGCGCAAATACGGCACCATGACATCGACATTCACCAGGCTGTGCACCTGCATCAGGTCGATGCGCTCGCGCCACAATCTGTTTTCGGATTGCTGCAGGCTGCGCCGCGCATGGCTTTCATCCATCAGATATTCGCCGGTTGACCAGATCTTGTTGGCGATGAAAAGCTGATCGCTGATACCGAGTGCGGCGGCATGGTCGCCAACGGTGATTTCGCCGGTGCCATAGAGCGGCGAGGTGTCGATCACCCGCCCGCCGCCATCGAAGAAGCGGCGCATGACTTCGCGCAGATGATCTCGCTTCTGCCCGGGGATGACATCGAAAACGAGGAACGTGCCAAGCCCCACCGCCGGCAAAGCCTCATTGGTACGGGGGATGGTGCGCGTGATGATGCCTGATTGCTGCTGCGCGCGGGCCGCGCCGGCCAGCAAGCCCGGCATGGCCGCCGTCACGCCAAGGCCCAAGGCGCCCTGCATCAGCTTCCGCCGGTTAGTCAAAAAACGCTCTCTCTGCATGGCTCTTATCCCTCTTGGCCTGCTGCGATGCGCGGGAACGATAGACAAGCCGCACATCGGATGCGCGCGCGATCCTGACCGGATGAGCGCATTCCTGATCAAAACTGCAGAGAGCGGCAGATGTGACTGGGATCACTGCCCCCGCGTGCCCCCTTGCGATAGTCTGATCGGGGTGCGGCTCCTGATGGGACAGACATATGCAGGAACACGGGCATATTCTTCAGGGACGCAGGATCGATCCGCTGCCCGTCGCCTGGCAGAGCTTTGCCTGGTCCAGCGGCCGCTTCGACATGGCGCGTCGTCCCTTCGCGAAGGAAGCCGGAGGCCGCATCGCCATCAACCATCACCTCATCCTGGTGACGCTGTCCGGCGGCGCGCGGCGCTGCCAGGTCGCAACGGAATGCGGCCATCGTTATGACGGCGAGGACTTCGCCGGTGCAGTGTCCTTCATTCCTGCTGGCTGCAGCCGCCACGTCATGCTGCAGAACGTGCAAAGCGAATGGGCCTCGATATCTCTCAGGCCCGATCTGCTGGACCTGTCCATCCTGAACGCGGAAGGTGACGGCGTTATCGAGATCCCGGCCTTCACGAATGTACGCGATCCGCTGATTTTCGGCATGCTGACTTCCTTCGCCCAGTTGCGACAGGAGAGCGACAGCATTGATGCTTCTTATGCCGATGCAATGACCCTCGCGCTGGCCCGGCATCTGATGACGCGCTACGGCCAGGGCCGCGCCTTTCCCCATGGCGCCTTGCGCAATCCCGCATCCTGGAAGCTGCCGCCCTGGCGCCTGCGCCGCATCGCCGATTACGTCGAGGCTCATCTCGACAAGCCGATTCAGGTTGGCGATCTGGCCGCCATTGCAGGCCTGTCGGTCGGCCATTTCCATCGCGCCCTGCAGGCCACGATCAGCCAGACGCCTTTGGACTTCATCACCAGCCGTCGCATTGCGCGAGCGCGGCAATTGCTGGCCGAAGGCGATATCGCTGTCACCGAACTCAGTCTGCTTGTCGGCTTTTCCAGCCCCAGCCATTTTGCGCGGCTGTTCCGCCGTGCCACCGGTGTCAGTCCTTCTGAATACCGCAAAGGCCTTCGCCCATCGGGCCGCTGAAGGCTGCTGCTCCTTTATCCGCATTGTCACAGTTCGACCACCGCAGCCTGCTTATGCTGGTGATGGGAGGATGTCTGCAATGCTGCGTTTAGTTATCGTTCCGTTGCTCGGGTTCATTGCCCTGTTCTGTATCGTCACGCCAGCCTTCGCCCAGCGCGGCAATCCCGATCTCAGTTTCGGCGGCCAGACCGTCGATGCAATGATCGCCGACTACATGGCCGAGAACATGGTACCCGGCATGGTGCTGGCGGTTCTGCAAGGCTCCCACATGACACGGCTTTCCGCCTACGGCCTGGCTGATGACGACAACAAGACGCTCACCGGCATAGACAGCCTGTTTGATATTGGCCCGATGGCGGAAGCCTTCACGGCGGTTGCTGTGATGCAGCTGATCGAATCCGGCAAGCTCAAACTGGAAGACACGCTGGGCAAGCATCTATCCGACCTGCCCAAGACCTGGCAGCCGCTCAGCATCCATGCCCTGCTGGCACATGCCTCGGGCCTGCCAGATTACATGCGTGAGGCGGATTACGACCCGATTCGCGCGGCAACGCCGGCAGATCTGATCGCGCTTGTCGCCGCCAAGCCTTTCGCATTCAAGCCCGGCATGGATGTCGCCAGAAGCGCCACCGACTACCTGCTGCTGGCCATGATCGTCGAACAGGCAAGCGGCATGCCCTTCCATGATTTCCTGCGCCGCTATCAGTTCGAACCTTTGGGCTTACGCGACATCGTCTTCGCCGATGAGCTTCGCGGCGATATCACCGAACGCCGCGCCACCGGCTATCGTGACGGCGCGCCGGCCGGTCTTGCGCCGCCATCTGCCCGCCCGGGCAGCGGCGGCATCTTCGCGACTGTTGCCGATCTTGGCCGCTGGGCCATGGCCTTGAGCAGCGACATGCTGATCAAGGATGCGGATTTGCGCGGCGCGCTGCTCAGCCCCGTGCTGCTGCCCGATGGGCGCAGCCTGCCGGTCAATGGTCCCTGGCGCTTTCCCGGCCGCAAAGGCCTGATGTACGCGGCCGGTAGTACCAGCGGTCACTCCGCGTTTCTCAGCCGCTTCACGGCGCCAGAGGATCGGCTCGACGTCGTTTTGCTGGCCAACAAGGAAGGGCTGGATCTGACCATGCTGGCGCGGCGCATCGCCGGCGCCTATGACCAGCGGCTGGGACCGCCACCGGGCAAGGATTTGCGCGCCCGCCAGAGCCCCTATCCGGCCAGCCAGGCTTTCGAACGCTTTGCCGCCATCGTCAAACGGGAGAAGCTCGGCAGTCTGGGCCGGATTTCAGAGATCGGCGGGGTTACCACCGCGACCATCACGCCGCCGGCCAGCGATCCGCTGCCGGTCGCCGCACCGCCGGCATCTCCGATCCGCGCCAGCGCCTGGGAAGAAAAAGGTCAGGTCTGGCTCGGCATTCTCGACAAGGGTCCGCCCAGCGATCTGCGCCGCGAGCTGGAGGAAGCGCTGCTGAAAGCCGTGACGCCGTATTAGGAAGCCCAGCCTACGCGCCGATTGTCGGGTAGATCGCGGCGAGAATCTTGTTGACCTCGCCGTTCTCCATCAGCGGCAGGGCCAGTTTGTCCACCGTCAGGTATTTCCGGGCCGATGGCGATTGGCGCGACACGCCAAGCGGCGCAACGCCGGACCGCACCTGGCGGTATTCCAGCAGCGGCTTCTCGCCCACCAGCGTAATGGCTTCCAAGGTGGTCATGCCGGTCAGGTCGAAGCCGAACAGGCTGACCAGATCGGTCCCGTAAACGCGGTAGCGGAAATCGTCGCCGGCAATGCAATCCAGCAGCATGAGATGACCCAGCCAGGGGCGAAGCTCCTCGACGGCAAGCTCAGCGCGTGACGGCGCAGGGCGGCCGCTGCGTTTCTCCTCCCAGAAGCGATGCAGAGCCTGCAGCTTTGGATGGGCTACGGTCAGCTCGGACGCGTTGGGCTGGGGCATCGTGGGGCGCCACTTGAACATTGATCTACTCGAAACGAAGAACTGGGATCAGACATCAGAACGGCGCGCGCACTGAATTACTTTCCGGTAATCGGCCTGTCATCGAACCGCCCAACTGCGAATAACAGGCCGTCAATAGCAGGTAATGCGTCTCCCGGTAATGCCTTGCCGGGCGGCTATGGCTTGCCTGCAATCTATTCCATCACCGTCCTGCCGCTCCCCAGGCCATCCTGCGGCCGCCCGTCTTGCAGCCGGCTGTCCTGCAACCGGCCATCTTGCGGATGTCTGACGGCAAACTTGCCCGCGACCGACCGCTGCCCCAGCCGCTCGACCACCTGCGCCGATAGCCGCCGCACCGCGGGATACTGCAAGTGCAGCGCGTCGAAATAATCCTTGTCCCCATAGGCATCGTCGGCATGCAGGTCGATGACGCGCGCGCCATGGCGGGCGCCAACCTCGCGCGCATGCTGAATGATCTGCGACAGGGTTTTTATCGATTGAGGATATTGCTTCCGGTATTCCGGATGGATCGGCGGAAAAACGATGGTCAGGTGCTTGCCGCGTTCCGCGACATCGCCGATCAGCCTGCCAAGTTCCTGCACGCAGGCCTTGTCGACCTCGATAGTGCCGTACCGCAGGCCCCGCTTCATGCTGTCCGGAACTTGCAGCGGACCGGAACCCCAGTCGTCGATATACATGTCGCCCAGGAAGGGTTGCGTCTTCGCCTCCCGCGACAGCGCGGTTTGGACGAAACGCCGCGGCGCGAAATAGCGCAGATAGAAATACGCCGCAGGCCATTGTCCGAAGGCATAGGCCGCCGCCTCGGAGGCGTTGAACAATTCCCGCGGCTCGGTCGTGCAGTTTTCGTAATCCGGCAGGCTGGTGATCATGACGATATGATCCACCTGCTGGAAATGATCGAGGTAGAAATCCAGCATCGCGCGGGTCTGATGGATTTTCAGATGCACGATGCTGGCATCGAGAAACCGCGTTTTTCCGCCCGCATATTCAGCATAGATGTCGCCGGCGATCTGGCGCCAGGCAACGGAGGAACCGACGCTGATCAGAGTCGGCTGAAAATCGGGATGTTCACGGTGGAAACGCAGCTTCTCATCCAGCGCCGCAAAGCGTGAGATCGGCGGGGCCGGGAAATGCTCGGGGAAAAATGCCGCCAACCCGCCATAGAATATGCCCAAGCCACCGATCACTGCGGCCACACCTAGCGCCATGCCAAGTCCGAAGGATTTCATCAACCTCACCCAAGGAGAGATAAGAAGGGGCTGCAGACAAGCCCTGTGACTGGCCCATCGCGCGTGGGTTAAGCGGGTAGGTTTGGCGGGCGGGGCCACTGCCCTTCTGTCGCGCGCAGGCCATATCGCTTCGTTTCATGGAAGCAGAGCATTGTTGGACAAGCGGATCGAGAAGTTCGTAGAAAATAGCATCCGTGCCCGGACTTGTTCTGTGACCATCCAAGGCCTTGGTGCGCTGCGGGAAATCCTTGGACTGACGGCTCTGGCCGGAAACCGCTGATTTTGGTGCCGCTGAAAATGGGGCTTGTAAGGCGGCGTCTTTTATTTACAGTGTATATTAATGCCGAAGACGCTCTCCCAGGCCGAGATCGATGCCTTCCGCGCCAAGCTCTGCGCGGCAGCCGAGCGGCGCTTTGCCCAATACGGCGTCGAGGGCGTTTCGCTGCGCCAGTTGGCCGAGGATCTCGGCTGCAGCGCCATGACCCCTTACCGCTATTTCCGCGACAAGGACGAGATCGTCGCCACCGTGCGCACGGCAGCTCATAACCGCTTCGCCGAAAGCCTGGAGGCAGCGCTTCGCTCGAAGGGCAATGCACGTCAGCGCGGTCGCGCCGTGGGTGAAGCCTATATCCGCTTTGCCCTGGAAAATCCCGACAGCTATCGCCTGATGAATGACGCCGCGGAAACCGATCCACAGCGTTTTCCGGAACTCGCAAAGGCGCAGGCCCGCTCGCGCCGCACCATGACCGCCTATATCGAAGACCTGGTGGCCGAAGGCGAATTGGAAGGTGATCCGGAAATTCTCGGCCACGTCTTCTGGGCTACCACCCACGGCCTGATCATGCTGAAATTGGCCGGCCGGATCGATGCCAGGCTGGATTTTCACGATCTTTACCGGGCTGCCATGCGCCTTCTGGCCAAGGGCGCAGCGCCCAAGGCCGACGCGAAACCAATGCGCCGACGCAAACGCGCATAAAGTTAGAAACGAAAGGAAACGTCCATGTCCATACCTGCCGTCCTGAAGGGGAAACTCAGCCTGCCGGTCATCGCTTCGCCGATGTTCATCGTCTCCGGCCCCGAACTGGTGATCGCGCAATGCAAGGCCGGCATCGTCGGCTCCTTTCCGGCGCTGAATGCCCGCCCGGCCGAGATGCTGGAGGAATGGCTGAAGCGCATCACCACTGAACTGGACGAATACCGCGCGCAGAATCCCGACAAGCCGGTGGCGCCCGTTGCCGTCAACCAGATCGTGCATCACTCCAACGACCGCCTGAAGCACGACGTGGAAGTCTGCGTCAAATACAAGGTGCCGATCGTGATTACCTCCCTGCGCGCGCCGGACGAAGTGGTGGGGGCGATTCATTCCTATGGCGGCATCGTGCTGCATGACGTGATCAACATCCGCCATGCCAAGAAGGCGCTGGAAGCCGGCGTTGATGGCCTGATCCTCGTTTGCGCCGGCGCTGGCGGTCATGCCGGCACGCTCAGCCCCTTTGCCCTGGTCTCGGAGGTGCGGCAGTTCTTCGACGGCCCGGTTGTGCTGTCAGGCTCGATCACCAACGGCAACCAGATTCTGGCTGCCCAGGCGATGGGCGCCGATTTCGCCTATATGGGCACGCGTTTCATCGCCACCAAGGAAGCCAACGCCCAGCCGGAATACAAGCAGATGCTGGTCGACACCTCCGCCAGCGATATCGTCTACTCCTCGCTGTTCACCGGCGTGCATGGCAATTACCTCAAGCCCTCCATCGCCAAGGCCGGTCTCGATCCCGACAACCTGCCGGAAGCCGACAAGAGCACCATGAGCTTCGGCTCGGGCGGCAGCTCGAAGTCAAAGATCTGGCGCGACATCTGGGGCGCCGGCCAGGGCGTGGGCAGCATCCATGACATCCCCAGCGTTTCGGAACTGGTTGCCCGTCTGAAGCGCGAATACGACGCCGCCCGCGCCAAGCTGACGGCGCTGCCGGCCAGTCTCGCCGCCGAATAACCGGACCCGGACATGTCCGCGCTCATCTCCGGCGACCGCCGGCTGTCGCAGGCTGCGCTGCAGGAACGGGCGGCGAAAGCCGCAGGCGGCTTCCGTGCGCTTGGCATTGGCATCGGCGATGTGGTTGCGCTCTACATGCGCAACGATTTCGCCTTCTTCGAGGCATCTCTGGGCGCGGGCCTTGCCGGCGCCTATGCCACGCCGATCAACTGGCATTTCACTGCCGAGGAAACCGCCTATATCCTGCAGGATAGCGAGGCCAAGGTTCTCGTCGTGCACGGCGATCTGTGGCCGCGCATTGCCGGCATCGTGCCGGAGAACGTGCGCGTCTTCATCGTGCCGACACCGCCGGAGATTGCCGCCGCCTATGGCGTGGCGGACATCCTGCCGCCCGAGGCCGCAAAGCTGACGCAATGGGAAGACTGGCTGCTGGCGCAGACGCCCCTGCGCGAGGATACGCCGCCGCCGCGCAACGCGATGATCTACACCTCCGGCACCACCGGCCGGCCGAAAGGCGTGCGCCGCGCAGCGCCCACACCCGAGCAGGCCGCCGGCAATATTGTCGCCGCCTCCACCTATTTTGGTCTCGATCCGCAGGAGGAAAAAGTCATCCTGATGAACGGCCCGATGTATCACTCGGCGCCGAATTCCTACGGCATGATGGCGGCGCGCCAGGGCGCGACCATCGTTTTGCAGCCGCGCTTCGATGCGGAAGACATGCTGGCGATGATCGAGCGGCACCGCATCACCCACATGCACATCGTGCCGACCATGTTCGTGCGGCTGCTGAAGCTGCCCGAAGCCGTAAAGCGCAAATACGATCTCAGCAGCCTGCGCAACGTCGTGCATGGCGCAGCGCCGTGTCCGCGTGACGTGAAGCTTGCGATGATCGACTGGTGGGGACCGGTGATCAACGAATATTACGGCTCCACCGAAACCGGCATTGCCGTGTGGCTGTCGGCTGCCGATGCGCTCCGGAAACCCGGCAGCGTCGGCCGCATCCTGCCGGGCTGCACCGTGAAGGCCTTCGGCGATGACGGCCGCGAATTGCCGCCGGGCGAGATCGGCGAGCTTTACATCCGCGCGCCCTACATCCCCGATTTCACCTACAACAAGCTCGACGACAAGCGCCGCGAAGTGGCGCGCGGCGAACTGGTGACGGTCGGCGATGTCGGCTATGTCGATGCGGAGGGCTTCGTCTATCTCTGCGACCGCAAGCGCGACATGGTGATCTCCGGCGGGGTCAACATCTACCCGGCCGAGATTGAGGCCGTGCTGATCGGCATGCCGGGCGTGAAGGACTGCGCCGTCTTCGGCATTCCCGATGACGAATTCGGCGAAAGCCTCTGCGCCTATATCGAGCCCGACGACATGGCCGCTGCGCCCTCGCCCGATGCGGTGCGCAGCTTCCTGGCCCAGCATGTCGCCAAGTATAAGGTGCCGAAGATCGTTGAGGTGGTCTCCAGCCTGCCGCGCGAGGATTCCGGCAAGATTTTCAAGCGCAAGCTCCGCGCGCCCTATTGGGAAAAGGCCGGCCGGTCCATCTAGGCCGCGCCATTTGAGAGGAAACAATCATGGTGAAAGCGATCCAATATGCCCGTTTCGGCAAACCCTGGGAGGCGGCCGAACTGGTCGATCTCCCTGATCCGGGCCAGCCCGGCGAGGGCGAAGTGCTGATCGATGTCGAGGCTTGCGCGATCAACCCGGCCGATCTCTTGCAGCTTGAAGGCCGCTACGGCGTGGAGCCGCCGCCCCTGCCCGCCATCGGCGGCGGCGAAGGCGTTGGCATCGTGCGCCAGCTTGGCCCCGGCGTGTCGCATCTGAAGGCCGGCGACCGCGTGCTGCTGCTCTTTGCCGGCCGCGGCAACTGGCGCAAGCAGGTCAAAGCCAAGGCGGCGAAGCTGTTTGCGCTGCCCAAGGCCGATCCGCTGCAGCTCGCCATGCTGACGGTCAATCCCGCCACAGCGCTGCTGATGCTGAAAAGCTTCATCGATCTGAAACCCGGCGACTGGGTGATCCAGAATGCCGCCAATTCCGGCGTTGGCCACAATGTCATCGTGCTGGCCAAGAAATTCGGCCTGCGCAGCCTCAACATCGTCCGCCGCGCGTCACTGATCGACGAGCTGAAGCAGCAGGGCGCCGACGAGGTGCTGGTCGATGGCCCCGATCTTGGCCAGCGCGTCAAGGCGATCACCGGCAAGGATGCGGCGCCCAGGCTCGGCATCGACGCCATCGGCGGCGAGGGCACGCGCCGCATCGGCCATGCCCTGGCCAATGGCGGCGTGATCGTCAATTACGGCCTCCTGTCCGGCCAGCCCTGCATGGTCGATGCGGCCGAGACGGTGTTCCGTGACGTCGCGCTGCGCGGCTTCTGGCTGGCGCGCTGGTTTGCCACCGCCGCGCCGCAGGAATTGCAGCAGACCTATGCCGAGCTGACCAGGCTGGTGGCCGACGGCACCATCCATGTGGCGGTGGAGGCGACCTATCCGCTGGAGCGCTACAAGGAGGCGCTCAGCCATGCCGCCCGCGAAGGCCGCAAGGGAAAAATCCTGTTTACGCCGAATTCCTGACGGCGCCGTTCCGGTAGTATTCCGGTAACGCTTCCGTCTCTATGCTTTCCCCCTGCCGCCCGGCTGCGCTAAGCTGGGCGGCACTCGTTTGAGATAGCCCCGAGCTCATATCATGTCCGATTCTTCTCTTCCCGGCCTCGCGCAAGGCGTTGCCGAGCTGCGCGCCTCGGAAATCCGCGAATTGCTCAAACTCATCGCCAGGCCGGAGATCATATCCTTCGCCGGCGGCATCCCCGATCCGGCGATGTTCCCGCTGGACGCCATCACCAAGTCCTACGAGGCCCTGCTGCGCGATCCCTCTGCTGCGCAGGTCGCGTTCCAGTATTCGATCAGCGAAGGCTATCCGCCGCTGCGCGAGTGGATCCAGGGCTATCTCGCAGGCCATGGCATCGCCGCCAGGCCGGAAGAGATCCTGATCACCTCCGGCGCCCAGCAGGCGCTGGATTTCCTTGGCCGCGCCTTTATCGAGGAAGGCGATGGCGTGGTGATGTCGGCGCCGAGCTATCTCGGCGCCATCCAGGTCTTCGGCACCTATCGCCCGCGCTTCCATTCGGTGCCGATGGACGATGAAGGCGTGCTGCTCGACGAGCTCGAAGCCGTCTTCAAAGAGAAGCCGAAATTCTTCTATCTGACCCCGGACTTCTGCAATCCGGCCGGCGTCACCACTTCGCTGGCACGCCGCCAGGCGATCCTGAAGCTCGCGCATCAGTACGGCGTCTACATCGTGGAAGACAGCCCCTATGAGGAGCTGCGCTACGAGAATCCCCGCATCCCCAGCTTCTCGGCTCTGGAGGCCGAGTATCTGAAGCAGCCGGGCGCCGATCAGCGCCGCCTGGTGATCTATGTCGGCAGCCTGTCGAAGATCCTCACCCCCGCCCTGCGCATCGGCTGGATTGCCGCCGATCCGGCGCTGATCAATAAGCTGGTGCTGGTCAAGCAGGCTTCTGATCTGCATTGCAGCACCATCAACCAGATGATCGCCTGCGAGCTGGCGAAATCCTCGCATGCCAGCCAGGTGGTCAAGCTGCGCAAGGTCTACAAGGAGCGCCGCGACGCCATGCTGGCGGCGCTGGAGCAGAGCTTCCCCAAGGAAGTCAGCTTCACCCGGCCCGATGGCGGCATGTTCATCTGGCTGGAATTCCCCGAAGGCATCGACGGCACCCAGCTTCTGGAGGAAGCGATCAAGGATACCGAGGTCGCCTTCGTCCCCGGCTCCGCCTTCTATGCCAACGAGCCGAAGAAGAATACCGCGCGGCTTTCGTTCTCGCTGGGCGAGCCCGCGCGGATCAGGGAAGGCATCGAACGTCTCGCGGCGCTGTTGCAGAACAAGCTCCGCGCCAACAAGGCCGCGTAAGGCTGGGATCGCCACACCTGCCGGTTTCAAAACGTCATGCCGCCGCCTGAGATATGTTTCCGCCGCGGCATGACGTTTAGCGGTGAGGAGCTCCCCCCTCAAAATATCGCAGACTCCGCCCTCCTCCCGCCCTATCATCCTCCCATAAGACAAAGGGAGGATCGCCATGGCGGAGAATGTCATTCAGCTTGATCGCCGCAACAGCTGCTCGGAGGCCGAGTGGCAGACTCGCATCGATCTCGCCGCCTGCTATCGCCTGGTGGCGCTTTATGGCTGGGACGATCTGATCTTCACCCATATCTCCGCCCGCGTGCCCGGCAGCCACGATCATTTCCTGGTCAACCGCTATGGCCTGATGTTCGAAGAGATCACCGCCTCGAGCCTGGTGAAGGTCGGCCTCGACGGCACGGTGATCGACGACGAGCCGGACGCGATCAACCCCGCCGGCTTCACCATCCACAGCGCCGTGCACGAGGCGCGCCCCGATGCAGGCTGCGTCATCCATCTGCACACCACGGCGGGCGTTGCCGTCTCCGCCCAGGAGGATGGCCTGCTGCCAATCAGCCAGACCGCACTGTTTCCGCTCGCGCAGATCAGCTATCACGATTACGAAGGCGTGGCGCTGAACCCGGAGGAGAAGCAGCGCCTGGTGGCGCATCTGGGCCGCAGCAATGTGATGCTGCTGCGCAATCACGGCACGCTCGCGCTGGGGCCGACGGTCGCTGATGCCTTCCTCAACATCTACACCCTGGAGCGCGCCTGCGCGATGCAGATCGCAGCGCAGGCGGGCGGCGGCAGGCTGCAGCATGTGCCGCAGCCGATCGTCGACGGCATCATGGCGCAGGCCAAGCAGGTGACCCGAGGCCTGGGTGGCGCGCTCGCCTGGCCCGCCCTGCTGCGCAAGCTCGACCGCATCGATCCCAGCTTCCGCAACTGATCAATCGCCTGCCGCAGCGATGCGCATCGCCAGCTTCAACGTCAACGGCATCAATGGCCGCCTGCCGGTGCTGTTGCGCTGGCTGGAGGAAATCGCGCCCGATGTTGCCTGTCTGCAGGAACTGAAAGCGCCGCAGGAGAAATTCCCGCTGGCCGCCATCGAAAAGGCGGGCTATGGCGCGATCTGGCTGGGCCAGAAGAGCTGGAACGGCGTCGCCATCCTGCAGCGCGACGCAACACCGGAAGAAACCCGCCGTGGCCTGCCGCGCATCAAAGGCGGCAAGTTCGTTGACGATGTCCAGAGCCGCTATATCGAGGCGGCGGTCAACGGCCTTTTGATCGGCTGCCTCTATCTGCCCAACGGCAATCCGGCCCCGGGGCCGAAATTCGACTACAAGCTCGACTGGTTTCGGCGGCTCACGGCCTATGCGGCGACGCTGATGGAGTCCGGCCTGCCGGTGATCCTGGCCGGCGACTACAACGTGATGCCGACGGAGCTCGACGTCTACAAGCCCGAACGCTGGCTGGACGATGCGCTGTTCCGCCCGGAAAGCCGTGCCGCCTTCCATAAGCTTGTCGGCCAGGGCTGGACCGACGCGATCCGCAAGCTGCATCCGGATGAGCGCATCTATACCTTCTGGGACTATTTCCGGAATGCCTGGCCGCGCAATGCCGGCCTGCGCATCGACCATTTCCTGCTCAGCCCGAAAGTCGCACGCCGCCTTACAGCCGCCGGCGTGGACCGCAAAGTGCGCGGCTGGGAAAGAGCCAGCGACCACGCGCCGGTCTGGATCGAACTGAAGGAGACGGCACGGCGGGTTAAGCCGGCGGCGAAGGTGCCGAGCAAGAATGTGAAGAAGAAAAGTGTGAAGAAGACCACGAAGAAAACGGCATAGCCGTTACCCCGCACGCATCCATTCCCTCCTCGTCATCCCGGGCGCGCAGCATGCAATGGCGCACCGCAGACCCGGGATGACGGGACAGGTTATCGCCATTATGACACGCCGTTATCCGGCCAAAGCCAAACGCCGCCCCGCCGCGCACGTCGCTACTCCGCCGCAACTTTCGCGCCTGGCCGGTACATCTGGAAACGATTGGCCTCGGTGATGGTGAAGTAATCCGCCGGCCCGCCACCGCGTGAAATCGGATCGGCCGCGACGGTGTCGTAGATGCCGTCCTTCAAAAGGCTTTTGTCGATATAGACGGCAACCACCTCGCCGAAGGCGACCCAGGTCTCGATCTCGCCGCCCTCGGCAGTCTGCAGCTTGATGAGCTGCGTCAGCCTGCATTCGAACGAGACAGGACTTTCGGCGACGCGCGGTGCCTTGATCAGCCTGGACGGCGCTGGCGTCAGCTTGGCCAGGGCGAACTCGTCCACCTCAGGGCCGACTTCGGCGCAGCTGGCATTCATTTGCTCAGCCAGGCTGCGCGTCGCCAGGCTCCAGCCGAATTCCCTGGTTTCGGCTACATTGGCAATGCTGTCCTTCCAGCCGATGGAGGAAAAGCCGATGATCGGCGGCTTGTAATTGAAGAGATTGAAGAAGCTGTAGGGTGCAAGATTGCGCACACCCTTGGCCGAAAGCGATGAGATCCAGCCGATCGGCCGCGGTGCCACGATCATGTTGAGCGGATCGTGCTTCAGGCCATGGCCGAGGCGCGGTTCATAAAAATGATAGGCGGTCATCCTGGTTCCTGGTCGTCAGTATCGTTCATGCCTATGTTGGATCGTTTTCCATGCGGCCTCCACCATTCTCAATGAGCCTGGCAATCCGTGCTTCGGTTTTCGCATCTCCTTCCGCGCCGAAGGCGCTTTCTGTGCGAACGAAAACCACTTCGCCAAGCGGTGGGCGGTAGCGTCATTAGAGGCCGCATTCTTACCTCCTCTCCGGCTGTCGGACATCGCCAATCTGGCAACAACTACCGATTGAACAGCGGGCCGGGAAATTGGCCTCAGTTGGCCTGAATCGGACTCAAACTGGCTCGGAACTGCCGCCAGCTCGCCTTCAGTGGCACCGAATGGCTCCCATGGCCGGGACATACAAGATATATCAATAACTTAAGCCAAGGCGGTCGCCGGGGCCTAACCGGCCGGCATGAAACAGCCCCCATGCCTGCCCTCCATGTCTGGCCCCATGACTGGCTCTTGCCGGGTGAAGCCGCTACAAAAACCCGCCCCTTCCGTCAGTTGAGTCTCACGCATGAGCCATCAAACCGATATTGCCGTGATCGGCGCCGGGCCGGTCGGCCTGTTTGCCGTTTTTGAATGCGGGATGGTCGGCCTGCGCTGCCATGTGATCGATGCGCTGGACGCCATCGGCGGGCAATGCAGCGCGCTTTATCCAGAAAAGCCAATCTACGACATTCCCGGCTTCCCCCGGATCTCCGGCGCCGAGCTGATCGCGCAGCTTGAGCAGCAAATCGCCCCCATGCACCCGGTTTTCCATCTGGGGCAGCGCGTCGAGAAGCTGGAAGGCGAAGCGGGGAATTTCCGCCTCACGACCTCAAAAGGCACCGTAATCGAGGCGCGCGCGGTGATCATCGCCGCCGGCGCCGGCGCCTTCGGGCCCAACCGCCCGCCGCTTGCCGGCATTGAAGCCTATGAAGGCCGCAGGGACGGTACCGGCGTGCATTACCTGGTGCGCCGCGCCGAGGATTTCCGGGGCAAGCGTATCGTCATCGCCGGCGGCGGCGATTCCGCCGTCGACTGGGCGCTGGCGCTGCATGGCGTGGCCGCGCATATCGATTTCGTGCATCGGCGCGACCAGTTCCGCGCCGCGCCGGAAAACGTCAGCCGCCTGCGCGCGCTGAACGGCCAGGGCCTCGATATCGTCGTGCCCTATCAGCTCGACGCGCTGGACGGCGATGGCGCGACGCTCAGCGCCGTGATCGTCAGATCGCTGGATGGCGACGTGAAGCGGCTGGAGGCCGATGCGCTGCTCGCCTTCTTCGGGCTGAAAAGCGATCTTGGGCCGATCGCGAACTGGGGCATGGAGCTGGCGCTGCATCACCTGCCGGTCGATCCGTCCACCTGCCAGACCAGCAAAAGCGGCATCTTCGCCATCGGCGACGTGGCGACCTATCCCGGCAAGCTGAAGCTGATCCTCACCGGCTTTGCCGAAGCGGCCTCCGCCGCGCATGCGATCTATCCCATGCTGCAGGGCAAGCCGCTTCATTTCGAGTATTCCACCTCGAAAGGCGCGCCAGGGATCGGCTCCTGACCTGATCGTCATGCTCGGGCTTGGTCCGCGGGCCTTTCGCAAATCGGCGGGAGATGCCCGGGCCAAGCACGGGCATGACGTCTGGCGTCTTACACCCCTTCTTTCTGCAGCGCCGCGCGCAACTCCGTCTTCAGCACCTTGCCGTAATTGTTCTTCGGCAGAGCGTCGATGAAGCGGTACTGCTTCGGCCGCTTGAAGCGCGCGATGTTGTCCAGGCAAAGCCTGTCCAGCATCTGCGGCGTCAGCGCCGCGCCGTTGCGCGGCACCACGAAGGCGACTACCTCCTCGCCCCAGTCGGGATGCGGCTTGCCGACGACGGAGACCTCGCTGACATCGGGATGCTGCAGCAGCACTTCCTCCACCTCACGCGGATAGATGTTGCTGCCGCCCGAAATGATCATGTCCTTCGAGCGATCCTTCAGCGTCAGCCAACCATCTTCGTCGAAGCTGCCCATATCGCCGGTATGCAGCCAGCCATTGCGCAAGGTCTGCGCGGTCGCTTCCGGGTTCTTCCAGTAGCCCGCCATCACCACAGGCCCGCGGCAGATCACCTCGCCGATCTCCCCCGGCGGCAAAGGCCTGTCGTCGGCGTCGACCACGCGCACTTCCACATCCGTACGCGCCACGCCGGCCGAGCCCAGCCGCTCGCGATAGCGCGGATGCCCGTCATCGAGATGCATCTGCTTGTCCATGCCGGTGATGGTCATCGGCGCCTCGCCCTGGCCGTAGATCTGCGCCAGCTTCGGCCCCAGCACGTTCATCGCATCCACCAGATCGGCGACATACATCGGCCCGCCGCCATAGACGATGGTTTTCAGGTTGTCGGTCTTGGCCGTTGCGATCTGCGGCGCATGGATCAGACGATGCACCATGGTCGGCGCGAAGAAGAAGCTGCAATGCCTCCAATGCGCGATCAGGTCCAAAGTTTCGGCCGGATCGAAGCCGCCGCTATCGGGCACGATCTGATTGGCGCCGCGCGCGACATGCGGCAGGCCATACAGCCCCGAGCCATGGCTGATCGCGGCGCAATGGATGATGCAGTCGGTGGGATCGACGCGGTCCACATCGGCGAAATAGTTCATCGTCGCCGACCACAGATTGCGATGCGTCAGCATCGCGCCTTTGGGCCGCCCCGTGGTGCCTGAAGTATAAAACAGCCAGGCCAGCGCATCAGGGCTGATCCCGTCGTTGAACGGAACTGCGTCTGCCTCATAAAGCTTGGCGTAATCGCGCTCGCCCATCACGATCACGCGCTGCAGTGTCTTGATGTCCTTTGTCAGCGGCAGGAGATCCTCGGCCAGTTCTGCTGATACGATGGCCAGCTTGGCTTCAGAGTTTTCGATGATCCAGGCCGTCTCGCGCGCATGCAGCTTGGCATTGATCGGCACCGCCGCCAGCCCCGCATGCCAGACCGCAAACAGCAGCTCCCAGTATTCGGGCGTGTTCTTCAGAAACAGTGCGACGCGGTCGCCGGGCTGAAGGTTGGCCGCTGCGATCAGGCCGCCCGCCAGTTTCGGCACGCGCTGGCCCATCTGACCGTATGAGAGGCGAATGTCGCGGCCGACCGACAGCGCCGGGCGCTCAGCCCAGGTCTTGGCCGCGCGATGCAAAAGATACGCGATATTCATCGTCTTCCCGGGTTTTTCGTTTCCTCGGGAAGAATGTTACGCGTAAGACGGCGAGGCTGAAAAGCCCGGACGTTCAGGCGTGGTATTCGGTCTGCACCAGGCCTTCGTCGGGCGAGAAACGGTTATGGTATTTCGGCGCGATCCGCTCCACCGGCAGCAGGATGAACACATCCGTGGTGCCGAATTGCATATCGACCACCGCGCCATCGCCGATATAGGCGCCAAGCCGCAGGTAGGCCTTGATCAGCGGCGGCAGCGCATGCAGCGCGGCGCGCAGGTTGATCTGGTCGGGCGGCAGAAGGTTCATCGGCTGATACCGCTCGGGCAGCGCGCGCACGCGCCACTCTTCCGGCGGCAGGTGATGAGCATGGAGATAGCTTAGGCCCAGCGCATGCTCCTGCGGATCGGTGCCCGGGAAGGAGGCGCAGCCGAACATGAAGCTGATGCCATGGTCGGCGACGTAAGTGGAGATGCCGCGCCACAGCAGCTGGATTGTCGCATTGGTGCGATAGTCGCGGTGCACGCAGGAACGGCCAAGCTCCAGCAGGCCGCCGCTGGCACCGACATAATCCAGCATCGGCTGCAGATCGTATTCGGAGGCCGAATAGAAACCGCCATGCATCTCCGCCACGCTGCGGCGCAGCAGGCGGTAGGTGCCAACCGCCCGGTCGCCATCGGGACGCGAGCGGTCGAAGACCATCAGGTGGTCGCACAGCGTGTCGAACTGGTCGAAGTCAAGGCCCAGCCGCGCCATCTCAGGCGAAGGCTTCGCCGCCATTTCCTCGTAGAAGACCTGGTACCGAAGACGCTGCGCGGCCGCGATGTCTTCGGGGCTCCGGGTCAGCCGCACCTCGAAGCGTCCATCGGCGGACACGCACTGCCAGCCACTCCGTGGCAAACGGGACGCAGGTACAGCCGAAGGAACGGAGAGGGGCAGTTGCATGTTCATGCTCCGACTATGGCCATACACTGTGTAGCAAAGGTGTCAAATATATGACAGATTTGCTAAATCTCGTCCGCAATAAAATATCTAGCGAGTAAAGTCCAGCTCTCACCCCAAGATATGGGGCGACGCCTGTCACATAACCGATTGACGGCGCGAGGACAGTTTTAATCCGTATAATGTCAGTCTTCCGCCAGAAGCGTCTGGCCGGGGCGCGTTTCAGCTACCCGTGTCGCCGCCCCACGCCGCGTCAGCCAGGCCAGCAGAAGCAGTCCCGGGATCGCCGCGATAGTGGTGGCGACAAAGAAAAGCGGCCAGCCCAGCGGCTCGGCGATGAAGCCGGCATAGGACGACAGCACCGTCCGCGCCACCGCCGTCAGAGAGGACAACAGCGCATATTGCGTCGCCGTGTAGGCAACATCGCAAAGCGCCGAGAGATAAGCCACCAAAGCCGCCGTGCCCATGCCGCCGGCGAGGTTTTCCACGCCCACCGTGAGCGCCAGGAACCACAGGTCGTTGCCCTGCATCGCCAGCACGGCAAACAGAAGGTTGGAGATCATCTGCAGGATGCCGCAGACCCATAGCGAGCGATACAGCCCGACCGCCTGCATCAGCCAGCCGCCCAAAAACAGGCCCGCCATGGTGGCGACGAAGCCGTAAAGCTTGCTGACCTCGGCGATCTCCGCCTTGGTGAAGCCGATATTCAGATAGAAGCTGGTGGCCAGCACGCCGGCCAGGCTGTCACCCAGCTTGAACAGCATCACGAACAACAGGATGCCGACCCAGCCCTTGCGCGTCATGAATTGCAGCAACGGCCCGGCGACGCTGGCATAAAGCCAGGCCATCACCCTGGCGACAGCGCCCGACAGATGCGGACGTTCCGCCAGCCAAGCCTCGGCCTCGGCAAAGCGCCGCTCGGCATCGCCGCGCGGCTTGGCGGCCGGCTCTCCCACCAGCAGAACAGTGACCGCGCCGATCACCAGCAATGCCGCCATCGCGAAATAGACCAGCGACCAGTCGAGAAGCGTCGCGAGATACAGCGCGCCGGCCGAGGAGACCAGCATGCCGATGCGATAGCCGAAGACGATGGCGGCAGCGCCGGCGGCCAACTGGCGCTCTTCCAGGATTTCCACGCGCCAGGCATCGATCACAATATCCTGCGTGGCCGACATGAAGGCAACACCGACCGCGCAAAGCGCCGTCAGCATCAGCGCCTCGCCTGGATTGCTGACCGCCAGTCCGGCAATCGCCAGCATCAGCAAGGCTTGCGAGAAGATCAGCCAGCCGCGGCGACGGCCGAACAGACGCGTCAGCCCCGGCAAAGGCAGCCGGTCGACCAAAGGCGCCCAGAGGAATTTCAGCGTGTAGGGTACGCCGACAAGCGCGAACAGGCCGATCGATTGCAGGGACGCGCCCGATTCGGTGAGCCAGGCCTGCAGGGTCTGGCCGGTCAGCGCCAGAGGCAGTCCCGACGCGAAGCCGAGGACCGCGATGGCCAGCACGCGGCGATCGCGGTAGACCGCGAAAGCCGCAAGCCAGTCACGCAGGCGCTGAACCGCCACTATTTACGGCCGCTTGGCATAGCCGAGCGGCTTCAGCGCCTCGCCGATCTCGCTCAGGATGGCGGGATCATCGATGGTGGCGGGCATGCGATACTCTTGCGCGTCGGCGATCTTCTGCATGGTGCCGCGCAGTATCTTGCCGGAGCGCGTTTTCGGCAACCGTTTCACCACCACGGCCTGCTTGAATGCTGCCACGGGACCGATTTTCTCGCGGACGAGCTGGACCAGTTCCTGCACGATCTGATCTTCCGGCCGCGACACGCCGGCCTTGAGCACCACGAAGCCGAGCGGCACCTGCCCCTTGAGCTGATCGGCGACGCCAACCACGGCGCATTCGGCCACATCGGGATGCGAGGCCAGCACTTCCTCCATGCCGCCGGTGGACAACCGGTGCCCGGCGACATTGATGATGTCGTCGGTGCGGCTCATGATGAAGATATAGCCGTCCTCATCGATGTAGCCCGCATCGCCGGTGTTGTAATAGCCGGGGAAACGCGTGAGGTAGCTCTTCTTGAAGCCCTCGTCGTTGTTCCACAAGGTCGGCAGGCAGCCCGGCGGCAGCGGCAGCTTGATGACGATATTGCCGATATCGCCCGGCTTCACCGGCTGGCCATCATCATCGAGGATGCGGACATCGTAGCCAGGCACGATCTTGGTCGGCGAGCCATGCTTGACCGGCAGAAGCTCGATGCCCGTGCAGTTCGCGGCAATCGGCCAGCCGGTTTCGGTCTGCCACCAGTGATCGATCACCGGCCGCTTCAGATTGTCTTCCGCCCAGCGCACGGTATCGGGATCGGCGCGCTCGCCGGCCAGAAACAGCGTCCGGAACTGAGTGAGATCGTATTTCTTCAGCAGTTCGGCCTTCGGATCTTCCTTCTTGATCGCACGGAAGGCGGTCGGCGCCGTGAACAAGGCCGCGACCTTATGCTGTTCGATCACGCGCCAATAGGCGCCGGCATCCGGCGTGCCGACCGGCTTGCCTTCGTACAGCACCGTCGTGCAGCCGTAGAGCAGCGGCGCATAGACGATGTAGGAGTGACCAACCACCCAGCCGACATCGGAAGCCGCCCAATAGACCTCGCCCGGCTTCATGCCATAGACGTTCTTCATCGACCAATGCAGCGCCACCATATGGCCGCCGTTGTGGCGCACAACGCCCTTCGGCACACCCGTGGTGCCGGAGGTGTAGAGGATGTAAAGCGGATCGGTAGCGGCAACCGGAACGCAATCGGCCGGAGCGGCCTTCTCAACCTCCGACGCGAAATCGAAATCGCGGCCTTCTTGCAGCGGCGCCTGATACATCGGGCGCTGGAAAATGAAGCAGCATTCCGGCTTATGCGTCGCTATGGCGATGGCCTGATCGAGCAGCGGCTTGTATTCGACGACACGCCCCGGCTCGAGACCACAGGACGACGCGATCACCATCTTCGGCTTGCAATCGTCGATGCGGGTGGCGAGTTCGCGTGGCGCGAAACCGCCGAATACCACCGAGTGGATGGCGCCGATGCGGGCGCAGGCCAGCATCGCCATCACCGCTTCCGGCGTCATCGCCATGTAGATGATCACGCGATCGCCCTTGGTCACGCCGCGCGCCTTCATCGCGCCCGCCAGCTTGGCGACGGCATCGCGCAACTCGGTGTTGCTGTAGGTGCGGATCGTGTCGGTAACCGGCGAATCGTAGATCAGCGCCGCACGGTCGCCATGGCCTGCCTCGATATGCCGGTCCAGCGCATTATAGCAGGTATTCGTCTCGGCCCCGACGAACCACCGGTAAAACGGCGGCGAGCCGGCATCCAGCACCTGGTCCCAGGTCTTGTACCAATGCAGCTGACTGGCCGCGTCGGCCCAGAATTTTTCCGGGTCCGCCATAGCGGCGGCATAAACCTGATCATACTGGCTTGCCATGTGTTCCTCCCGACTAACGCCGCTTTCTGCTTCTGCGGCTTTTGTTCGCCGATCTATAGCAGAGGTCGGCGTCGCAGAATAAGGCTCTTGTCCGGCCCTATAGCGCCTTGATCTCGGTCAAGCGCAGCGGCTGATCACGCCCGAAGGATTTGCACGGCGGCCCTGGCCGGCACCGCCGCCAGCAATGCCTGCAGATCGGGCAGCGCCAAGGCTATACAGCCTTCTGTGCCGGTGTAATCCGGCCGCGCGACATGCATGAAAATGGCGCTGCCCAGGCCCGGAATCGGAGGATCGTCGTTATGGCCCAGTTCGACGATGATGTCGTAGACGTGATCCTTTCGCCAAAGCTTCTCATGGCTTGCGGCATAAGGCAGCTTCACGGGCCGGTTATAGGCGGGATCGGCCGGATCGTCGCACCAGCCATCGAGCGGATCGAGTGGACGGATCGGCAATCGTGTTGCCGGCGCCTGCAACCGGTCAGGACGATACATGACCTGCCGCAAAGGATAACGTCCCAGCGGGGTGGCGCCATCGCCTTCGCGCTTATCCGCCTCGGGCTTGCAGCCGCCTTTGCCCAGCGCGCAACGAAAGCGCAATCCGCCGAAGCGCAGCCAGCCGTCGGAGGTCACCAGGATATCGATCATGATGCGATGAAGCGGGATTCGCCGCCTCAGCGCAAGCCTTAGTAGCGCTGATCCACCTGAGAAGCCGTGCCGGAGCGGCGTTCGCGCTGCTGCTGCATGTCGAAATATTTCTGATAGGCAGCGGCGGCACGCTCGGCCCATTCGGCGGAACTCGGCGTTTCACCGCGGCGAGCCGTACCTTGCGCGGCCGGAGCAGCGTGGATGCCAAACTTGCTGACCGCATGCTGGCGGGTGACCGGCTGGGTGCCGACGCCGCGGGTTATGGTTCCGCCGCCTTGCGGGAAAGCCGCAAACCAGGTGCGGCCGTCGGCGGTATCCGAAGCAACAGCCGGCGTGGCCTTGGCTGGGGCGACATTCCCCTGCAAGCGGCGCGCATGCGCGGCCAGGATCGCGGAGGGATCGGTCAATTGCGCGGCATCGCTATTGGCCCGGCGCCGGGACTTTCTGTGCTGAGACTCGATCTCGGCCGTCTCATTGGCCATCTCTTCGCCGCGCCTGCGCTGCTCGGACTCACCTTCTTCCTCGCGGCGCCGGACGGTGAGTTTCATGTCGCTTTGCGGCAACGGCGGCTGAATCGCCGCGGTCAGCTCAGGCGGCACCCGATCTGTCGGCGGCGCTTCGGCCACCTGGACAGCCGGTTCGGATTTGTCCGTCGGACCGATATCAATGCCCAGCATGGCCAGCGCATGTTCGCCGGGATCCTTGCCGGTGCTTTCCTCCACCATCGCGCCGATCAGCGAGATGGCGACGCCGATAGGTCCGCCGAACAGGCCACCACCGGCGATCCGGGCGCCCGGATCGATGGTATCGCCCGTGATCGCCCGATAAACGGTCGAGACCACCGGGATATGCTGAAGCGGGTTGATGATGTCGAGGAAATCCCAGAACGAGAAACCGTCCTTGCCAAACAGGCCGTCCGATGCACGCGCCTTCCCCTCGGCTGCCGTCGCCTGTTCGGTCGGCAACCGGCTTGTCTGCCGGGGAAAATCGAGCACCAGATCGTTCAAGACAGCACCGCCTTGGTCGTTACGGACCAGGGCGGTGCAAGCCACGGGCCAGAAATCAGCCCATATAAATCAATACGTTAATATTGCGAGATCCGGGAAGCTGGGCAAATCCTGCCGGGTACTTACAGATAGTGGCCCGACTTCTTCCGCTTGGCCGCCAGATAGGCCTCGTTATGGGCATTGGGGGGAAATTTATGGGCGACCCGCTCGACCACCTCGATGCCGCAGGCAGCCAGGCCTTTGACCTTTTCCGGGTTGTTGGTCAGCAGCCGCACCCGGGTGAAACCGAGCCTCCGCAGCATGTTGGCCGCGGGCAGGAACCACCGCTCGTCGGCATCGAAGCCGAGCCGCTGATTGGCTTCAACCGTATCGAAGCCCTGGTCCTGCAACTGATAGGCACGGAGCTTGTTGACCAGCCCGATGCCGCGGCCTTCCTGCGCCAGATAAAGCAAAATGCCAGCACCAGCTTGGTTGATCGTGCGCACGGCGCCGCGCAACTGCTCGCCGCAATCGCAGCGCAGGCTGCCGAGCAGATCGCCAGTGAAGCATTCGGAATGCAGCCGGACGAGAACCGGCGCAGTCGGGTCAGGCTCGCCGATCACCAGCGCGAAATGCTCCTGCCGGCCATCGGCGGGACGGAAAGCATAAAGCCGCGCGTTTTCCGCATCGGCGACCGGCAAACGTGCCTGACTGATCGGAACCAGCGTCTCGGCAGCGATGCGGTCATAGCTCTGCACAGCGGCAGCGGGTACTTCGAGCATGCCGGGCGGCAAGGCTGCCTCGGCGGCGAGCGGAACATGCACCACCGCCGGCAGCAGGAAGGCGGTCTTGGCCAGCTTGATTGCCACAGCGGCGCTTTCGGGCGGCGCGGCCTTGATCCGCGTGAACGGACCGCGCAGCGGCGCCGCCAGATCGCGGCTGGCATCAGCGAGATCGCGGATCAGCGTGGCGCGCTCTTCCGGTGGAGCCGGCAGATCTGCCAGCGGCAAAAGAATGGGGTCATGACCGGTCGGCCCGATATGCAGCACGGCCGCACGCGAGGCGGTCAACACCAGGGCTGCATCGGCGCTGAGCGCAGCGCATTGCGCCAGGACCGGCTCGGTCAGCGTTTCGGCCGCCAGGACCAAGGCCCGCTCCTGCCCCAGGGTCAACAAAATGGGCCGGCCGCGGCGGAGTTCATGGCCGGCACGGTCGACGGCAATCGCCGCTGCTTGCTGCTCAAAATCGGACATAGCCCGCCCGGTGTACGACGCTGAAAGAGGATCGGCAAGGCGCTTGGACTGTGACCGGGCGCACGACTGACTAGGCTGACGACACGGAAACGGGTGATTTGTCAGCGCTAATCGCTAAAGCTCATGGCGAATACTTGAGCCGGGCCGCCGCAGGCGGCAGACTCGTCGCGGCATTTTGGGGGGGAGGCAGAGCGTGCAGGAGAAAGAGTTACGCCTGGCGCTGGTCTGTTTCGGCGGCGTATCCCTCGCCATTTATATGCATGGCGTGGTCAAGGAAGTCTTGAAGCTGGTCCGCGCCTCGAAAGCCTACCACGACATCCCCAAAGGCCCGGCGCGCGAGGCTGCGCGCTTTGGCGACAACATCCGCCCGGGCGATACCGAATACGACAGCGAACACGCCTATTTCGAGCTGCTGAAGGAACTCGGCCGGTATGTCGACCTGCGGGTGGTGGTCGATGTCGTGTCCGGCGCCTCGGCCGGCGGCATCAACGGCATCATCCTTGCCCGGGCGCTGGCCCATGACCTGCGCATCGATCATTTCCGGGACTTGTGGCTGCGCGAGGCGGATGTGTCGCGTCTGCTCGATCCGGAAAAGAAGGCCGGCCAGCTCAGCAAGATGTACATGCGGCCGCTTCTGTGGCTGGCATCACGCTCGAAACTGGGGCGCGTGCTGCTGGACCGGGAGGTGCGCGACAAGATCTCGCTATTCACCCGCTCGCGCTGGTTCGAGCCGCCTTTCGACGGCCAGCATCTGTCGCGGCAATTGCTGGCGGGGCTGGAGGCCATGGGCGATCCGCAGAAGCCGGGCCAGTCGCTGATGCCGAGCCAGCTTACGCTGGATCTGTTCGTTACGCTTACCGACTTCTACGGCTATCTGAAGCATATCCCGATCCACGATCCACCTTTGGTGCATGACCGCGAGCATCGCCATTTGCTGCGCTTCTCCTACCGGCGCTGGCCGAATGGCGAAGAGGATTCGGATTTCACCCGTGCCGATGCCCCGGCGCTGGCTTTTGCAGGCCGCGCCACCTCGGCTTTCCCCGGCGCTTTTCCACCCACGCAGCTGAGCGACATCGATCGCCTGCTGGATGAACAGGGCCGCCAGTGGGAGCGGAAGCAGAAATTCGTGGAAAAGAATTTCCGCGACTATATCCGCGCCGAGCTCGATCCGGAGAATACCTCCTTCCTCGACGGCGGCGTGCTGGCGAACAAGCCGTTTGCTGCCGCGATGAAAGCGATCCGCGGACGGCCCGCCTATCGCCAGGTCGACCGCCGCCTCGTCTATATCGACCCGCAGCCCCTGCGGCCAGCCCCGCCGCCGACGGGCCGCGTGCCGGGTTTCTTCCGCGTCCTCAAAGGCGCGCTGAGCGACATTCCGCGCAACGAGCCGATCGCCGACGAACTGATCTGGGCGAACCGCTTCAACGAGCGGGTTCGCCATTTGCGCAGCGTGATCGACGCCACCCAGCCGCAGATCGCGCAACTGGTGGCGGAAAGCGCGCCGCAGAATCTGGATGCGCCGCTGAGCGAGTCGGAAATCCGGCTATGGCGCATCCACGCCAGCGAACGCGCCGTCCAGGAAGCCGGCTTTGCCTATGAAGGCTATGTCCGCCTCAAGCTGGGCGCGGTGCTGGACTTTGTGACCAAGCTGGTCTGCTCTGCCTGTCATTTCGGAGAGCATTCCACCGAGGCGCAATGGACGCGGCAGGTCTTGCTGCGCTGGGCGGAGGACCGCCAGGTCTGCCACACGGCGGTCCGTTTCGAGCGCGCGCCGCCGGGAACGCCCGTCGATCAGCTGCCCCCCTGGGTGCGTTTCCTGCTGCGCTTCGATGTGGCGTTCCGGCAGCGCCGCCTGCGTTTCCTGCTGCAGCGCCTCAACCAGCTTTACGGCAAGCTGGGCGATCCGGAACACAAGGGCCTGGAGGCCGCGAAACTCGATGCGCTCAAGCGCTCGCTTTATGATGCGCTGGATGCGCTGCGGCGCTTCGATAACGGCAACGGCTTCTCGGACAGCACCAAGGCACAGGCAACGGCCTTGTTCTTTCGCCCTATCGCGCCGCAGACACCCGAGCGGCTGGCGGCGGAGGCTGCTGCTTTTGCCTCAGGCCATTTGCGCGACATCGATGCGCTGATCGATGCCCTGGCGAAGGACATCAATCTGGACAGCACCACTGGCCAGCTCGATGCCCTGTTCGCCAACATGCAGCCGGAAGACTGGAGCATCCTGGCGCGGCGCGACCTGCTGGTCAGCTATATCGGCTTCCCCTTCTGGGACGTGCTGACCTTCACGATCACCAATTGGCGCGATCTGGGCGAGTTCAACGAAATCCGCATCGACCGCATCAGCCCCGAGGATGCGGTGGCGATCCGCCGCGAGAATACCCTGAAGGGTATTCATCTTGGACGGTTCGGCGGCTTTTTCAGCCGGGCGCATCGCGAGAACGATTATCTCTGGGGCCGGCTGCATGCCGCCGACCGGCTGATCGACATCGTCTACGACGCCGCGGTGGGCCGGGAGGCGGAAGTGCAGATCGACCGCCAGGCGCTGAAGCTGAAGGCTTTCCGCATGATCCTGGATCGCGAGGCGGCCAATCTGGCCGTCAGCCGCGAGCTGATCGAGGAACTGCGCCGGGAATTGGACGATATCGCCGTCAGGAACGCCTGACCGCCGCTTGTCGCGCTATGGAAAAAGCGTATGCTCGGCAGCCCTGAACAACTGCGCGAGCCATCCGTGATCCATCCCATTCGTTCCATCCTCCTGGCAGCCGCCATTGCGGCCACCAGCCAATTGTCGATTGCCCATGCCCAGCCGGCCAACAAGGCCGTCGGCAACGATCCCGTGGTGGCGCGCGTCAACGGCCAGCCCATCACCCGTTCAGCAGTGATCGACTTCTACAACCAGTTGCCGGCACCGATGAACCAGATCCCGCTTGAGCAGCTCGTGCCTGGCATCATCAACGAGCTGACCGCCCGCAAGCTGCTGGGCGAAGCCGCCGAGAAGGCCAAGCTGGCCGATGATCCGGCGGTGAAAAGCCAGTTGCAGGCCGCGCGCGAACAGGTGCTGCAGCAGGCCTATCTGGACCGCCAGATGAAGACCGCTTTGACCGAGCCCAAGCTGAAGGCGCGCTACGAAGAACTCATCAAGGCCCAGCCGCCGCAGGAAGAGGTTCATGCGCGCCATATCCTTACGGCTACCGAGGCCGATGCGCAGGCCGCCCTCGACGAAGTGAAGAAGGGCGTGGACTTCACTGAAGTCTCCAAGAAGCGCTCGATCGGCCCGACGGCGACCACCGGCGGCGATCTTGGCTTTTTCACCAAAGACAAGATGGTGCCGGAATTCGCCGAGGCCGCCTTTGCGCTGCAGCCAGGCCAAGTGAGCGAGAAGCCGGTGAAGAGCCAGTTCGGCTGGCATGTGATCAAGGTGGAAGCCCGCCGCAAGGCCGAGCCGCCGCGCTTTGAAGACGTACGCGAGCAGGTCTATGAGATCATGAGCAACGAAGTGGTCGAGCAGACGGTGGAAGAGCTGCGCAAGTCCGCTAAGATCGAGAAATACGACTGGCAGCCGCCTGCGGGGCAACTGCCGACCATCGCACCGGCGGAAGCCGCACCCAAGAAGAAATAGACCAAGAAGACGTAGACGAAGTCGAGATTACACCATGGCTGCGCATTCCGTTTCGCCGCTGGCGCCCAAGAAGCTTCCGAAACTGCCGCCGATCGCCGGCGCCCGTCTTGCCACCGCCTTGAGCGGCATGCGCTACAAGGGCCGCGACGATCTGCTGATGGTTGAGTTTGCTGCCGGCACCACGGTGGCGGGCGTCTTCACCCGATCCTCGATGCCGGGCGCGCCGGTGGATTGGTGCCGCAAGATCCTGCCGAACGGTAAGGCGCGGGCCCTGGTCGTCAATGCCGGCATTTCGAACGTGTTCACCGGCAAGGCCGGCCAGCGGGCAGTGAAGCTGACCGCGGACGGCGCGGCGAAGACGCTCGGCTGCAAGTCGGCGGAAGTCTATCTCGCCTCCACCGGCGTGATTGGCCAGATCCTGCCGGCCGAGAAGATCGTTGCCAAGATGCCGAAGATGAAGAAGGCACTGAGCGACGATAACTGGCTGGCCGCCGCCAAGGCGATCATGACCACCGACACCTTCCCCAAGCTCGCCACCGCGCGCTGCAAGATCGACGGCAAGCCGGTGACGATCAATGGCTTTGCCAAGGGATCGGGGATGATCGCGCCGGACATGGCCACCATGCTGGCCTTCCTGGTGACCGATGCCAGGCTGCCGGCCGATACCTTGCAGGCCCTGCTGAAGGCGTCGAACAACCAGAGTTTCAATTGCCTGACCGTCGATGGCGATACCTCGACGTCGGACACGGTGCTGCTCTTCGCTACCGGACAGGCCGGCAACACGCCCTATACCAAGGCAACCGATAGGCGCCTGGCGGATTTCCGCCGCGCCCTCACCGAGGTCATGGCAGAACTGGCGCAGCTTATCGCCCGCGACGGCGAAGGCGCGCAGAAGCTGGTGACCATCGAAGTGACCGGCGCCAAGAACGATGCATCCGCCCGCGTCATCGCGCGCGCGATTGCCAATTCACCGCTGGTGAAGACCGCAATTGCCGGCGGCGATGCCAATTGGGGACGCATCATCATGGCGGTCGGCAAATCGGCTGAGCCCGCCAATCGCGACAAGCTGGTGATCAAGATCGGCGGCAAGCCAGTGACCCGCAATGGCATGGTGCGGCCCGATCACGACGAGGCCTATGCGACCAAGCATTTCAAAGGCCGCGACGTGCAGATCAGCGTCGATGTGGGCGTGGCCAAGGGCACGGCCAAGGTTTGGACCTGCGACCTGACGCATGGATATATCGACATCAATGCCGACTACCGGAGCTGATCCCATCAAGGACGACCTGTGCCCCGGTGATGCCGCGGCATTGCTGGCACCGAAGCCGGTCGTGCTGGTGGTGGCGGTTGCGTTGGTCGATGCCGATGGCCGGGTGCTGCTGACCCAGCGCCCGGAAGGCAAAGCCTTGGCCGGGATGTGGGAGTTTCCCGGCGGCAAGGTCGAACCCAACGAAACGCCGGAAGCTGCGCTGATCCGCGAGCTGCATGAAGAACTGCATCTCGACATCAGTGCTGCCTGCCTGGCGCCATTTGCCTTCGCCAGCCACGCCTATGAAAGCTTTCATCTGCTGATGCCGCTCTATGTCTGCCGCCGCTGGGCCGGCCAGCCGCAGCCGCGCGAAGGCCAAGCGATGAAATGGGTGCGGCCGATCAAGATGAACCAGCTTGAAATGCCGCCAGCCGATAAGCCGCTGGTGGCGATGCTGCGCGACCTGCTCGATTAGTTCAGGTCGCGTTCCAGCACTCCCTCCCTGAACTGAGCGGCGAATTCCGCGGAAGGCGGGATCGGCTTGATCACATCGATCAGAATGCCGTTCGGATCGGCGACGATGAAGTGGCGCTGGCCGAAAGCCTCATCGCGGAGATCCAAGCGGATATTGAGGCCTGCATCCTTCGCCCGGCTGTATTCCGCGTCGACATCCTCGACCTCGAAATTGATCAGCACGCCCTGGGCCGGCTTGCGATATCCCTCCGGAATCGTCTCGTGACGGCAATCCAGCACGGCGAGATGGGTGTTTGGATCCACCTTGCTGGTGAGATGGACATACCAGTCGCTCTCGAAGGCCGGGGCAAAGTTGAAATGCTGCTCATAGAAAGCCCGCGTGGCGGCCACGTCCTGGGTGCAGATGACCGGGTAATACTGGGTCAGTTTCATCGCGGGCCTCCTTTCGGCATCATCCGGCCCTGATCAGGCAGTTCGGCGATTCGGGCTTGCCGGGCCGGGCTTGGCGTTATACAAACATACAGGCTGTATGTATGCAAGAGAAAAGGCGACAGAGCAAAGCCGAGAAGCATGCAATCACCCGCGCCGCCCTGCTGGCGACAGCGCGGCGGCTTTTTGCGGCCAAAGGCTATGCGGAGACGGGGACCGAGGAGGTCGTGGCCGAGGCCGGGGTGACCCGCGGCGCCCTCTACTATCACTTCACCGACAAGCGCGCCTTGTTCGAAGCGGTGGTGGAAAGCGTGGCGCAGGAAGTGCTGAACGCCATCGAGGCCGCCGCCGGCCAAGCGAAGACCCCGGCAGAGGCCTTGATAAAAGGCACCACTGCCTTCCTCGATGCCTGCCTGGAACCGGCGGCGCGGCAGATATTCCTCATTGACGCGCCTTCTGTGCTGGGCTGGAAACGGTGGCGCGAGATCGATGCGCGCTATGGCGGCGGCTCGCTGCGGATGGGCATCGAAGCTGCATTGGAAGCCTTGCCGAAAGCGCAGCGTCTCTCGGCCGATGCGCTGACCTACCTGCTGACCGGCGCGATGAATGAAGCCGCACTCTGGCTCGCCGAGGCGGAGAATGAAGCTGCGGCACGCAAGGCGGCGGATGCGGCGCTGAAACGGATTCTCGAACTGCTTTTTGATCCTGAGCGCTGATTATAGCGCACCCTACGGCTTCGGCTTGTCACCCAGCCGGTATTCCTGCGTATCCAAAGCGGCCGCCAGGCGCTGCGCAGCCTGACCGGGGCGCAGGGGCTTCTGCTGACTTTCGTGCGGGTGCCAGCCTGTCAGGGTGACGATCTCGAAGGTTGCCGGGATGCGGCCATCGGGCCCGGCAAAGCGCTGCTGATAGATCTCCGCCATACGGAACAGCGTGGCGCGGCGGGTGAAAGACTTGCGGCGATCGCGGGTGGCATTGGTCTCTCCCATGCCGCGCAGATCGCGCATCAGGCGGAAGGCATCGCCATAGGTGACCGTGATGCGCTCGCTATCGGCCACCGGCAGAGCAAAACCGGCCCGCTGCAGCAGCGCGGCGCCATCCAGGGTTTCAGCCATTGGCGAGACCCGCGGGCTGGCACCACCTTCCAGCTCTGCCTCGGCCGCCAGCCAGGACTGCCGCAACTCGGTCAGCGTGGAACCGCCCAGCATCGCGCCCAAAAAAAGCCCGTCAGGCTTCAGGCTTTGACGGATCTGGACCAGCGCCCCGGGCAAATCGTTGATCCAGTGCAGATTGAGCAGCGCGATCACCAGGTCGAAACGGCCAGCCCCGAAAGGCAGGAATTCCTCGTCGCCAATCACATGCAGCCCTGGCCCGGCGGTGCTGTCGAGCGACACCAGCGTTTCGATCTGGCCGCGGCCATTCAGCCGCCGCATCAGCCAGGCCGCATCGCAGCCTTGCACCAAAGCGGTCGGAAAACTGCGGCGGATGTCGTCCAGACGGTCGAGCAGTCGGTCTGCGACCGCGTCTCGCAAAAAGTCGTAGTCGTGCGCATGGAGCGCTGCACGCTGCCGCTGCCGGCGCTTGGCGGCGCGGTCAAAAACCAGCATCGTCTCTGTCATGCACCTATTCTCGCATGACAGCGCTCCGGTTTCTATGCGCGCGCCAGTCTTATGCGGGGGCTGGTTCGCAACAGAGTGCGGGCACGGCGCTGCGGCAGCCCGATACCAGGCTGCGCGCCCTCTCCTCCACTTCGGCCGGGGTCATGCCGGGCTTGTAGAGGTAGGAGCCGATGCCAAATCCGGCGGCGCCGGCGGCATACCATTCCGCCATCGTCTCCGGCCGGATGCCACCGACCGGCAAGACCGGAATATGTTCGGGCAGCACAGCCTTCAGGCTGCGCAATATGGCGGGGGTGAAGGCCTCGGCGGGAAACAGCTTCAATGCGTCTGCGCCAGCACCAATCATGGCAAACGCCTCTGTCGGCGTGGCGAAGCCCGGCACGGCGACCATGTCGAGGATCTTGGCCTTATGCACGATACCGGTATCGGCATGGGGCGAGACGATCATCCGGCCGCCTGCGATCGCCACCTGCTTGACCATGATCGGATCGACCACGGTGCCGGCGCCAATCAGCGCGGTATCGCCGAACCGTTTGGCCAGGGCAGCGATGCTTTCCAGAGGACGCGGCGAGTTCAGCGGCACTTCCATGACGCGGAAACCGGCGGCATAGAGGGCTTCGCCAACCGCGACCGCCTCTTCCGGCTTGATGCCGCGCAGGATCGCGATCATCGGACAATTCTTCAGCCATGGCGACATATCCTTCATCATGGACGTCCTCCTGCCAGCAGTCGGCCGAGGCGATGAAGTCCGCGTGCGGCGGCATGTTCCGGTGCGATCTTTGCCGTGATCCCAAGGCAGTCGAAGGCAATCCGATACCGCTCCGCCAGATCAGGCGCCCCGACAATAAAAACGCTGCCGGTCCATTTTGTGCCACGAAGCTCGTGGCCGATGACGATACCTGAGAAATAGTCCGGCGCAGCATCAGGGGCAAGCTCGTCGAACAGCCGCCGCGTGCGAATGCCGAACAGATGATGCAGCAAACCGCCAGCTTGACCGGAGCGCCCAACACCAGCACGGAAGGCTTCGGCATCGAAGGCGACGGGCCGAGACGGCAGCATGGCCGCAAGCAGGCCTTCGCGCCGCATCAAGGCAAAAACTTCGCCCGTCATTGCAGTCGTGAAGCTACGGATGCTCCCCTCCTCGACCGTCACATGCTTACTATGCGTGCCTGGCAGGCAATGCATGCCGGTTTCCGCCGCTTCGATGACGCCAAAGATTTGAATTTCCTCGCCGCGCATGACGTCGGGCAGGCCATCGGCGGTGCGGCAGGCAAGGCCGGGTACGATTAAGGCGTTGCGCCCGGCGCTGATCTCCACGGGCAGCAGTTTCGCGGGGATGTCTTCCAGCCGTGCTGGACAATCGACATAGCCGGCTTCGCGCCAGCCTTGGCGGCTGCCTACCATGCCGGACAGCAGGATCGTCTCATTGCCTTGATCAAGCCACGCGCCGATTTCCTGTTGCAGGACGGCTGCATAATCATCGGGGCGCAGGGTGGTGATGCCGCGCGGCGCCTGACGTATCTCCAGGATATCGCCATCGTCGTCGAACAGATAGGCGCGAAAGCCGCTGCTGCCCCAGTCGATGCCGATCATGGCTCAGGCGCCGCAGCGGCTACGCCACCAAACGCTGCCCGGTTTCCGCGTCGAACAGATGGACACGATCAAGCTGCGGCAACAGATGCAGCATGCTGCCGGGCGTAAAGCCCTGGCGTTCGGAAAAGACACCGCAAATCTGCGCACCCGAAAGTTCGGCATAGACGAAGGTGTTGGCGCCGGTCGGCTCGACGACTTCAACCTTGACCGGAAGGCCGCTGCCATTCGACGGCGTCAGATGCTCTGGCCGGATGCCGTAAACCACCTCCTGACCGTCCCGTCCCGCGGTTACTTCGCCCAGTGGCAGATCGATGCCAGCCTCCGTTGCCACCCAGTTCCGATTGCCGCTGCGGCGCAGCACGCCGCGGATCAGATTGATCGCCGGCGAGCCGATGAACCCGGCCACGAAAAGATTGGCCGGATTGTCATAGAGTTCGAGCGGCGTGCCGATCTGTTCGACGATGCCGTCATGCATGACGACGATGCGATCCGCCATGGTCATCGCCTCGATCTGATCGTGGGTCACGTAGATCGAGGTGGTCTTGAGTTGCTGATGCAGCGCCTTGATCTCGGTCCGCATCTGGACGCGCAGCTTGGCATCCAGGTTACTGAGCGGCTCGTCGAACAGGAAGACCTGCGGGTTGCGCACTATGGCACGCCCCATGGCGACGCGCTGGCGCTGACCGCCCGAAAGCTGTTTGGGATAGCGGTCCAGGAGCGGTGTCAGACCCAGAATCTGAGCGGCCTTCTGTACCCGCTCGTTGATCACCGCCTGCTCGGCTTTCCGAAGCTTCAGCGAGAAGCCCATATTCTCGCGGACCGTCATATGCGGATACAGTGCGTAATTCTGAAACACCATGGCAATGTCGCGATCCTTGGGCGGGATCTCATTCACCACGGTGTCGCCAATCCGGATCGTGCCGGCGGAGATCGCCTCCAGTCCGGCGATCATCCGCAGCAGGGTTGATTTACCGCAGCCCGACGGCCCCACCAGCACGACGAACTCGCCATCTGGAATCGCAATGTCGATGCCATGGATCACTTCAAGAGCGCCGTATGTCTTGCGCACTGCCTCCACGCTCACACTTGCCATACCCTACTCCCTGTCTTGTTTTTTATAATTAGGACCTCACTGCCCCGCCATGGGCCCGGACCATGCATCTTTTGAAGATGTAGTATACCGCCGCCGGGGGCAAAGCATAGATAGCCCCCGTCGCCATGAGGACATTGAACGGCGTGTCGTCCGTGGTCAGGAAGAGCCTCAGCGCCGCCGCCGGCGTGATCTCGCGATCTGCGGAAAGCAGCAGGGCATAAGCTCCGATTGCCATCAGCGCCGGCATCATCAGCGGCAAATGGATCAGGCGAATAATCCGGAACGAATTGGCGCCATCGATCTTCGCGGCTCCGCTCCAGTTCATAAGGGAATTTGTGAGCATACCGCTTCATCCCCCAGATCACATAGGGTGAAGCAAAGGTGGTCATGGTCAGGATCAGCGGCCATTGCGAGTTCAACCGGCATCCGGCTCGAGCAGATAGGCCGCGCCAGGCAGCAGGTTGCCCTTCAGCGGTTCGGCGATGTAGCGGGTGTCCTCAAGCTTGCCTTCACTGGCCCATTGACCAGCGGCGCGAAAATCGATGCCTCCGGCCAGGGAAAAGCCTTTGTTGCACCAGACCATGCGCTCCTCCTGAGCAAAGGCCTGCGGCATGATCGCCCGCATTGCGCCCGCCGATGCCATTCCCAATGCTTTATGCATCCTAGTCCTCCCTGCCGGACCGCTATGGTTTTCGCGTTATGACTGCGCCGCCAGCTCCCCGTGTAACATCTTATATATCAGTTTAGCCATCGGTCAGGGATGTTGCCAAGCCATAATTGGCGGTTTTGCCGCTGCTGCAGGTGACTGTGTGAAGGCGGCGCGATAATCGCGCCGCCCATCTGTCAGCGTTGCGTGACGACTGTTGTACGTCAGTGATTGTGCCGGGGAACCCCGAAGGTCTCAGCGATACGCTGGTAATCCACCGCGAAATCCAGGCAGGCACCCGTCGTCAGCTGGCCGACATACTTGCGCTGCAACTCCTGCCACGGCGTCTGGTTGACCAGCTTCGGCGGCGTCCAGGCCTTGCGACGCTGCTCCAGTTCCTCTTTGGAAATGAGAATATCGGCGCTGCGCTTATTCAGGTCGATGCGAATCTTGTCGCCGGTCTGCAGCAGCGCCAGCCCGCCGCCGACCGCCGCCTCGGGCGAGGCATTCAGGATCGACGGGCTGCCTGACGTGCCGCTCTGGCGCCCATCGCCAATGCAGGGCAGTTGCAGGATGCCCTTCTTCACCAGGCGATCGGGCGGCAGCATGTTGACCACCTCGGCGCCGCCGGGATAGCCGATCGGTCCGCTATTGCGGATCACCAGGATGCTGTTCTCATCGATTGGCAGCGAGGGATCGTTGATCCGGGCGTGATAATCCTCGGGCCCTTCGAAAACGATGGCCGTGCCTTCAAAAGCACCCTCGTCGCCAGGGCGGCGCAGGTAACGCTCGCGGAATTCGGGCGAGATCACCGAGGTCTTCATAATGGCTGAATCAAACAGGCTGCCCGAAAGCACGGCAAATCCGGCCTCCGGCAGCAGCGGATTCGCATAGGGCCGGATCACGTCGCGATCCTTGCATTCGGCATTGCGGACATTCTCGCCAATTGTCTTGCCGTTCACCGTCAAGGCGTCGGCATGCAGCTTGCCGGCTTCCAGCAGCTCGCGCAGCACCGCCGGCACGCCACCAGCGCGGTGGAAGCCTTCGCCCAGATGCTCGCCCGCCGGCATGCAATTCACGAGCAGCGGAATGTGATAGCCGATCTTGTCCCAGTCCTTGTCTTCCAGCGGCACCCCGATATGGCGCGCGATGGCGTTGATGTGCGGCGGACAATTGGTGGAGGCACCCAGTGCGCTTGCGGCCACGATGGCATTTTCGAAGGCCTTGCGGGTCAGGATTTTTGACGGCCGCAGGTCTTCATGCACGATCTCAACCGCGCGGCGGCCGGTTTCGTAGGCCATCTGCGCCCGCTCGCGATAGGGTGCCGGGATCGAGGCGCAGCCGGGCAGCGACATGCCAAGCGCTTCGGCCAGGCTGTTCATCGACAGTGCTGTGCCCATGGTATTGCAGTGACCCGGGCTTGGCGCCGAAGAAGCGACCATCTCCAGGAATTCGTCGTAATTGATCCGTCCGGCCGCGAGTTCCTGACGCGCATACCAGACAACAGTGCCCGAGCCGGCGCGCTTGCCGTTATACCAGCCATCCAGCATGGGACCGCCAGACAGCACGATGGCCGGGATATCGACGGCAGCGGCCGCCATCAGCATGCCCGGGGTGGTCTTGTCACAGCCGGTCGTCAGCACCACGCCGTCGATCGGATAGCCGTAGAGCAGTTCCACCAGACCGAGATAAAGCAAGTTGCGATCAAGCGCTGCGGTCGGCCGCTTGCCGGTTTCCTGGATCGGATGGGTGGGAAACTCGAACGGAATGCCGCCGGCATCGCGGATGCCATCGCGCACCCGTGCGGCGAGTTCGAGATGATGACGGTTGCAGGGTGACAGGTCGCTGCCCGATTGCGCGATGCCGATAATCGGCTTGTTGCTGCGCAGTTCGCTTAAAGTGAGGCCAAAATTCAGATAGCGCTCAAGATACAGCGCCGTCATGCCTGGATCGTTGGGATTGTCGAACCACTCACGGCTGCGCAGCCGCTTTTTCTGGTTATCGGCCATGTCTTTCTCCCTAGGACGTCAAGCTGATTCGCGTTTTCTGTTCCCGATAGAAGACGAACAACCCGCTGGCGACGATGATGCCGGCTCCCAGCAGCATGACTGGCGTCGGCCGGTCGGCAAAGAACAGCCAACCGAGCAAAATCGCCCACAGCAGCGAGGTATAAGTATAGGGCACGACGACGGCGGCGGGAGCCAGCCGCAGCGCCTGATTGACGCTCATATGGGCGATTGTCGCCACGGCACCGATCAGCGCCAGATAGGCGGTCTGCAACAGATCGATCTCGGCCCAGCCCCAGGGCAGGGTCAGCAATCCGGCCAAGCCGACAGCCAAGGTGTGATAGACGATCAGGGACAGACTGCCGGCCGCACGCAGCTGCCGGGTCACAATCATCATCAGAGCATAAGCCGTACTCCCCGCCAGTGCGATCAGCGCCGGTGCGGTGAACACGCCGGCTTCAGGCTGCAAGACGAGCAGTACGCCAATAAAGCCGACACCGACGGCAATCCCGCGCCGCCAGCCGACCATCTCGCCCAGCAGCGGAATCGCCAATACGGTGACGAAGAGCGGCGTCGCCTGATACACCGCCATCACATCGGCCAGCGGCAGATGGCGCACGGCAAGATAAAAGCAGGCGACCTCGCCCACGATGAAGGCCAGCCGCAGCATGTGGCGGCCGGGTTGGGCGACCACGAAGACCTCACGCCATCCGGCGCGGTGTACCATCGGCAGCAGGACGATCATCGCCGAGACCGAGCGGATGAACAGCAACTGGCCGACGGCGACACTTGCCACCATCCATTTGCCGAGCGCATCGTTGAACGTAAACAATGCACTGCCCAGCAGCATGAAGGCGATGCCCCGCCAATGGCTGGCCGCTGCCTCTCCTGCCATGCCTACACCGAGGCTGCGTTCAGCCATTTTCGGCTCAGCCACTCTTGCGCTCCCGGCCCCGTGCCTGTTCCTGCAACAGAATCTGGTAGTCGCGCGAGGCGGCACGGATATGCACGCCGAGCAGATTGAGCGCCTTGGTCTTCTCCTTGGCACGCAGCAGCTTGACGATATTCTGATGCTCGGCCAGCGATTCCTCAATCGTGCGGTGCTTCGAAGTGACCGAGGCACGCAACGCCTGGATCTTCATCTCAAGCTGCTGATGCGCCATGGTGAGGAAGCGGTTGCCCGCGCGGCTCAGGATCTGGCGATGATATTCGGTATCCAGACGGCGATAGGCGGGCATGTCGTTATCGGCGATGGCCTTGGCCATGCGACGGACAATCTGCTCCAGCGCGTCGATCAATCCCGCCTCGTCGTTGTTCAAGGCATCCCGCAGGGCAGCGGATTCGAGGATGACCCGGTACTGGCACATTTCGGCCGCCTCTTCTGGCTCCATCGAGAAGACGAAGCTGCCGCGCTGCGGCTGGATATCGACCAGGCCCTCAAGCTTGAGTTGCAAAAGCGCTTCACGGACCGGTGTCTTGCTGATCCCGAGTTGCGCCGCCAGAACATTCTCCGACAAAGCCTCGCCCAGCATCAGTTCACCGTTGATGATGCGGTTGCGAACATGCTCCTTGACCAGCTCGGTTAAGGATTTTGGGCGCTCGATCCGCATCGTGCGGGCCGCACTCGTCTTGGGCATGGAGGGCCAGACCTTCTTTTAATTTGTTATTGCCGCAACCTAGCAGCGCCCTCGGGCCACCTCAAGTTAATATCTGATATGTCAGTTTCTTGCCCGGACTGCGAGAAAGAACTAGGTAGGGATCGGAACAGGAGGTTCGGAACAGCGATGCCCCTCGACATCCTCTGTCTTGGCGAAGCAATGGTCGAGTTCAACCAGACCGGCGGCCGCGATAGTGACCAGTATCTGCGCGGCTTCGGCGGAGACACCTCCAACTGCGCCATCGCCGCGGCAAGACAAGGCGCGAAAGCCGGCTACTGTACCCTGGTAGGCGCGGATCCCTTCGGCGATCTGCTGCTCGACCTCTGGCAGCGGGAGGGGGTGAATATTGATGGCGTCGGCCGGCGCCCGGATGACCCTACGGCAATCTACTTCGTCACCCATACCGAAAAGGGCCACGCCTTCACCTATTACCGGCGCGGATCGGCCGCCAGCCATATGGCGCCAGCCGACCTGCCGATGGACCTGCTTCTGAGCGCCAAGCTGCTGCACGCCTCGGGCATCAGCCTCGCGGTAAGCCCCAGCATGCGGGAAACAGTGATGAGCGCCATTGCAGCAATGCGCCAAGCAGGCCGCCAGGTGTCATTCGACACCAACCTGCGCCTCAAACTATGGCCGCTGGAGGAAGCGCGCCTGGCTACCGACGCCGCTCTGAAGCTCTGCGACATCGCCTTGCCGAGCCTGGAAGATGCCACTGCCCTGACCGGGCTGAACGATCCGCGCGCCATCCTCGATCATTACCGCGAGATGGGCATTCCGCTGGTAGTGTTGAAATGCGGTGCCGAGGGCGTGATGATCGCGGATAAAACCGGCCGCTGGCGCATTGCCGGCCATCGCGTCAAAAGCGTCGATGCCACAGGCGCCGGCGACTGCTTCGACGGTGCCTTCCTGGCTGAGTTCACGCGCACCGCCTCAGCTTTGGATGCCGCCATCTATGCCAATGCCGCAGCGGCGCTGACCACCATCGGCTATGGCGCGGTAGCGCCCATCCCGCGCCGTCCGGCGGTAGAGGCTTTTTTCAACTCCATCGGCCGGCCGGAACCCGAAAAGCTGTAGTCAGCCGCTATACGCCCGCACCGTCTGGTTCTGCTCACCCAGGCCGGCGATGCCGAGCCGCATCTTGTCGCCGGGTTTGAGATAGACCTGCGGCTTCTGCCCCATGCCGACACCGGGTGGTGTGCCGGTCGATATGATGTCACCCGGTTGCAGCGACATGAAATGGCTGAGATAGCTGACCAGATGCCGCACGCCATAGATCATCGTCTTGGTCGAGCCATTCTGAAAACGGTGGCCGTTGACCTCGAGGAACATCGCGAGATTCTGCGGGTCGGGTACTTCATCGGCCGTCACCAGCCAGGGACCAATGGGCCCGAAGCTGTCGGCGCTCTTGCCCTTGGTCCACTGGCCCTGGCGCTCGATCTGAAAGGCGCGCTCGGAGACATCGTTGACGACACAGTAACCGGCGACGTAATTGAGCGCGTCCTTCTCCTCCACATAGCGGGCGACACTGCCGATCACCACGCCGAGTTCCACCTCCCAGTCGGTCTTGGTGGAGTTCTTCGGGATGATCACGTCGTCATTGGGTCCGGTGATCGCCGATGTCGCCTTCATGAAGATGATCGGCTCGGAGGGAATGGGATTGCCGGTTTCGGCCGCATGATCGGAGTAGTTCAGGCCAATGCAGATGAACTTCCCGACACCGCTGATGCACGGCCCCAGCCGCGGATTACCGGACACCACCGGCAAGGTTGAAGGATCGATCCCCTTCAGGCGCGCCAGTCCCGCCGGACTCAGCGCCTCGCCCGCAATATCCGGCACCACGCCGGAAAGATCGCGGATCGCACCGGCAGCATCCAGCAGACCGGGCTTTTCCTGGCCCGCAGGGCCGTAACGCAGCAATTTCATGGCGATCTCCGTGACATCAAGCGCAACTTACAGCGACCAGCCACCATCGATGATATGGATGGCGCCAGTGGTGAAGGCGGATTCATCCGACGCAAGATAGACAGCCAAAGCGGCGATCTCTTCCGGCGTGCCAAGACGGCCAAGCGGCTGGCGGGCGACGAAAGCACCGCGCGCCTGTTCGACGCTGCCCACTGCGGCCGCCTGCGCCGCGATGCGATCATCCAGCGATGGGGTCTGGATCGTTCCCGGACAAATGGCGTTGCAGCGAATGCCCTGACGGATGAAGTCGATGGCGATCGCCTTGGTCAGGCCGATGACCGCCGCCTTGGTGGCGCCATAGACGAACCGGTTCGGCGCGCCTTTTACGGATGACGCGGCCGACGACATGTTGATGATCGAGCCGCCGCGTCCGCTTTGCAGCATCGCCGGCAGCAATGCCTTGCTGAGGCGGAACATCGACCGCACGTTCAGATCGAAGGCAAATTCCCACTCCTCCTCGGTACAGTCGAGGATCGTGCCGTGATGCACGAAGCCGGCACAATTGAACAGCACATCCACGGCACCAACCTCCGCCGCGAAACTTGCGATGGCTGCAGGATCGGTGACGTCGAGCTGACGCGTGACGATATTCGGCAGGCTGCCGAGTTCCTTCAGCTTCGCCTCGTTCACATCGGTGGCGATGACCTTGGCGCCCTCATGAGCAAAGGCGATGGCGGAGGCTCGACCGATCCCCTGTGCCGCCGCGGTGATGACCGCAGTCTTGCCGCTCAAACGCATGCTGGACATTCCCTCTCTTTGGTTATGCCACCGCCGGCAGGCAAGCCGGGCCGATGGGCTCGAAACTTTTATAGGTGAGGATGAATTCCTGATGGCCGAGACCTTCCGACTTGGTCGTCCGACCCGCACCAACCTGCTTGATCAGTTCGAAGATCTCGCGGCCGACCTCATCGAGATCGGCTTCGCCGGTCAGGATACGTCCGGCATTGACATCCATATCATCGGCCATGCGCTCGTAGGTGCGCGGATTGGCACAGACCTTGATCACCGGCGCCAAAGCCGAGCCGACCACCGAGCCGCGCCCGGTGGAGAAGAGAATGAGATGCGAGCCGCAGGCGATCAGCTCGACGATCTCGGCATTGTCGCTGATATTGGGGAAGCCGAATCGCACCTCACCATCCGGCACGACATCCAGCAGATAAAGGCCACCGCGCGGCGGGATATCGCCAGGCTTGATGATGCCGCTGATCTTCGAAGCGCCGCTTTTGGCATAAGCGCCAAGCGACTTCTCTTCGATGGTGGTCAACCCGCCATCGGCGTTGCCAGGCGCGAAACTCGGATAACCGAGCGTTTCGTAATAGCGCGCCGCTTTGGCCACGCAGGCTTTGATCTCCTGTCCCAGTTCCGGCGTGACGGCGCGGGCCGCCATCCAATCCTCCATCCCGATCAGTTCGCCGGTTTCCTCGAAGATCGCGGCCGCCTTCTCCTCCACCAGGAAATCGAAGGCGCGGCCCATGGCCGGATTGGCGGTCAGCCCCGATGTGGCGTCCGAGCCGCCGCAGATCGTGCCAACCACCAGTTCGGAAACCGCCATCGGTTCGGTCGGCTGGGCCGCCAATGCCTTTAACTGTGTCTCGACCCAGGCACGTCCCTTCTCGATGGTGCTGCGGGTGCCGCCATGCTCCTGGATTGCCAGCAGCTCGACCGGACGGCCGCTTTTCTTGATGGTTTGCTCCAGCAGTTTCTTGTTGAAGCCTTCGCAGCCCAAAGAAACCAGCAGTACCGCCCCTACATTCGGATGCGTGCAGAGCCGCTGCATCATTTTCGAAGCATAGGCATTCGGATAGCAGCCGGGAAAACCGATTACATGCGCCCCCGCCTCGCGATGCGGCCATGCGATCTCTTTCGCCACATGATGGGCGCATTCGACCAGATACGCGACCGCGACATAATTGCGGATGCCCTTGCGGCCATCGGCGCGACGCCAGCCGCGCATGGTTTGTGTCATGCTACGCCCTCCACGACCACGGTATTCGGCATGTAGTCGCTGGCGACATTGTGGCTATGCACATAATCGCCGGGCGCGATATCTGCCGTGGCACTGCCAATGGGCACGCCGTATTTGATGATCTTTTCGCCCTGGGCGATTGCGCGCACCGCGATTTTGTGACCGAAGCCAAGCGCGCGCTGCAGCACCACCGGATGTCCGGCGATGATGAGCTGCGTGCCTGCTGCAATCTCCTGCCGCGCCACCGCGATGTTGTCGCCTGGCGCCAGCACCAATAGGCGCGGATCCGCCTGCGGTTCAGAACTTGCCATAGCGCAGATACGCCTCCTTGCCGGCCAGGATATGGCACCGGACACCGCCTTCCGGGCTCATATGCCCGCTCACTGTCCAGATTTCGCCAGCCGAAGTCAGAGGTGGACTGAGCGGACGTATTTCGTGCGGCAGGACACAATTGTCATGGCCGGGACCGCGCAGCAGGTCATGCGCAGCCAAGGCACAGCAACGGCCAGGCCGTTCGCTCAAAGAAACTGACAGGGAAGCGGATGAGCCGGCCAAGGCGGTGTCGGACATTTCCTCTCCCATCTGATATATCAGTTTTAACAAACTCTAGCGGCTTTCCATCGTCCTGACTAGCCCGCCTCTGAGTGCACTGACTAGCCCGGCTGTGCAGTGTAGAATCCATTTCCGTTGCGGGGTCGTCAGGCGGATAATCCGGAGGCAGGCGGGGCAACGGAAGGAAGGACAATCATGATCAAGAAAATTGCCTTGGCACTCGCCATCGTCGTCATCGCCATCGCCGGTGCCGTCTATTATTTCGCCTCCAATCTCGACAGCATCGTGAAAGCCGCCGTGGAACGCTACGGCTCGGAAGCGACGCAGGCGCGCGTCAGCCTGAAGGCGGTAGAATTGGCTCCCACGTCGGGCACTGGCAGAATGCAGGGCCTGGTCGTCGGCAACCCGAAGGGTTTCTCCACGCCCGAGGCAATTTCCCTGGGCGATATCAAGCTGACAATCGACATCACCTCCCTGCAATCCAATCCGATCGTGATCAAGGAAGTGCTGATCAGCCAGCCATCGGTCACTTACGAATATTCCGGCCAAGGCAGTAATCTGGAAACGATCCAGAAGAACGTGCAGGCCTATGCGGCGAAATTCGGCGGCGGCCAGTCGAGCACCAGCGCATCGGCCAGCCAGGGCGGCGATGAGCGCAAGATCGTGATCGACCGCCTGAGCATCGAGAAAGGCAGCATCGGCATCAGCCACGCCGCCCTGCAGGGCCGCAGCCTCTCCTCGCCCTTGCCGACGATCGAACTGCGCAATATTGGCCGGGATAAAGGCGGCGCGACGCCGGCGGAGGTAGCCGAAAAGGTGCTGGGGACCATCAGCGCGCAGGCATCGAAAATCGCCTCCTCCGACCTGCAGAAGCAGATCGGCAATCTGGTGAAGGACCAGGCCGGTGCGGTTGGCGGCGCTGTAGGCGGTGCCGCCAGCGGCGCGACGGATCGGCTGAAGGGGCTGTTGGGCAAATAAATACCAGCCGGGGCGGCAGGACCGTCGATGGAACGACGGCGCTGCACTATCATTCCAGACAACAGATCCGCCGCCCCCCTAGTCTGGTTCCCATGATTAATCCCGTCTGGCGCGACGCCCTGGCCGGCCTTTGCGCATTGCTTGTCGGCATCGGCTTCGCGCGCTTCGGCTATACGCCGCTGATTCCCGTGCTGATCGAGCAGCAATGGCTCACCGCCGGCGATGCGGCTTATCTCGGCGCCACCAATCTGGCCGGTTACGTGGTCGGCAGCCTTTTGACGGCAAGCCTTGCGCGAATCGCGCCAATGGCACGGCTGACGCAGTTCGCGATGACAACCACCGGCATCAGCCTGATCGCCTGCGCCCTGCCCTGGGGCTTTGCCTGGTTTGCGCCCTGGCGCTTCCTGGCAGGTTTCACCGGTGGATTGCTGATGGTCGGCGCCGTGCCGCTCGTTCTGGCCCGAGCGCCTGCAACTCACCGTGCGCGCAGCAATGGCATCGTGTTTACCGGGGTTGGTATCGGCATCATCTGTGGCGGCACACTGGTGCCATCTCTCGCGGCATGGGGACCCATGCCGGTCTGGCTCGGCATGGGTGTTCTGACCTTGCTGCTCGCCGCACTCACCTGGCGGCAATGGGCTGGCGGTGACATCGCGCCGATCACAGCGCCGACGGATCTGCCGCCCCGGCGCTTCACCTTGCCGGTCGCTCTTCTCCTGGCGGCCTATATTCTTGATGCCGCGGGCTTCGTGCCGCATACCGTCTTCTGGGCCGATTACATCGCCCGTGGCCTTGGGCGTGGCGTGACGGCAGGCGGCCTTTTCTGGGTGTTGTTCGGCATCGGCGCGCTCTGCGGGCCGTTGCTAAGCGGCATCGTCGCGGAACGGCTTGGCTTCTACCGCAGCTTCGTCGGCGGCCTTGGCATCAAGGCGGCGGCCGTGCTACTGCCGATCCTGTCGCAGCATCCGGTATCCTTGATGATTTCCGCCATGGTGGTTGGTGCGCTGACGCCTGGCATCTCGGCGCTGGCCTCCGGCCGTGTCGCCGAAATGGTAGGCTTTACCGGCCATCGGCAGGTCTGGGGCTGGCTAACCGTTGGCTGGGCGCTGTCTTCGGCCGGCTTCGGCTATCTTCTGTCCTTCCTGTTCGACCTCACCGGCTCCTACAACCTGCTCTTCGCCTTTGGTGCGGCTGGACTATCCGGCGCTCTTATCCTCGCCGCCTTCGCCAAGGCACGGCAGAACTGATCCGCAGGTTTCAGCCGACACATTCCACACTACATAATTGACAAATTATGCTGCGGGCGGCGAGGCTAGAACCGCTGCTGGGACGCGTATCCTGAGTGAGGCCCTATATGAAACCTGCCGTCGAAGGCTTCTTCGATCCGGATACTTTCACGATTTCCTATGTGGTGGGCGATCCCACGACCAAGCGATGCGCGGTCATTGATTCCGTTCTCGATTTCGATCCAGCCTCCGGCCGCACGCGAAAGGCCTCAGCCGATAAACTGCTGGATTACATCGCCCAGCAGGAGCTGACGGTCGACTGGATTCTGGAAACCCATATCCATGCCGATCATCTTTCGGCCGCCCCCTATCTGAAGGAAAAAGCCGGTGGAAAACTCGGCATCGGCAGCAACATCACCGTGGTGCAGAACACCTTCGGCAAGATCTTCAATGCCGGAACCGAATTCGCGCGCAATGGCAGCCAGTTCGATCACCTGTTCCAGGACGGCGAGCGTTTTCGGATCGGCACCATCGACGCCATGGCGATGCATACACCCGGCCATACGCCGGCCTGCATGACTTATGTGATCGGCGATGCCGCCTTTGTGGGCGACACGCTGTTCATGCCGGATTTCGGCACCGCCCGCTGCGACTTCCCAGGCGGCGATGCGCAGCAGCTTTATCGCTCGATCCGCAAGATATTCGAGCTGCCGCCCGAGACCCGGCTGTTCATGTGCCACGATTACAAGGCGCCTGGCCGAGACGAATATCGTTGGGAGACCACGGTGGCCGAGGAACGCGCCAACAATCTGCATGTCCGCGACGGTATCAGCGAAGACGAGTTCGTCGCCATGCGCACCAAGCGGGATGCGACTTTAGGCATGCCGCGCCTGATCCTGCCATCCGTGCAGGTCAACATGCGCGCGGGCCATCTGCCGCCGCCGGAAGACAACGGCGTGCGGTATCTGAAGCTGCCCCTCGACGCGCTGTAGCGGGTCAACCGCCATAGAGCCAGGCATTGCCATCATAGGCCTGCTGCATCGTCCGGCCGGCGAGCATCTGGTTGCGTAATTCCCGCACCGGCCCGGTGGCGTGATAGAAATCGCCGTAGACTCGCGCCATCACCTGCACCCGCGCGGTGCGCAAATAGCGCTCCTTCTGATAGGCCAGGAAAGCCTTGTTGGGATCGTCGCGCAGCTCGCTCAGATGATCGGCGAGGCAGACGGCATCCTCGATCGCCATGCAGGCGCCTTGTGCGAGGTATTGCAGCATCGGATGCGCGGCATCGCCCAGCAAGGTGATGCGCCCCTTGGTCCAGTTGTCCACCGGTTCGCGGTCGCACAGCACCCACATGCGCCAGGATTCGATCTTGCCCAGCAGGGTCAGGACTTCCGGTTGCTGATTGCGGAAGCGCTCGTTGAGCTCTTCCGGATCGCCGAAGGAATTCCAGCCTTCCTCGTAACGGTTGGAATGAAACACTGCGACGAGATTGTAAAGCGTGCTGCGTCGCAGCGGATAATGCACCAGATGCGTCTTCGGCCCGGCCCAGAGCACCACGTTGTTTTCACGCTGGTTCTGCGGCACTTCCCCGATGGGCAGCACCGCCCGATAAGCGATATGGCCCGAGATGCGCGGCTTGCCATCGCCAACGACGGCGTCGCGCATACGGGACCACAAGCCATCGCAGGCGATGATGCAGTCGCCAAAGACCGTTTCGCCATCCGCCAAAGTGACCGAAACGCTGTCCTCATTGTCGTGATGAGCCGTGACCTTGGCATTGTTGCGCAGCTCGATCAGCTTTTGCGCCTGACAGGCTTTGAGCAGCGTCAAATGCAAATCGGCGCGATGAGTGACAGCATAAGGCATGCCGAACCGGGCTACGCAATGATCGCCCATCGGGATGCGGGTGACCTCCTCGCCGGTCAGCGCATCACGCATGATCAGATTGTCGGGACGGACCGCGTCGGCTTCTATGGCGGCACGGATACCGAGGCGCTCGAAACGACGGAAAACATTCGGGCCTAGCTGGATGCCGGCGCCGACCTCGCGGAACTCGGCCGATTGCTCCAGCACAATCGAGCGGATGCCTTTCAAGGCCAAGGCCAGCGCAGTGGCTAAACCACCGATGCCGCCGCCAATGATGATGACGGGGCGATCCTGTCCCCGCATTGCGCCCTGCGCCATTTGCGCTTCCCCCGTTTATATTTCTTATTCTTGATCCGTATACGGATTTAACTCAAATGTCAAGTAGAATCTGCAGGTTTACACCTGATCAGCCTCGTTCGGCATTAGACGCAGCGTTGCTTGCGGCACTGTCTTGCAGCGGACAGGCCGTGAGGCCCAGCGTCTCGGCGTAATTCTCGTCTTCCTGCCCGCCAAGATATGCGTACTGCGTCGTTACCGCTTCTGACGCGGCCGATACCGCCAGCACGGCTGCTGCCTTCAAACGTTTTTTCTTTGCCGTCTCTTCGAATGCAACGCCGAGCTTATCCAGGAAGTGCTGAGTTTCGCGCGGAAGGTTGCGGTTGGCGCGGCGCAGATCATCTAGCCGCTTGGGACCGACATTGTAGGCCGCATACATCGCCGGCCAGCCGAAGCAATCGTGCAGTGCGCGCAGGTATGCGGTGCCAGCCAGAATGTTGTCGCGCGGGTCATGCGGATCCGATCCGAGACCATGGGCGCGCTGCATCTTGGTGTAGGTATCCGGCATGAGTTGCATCAACCCCATTGCGCCGGCCTTGGAGACGATTGGCTTGCCGTTAACCTTGGCGCGGCCACTGCTTTCCACCTGGATGACATCGCGTATCCAGTCTTGCGGAATGCCGAAACGCTGATGCGCCTCCGCGATATACGGCGCCCAGGGGTCCTTCGTGTTCTTCTGCTGAACATTGTTCGCCGGCACGGCGGCTTTCCTTGCCGCTGGGGCCATGAATAGCGGAGGCGGCGCAGCAAGGTGAGCCGATTCAATCGACAGCCCCGCCTCCACGGGGAGCGGCTTTGCGTGAACGGACGAAACCGGTTGCACAACCAGACCGCCCGTGGCGAGGAGCATGAGTAAGGCGAGCGAAGATGACATGGCCAGCGAGAAACCGGCGAAACGTGGCCAGGTTATGGCTGACCAAAAAAGGTCACACCTGACAATTGCGCTAAGTTATCGAAATTTCCACTAACGCCTTGTCTTTGCACGACACAGACATTTTGCTCTGACGGATGCGCGTTATGTCGCGCCGATAGGCAATGGAGAGATGTTCCTCGCGGTATGCTGGTGACGCTGCATAGAGAGAAGCATAGACAGAATGCTGCATAGAGAGAATGGCGCACCCAACAAGATTCGAACTTGTGACCTCTGCCTTCGGAGCTGGTTCATTGCCCTGTCCGAATTGCGCGACACGACACCCTTCTACACGATCATAAACAAGGCACATCATCGCTTGCATGAAATCACGCCCTTCGAGGCGGGACAGGGCTCGAGGTTTTCGACCAAATTGGCCGGCTATTGCGGGCTGCTCCGCAGCATATGCGCGTTTCACGGGACCGCCGACACGAGAGGACCGCGACCTTTTCCTGATCGGTACGCCACAGTAATCGGGCGTATGGTTCGCCTGCATACTTATCGCTGATGTATTTAATGAAGAGCAGCGAGAGAACGTAGTCTTTGTATTGACTCGCATCCATTCCGCCGCGAAGGGCGTCGCAGCTTGCCCGCAACGAACGTTAGATTTCAGATTTCTTTATTGCCATGCGCCCCCATCGATTTCTTATTGGTCGAGTCGGCGATGACTTGCGCGACTGCTTCTGGTCGCTCACGTATGAGCGCATGAACTCGCGTATCACCTGCGCGGCCGGCTTGTCTTCGGCACGGCAGGCGGCCACGAACTGCTCACGCAGCTCACGCTGTACCCTGATGCGTAGCCCGACATCCTTGTCCATCCGGGCAGTGTATCCGATGGATACACATTTGTGTACGAGAAAGTGGGTGTCGTGTCACCCCGCTATATCCGCGGCCGAGATTGCAACGCAGCCGGCGCCTCGTACGGGTCCGCCCGCCTTGTCTTCAGATCGCTCTGGCGTCGGAGGCATAAGGCATAAGAAAAACGCTTAGCTCTCCTACCACGTCAGCCAATTCGCCAGGATCCACGGAAAGGTCTTCAACAAAGGCGCGCCACTGTCGCTGCTTTTGTTCGTCTGCTGCAAATGCCGGCGTAAGCGCGTCGGGCGGTTCGGTCGGAATTGCCGTCCCACGTCGCGCAAACGTGGCCGCGATGGCGCGGGCGAGCCGGTCGTCATCGAAGCTGAACGACCGGCTGAGAATCCAGATGTCGTAGAAGTCCTTCATCCGGCTGTTGGCCCGGCCCAGCGCCACGATAGCCTGGAATTTCTCGGCGATGACGGTCTCCCGCGCATAGGCGCGTAGTCTTGGCGCGGGCAGGTCGAGCATCACCGGATAGTCGACGACTTCCGCCCCAGGCTCCAGCGCATCGCCAAAGCCGATGTCGATTGTCAGATTGATCCGGGCCCCTCCGACCGAAGCGATCGCACGCAGCCGGAGTCCGCCATAGTCGAGTTCCTCGCGAATGCGGTCGACACGCAGCGTAGCCGGATCGAACACGACGCCGTCTTCGGCGTCCTGAGCGAGGATGTCCCGGAATGTCGCCAGCATCGCGGCTTCGCTCGAGTCCCCGAAACCCAGCAGGTCGAGATCACGCGTCCCGCGGTGCGGATCGTCGAACCAGCTCATCATGAGCATGGCCCCTTTCAACACGAAGCGGTCGGCGTGGGTGACTGGCCGAGCCGGAACAGGAGGCGCTCCAGCGCGAAGCGCGTGAGCACCAGATCGAAGCTCTGTCCGTTCGCCTTGGAGAGGTTGAGGAGCCGGGCGCGCATCGAGGCGCCGATATTCTTGATCTCCTTAGCCATTGGCGGTCAGAGCCTCCAGATAAGGGCGGATCACTGTGCCGACCCCCCCTGTATCCGCCGCCCTGGCGATCTCGGCCGGTGTGGCCTTGCGTTGGCGCAGAGTCTCTTGCAGGCCTTCGAGTGCGACAGGAAGACCGATCTTGCCGCGATGGCGGAAGCAGTCCGCGACGGTCTTCGCCACGCCGAACACCTTTACCGGCACGCCTTCGATCAGATGGGTTTCGACGCTGTCGGCAAGCAGATCGTCCGAGAAACGCAGCACACGGATCGGCATGTCGCTCGGCTTTGGCGTCCAGTCATTCCGGCCGATCGCCATCCACACCTTCTTGGGAAGCTGATCCGTGAGGCCATGAAAGGCGAGCGCCGAGACGAGGCAGATCACGCCCTTGGAGAAACGCTTGGCCGCCTCGGCAAGGCCGTGATTTGCATCGAGCTCTGCGTCGGGGAGCTGGTAGAGCCCGCGCGCCAGGCGGATGACCTCACCATCCTTCTCCATACGGCTGACGGTTGCGGCGGTCACACCGGCATTCCTGAGTTCTGCAAGGCGCAGAATCCCACGCGCCTCTAGGAGATCGCGGGCTATCTCGCGCTGGGATGGGGCCTGAGGCATAGATACATACTCTTGCACTTCAACAGCTATAGTGCGAGGTTTTGTATCACATCGAGCAGTAAAGGAAAAGACCAACGAGGTTGAATCGGCTGGTTGGCAGCCACCGCGCCGCGGATTGGAAGCGAATGGCCCGCGACGTGGACAACCCGGGAGCGAAAGGCCATCCCCTGCGGCCGAGCCTGTAGTCTCGCCCGATCCCTTCTGCGGGGACACCACGCAACGCCCCGAGAGTGAGAGTGCGGACCGGTTTTCCGTGACGGGTTGAAAGCCGAGGGAAAGGCCCTTGGCGCCCGTCGCGGAGAACCGCGATGTCCAGACACAAGCGAAACGCTGGCGCCAGGCGCGACCGGACCAAACTCTATTCCGAGATCACCGACAAGATCATCACCGAGCTGGAGGCAGGCCGCGTGCCCTGGGTCCAACCATGGGGCACGGTGGCGGCGAAGGCGCCGCTCGGCCTGCCATAGAACGCCTCGACCGGCCGGACCTATTCCGGGATCAACGTGTTGCTCTTGTGGGCGCGGTCATCGAACGCGGCTTCTCCGGCCAGAGCTGGCTCACCTTCCGCCAGGCGCTGTCGCTCGGCGGCAATGTCATGAAGGGCGAGTGCGGCACCACCGTCGCCTATGCCGACCGCTTCGTCCGGAGGCTTCGTGCCGGAGGACGAGAAGCGGCGCGCTCGCGAGACCGGCGAGGATGCCCAGGCAATCCCGTTCCTGAAGCGCTTCACGATCTTCAATACCGACCAGTGCGAAACCTGCCCGAGGATGTGGCAGCCGCAGCGCCGCCGGTGCCGACGGGTTTGATAGAACCGCGCGACGACGCCCTGATCGAAGCCTCCGGCATCGACTTCCGCATCGGCGGGCAACCGGGCCTTCTATGTGCCGGCGCATGACTATATGCAGGTGTCGGCATGTACGAGATCCCCGCCGGCGGCCGGCGCTATCGCGCCCTCGAACTGCTGGTGAAGCAAAAGCGCCTCGCCAAGACGGCGCCGGTGCCCTGCGTGATCCGCGAGGGCGGCATCGCCGAGGAGGACTCGCTGGCGGAGAATGTCCAGCGCGCGCCGCTACATCCGCTCGACCAGTTCCGCGCTTCCCTCGTGCTTCGCCAGAAGGGCCAGTCCGAGGAGGAGGTCGCCGCCGCGTTCTTCGTCTCGGTCAACGTGGTCAAGCAGCGACTGAGGCTCGCGTCGGTGTCACCGGCTCTGTTCGACGTCTATGCCGGGGGCGGCATGACGCTGGACCAGCTCATGGCGTTCACCGTCTCGGGCGATCACGAGCGCCAGGAACAGGTGTTCGAGCGTTTGAAGATGTCTTACGATAAGCAGTTTGGGAAATGATGTCCCACCGACGCCCTCGGGGGCCGGAAGCTGACCGACAGGTTCTAGGTTACATCGGCGGGAAGCAGGTCAACCGGTTTTGGGAAGCGAGGGTGTGGACGCCAATGGCCGGTAACGGGCGCATAACGGTCGTTCAATGCCCCATAAACCGCGTCTGCGCAGGGTCAAAATCGACCAATCGGAAACGATTCGAACTTTTTCACCGCCAAACACCGCCGTTTCTACGCTTTTTCGCGCGAGAACCGTCTCACGCTCTTTGCGCGGGCGTAGTTTCGGCAGTTATCGGCGGCAATAGAAGACAATCGGCGGAATTTGGCGCACCCGACAGGATTCGAACCTGTGGCCTTCGCCTTCGGAGGGCGACGCTCTATCCAGCTGAGCTACGGGTGCTTACCGGTCGCAACTGCTTACGCAGTACTTACGTGAACTTTTTGCGAGTTGAAAGCCAAGAACGCGGACCTCGCAAATCCTTGCCCATATTATCTATATTAGTCTCCTTCCTTGCCCAAACCGGCTTGACACCTGCCTTCGGAGGGCAGCGATCTATCCAGCTGAGCTACGGGTGCTGGGGCGTCCTCAAGGGCCGACGGGCGGCCTGAACGACGGGGCGGACCTTAACCGAGCCATCTTCCGGAGGCAAGGCCGGGGCAAGGATCGGGTAAAGCCGGATGGCCTTTCCCTCCCCGGTCATCCTTTGGCATCAACGCATTAAAGCCTCGAAACTGGCAGCGCAGCGATCCCAGGTGAGATCGCGCTGTGTTGCCAAAGCCGTCTGATGCTGCCGTAGCCATAGATCGTCGTCGCGTAACAGGCGCAGCGCGGCGTCGGCGAAGGCGGCCTGGCCATCGACGATGAAACCGGTTTCGCCATGCCGCACCCGCTCGGGCAGGCTGCCGATCGCCTCGACTACGGCGGGCACGCCCATTGCCTGCGCCTCGCCGGCAGCCAGGCAGAAGGTCTCGCCCGGATCGCCGCGATAGAGCAGACAGCGCGCCGCCGCCAGCTCGCTCACCAACTGATCCTTGCCAACAGCGCCGCGCAGCACAACGCCTTTGTCAGCCAGGGCTTTCGCTTGTTCGAACACCGCATTCATCTGCGCAGCCTTGCGCGCGCCGAAACTGCCATAGACGCCCATGCCGCCGAAGACATGCAGCTCGGCCGTGGGCATCGCGGGATGAATGCGCTCGGCCCAGATCTGCAGCAGCCAATCAAGCGAACGCTGCGGATTCGAGGTAAACACAGCGCGTGGCGCCGGCGGCGTGCGTGGTGCCGCATGCAGGAAGCGGTCGGAGATGCCGTAAGGAATGACCCTGCGGCCGCCATCGATACCCCACCAGGGATAGGTGGCGGCATGGCTTTCGCCCAAGAAAACGATGATCGGCCGGCGCCGCAGGAAGGCCCACTGATAGCGCGGCTTGCGCATATAGGTGGCCGGATTATGCGTCCAGAATACCGTGGTGCGGGCGCGCGGTGCGAATTGAAGCAGCCGGTTGCCGCGATTGGCGATGAACAGATCCGGCGCATCCGGCACGCCATCCCGCAGCGGCCGCCAGGCAACGCCACGATGATCGACGGCTTTTTCGCAAAGGTTATGCACGCTGACCTCATGGCCGCGCGATGCCAGCGCCTGGGCCAGTTCGATCAGAGCAGTTTCGGCACCGCCGAGCGCGCCGCGCTCCAGGCTGGTGCCGTCGAAGGCAATGCTTTGATCGGCGATGACGATGCGGCTCATGATCTGCCTGACGGGCCCGGAAAAAGACGCCGCGGACCTTACCGGGGGGAGTCGGGCCGGGCAAGGCGCGGGCGGTATAAGTGTGTTAACGCCCCCGGGACCACCCGGATCAGCCCTGCCAAGCGAAGAACTCGCGATGCAGTCTAGATGTTACGACACACGCTTGCGTGTGAGTTCGAGGAAGAGGTCTTCCAGATCGGCCTCTTGCGTCGAGAGATCGACGATCTCAAGCCCTGCCGCCTGGATCCGGGACAGCACCGCCGAGAAGGGCATCTGGCTGGGGCGGTAATGCAGGCGCAGGCGGCGCGGATCGAGCAATTCGGCCTGCAGATCGGCGAAAGCGGCCGGCGCGGCATCGAGATCGGCGCCAAGCGTCAGGATCACATCCTTGCGGTCGAGGCGGCGAAGCAAGGCCGGCGTCTCGTCGCTGGCCACCACCGTGCCGTGGTTGATGATGGCGATGCGGTCGCAAAGTGCTTCGGCTTCTTCCAGGTAATGCGTGGTCAGCACCACCGTAGTGCCCGCGGCGTTGAGCTCGCGCACATAGGCCCAGAGCTGCTGGCGCAATTCGATGTCGACACCGGCAGTGGGCTCATCCAGCACCAGCACCGGCGGCGCATGCACGAGCGCCTTGGCCACCAACAGACGACGCCGCATGCCGCCCGAGAGCGTGCGGGCATAGGAGTTCGCTTTATCGGAAAGGCCCACGGCGGCGAGGATTTCATCCGTGCGGCGCTCGGATTTGGGCAAGCCATAAAGCCCGGCCTGGAATTCCAGCGCCTCGCGCGGCGTGAAGAAGGGATCGAGATTGAGTTCCTGGGGCACAACCCCGATGGCGGCACGCGCCAGCCGCGTATCGGTATCGATGTCGTGGCCCCAGATGGAGGCCGTGCCAGCGGTCTTGCGCACCAGGCCGGCGAGGATGTTGATCAGGGTCGACTTGCCGGCACCGTTGGGGCCGAGCAGACCAAAAAAGCTGCCGCGCGGGATATCGAGATCGATGCCTTTCAGGGCCTGTTTGGCCCTTTCGCCGCGGCCATAGACCTTCAACAGCCCGCGCACCGCGATGGCGGGCGGCTGGCCTGCGACGGCCGGGCTGCTATTTACTTGGTTTTCCGGCATCGGTTGGGCAGGCCGAAAGACTGGCGAAGCGGACATGGCTGCGGTAGGTATCACCTCGCAGCCGAGGGGTCAAACTGCGGACCTGGCGGCTTTCTCATCCAGCCGGCTTTTCTGGAGACAGACGACCATGCAAGCCCAAAAGACCGCACCCGTGAACGGCGAGACCATCCAGGTGGAAAGCCCGGTGGTGGCCTGCGATGGCGGCGGCGGCGCGCTCGGCCATCCGCGTGTCTACCTGAATATGGGCCACAAGCACGAGATCGAATGCCCCTATTGCAGCCGTCTTTACGTGCTGAAGGATGGCGCCCACCACGGCGCGCATTGATCGCCGCATGGCTGGCAGGGCGAAGCATCACCTCTACCTCGTCGACGGCTCCGGCTACATCTTCCGCGCCTATCACGCGCTGCCGCCCCTGACGCGCAAGTCGGACGGCATGCCGGTTGGCGCCGTGTCGGGCTTTTGCAACATGCTCCACTCGCTGCGCGACCGGGCGGAGCATGACGAGGCCGTCAGCCATATGGCGGTGATCTTCGATGCCGCGCGGGCAAATTTCCGCAACGAGATCTATCCCGAATACAAGGCCAACCGGTCGGAAACGCCGGAAGACCTGATCCCGCAATTCAGGCCGATCCGCGATGCCACTGCTGCCTTCGGCCTGGCGGCAATTGAGAAAGACGGCTTCGAGGCCGACGACCTGATCGCGACCTATACCAAGCTGGCCCGCGAGGCCGGCATGGAAGTCTGCATCGTTTCCTCCGACAAGGATCTGATGCAGCTCGTACGCGACGGCGTGACCATGCTGGACCCGATGAAGGACCGCAAGCTGGCCGCGGCCGAAGTAATGGAGAAATTCGGCGTCCCGCCCGAAAAGGTGGTGGACGTGCAGGCACTGGCCGGCGACAGCACCGACAACGTGCCCGGCGTCCCCGGCATCGGCATCAAGACGGCAGCCGAGCTCATCAACACGTTCGGCGATCTCAACACGCTGCTGGCGCGCGCCTCCGAGATCAAGCAGCCGAAGCGGCGCCAAACCCTGATCGAGAATGCCGAGAAGGCACGCATCTCGCGTGAGCTGGTGCGACTGCGCGACGACGTGCCGCTCGATCTCGGCCTGGACGATCTGAAGCTCGGCCCGGTGGAATGGCCGAAGCTGGCGGCCTTCCTCGACGAGATGGAATTCCGCAGCCTGAAAACGCGCATCGAGAACCGGCTGAAGCTGCGCGGCAACGGCTCTGTCGATAGCGGCATGGCGGCACAGCCGATGCAGGCCGCACCGGTGGCCTACGAAGGCGAAGGCGGACCGGAGACGCCGCCCGACACGCCGCGGCCTGAAAGCTATCGTCTGGTGCAGGAGATCACCGATCTCAGACATTGCATCAAGCGCGCCTATGAAGAAGGTATCGTCGCCATCGATACCGAGACGACGAGCATTCTGCCGACACGTGCCAAGCTGGTTGGCATCTGCCTTGCCGTGACGCCGTCGGAGGCCTGCTACATCCCGCTTGGCCATGTAAAGCCAGGCGGCGGGCTCGATCTCGGCGGCGACGGCGAGCTGAAGCAGATCCCGCTGGAAGAGGCGCTGAACGAACTGCGGCCGATGCTGGCCGATCCGGCCGTATTGAAGGTGGGGCAGAATATCAAATACGACATCGCCGTGCTGTCGGCCTATGGCGTCGAGATTGTCGGCTATGACGACACGATGCTGCTGTCCTACGTGCTGAATGCCGGCAAGCATGGCCACGGCATGGACGAATTGTCCGAACGCTATCTTGGCCATACCACGGTCAAGTACGAGGACGTCTGTGGCAGCGGCAAGAACCAGATCAGCTTCGCCGAGGTGCCGCTGGACAAGGCGCGCGATTATGCTGCCGAAGATGCCGATGTGACCTTACGGCTGCACCGCCTGCTGAAGCCGCGCCTCCTGGCCGAGAAGCTGGTGACGCTTTACGAGACGGTCGAGCGGCCACTGCCCAAGATCGTTGCCGACATGGAAGTGGCCGGCATCAAGGTTGACCCCGCCGAACTCAACCGCCTCTCCGCCGATTTCGCCAAACGCATGGAGGTCTTCGAGAAGAGGGCCCACGAACTGGCCGGCGAGAATTTCAATATCGGCTCACCCAAGCAGCTGGGCGAGATTCTGTTCGACAAGATGGGCCTGCCCGGCGGCAAGAAAGGCAAGACCGGCGCCTATTCCACCGGCGCGGACGTGCTGGAGGAACTGGCGGCGCAGGGTCATGAATTGCCGCGGGTGGTGCTGGACTGGCGGCAGCTGCAGAAGCTGAAAAGCACCTATGCCGATGCGCTGGTGGCGGAGATCAATCCGAAGACCGGGCGGGTGCATACCTGCTATTCGATCTCATCGACCAATACTGGCCGCTTCGCCTCCAACGATCCCAACCTGCAGAACATCCCGATCCGTACCGAGGAAGGCCGCAAGATCCGCCGCGCTTTCGTCGCCGAACCCGGTTACAAGCTGATCTCGGCCGACTACTCGCAAATCGAGCTGCGCATCCTGGCGCATATCGCCGATATCGCCGCGCTGAAGCAGGCTTTCCGCGACGGCGTCGACATCCATGCGCTGACCGCTTCGCAGGTGTTCAACACGCCTGTGGAAGGCATGGACCCGAGCGTGCGTCGCGCCGCAAAAGCGATCAATTTCGGCATCATCTACGGCATGAGCGCCTTCGGCCTGGCAGCCCAGCTCGGCATCCCGCAGGGCGAGGCACGCGCCTATATCGACGCCTATTTCAAGCGCTATCCCGGTATCAAGGATTACATGGATCGCACCAAGAAGCAGGTAAAGGAACAGGGCTACGTCACCACCCTGTTCGGCCGCCGGGTGCATTTTCCCAACATCAATACCAAGAACCCGGCTGAGCGCGCCTTCCTGGAGCGCGCCGCCATCAATGCACCGATCCAGGGCAGCGCAGCCGACATCATCAAGCATGCCATGGTCAAGCTGCCGCAGGCGCTGAAGGCCGAGGGGCTGTCGGCGCGCATGCTGCTGCAGGTGCATGACGAACTGGTCTTCGAGGCGCCCGAGGCAGAAGTCGAAGCTACGATCGCAGTGGCCAAGCGCGTGATGCAGAATGCGGCGACACTGGACGTGCCGTTGACCGTCGAAGCCGGCGTCGGCGACAACTGGGACGACGCGCATTAACTGAAAGCATGAACAGGGCCGTCATGCCACGGCTCGGCCTGAGCATGACGATTGCATAGGTCAGATGCATAGGTCACGGATTCACTTGCCCGGCACGCAGCGCTGCACCAGCGCGCCGCAGGGCTCCAGCGTCCGGCGGCCGGTCGAGGTGCGGCCGCGGAATTCGAGCGCCTGCACCTTGCCACCGTGCAACAGGAATACGGCCTCGCAATAACGGAAATAATCGTAGGACGTCTCGCCGCGGTTGGTCGGGGTGTAGCCGACATCGGAAACCGATGTCGCCGAACGGCTGGTCTCGCGGAAGTAACTCCAGATATCGGTGCCGCCCTCACGGTTGACCGCCACCGGCTCGCCCAGGCAGGCCTTAAGCTGCGCATCCGTGAAACCGATCATGCTGGTCTGGGCGGTGATGGCCTTCTGCTCAAGGCTAGAGCTGCAGCCGGCCAAGAATGCCAGCAGCGCAAGAGGGGCAAGACTGGTCTTAAACATGACGCCACTCTGCCGGAAGCCGCCAATCCGGTCAAATACCTGTCGGCTACGCTGTTATCTGGATGATTGTTTAGGCTTCGGCTTTCCGATAAACCGGACGGCAATCAAGAAAGAAGGATGGAGACAATGGGCGGAACCGTCATCGTCAAGGCAGAGAATCTGCGCGCCGCGGTGCGCCATATCGTGCTGGCAGGTGGCAGCAATGAGCGCGAGGCTGCCCTGGTCTCCGAGAATCTGGTGCTGGCCAACCTTACCGGCCATGACAGCCACGGTATCGGCATGCTGCCGCAATACATCCTGGCGGTGGTCGAGAAACGCCTGCAGGTGAACCAGGCACCGACCGTGATCAGCGATCACGGCGCCATCCTCAATCTGGACGGCAATATGGGCTATGGCCAGGTAATCGGCCATGACGCCATGGAGCTCGGCATCCGCCGCGCCCGCGAAACCGGCGTCTGCGTCGTCAGTCTGCGCAACAGCCACCATATCGGCCGTATCGGCCATTGGGGTGAGCAGTGCGCCGCCGCTGGCTTCGTCTCCATGCATTACGTCAACGTCGTCGGCCGGCCGCCGCTGGTGGCGCCGCATGGCGGCTCGGATGCGCGCTTTGCCACCAATCCCTATTGCTGTGCCCTGCCGGCCACCGAGCCGGGCGGCGAGCCGGTGGTGCTCGACATGGCGACCTCGAAGATCGCCATGGGCAAGGTGCGGGTCGCCATGAACAAGGGCGAGCAGGTCGCGCCTGAAACCCTGATCGACAACAAGGGCAATCCGACCACCGATCCGAATATCATGTTCCAGCCCGGCGGCCCGAAGGGCGCGATCCTCGCCTTCGGCGCGCATAAGGGCTATGGCCTGGCCGTGATCGTCGAAATGCTGGCCGGGGCGCTGACCGGCGGCGGCACGCTGCATGACCACAACTGGGCGCGCAACACGATCACCAACAACATGCTCTCGGTGATCATCGATCCCGCCAAGCTGGGCGGCGCCGAGACCTGGCGGCAGGAACTGGCCACCTTCGTGAAATGGGTGAAGGCCTCGCCTGCCGCGCCTGGCGTGGATCAGGTGCTGGTCGCCGGCGAGCCTGAACGCAACACCAAGGCCAAACGCCTGGCCGAGGGCATCCCCATCGACACCAATACCTGGAACGAGATCATCGCCGCCGGAAAATCGGTCGGCGTCGGCCCGGACCAGACCAATGCCGCTGCCGGCCTAGCTTGAGGATAAGACGATGAGCGCCAAGATCGACGAAGCTGCTGCACGCCTGCGCCAGGCCGAGGAAACCAACACCCCCTGCGCGCCCATCCGCGACCTGTTTGCCGAGGGCGATCTGAACGCGGCCTATGCGGTGCAAGCGGTGAACCGCGCGCATTGGCTGAAGACCGGCCGGCAGCTGATCGGCCGCAAGGTGGCCGTCAGCGCCAAGGCGGCACAGAAGGCCATGGGCTTGAGCGAGCCGGCCTACGGCATGCTCTATGCCGATATGCTGATGGGGGATGGCGACGAGGTGGCGGTTGACCGCGTGATGCAGCCGCGCCTGGAAGGCGAAGTGGCGGTGGTGCTGGAGCGCGATCTGGTGATGGAGCGGCCGACGCTGGTGGATGTGCTGCGTGCTGTCGCCTATGTCGTGCCCGCCATTGAAGTGGTGGGCTGCCGCATCGCGCAGCTCAATACCAAGGCGGTCGATCTGATCGCGGACAATGCAGGCAGCGGCACCTTCGTGCTGGGCGCCACGGCGCGCAAGCTGGACGGCCTCGATCTGCGCCGCATGACCATGACAATGACCAAGAACGGCGAACAGGTGGCCAGCGGCACCGGTGCGCTGGTGGCGGGCGCCCCGCTGCACGCCCTGGCCTGGCTGGCGGCGCGCATGGTGAAGGACGAATTGCCGCTCAAGGCGGGCGATGTGGTGATGACTGGCACCTTCTTCCCGATGCTGCCGGCCTCGCCCGGAGACCGCATCGAAGTGCATGCAGAAGGCCTGGGCCGCTGCGAAGTCAGCTTCGCGGCATGAGTTTCCGCATCCGCGCCGCCACCGACGAGGACCGCCCGGCTCTGCTGGAGCAGGCCTGGCAGCTCAACATCTACGAAGAGCCGATCTCGCATGACCGGCGCATCGACAAGACCGGTGCGGAAGACACACTGCAGGCGACGCTAAACCGTGTCGCCAAGAGCGGCGGCACGGTGCTGGTGGCCGAGATGGACGGACGCGTGGTCGGGCATCTCTTCCTCAGTTTCGAGACCCATCCGATCTATGTGCGGCCGGAACTGCGCCCTTACGCCTATATCGCCGAATTGTTCATCCGCGAGGAAGCGCGCGACCGTGGCATCGGGCGGGCGCTGGTGGCGGAAGCCGAACGCATCGCCGCCGAACGCGGCATGGACAAGATCATGATTGGTGTGCTGGCCGGCAACACCATGGCCGAGGAAGCTTATGCCCGCTATGGCTTCCGGCCTTACTCCCATGAACTGGTGAAACCGATCAAACGCTGAAACAGGGCCCGAGCGCCCCTCTCCTAGCGACAGGCTGGACGCCACCATAACGCTGCCATCATAATCCCGGCAGCAATGACGGGAGGAAACTCATGGCGATGCGCGCCATCGAATTGCACGGCTTTGCGCTCGATCAGCTGAAGATGGCCGAACGGCCGCAACCCGCGCCTGGCCCCGGCGAAGCGGTGGTGCGAGTGAGGGCCTGCTCGCTGAATTTCCGGGACTGGCTGCTGGTTCAAGGTGTTTACAATCCGAAGCAGAAATTGCCGGTGATTCCGGTCTCCGACGCCGCCGGGGATATCGTCGCCGTCGGCGAGGGCGTGACCGCATTCAAGGCCGGCGACCGCGTGCTGGGCCATTTCATGCCAACCTGGCTGTCGGGCGAGCCAAGCGTGGAGAAATTCAGCGCCGGCATCGGCAGCCCGAACGATGGCTGGCTCTGCGAATACCGCAGCTTCCCCGCCAACGCCCTGGCGAAGATCCCCGAACATCTTTCTTATGAGGAGGCGGCGACCCTCCCCTGCGCCGCGCTGACCGCCTGGAGCGCCATCGTCACGCTGGGGCAGGTTAAGCCGGGCGATCGCGTGCTGGTGCAAGGCACCGGCGGCGTGGCCCTGTTTGCCCTGCAATTCGCCAAGCTTGCCGGCGCTGAGGTGATCGTTACCTCTTCCAGCGACGCCAAGCTGCAGAAAGCCAAAGCGCTTGGCGCCGACCATGGCATCAACTACCGCGACAATCCTGAATGGGGGCGCGTGGCACGGGCGATCAGCGGCGGCCAGGGACTGGATCACATCATCGAATTGGGCGGCGCGGATACGCTGATGCAATCGATCCGCGCAATCAGGCCAGGCGGCATGATCAGCATGATCGGCGTGCTTTCCGGCCCGCGGCCCGAAATCCATCTGCCGCTGGTGGTGATGCAGCAGCTGCGGCTGCAAGGCATTACCGTCGGCAGCAAGGAAGGACTGGACGCTATGCTGCGCGCCATAGACGTTTCCAAGATGCATCCGGTGCTGGACCGAAGCTTCGACTTCTCGGAAACCGGCGTGCGCGCGGCCTATGCCCATATGGGCGAAGGCCAGGCCTTTGGAAAGATCGTGATCGTCTTCTAAAAAATTCAGTTCAGCGGCGTGCTGCGCGCCCTGTCCTCGCCGACCGGCGCGGGCGGCGCATGAGAGGATGTGATCATCCCCAGCAGCATTCCGCCAGCGAAGGCGAGAAACGCGAAGATCAGCCCTGCGAAGTAAACCTGTTCGGCGGTCGACATGGGACACCTCCGTGCCGGGTTCTATACGCGCTGAGGCAAGCTTCGGTTCCCGCCGCGCTGGCCCGCATTCCCGGCCCAACGGGCATAGACGGATAGATGAGGCCGGGGATGACAACAGTGATCCTCGGCATAAGGGAGAAGTGGCTGATTTCCCTGGACAAGCCTCGGGTTGTTCCGCGCCGCTGGACGCCTTTATTCCGGCAGCTACCCCGGGAAACAGGAGGCCCGGGTGTTGGCTTTTGCCCCTGACGCCATTATCTCTGGTTCCAATCGCTTAGCTGTACTGTCCACCTCAACCGAAGAAGACCGCGTCATGGATCTTGGAGCCAAACCCGCTTCCTCCGCCGCCACGCCGGCAGCCGGTGCCGGCGACCTGGTAAAGGACGCTGATATCACCACCTTCATGCAGGACGTCATCCAGGCCTCCATGCAGGTACCCGTGCTGGTCGACTTCTGGGCCCCCTGGTGCGGCCCCTGTAAGCAGCTGGGCCCGGCGCTGGAAAAGGTGGTCAGGGCCGCCAACGGCAAGGTGAAGCTGGTCAAGGTCAATATTGACGAGCCGAAGAACCAGCCGCTCGCGCAGCAGCTGCGCATTCAGTCGATTCCGGCCGTCTATGCCTTCTCGAAGGGCCAGCCGGTGGATGGTTTCGTCGGCGCTCTGCCGGAAAGCCAGTTGAAGAAATTCGTCGAGGGCCTGGCCGGCGGCGCGCTGGAAGGCGACGTCGCTGGGCAGATGCTGGAGCAGGGCAAGGCCGCGATGGCCGAGCAGGATTGGACCGGTGCGGCGCAGGCGTTTTCTGCTGTGCTGGGCGAGGAGCCGGAGAATCCGACCGCGCTCGGCGGCCTGGCACGCGCCCTGATCGGCATGGGCGAGATCGACCACGCCAAGGAAGTGCTGGCCGATCTGCCGGCCAATATCGCCAACCACGCCGATATCGCTGCTGCCCGTTCGGCGCTGGAGCTGCAGGAGCAATCGGCGGGCGCCGCCGATCAGCTCA